>NZ_CAXOMR010000019.1:0-42411 GCF_964210535.1 Rothia mucilaginosa
TATGAGCCACCTAGCTCTTTTTAGTCTTCGGGCAGAGCCTGCACGTACGTCTTCAAACGGCTAATGAAACGAGCCTCCGAGAAACCGTCAACGTGCTCACGGATATAGTCAGCGTCCCAGTCATCCGGGTTGAAAGCCTCGAGAGCTTCCACCAGCTGCTCCACGGTCGGCTGGTTGATGAACATGCCGGTCTTGCCTTCCTGAATGGTATCCAGGAAGCCACCCGCACGGTACGCAATCACAGCCTTGCCACTAGCGCCTGCCTCCAGCGGGGTGATGCCGAAGTCCTCATAAGAGATAGCCAACAGCGCCAAGCAGTGACGGTACGCGTAACGCAGCTGGGCATCCGAAATACCAGAAACGATACGAACAGTGGGGCCCGCAAGCGCTTCAAGGCGTTCCTTCTCGGGGCCGCGACCAACCACCAGGAGCTTCTTACCCAGCTCGTTGCATGCCTCAACAGCCTTATCAACGTTCTTGTAGGGTAGCAGACGCGAAACAATGAGGAAGTAGTCCTCCGACTCGGTGAACTCTTCCAGGCCCGGAATAGGTTCAACCGGTGCGGTGGTGTCTACCGAGTGCGGCGGGAAGAAAATCGGAACATCCTTCTTACCGTACACCGTCTCAATGCGCTTCTTAATCACGCTCGCATTCGCCACGTAGACCGCCGAACGGTGAGCCGCCCAGTGATCCCACAGCATCAGTGCAGGACGCAGAGTCTTCAGCAGCAACGGCACGGGACCGGTGCTCTTCTCGCCCAGATACTGGTCGCTCAGGTACAGCCAACGCGCCGGCGAATGGCAGTAAATGAACTTGCGACCGGCGAAGTTGAAGCCGTGCGCCCAACCGGTCGTCGACACCACAGCACGCTCAGCCGGCACCTTCAAGAAAGAAGAAGCAAACGGCAGAATTGGCAGAGCCATGCGGTGGTTACGACGCAGGTAACCAATTTTGTTCAAAGGACTCGTGATAATCTTTGCGTCCTTGAACTCCGGGAAGGTGCCCTCCGGGTCGTACAGGGTCGTGTAAATCGGTGCGTCCGGGAACGCACGGTGCATTGCCAGAACAACACGCTCCGCGCCGCCGCGCTGAGTCAGGTAGTCGTGGGCAATCGCAATCTCTTCAGTAGCCTCAGGCTTGACCAGCGGTACGTAACGGCGCGCCAGACGGCCAAGCTTCTTGAGGCTCTTCGGGATATCTGCAAGCACCGCGTCAGGGTTCTTCGGCCCGGTAAAGGGAGCGGAGGTCAAGAGCTGAGTGAGTGACATTTTCTTTTCCTCCTAGAAAACTTTCTGAGCTCGCTCAGGATAGTGAATACCAGCGTAGGATGCGGCCTCAACCTGCAGTGCCACAAGCTTCTCAGCAGCCTTAGCGGGCAACTTCAGCAGAATCTTATCGCTCGCGTCACCTAGAGCCTTAATGGTCTTCTCCGTAGTGAAACGAGCAAGCGCCTTGACCAGCAGGCCCCATGCACCCGTCGGGTTCGGGGCGGGGTGTGCATCCTCGCCGTGCTTACGCACGAAGATAGTGCGAGCAGAACCCGAGTGCAGAGCACGCAGAGCACGCACCGCAGTGGTGGTAGCAGCCACGTAGTGCTTAGTCGCCAGTTCAGGGGCAATATGGATTTCGCCACCGTGCTGGGCAACCTCGTAACCCATGTCTACGTCTTCCCAACCGTAGAGACGGTACGCGGGGTCATAGCCACCAATCTCATCGAAGAGCTTCTTCGACATCGACACGTTACCCGCCCAGTAAATCCAGCGCTTCTCAGGAGCAACCTTGTACGCAGATTCACGGAACTTCTGGTCGCGGTAGTTACCGTACACACGAGAGTAGGGAGTGTCCGGGAACTGGTTCAGGTAAATACCAATCACGCCGTGTTCGCCGGGAGCCTCATGGTACTTGAGGTGATTCGCAACGTAGTTGGAATCGGGTTCCAGATCGTCATCGCAACGGATGAGGACATCCGCATCAGCCGCACGGTGGCCAGCGTTCAGCGCTGCCACACGACCGCGGTTCTCCTCGAAAACGATCTTGGTCAGGTTCAACTTGCCTTCGGCAATGTAGCGGTCAAGCACAGCTTCACTGTTATCGATATCGCCGTCGAGGACCACGATAACCTGGAAGTCCTTCTCGGTCTGAGCGGCAAGCGCATCCAGCGGGTAGTGCAGAATCTTTGCACCACCGCGAGACGGAATGATAACCGCAGCCTTGTAGCGGTGAGTAGTTGTCATAATTTTCCTTCAGGGTTTGAGTGAGAGGATATCCGTTGGGAATGGCTTATACGTTTAGAAGCACCTTAGCGGATAAAACGCTCCAGAATCTCACCAACACGGACCTTACCTGCTTCAGGCGAGTAGTTTTCCTGCCAACGCCAGAACAACTCGGAGGTTCGCTCCGCCAGTGCATCCGTGTCTTCGCGGAGCTCGGTACCCAGGCTCTTAATGGCCTGCGCAAGAGCTACCGGCTGACCAGCAGGCACAACGTACGGGTACGATGCGCCGCCAAGCACCTCCGACAGAGCACCAGCATCACTGACGATTACAGGGACGCGCGCGCTCATCGCTTCAGCAACCACCAAGCCAAAAGACTCGGGGGCAATCGAAGGTACAACGAGCATGTCGATATCGCCGAAAAGACGGTCCGGGGTAGTCCAGCCCAGACGCGTGCTGAACGTAGCAACACGAGCTAGCGCATCCTCAACCTCCTCGCGTTCCTCATCAGATGCGAAGACAGGCTCGCCACCAATCACCAGGTCGTACTCGATACCGTTAGCGTTCAGGGAACTCATCGCCTGGCACAGGGTCGCAATGCCCTTAGACGGAGTCAAACGTCCCAGGTAACCAACACGGAGGCGTCGCTCCCCCACACGGTGATCCAGCTCAGTGGACACGCCGCTGACCCAGTTCGCGAACAGCTCGCTCCCAGGGCAGGCACGCGCCACATAACGACTCGGGACCAGGGTGACAGACGCCTTATGGCGGGCAAAGGGTACGAGCTTCGCGTTCACACCGGTAGGCAGCTGGTGCAGGTGCACGATGCGGTTCTTACGACCGCCCGTCGCCGCTGCGGGAACCAGACCGTTGCACCACAGCAGAACGTCCTTGTGGCGAGCGTGCCAGCTACGCAGAGCCACCATGTACTGTGCGCGGTTCTTAGCCGGCAAGATGATGCGGGGGAATCCCTCATCCGCTGCGGCTTCTACAAGCTGCTTCGGCTCGGCAGGACCCACAATAGTGACCTTGTAGCCAAGGCTACGGGCTGCGCGGGCAATATTCAGGAGCATGACCTCGCCGCCGCCCATATCACCGTTATTGGTGGCGATGTAGAGTTCTTTCTCCATCCTTCTACTCCTTCACCAGCTTGCGGGCGGGTACATAGTTCTTGCCGGAGTATTTGATACTTCCGCGGATACGCCCCAACGAAGCAACCCAGGTAGCAACATCACGACGAGCAACCTTACGTTGAGTCACAGCCTGACGCAGAATATTCAGCAACTGCTGAACGCTACCCGTCACAGTAGACTTCAACGAATACGTTGCAGAATCGTACTTCGGGAAACGACGGGCCATCAGCACACGTCCCACACCCAGCTCGTACTTCTTACGGATAGAGCTCTTTCCCTCCGAGAGAGTAAAACGAATCTCTGCTTCAGGGATAAAGCGCATCACACCGTCGGCTTCCTGATGGCGCCACGAAATATCCACATCCTCATAGCCGTAGCGAGGAAGGGACTCATCGTAGCCACCAATTTCGAAAAATCGTGCACGGGTAATAGCACAGTTACAGTTGCCCACGTGGGGCAGATAAGGAGTTGCAATCAAACCCTTACCAAAGGCGTCGGGGCGGGGGGCGCCATTAGCATCAAAAGCACGAATCCAGCCACCTGCCAGTTCCTTATCCTGCACGTCTGAAAACGCCTGAACCCACTGAGACGATACTTCATCATCAGCATCGCAGAATGCCAAGACCCTACCAGATGCGGCACGTGCGCCAGCGTTACGGGCCGCGGGAATACCCGGCGTTGCGGAGGCGTCCACAACCTTGACCGTAAACTTATCCTCTCGGGGTTCCAGAGCCCACGCTTCCATAACGGCGCGGGTGTCATCCTCCGAACCGTTGTCTACCAGAATCACTTCGTACGGAAGCTCAGTTTCCTGGTTCTCCAGGGCCTTAAGCTGGCGAGGAAGAGTCAATGCAGCGTTCAGCGCACAAATAATGACGCTAACTTCAGGAGCTCGATTAGTCTTAGACATTTTCGTCCTTCCACATCGGCGCAACGTGCTGCGACTTCTCTTCCGCCTCACGAATTTCAATTCGCTCGTCGAAGCCTTCGACGCTCGACTCATCATGGCCGGTGCCCAAACGCTGTTCACGCTCAAGTAGCAACACGCGCAGAGCAAGACCGCATGCAATAGCCCACGGCCAGGTGTAAAACACCTCGCCCAGACGCGATGCACAAATCATGATGGCAACGCCAGCACCCTGCACGACATAGAACTTCGGCGGCAGAGTCTTCTGACCGCTAAACACATTCACAATGTAGAGCAGGGTAATAGCTACGACCAGAATCATCCACGGCCAACCACCCTCAATCAGGGCAGACCAGTACGAGTTATGGAGGAACCAGGTCTTCGAACCAGTATGTGCCAGATAGACATATGCTTCGCCCAAGCCCTGGCCGAAGAAGCCGGTTGCCTGAACCTTGATTTCAGAAGCGTTGTCAATCAAAGCGCGGAGCGCATCCGTACCAGTACGGTCAGCAAACACACCCGCACGAGAGTAGTCGCTGGTCAGTACATCAATCACGACATACAGGGCAATACCCAACGCAATACGACCAAAAGTCTTCATACGGTGCGCAATAACGATCCAAATCAGACCCGCTGCATACGCCGCAATAGAGGTACGAGAACCCGTAGCCCACAGCAGACCGGAGAAAACAACGATAGCGCCAATAACTTCAATTTTGTTACGGGCAAAGCTTAGGATCAACAAACCGAAGAGGCAATATACTAGGCCCGAGAAGTTCTTATCGCCCAGCCAGCCGGTCAGATAACCAACATAACCAGTTGTCGGGGCAAAACCTGCAAAATACCCTACAGCGTTGAAAAGAATCGCCGATGAGTATCCCAGAACAATAGAACGAATATGCAGGCGTCCGGCTGCAATAGCCCAAATCAACACGGTTGCCGCCACAAGACGGAGCAAACGACGTGTCCAATCCGATGCATCTTCAGAGTGAACACCATTGATTGAGACGAGCGCGAGGTAACCCATTGCGATAAACATAATTGCGCGCAGACCCGAAAAATGACTCACGTCAAAAGTCGGCTTACGGGTCAGACCGTACAGGGCCAGCAGAAGAATGATTACCTGGTTAAAGGGCAAACCAACACCCGGTACCGGGTCACCAAAAAGCAAGAGGAATGCCATGATGAACTCAGGCATACGAATCTGGCTGGTCTGATGGCGGACGTAATTACTACCGCGAGACACAGTTTCAGAGAAACGCGAAACCTCTGGCTTCTCGGTGGGTTCGTTCAGATGCGCGTAAACCTGCGAAGTCTGGATCATCATCGGCCTCCTCGAAGTACACGAGTGTAAATACCAACCGTCTGAGCAGCCATCTGCTCATTCGAAATCCAGGTGAAAGGCTCAGACTCGCCCTTCTGCAGCTGCGCGCGCATAGCCTGCAGAACATCCTGAGTCAGAGTTGCACTCTGGCGGTCCACCAGCTCATCAGTGCCCAGAATCTCCGGGTTGCCGCCCACAGCGGTAGCGACCGTCTTCAAGCCGGCGGCCTTAGCATCCAGCAGAGTGTAGGAGCAGTTCTCCCACACCGACAGCTGAACAATCATGTCGCTACGGCCCATAGCCTCAATCGGGTTAACGAAGCCGCTGAAGACCACCGAATCACCCAGGTTCAGGCGCTGAGCCTGTGCCTGCAACTCGGATGCCAAATCGCCAGAGCCCGCAATCTCAAGATGAGCCTGCGGGTACTCAGCACGAAGCTGCGCAAAAGCATCCAACAGCACGTCAATACCCTTCTCAGGGGACAGACGAGACAGCGAGAGAATACGCGGACCACCCTCGGCAGGTACACGCTGCTGTTCAACAGCCGCGTGCACCTCGGGGATATCCACGCCGTTGTACACCAGCTCCACACCACGAGCGCCCCACTTGGTGCGCATCTGATCGGCGGTAGAACGAGAAACAGCAATCGCCTGATCGGTACCCCACAGGCGCACACGGTGCACGGTCTCCATGAGCTTAGAACGCCAGGAGCTACCGTGGTACACCGAGTCATTACCGGCAATACCGTGCTCGGTGGTCAGAAGCTTCGGCACGCAGGTGCCGCGCTTGATGACGCTACGGATGCGTAGCGTGTTGACTACAGCGGTCGCGACAACATCGGCATACGCCAGGTGGCTATGCACAATATCCGGGCGGAGCTGTTCAATAGCCTTCTGCAAAGAAGCAAAGGAAGTCTTAAAACCGTAGTCGGGGCCGAACTCAGCCTTGATGACGGTGACACCCAGTTCCTCAAGACGGCTCGTGAGCTTACCCTCGGGTGCGAGAACCACCAGGTTAAAGCCGGGGAGCCCGGCACGTGCCATATCGACAACGTGCCGAGCTACTCCACCAAACTCGGGAACCGGAACGACCCACAGGGCAGTGGGAAATCCGTTTGAATTCATGAGTGAGTGTCTACTTTCTACAGCCACTTCTCGAGGCGGTCCAGTGCGGTGAAGAAGCCTTCACCGTTGTTGATGTGACCCTGCCAGATTTCGGGAATGAAGGATGCCTTCGGTGCCAGCTCACGCAGCTGCTTGCCCAGGGATGCCCAGTCGACATCGCCTTCGCCGACCTGAACGCCCTCACCGTCAACGCCGGTGCCGTCCACCAGGTGCAGGTGGATGGACAGCGGTGCCAGCTGCTCAACAGCCTCCGACAGCGGAATGTTCAGGAAGTTGCAGGCAAGCATGGTGTGAGAGATGTCCAGGCAGAGCGCGGTGTCGAATGCACGCGAGAACTCTGCGGTGTCCTTCGGATCCAGGAACAGGTTGTGGTACTGCTGACCACCCATCAGCCAGGGGTACGGGGGCAGAGTCTGAGCAGCCAGGCGAACGCCGGATGCGTCCAGACGCTTCAGAGCCTCACCGATACGCTCGTACTTCTCAGCACGTGCAGATGCGGGGATGTGCTTATCCTTGGTGAAGCCACCCATGGTCACGACCATGACCGGATCCTCATCTACAGTGAAGTAGCGGGTCAGGTCACGGGTGATATCGATGGTGCGCTGAACCTCAGCGATGGAGCGCTCCCACACCTCGGGGTCCTTGGACGCGAGGTCCACCAGGAAGTCACCTGCGAACAGGTCGGGCAGGTGGGTGGTGAAGCCCATGTCCAGCTTGGAGTCAAAGACGTCGTCGATGTTAATCTCGAGGTCCTTGTAGGAGAAGTGGAACTCCAGGAAGTCCGGCTTTGCCTCTTCAATCAGCGGCTTGTAGTCGTGGTAACGAACCGGCAGACCCCAGGGGCGGTCGAACTTGAAGTCGCGGCGGGTCACCAGGTCGTCCTTCAGGTCGCCCTCGAAGAAGAACGAGCCTTCTTCAACGTCGCGCTGCATGGTGCGGCCCAGCAGCTGCGGCAGGTAGTTCGGCTGCAGACCGCGGCCGGGGGACTTCACAGCAACGTCAGCCTCGGTCACGACCTCGCCCTTAGCGATGTGGCGGGTAGCAACCAGGGACTTTGCCAGGTTCACGCGGTTCATCAGCTCACCGGTGGATACCTCGCGAGGAGCAGCGGAACCAATAGCGGTCTCAACCTCACGGATCTGCTGAACCATTGCCTTGAATTCCTCAGGCAGCAGAGAGACGGTGTGGTCGTTACCCTCGAGGGTCTTGTCGGTGGTGAAGTGCTTCTCAATGATCTTCGCGCCGCGAGCAACAGCAGCGATCGGCACGTGGTAGCCACGCTCGTGACCGGAGTAGCCGACCAGGCACTGACCGATTTCAGCCAGGCGGTCCATGTACGCCAGGTTGACGTCCTTGAAGGGCGCGGGGTATGCGGACTGGCACTGCAGCAGAGCGTAGGATGCGCCAGCGTTACGCAGCAGAGCCACGGACTCGCGGATTTCCTCTTCGCGGCTCATACCGGTGGAAACCAGCATGGGCAGGCCGCGGGAAGCCACGTCACGCAGCAGCTCGTGGTTGGTCAGGTCAGCAGAAGCAATCTTCATGCCCTGGATACCGTAGTCAACCAGTGCCTGAACGGAGGGTGCGTCCCAGGGGGTGCACATGATGTCCATGTCGTGCTGCTTGACGTGGTCGAAGACCTCGTACATCTGGTCAACGGTCAGGGAGAAGCGGGACAGCAGGTCCAGGGTGTACTGAACGCCCAGGTCCTCACCTGCGGTTGCTGCGCCGCGCTGGCGGTACAGAGCGTCCATATCGCGCAGCTGGAACTTCACAGCGTCTGCGCCGGACTCAACAGCCAGGTCCACCAGTTCCTTAGCGAAGTCAACGCTACCCTGGTGGTTGTTACCAATCTCAGCAATGATGAAGGAGGGGGAATCCTCGCTGATGGTGTGCTTACCGATGCGCAGGACGTCCTGCTCATCCATTGCCAGTGCCACGAGGTGACCGCGCTCGTCGGTCAGCGGCACGTGGTTGATACCCTTCGCGAAGTATGCGCGCAGGGTCTCGGGATCAGCATCAGCCGGTGCGGTCTGCGGGTTGGTGTTTGCAGCGTCCAGGGCGCTGGTCTCCAGGGATGCGGTCGGGTTAGCAATCAGCCAACGACGGAAGTCGCCGTCAGAGAGCGAACCGCGCAGGATACCGGACTCGTTCACCAGGAAGATGATGCGCTGGCCGTTAGCAGAAATCTTCTGCAGTGCGTTGAGAATCGGGTCTTCAGCGAAGACCACGTAGGGGGCAATATTGCGTTCAATAATCACGATTTTGACCTTTTCGTTTGAGCGTTTAGTTGAATGCCTGAGTGCTGGTCAAGCCGGAAGCGGCAGAAGAGGTACTGCCGCGGGTGAAGGTTACTTGCCTTCGGACAGGATCTGAGTGAGCTGGTGCTCTGCCACGGAGAAGTCAATCGGTGCGTCGATGTCGACGCCCTCGACCTCGTCCAGCATGAACAAGTCAATGGTACCGCCGGGGTAGCCCGCCAGGCGGTTGTGGTGGTCCATGTACACGTGGGTCTTGGTGATGTACATCGAACCGTTCTCGCGGTAGCGGAAGGTTTCCTTGGTCAGTTCCTGGCGGCGCGGGCGATGCATAATCTCGAATGCCGCGGTGGGCTCACCGTCAGCGTGCCAGGTCCAGATGAACGGACCAATCGGAATCACACCGACCATGGAGTCCTTACCGTTCTCAGCGAACTGGCGGACCGCACGAGCCAGGGTGCCGGGCAGACGCACGGGGCTGGTTGCCTGCAGCAGCATGACAGCCTCGGGCTCCCAACCGTTTTCGGTGTAGAACTCGATAGCGTGTTCAATGACCGGTTCGGTGGCGGTGGTGTCCTCAGCCAGGTGTGCCGGGCGCATGAACGGCACCTCGGCGCCGTACTCGCGGGCGATATCAGCCAGCTCAGCATCGTCGGTGGAGACGACAACACGCAGCTCGTGCTCGCCGGCGACTTCTTCCTTAGCAGCCAATGCCTGCTCGATAGTCCATGCAACCAGCGGCTTACCCGCGATAGGACGCAGGTTCTTACGCGGAATGCCCTTCGAGCCACCGCGCACGGGAATGACGCAGAGAATACGCATTATGCCTCCAAAGTTTCAATCATTAGTTCAGCGATACGCTGTGCCGGTTCCTTCTTCGGCTGAACCGGCGCGGGGGTCGGTTCCTGCCCCCACTGCTTCATGCCGTAGCGATCCCAGAATTCCACCAGCCATGCCGGCGGTGCCGGGTGGTAAACCCACGCCGGGATTCCGCGGATTGCCGCCTCCAGAACACCGGTAGAGAAGATGGATACCACCGGGTTCGGCACCTCGTTCAGCGGGGTACCGGAGCGGTCAATGCGGATGCCTTCCTTCTCCCACAGCTGGTGGGTCAGCACCGACAGCTTATCCTTCTCGCTCGGGTGCGGACGGTAAACACCACCAAACTTCTTCAAGAAGGAATGCGAAGCGTACGCGAAGGATGCGCGCGGCAGTTCCGCACCGTGCATCTGGCCCAGGAAGATCGGTTCCAGGTCGTTCGGCTTCTGCGCTTCAGCACCGGCAGCTTTCTGTGCCGCCAGGTAGAGTAGCTGCGAACCCACCGCGTGGGTGGTCACATCGCGGCGACCCGATGCCCAGAATTCCGCATCAGCTTCGCTGAAAGCCAGCAGGGTGCATCCAACCGGTAGCGGCGGTGCCTGAGGCACCAGCAGACCGTGCTGAACCATCCAGTACTCAGCGCCAATCGCGCGAGAGAACTCGTAGGCTACTGCACCGCGTCCAAGAAACTGCGCGGCAGATAGAACGATACGAACATCCGGCAGGAGGCTAATCAGCTCATCGCCGGAGATTTCCTGCTCGGACCAGTCCTTGCGCGAGTAGCGCTCGCTCGCATACTGTCCGTCCAGGTACTCGCTAGCGTCCTCGGGAACCCACAGGGCAACATCGACAGCATCCAGATGCTTGAGAGGTTCCAAGATTGCGTTGCGGTTCGTTGGAGAGAACGAATCCATAACGATCAGCACCTGAGGCTTAGTACCGCGAGTGTACAGAAGACCGCGTACGGGTTCCTCCCTGCCAGTCTGAGAACGTGCAGAATCAAGAAGCGTGTTCAGCTTATACTTAGCCCACTTCAGCTTCTTCTGACGCCTCTGCCACGCCTGCCAAGCATCCAAATCTAGAGGGTACTTAAGCATCCTGCTTCTCCCCAGAACGGACTCGAATAACGGTAGCTGGAATGCCCACAGCCACAGCGTTAGCCGGAATGTCGCGGGTGACCACAGCTCCAGCACCAATCACCGCGCCGTCTCCAATAGTGACGCCACCGAGCACAGACACATTCTGACCAAGGAAAACACGATCACCAATCACGATGTCACCACCGGGCTGCACATCGTGCAGAGAGTCCAGAGGATGCTCACCAGAATTGACCATCACGTTATCGGCAAAGACACAGTCCTTACCAATAGTCACATTCGACAGAGCGTGAATATGGCTACGGTGACCAACGTAGGTACCGGAACCAATACGCAGAATACCTCCGGCTTCAGAAGCAATCCACGCATCCTCGTAGATTGCAATCTGGTCACCAAGGTAGATGTTCTCTACACCGACCATGCGCAGGGGACGAACAAGAACAGTACCCGAGCCGAAAGAACCGAACGCTCGCGAGTACAGGGTCTTTCCTAGCAGGTCTGCCATGTGCCAACGCACGCTCGGCATCTTGGTCACAATCTTAGAAAGGTTTAGGCCCATAGCTGCTCCAAAATCTTTACACGCTGATCGAAGGTGTGCTCAGCCAGAGTACGCTTCTGACCGGCCTCACGAATCTGGCGAGCCCACTTAGGCTCACGGAAAATACGGGTACAAATCTCGATGAGCTCATCGATGCTCTCGTAGACCAGAACCTCTTCGCCAGGAATGTAGTAGCGATCCACATCGGCACGGTCAATCACCTGCAGAGCGCCCACGCCGGGGGCCTCAAAGGTACGCATGGTAAAACCATCCTGGTTATTGTGGATGTTCAGCGTTGCCGGGGAGGACGCCATAATGCCGTACGCCTCCGAGCGGTCGATATCACGACCTGCAGGCACGCCGGAGTCCTTGAACTGCTTGGTGCGCAGAATGTCGTAGGGGTGACGAGACCAGGCACGACCGTAAGCGCGCACCGGCAGGCCGGCTGCGACCAGCGCCTGCAGGGTCTCCTCACGGTTGGGGTACTTAGCGCCCACAAAGTTGATGGAGTCCTCACGCATGGGGACAACCGGGCAGTGGGTGTCGTAGGCGTTAGGCATATCAAGCACCTCGAAGCCCTGCTCGCGCAGATGCTGCGCATCCAGCGGGCTGTAGCTTGCCAGCGCACCCAGGTGGTGCAGGTCCTCTTCGGTGTAGCTCATGCGGCGCATTTCATCGTAGAGCCAGGTGCCGTAGCGAACGCCGGAGGTCTCCAGCAGGTCCCACCATTCGCGGGAGAGCATATCGCCCTTAATGACCAGCACAATATCGGGGCGGAACTCGTTGAAAGCGTCAATCGCCTTACGGGTTGCCTGCGCTGCGAAGCTTTCGGGGCGGTACTTCTCGGGCAGTTCGTGGGCAAGCTTGTTGAGGATGCGCTCGGGCAGAGTACCCGGGGCATCGTAGATGTGGGTGCGCACTTCGTATCCGTGCACTTCCAGGGATGCCTGAATTGCCTTCCAGTACCCGTGGAATGCGGGTGAGAGCAGTAGAAGTTTGGGCTGAGTCATATGAGGATTGAATCCTGTCGGCGTTTGCTATAAGAACCCGCAGGGTAGAACCGTGCGGTGCTATGTGTTGGAGTGAAGAGGAACGGAAAGTTTCACCTGCTACTTGAGGCAAAACATACCTATTGAAATTTTACAACGAAAGCAGGAGACGACACACTCGAGTGCACTGTGTCGCCTCCTACGTTCTATGTGAACCTTCTTATGAAGAAGGCAACAAATCATGCGGAACCATCACGGTAAATTCCGTAGGTTTCGCACCTAGTTCTCGCGGCGCTCCGCCTTAGCGATACGCTCCAGCTCGGTGGCAAGGAAGCCGCGAGCGTCTACGTCCTTATTGCGCAGGCCGCGCACCGAATTCACCAGGAAGTTCGCGTAACTGGTCACGCGCAGCAGGTTCGCCAGCTTCTTCTCCCAGCCCCATTTATTGGCATAAATAAAGCGAGCGGTAGTCAGCCACTGAATACGACGCTCGGAGGGCGAAGATCCACCGCCCTCGTGGGTTACGGTCACCGAAGGGATCAGATAGCGGTCCACGCCAGCGTTCGAGAGGCGGTACTGGAAGTCCACCTCTTCGCTGTTCATATAGAAGCGCTCATCCATGCCGCCGAGGCGGTTGAAGGTCGCGCGGGGCACGACCATGCACGCGCCCATAACCCAGTCGACCTTCGCGTCGGAGGTGCCGGTGCAGGCCTCAACGTCGTGGCCAACGCCGCGGTGCCACCAGTTAGTCGGCTTGAAACGAGCCAGCGGAGTGAACCATTCCCACGCCACATGCGCTGCGGTGGGGAACTTGCGTGCGACCCACTGCTGCTTGCCGTCGTGGCCAATGATCTGCGGGCTAGCCAGCACCTTGCCGTGGCGTTCCACGGCTGCGAGCATGCGCGAGACGAAGGTGTTATCCAGCTCCAGGTCGCTGTTGAGGATGAAAACCCATTCACCGGTCGCGGCAGCAACACCGGAGTTCACAGCCTTACCGAAACCGCCATTGACGGCACGACGCACGACGGTCACACCCTCAACCTCGGGGAACGGGGTGGGAGAAACGTCGTCAGAAATAACAATCTCGATATCGGTGGGGTCAATGCCCTGCTGAGCACGCAGAGTGTCAATAATGGCAAGAACCGGTTCCGGCTCGCCGTAGAAAGGAATAACCGCAGAAACACGGGGAGTATGAGTCACAATATGTCCTTTGAGTGAGGCGCCTGAAAATCACAAGCGATAGAAGGCTAAATATGGGGGCGACCGTACCTATATCTCTATACGATCACCCCCATAGTTTCAATTAGTCGGGCAGCTGGCCCAGGCGAACGAGGTTCGCAAATTCTTCGTTTGCCGCCTGAACTTCCTTGAAAGTTCCCTTATTGGCAATGCGGCCCTGGGAGAGGTACACCAGCTGATCAACGTTACGCACCGTGGAAAGGCGGTGAGCCACGATAATCACGGTAATCTCCTGGGAGATGCGGTTAATGGTCTGAGTAATCTTGTGCTCAGTCTCATTGTCCAGTGCACTGGTTGCCTCATCCATGATCAGCAGGCTCGGGTTGCGGTACATCGCGCGGGCGATACCCACACGCTGACGCTGACCACCGGAGAGGCGGTTACCGTTCTCACCGATCGGAGTGTTGATGCCGTCTTCCAGGGTCTCGACAACGGGCATCAGCTCTGCCAGCTCGAGGCAGTAATTCACTCGGTCATCGTCGATGTACTGCTTGGGAATGCCGAAGGCGACTGCCTCACGCAGAGTGCCGTTACCCAGGTATGGATCCTGAGGGACATAACCAATCTTCTGGTACCAGGAGGGCAGGTCATTATGGATGTCCTTACCCTGGCTGGAAATCGTGCCGCTCGTCGGCGTGAGCAGACCAAGAATCAGGTCAACAAGAGTAGTCTTACCCGAGCCGGAACCGCCCACGAAAGCAACCGAGGTACCTGCCGGCACATCCAGCTGAATATCCTTGAGAACGTCCTTATCGCCATCGGGGTATCGGTAAACCAGGTTATCAACCAGAACATCGACAGGTTCAACAGCCGGGTTAATGATGGTTGCCGGATCAAAATCGCCCTTAGGTTCAACCATCTGCAGGCGCTGCTCTTCGGGGCTCATCGAGCGGATGACCTTGGCGACTTCCTCACTCGCAAACTCGTTCGCACGGATGCTACCCATAGAAGCAACCATACGGGTAGCGTTCGGCAGAATACGGATGCAAGCGGTTGCGAAAAGCATGAGGGCAGGAAGGCCATCAGCGCCCTGAGTGGAAGTCATCAGACCCAGAAGACCCGCGATTCCAACGATGAAGATAATTTCCAGAGCGTACTTGGGGAAGTCCGACAAGAAGGAAACGTTAACTTCGCTCTTCACACCACGCAACGCATACTGGCGGTACTCTTCAACGGTCGACTCACGGGAATTAGAAATACGAATCTCGCGGAAGCCCTTGATGTTATCGAAGAGAGAACGAAGAGCATTACGACCGGCACGAGCAGAAATCTCACCGTACTTAGTGTTTCCTCGACGCAGGAAGAACTGCATGACAGCAATGGTAATGCCGAAGTATGCGAAAGCAACCAGCGCAGGAATCGGCATAACACACAGAATCATCACCAACAACACTAGGATTGAGAGCAGGTCGCCTACAAAGTTAATGATCGAGCCGACATAGCCACGGTAAGCAAACACCACGTAGGTGCTAATCAAGTAGACGGTTTCTTCAGGCTGGGACTTTCTGTGGTTAAAGTAGCTATCCTTCATGTAATGGTTGAGGATTGTTGTCGACGTCGCCAGCTGCTGGTAACCAGTAAACTTCAGGCTCCAACGCTTAAAGAGGAGCGCAGCGATACCCTTAATCACAAAGGCGAGCACCAGAACAATACCCAGATAGAGCACCAAATCAGAACGCTGAGGGTTGCCAAAGATATCGGAAATAATAGCCAGGTAGCCGGTAATTTCCGCACCCATCGCAATATTCACAATGGGAAGAATTGCAGCAACGCCAACCATCTCCATCAAAGATAGGAGGAACAGGCCGATCAGGTTAAAAACAAGTAGCGTAAAGGTTCGTCCCGGGAAAAACAGGCGAAGCTTAGTATAAATCCTCTTCATTGGTCCTCGTTGGTGAGTATGCTCGCTGGTCTCTGAGTGAGAAGAAGACCAGCATTTCACGCCAATTCTAGCACGCACCCTCTAAACATTTTCAGCATCAAGCTTGTACTTTTGGTCATCTTTAGTTGAAAGAAGAACCTCTAATTCGTAGCGAAAACACAAGACATTTAGGGGTATTTGCCACACACAGGAAAAGGAACCGTTGAAGGTGCAAGTAACTCGGTATGATAGATACTATTCATTCAACCAACCCAGCACTTCCGGCTTCCCTGTTCACTGTTGGGTACGTCAATTAGAAAAGGCTTTTTGATGGGCATCTTCAACATTAAGTCCCTCAAGGACAAGTACGCGTGGGGCTCCTCCGAGGATAAAACCAATTCCGCAGAAACCGCCGAGGAGCACCCGGCAACCCCCGCTTCTTCCTCCGCAAATATTGCTGACGGAGTCCGTTCCCTCATTAAGAGCAACCCCGAGCTGGCGGGCAAGAACCGCCGCGGGGTAGCCGGCCGTACCGTCACTCCCGACGGTTCGCTCCGCGAAGCCATCGAAGACTACGAAGTCCACTCCCCCGCCGAGGTAGCCAGCCAGCAAGTCACGCCTGAAGAAGAGCTCAGCGCCGACGGTACCGCAACCGTTTCCGCGCAGCCCCTCACCCACACCGATATCGAGGCTACCCCCGGTGACATTCTCGACGTAGACGACAAGCCCGCAGGACCCAGCATTATCCGTGTGGGTCAGCACAACGCGCCCACCGTTGATGCCGAAGAGCTTGCCAACCCCGAAGAAGCCAACAGCCAGAATACGCAGGTTTCCCGCCAGGCAACGAAGCCTCGCAGTGAACGTCCCTCCCTCTTCAAGTTCTCCCCCAGCACCCTCAACCAGGCCGAGAGCACACGCAAGGACGGCCCCTTCGAAGCGCTCTTCGTGTGCACCGGCAACATTGCCCGTAGCGCATCCGGCGAGGTCATCTCCAAGCACCTTGCCGCCGAGTACGGTCTGGAAGACAAGTGGATTTTCGCCAGCGCAGGCACCGGCGCGCTTGTTGGTCACGGCGTCTACGAGCATGTAGCCAACGAACTTATTGAGCGAGGCTACAACCCGGAGGGTTTCGCCTCCCGCCAGCTCAACGGCCAGATTATTGAGAACGCCACCATCATCCTGGTGGCTGAGAAGGTGCACGCTGACTGGATCGTGCGCGAGTGGCCCCAGCACCACGCCAAGATCAAGCTCCTCAAGCAGGTTGCACGTATCCGTGAGGATGCGCGCCGCGCCGAACCGCTGTCCTACCTCTACTCGCACGGTGCTCGCCCGCTCGATAGCGACAAGCTGGAAGACCCCTACCGCCGCGGCCCCGCAGCAGCTAAGGTCGCAGTGGACGAGGTGGAGCAGTCCCTGCGCATCATTCTGCCCTGGCTCGCACAGGCACACCGCTAAGCGCACACCGCTAAGCACACGACACTAAATATAGCACTAACCCGGCTGGAACAGATATCTGCTCCAGCCGGGTTAGCTTTAGCCTCTATAACTTAGCCTCAATAGCAGAAAGTCCCCCGCCGACAGTAGTCAGCGGGGGACTTTCGTTAGGCTTTAGAAGCTTAGTGATCGAAAATCTCGGTCACAGAGCCCTCGTCGAAGACCTCGCGGATAGCGCGAGCGATCAACGGAGCGATGGAGAGAATAGTCAGGTTATCGAACTGCTTCTCTTCCGACACGGGCAGGGTGTTGGTCACGACGACCTCCACAGCACCGCACTGGGACAGACGCTCAGCAGCCGGATCGGACAGAACCGGGTGGGTTGCCGCGATGATAACTTCCTTCGCGCCCTTGTCCATGAGGACCTTCACAGCGCCAGCAATGGTGCCGCCGGTGTCAATCATGTCGTCAATCAGCACGCAGGTACGGCCCTCAATGTCACCCACAACAGTCTTAGAAACAGCCTGGTTGGGGACGTTGATGTCGCGGGTCTTGTGCACGAATGCCAGGGGCGCGCCGTCCAGCAGGTCAGCCCAGTGCTCAGCCACACGGACACGACCGGTATCCGGGGACACAACGGTCACGTTGGACAGGTCGTCCACGCGGTCGCGGATGTGCTTAGCCAGAACCGGAATCGCGAACAGGTGATCCAGCGGACCGTCGAAGAAGCCCTGAATCTGCGAGGTGTGCAGATCCACGCACATCAGGCGGTCAGCACCAGCAGTCTTGTACAGGTCCGAAATCAGACGTGCCGAGATAGGCTCGCGACCCTTGTGCTTCTTGTCCTGACGAGCGTAGGGGTAGAAAGGAGACACCACGGTAATGGAACGAGCGGATGCACGCTTAAGCGCATCGATCATAATGATCTGCTCCATGAGCCACTCGTTGATGGGTGCCGGGTGCGACTGAATCACGAAAGCGTCCGCACCGCGCACCGACTCCTCAAAGCGAACGTAGGTCTCGCCATTGGCGAAGGTGTATGCGGAGGTGGGCAGCAGGTCGTGGTCAAGAGCCTGTGCGATCTCCTCGGCAAGCTTGGGGTGTGCTCGACCGGAGACCACTACAAGCTTGCGCTCACCGGGGTTGGTAATCTCGCTACTCATGGTGTTGTTCTTTCCTCAAATTAGGATTCTGCCGGTTCCTGCGCGCCAGCAGCCTTAGCGGCCTCGGCGGGTTCGGTACCAGCACGGTTCTTCAGGACCCAGCCATCGATGGTGCGCTGGGAAGTCTCAGAGTAGGCGAGGGCGCCCGCAGGAACATCCTTACGGATCAGCGCGCCCGCGCCGGAGTATGCACCGTCACCCACAGTAACGGGTGCAACGTAAATACCCGCGGATCCCATGCGGGCATGCGCGCCAATAACGGAGCGGTTCTTCACCAGGCCGTTATAGTTTGCAAAAATAGAGCCAGCACCAATATTCGCGCCCTCACCGATGGTGGCATCACCAACGTAGGACAGGTGCGGGACCTTAGCGCCATCGCCAATCTGCGAGTTCTTAGCCTCACAGAAGGTGCCGAGCTTAGCGTCCTTGCCCAGGGTGGTACCGGGGCGCAGGTATGCGAAGGGGCCAACAGTTGCGCCTTCGCCAATGACAGCGCCGTGACCGTGCGCGCGGATGACGGTAGCGTCAGCCTCAACGGTCATATCAGTCAGGGTGGTGTCCGGGCCAATGGTGGCGCCGGTAGCGACGGTGGTGGAACCGTGCAGCTGCACACCGGGCAGGAGAGTCACATCGTTCTCAATGGTGACGGTGACGTCAATCCAAGTGTTCTCAGGATCAACGACGGTCACGCCGTTACGCATGTGAGCCTCAAGGATGCGGTTGTTGAGCATACGACCCAGCTGAGCCAGCTGCACGCGGTCGTTAGCGCCCTCGACCTCCCAGCGGTCGTCAATAGCCAGAGCGGAGGTGCGGTAGCCCTTAGAACGAGCAATGGACAGAACGTCGGTAATGTACTTCTCACCCTGTGCGTTGTTGGTGGTCACCTCGAGCAGTGCCTCACGCAGGACAGCGGCGTCAAAAGCGTAAATACCGGAGTTAATCTCGGTGATTTCAAGCTCTTCGGGGGAAGCGTCCTTCGCCTCAACAATGGCGGTCACTTCGCCAGCCTGATTACGGACAATACGGCCGTACGCGCCGGGCTCATCCACGTGAGTGGTCAGGACGGTAACAGAGTTCTTGTCTTCCTCGTGGAAAGCAATCAGTTCGCGCAGAGTCTCGGGGCGCAGCAGAGGAACGTCACCGTAGGTCACCAGGACGGTGCCGGAAACGGGAGCCTGCGCATCCAGAGCGTTCAGACCGACCTCAACAGCGCGGCCGGTACCGGGAATCTCATCCTGGTCTACGATGGTCACCTCGGGGTCGAAAGCGAGCACGTGCTCAGCAACCTTATCGCGCTGGTGGCGCACCACAACAGCAAGACGCTCAGGGTTCAAATCACGGGCAGCGGCGACAGCGTGCTCCACCATGGAACGACCACCAATACCGTGCATAACCTTGGGGGTAGCGGACTTCATGCGCGTACCAGCGCCTGCAGCGAGAACAATCACTGCAGAGGGTGCCAGTTCAGTATTCACTGGGAAGACTCCTTAGACGAGGTTGTAAGAGTGAGGAGTGAGCGCGAACCGCAAACTCTCTATCAACGGTGCCGTTGAGTGCTTACGCTCCGCCACTAGGACTCGAACCTAGACAAACGGCTCCAAAGGCCGCTGTGCTGCCATTACACCATGGCGGATTATCCTTACATTCACGACAAGCCCCCGCTAGCGGGTCCTCATCGTCATTGACCGCCATTTTGGGCACAGAACAGCGCAATGCAGGAAATGCTTTCCTCAGTTTATCAAATATCTGTGCCCAACTTAGCCGCGCGCCCCGCAATCCTCACAGCTTTTCTCAGCACCGCCGAGTACCCCCTCATCAAAGCTTCGGGCGCTACTTGAACCGAAGACTCACCCTGTACCCTAGAAGGCGTGGCACATCTACTTGGCGGCGAATCGCTGCACCTCGAATTCCCTACCCGAACCATCTTTGAAGGCATCACGGTCGGTCTGAACGAAGGCGACCGCATCGGTATTGTCGGCCGTAACGGCGACGGCAAGTCCACCCTCATGAAGATCCTTGCCGGCCGGCTCAAACCGGACTCCGGCCGCGTCACCGTGCGCGGCGGCACCCGCATCGGCTACCTCGACCAGTCCGATGTTCTCGACGACGACCACACGGTCGGCTACGCGATTGTGGGCGACACCCCCGAATATGAGTGGGCGTCGCAGGCACGCATCCGCGACGTTATCTCCGGTCTGGTCTCCGACCTGCCCTGGGACGCGCCGGTTTCCTCTCTTTCTGGTGGTCAGCGCCGACGCGTAGCGCTCGCCTCCCTGCTCGCGCAGGAGTGGGACGTGCTCATGCTCGACGAGCCCACCAACCACCTGGACGTCGAGGCCATTACCTGGCTCGCCAACCATCTGAAGTCCCGCTGGTCTAAGAATGCCGGTGGCCTCATGGTTGTCACCCACGACCGCTGGTTCCTCGACGAAATCTGTACCGACACCTGGGAGGTGCACGACCGCATCGTCGAGCCCTTCGAGGGCGGCTACGCGGCGTACATTCTGCAGCGCGTGGAACGTGACCGTCAGGCAGCCGCGGCTGAGGCGAAGCGCCAGAACCTGATGCGTAAGGAGCTCGCATGGCTGCGCCGCGGTGCACCCGCGCGTACCTCCAAGCCGAAGTTCCGCATTGACGCCGCGAACGCCCTCATCGCGGATGTTCCCCCGGTACGTGACACCGTGGAGCTGAAGAAGATGGCGGTCTCTCGCCTCGGCAAGGACGTGGTGGACCTCGAAAACGTCTCCGTCGTCTACGATGATCCCTCGATGCCCGACGGCAAGCGCCCCGTACTGAAGAAGGTCACCTGGCGTATCGCTCCCGGCGAGCGCACCGGCATCCTGGGCGTGAACGGCGCGGGTAAGTCGACTCTGCTTTCGCTGGTGACCGGCGACCTGAAGCCGACCGAGGGCCGCGTCAAGCACGGTAAGACCGTGAAGATTGCGACCCTCACCCAGCAGCTTGATGAGCTCAACGAGGTCGCTAACGACCGCGTCTCGGATGTGATTGGCCGCAAGAAGCGTAGCTACATTGCAGACGGCAAGGAGCTGTCCCCCTCGCAGATGCTGGAGCGTCTGGGCTTTACCAGTGCGCAGCTGTCTACCCCGGTCAAGGACCTGTCAGGTGGTCAGAAGCGTCGCCTGCAGCTCATGCTGATTCTGCTGGACGAGCCGAACGTGCTGATTCTCGACGAGCCCTCCAACGACCTGGATACCGATATGCTCGCCGCGATGGAAGATCTGCTGGATACCTGGCCGGGCACCCTGCTGGTGGTCAGCCACGACCGCTACCTCATGGAGCGCGTGACCGATCAGCAGTACGCGGTCATTGATGGTTCGTTCCGCCATCTGCCCGGCGGCGTGGATGAGTATCTGGCGCTCTCGGCGGCAGGTGCTGGCGGATCCGCAGCAGGTTCCGCGCAGGCGCGTTCCACCTCCCCGACGCAGAAGACTTCGGCGCAGGAGGCAGAGGCATCCGCTAAGCCGAAGGTTTCCGGTGCCGAGCAGCGTGCGGCTCAGAAGGAGTCCGGTGCGATTGAGCGCCGCCTGGCGAAGCTCGCTACGGAGCAGGAGAAGCTCTCCGAACAGATGAGCACGCACGACCCCTCCGACTACGCCGGTTTGGCGGCACTCGGCGAGCAGCAGCAGGCTCTCCAGGACGAGATTGACGAGTTAGAAATGCGCTGGCTCGAACTCTCCGAGCTGCTGGGCTAACGCCTACGGGGCATAGAAAAATGCCGGTTCTAGATTCAATCTAGAACCGGCATTTCTGTATATATTCAGTTCTCCGCTACAGCGGCTACTAACGGTGAATAGATTCGAAAAGCTTCTCCCAATGCCGAACAACATATTCGGGAGAGAAAGTGCGAGACTTTTCAAGACAGTGGATAGTAGCTAGCGGAAGCGAATGAATGATAGATCGTATATATGTATCAAATACTAATGATACAGAACCGCAATGACCGCGCTCACAGCGTGGTTGCCCGCATCGCGCAGAGCGGACGCAAGAGCCTCCGCCCGAGCCTGCGAAGAAGCCAGCAGAAGCACCGTCGGGCCGGAGCCAGAGACCAGCGAAGCATACACACCCTCACTGTCACGCAGGCTCAGGGTCTGTTCCAGCTGCGGGGCGCACGAAAGCGCTGGAGCCTGCAGGTCGTTACGCAGCAGAGCAGCCAGGGAGGCGAGCGCCGCCTCCGAACCGTCGTAAGAGTTCAGAGCTTCAAGAAGCTCTACGGGTTCCACCAGTTCACCGGAGGCAGGGTACTCACCCGAGGCACGGCCCGCGTCCAGCTGCTTGAATACGCTGGGGGTTGAGAGGCCAAACTGCGCGGCGACGATCACCAGATGCAGGGGTTCTTGAGGCGCCGCAACGTTCTGCAACTCGGTACCGGTCCCCTGCCCCAGGGCGAGAGTCTGGCCGAGCGCGGCACGCACGCTGAAGGGAATATCGGCGCCTAGCTGCGCGGCAAGACGTTCGTAATCCGTCTGGGTCAGTAGCGCGCCGGTACGACCGGTGGCGTGCAGGTAGCGGTCCGTGGCGATGAGAGCCGCCGCCGCATCCGCTGAGCCGCCCGCCATGCCGCCTGCCACAGGCACAGCCTTTGCAATATGCAGGTGCAGTGCCGGAGCGGAATCAATGCCGTGCTCCGCAAGAATCAGCTCGGCGGCACGGTACACGAGGTTCCGCTCATCCATCGGCACATCGGCAGGGTCAAACTGCCCCGCCTGCATCTGCTGGTCCACCAGGGAGCCGGGCACAATATCCATGCTCAGGCTCAGCCCGGGAACAGACCCCTCAGAGACCGTGATGGTCTCCGTCAGCGAGACCGCCGCAAAAAGCGTAGTCAGCGGGTGGTAGCCGTCCGGGCGGACATCCCCCACGGCAAGGTACAGATTGACCTTACCGGGAGCATCAACCGAAATAGTGACCTGGGAGGCGGTACTCATCAGCGCATACACCTTTCGCGCGGGAACTCGCGTGAGAACGTCAGTGAAAAATTCAGAGCAGGTAGAAGCTACTCCGCAGCAGGCTCCGCCGGGACAGTCAGCGAAGCCTCCGCAATGCGGATAAAGCCGTGAATATCCAGCTTCTCACCGCGTTCGGTCGGAGCGATACCTGCCGCCGTCAGAATCTGCTCCGCACGCGCGCCCGAGCCCGCCCAGGAGCTCAGCGCGGCGCGCAGAGTCTTACGGCGCTGAGCGAATGCCGCATCAATAATCGTGAACACCAGGTCGCGGTCAACGGTCGAGAGCGGCTCCTCGCGCATGCGGAAACCCACCAGGCCCGAGTTAATCTTCGGGGCAGGCCAGAACACGTTCTTGCCGATGACGCCCGCCTTGTACACCTCGGCGTACCAATTAGCCTTCACCGAGGGCACACCGTAAATCTTCGAACCCGGGGTCGCCGAAAGACGGTCAGCAACCTCGTCCTGAACCATCACCAGGGCGTGACGGATGCTCGGGAACTGCGCAAACAGGTGCAGAAGCACCGGAACCGCCACGTTATAGGGCAGGTTCGCCACCAGAGCATCCGGAGTGCGAGGCAGCTCGGTGACCTTCAGTGCATCCATAAGCACCACGTCAATATCGCCCGCCTTCTCGGGGCGGAACTTCTCAATCGTGTGCGGAAGCTGCTGCGCCAGCGGCGGGTCAATCTCAACCGCAACCATATCCTTCGCAGCATCCAGGATGCCGAGGGTCAACGAACCCAAACCCGGGCCAACCTCCAACACCGTCTCCTCCGGTGAAATCTCTGCCGCGTTGACAATACGACGAATCGTATTGGGGTCAATCACAAAGTTCTGCCCAAGAGTCTTCGTCGGACGAATACCGAGCATCTCGGCAAGCTCACGAATCTCAGCAGGGCCGAGCAGAGGCAGATCGTTCACAGCGTTCCTTCACATAGGTGGATGGTGGGAGGTTACAGTTTAGGTTACCGCGAGAAACGCTGCTTTACCTCATCAAGAGTGGCTTCCAGTGCGATCTTAGCATTTGTAATACGCTTCTTCGGTGCCAAAGCAATACGCACCCGGTCCAGGGGACCGGTGCCGTGCTGGAGGCTATTCACCTTGTCCAGATGACGCTTGCCGGATTCCAGGATGACGCTACTGCCCTCCCAGCCGCACAGGCCAGGCTGCACAAAACGCACATCCACACCCCACTGCTGGTACAGCCTATAATCATCAGCCACAGTACCCGGAGCTTTATCCTCAAACTGCTTGAGCAGCAGCTCGGCACCCGAACGGGAAATCAGGTACAGGCCGGTGCAAACCAAAGGCCAGGTACCGTACGGCTTACCCATACGGTACTTACCGTGCACAAAAGGAGACAGCAGAGACAGACGAATGTACTCCACCTGCGGGTTCAGCTTGCCGGCATCATTCGCAAAAGAATCGCAGAGGTTCACCACCTGCACCTGCGGGTACTTCGTAATGATTGCGTTCACCACTGCCTCAGCATCCGGAGAAATCAGGATGTCGTCCTCAGCAATCAGAGCCCAATCGGCGTCACTTGCAATAAAGTCGCGCCACATATTCACATGGCTGAGCATGCAACCCTTTTCAGCGGGGCTAGGATCACGATGCCAACGGCTGCGGAAAAGCTCAACATCAAACTCTTCATCCGCGACGTGATTATCGCGGTTATCCACCGCAGAATAACGGACAAAACCCTGCGCCGGCGCGCCCACAGAATAGAACGAATCGAAACGGTTCGCATCATCCAGGCCCAGAACATACTTCAGAATCTTTGCCATGTTTTTCCCTTCAATAGCTCACTCAGAAAACCTCAGCGACAGAAGATTGCGCCGGTTAATGGCGAGCTTTCAGAACATCAGACCGCCTGCACGACAAAAAGTTCATCAATCTTGAAAATCGGTGCGTAAGTGGCAGGGAGTCTGACTATTGAGCATGTGATAAATACGCACACTACAGTGCAACGTAGAAAGAATTCTATCATTCACCATGCACCAATCTCAGGTGTCTGCAGGTTAAGACGCGACATAGCCTACGTCGTACTGATGCACAGCAAAAGCAATCCCCTCCCTACCGTATGTACACGATAGGGAGGGGATAAATGACAGGGCAGAAGATCCACGTATTCACATTTTTATGTGATGACAGTACCCCAATCCATCTGTGGGTTACCGCCTCTGGATTATCGTCCTAGACGCTGCTTCACATCTTCGAGAGTGGCATCCAGAATATTCTTCGCGTTCGCAATACGCTTCTTCGGCGCCAGGGCGATGCGCACCCGGTCGATAAAACCGGTGCCATGCTGCGTGCTCTTGAGACTTTCCAAGTGACGAACGCCAGAAGTTTGAATGAGGCTGGTGCCCTCCCAACCGCACAGGCCGGGCTGCACCAAATATATGTCCACTCCCCATTCTCGGTAGAGAGAATAATCATCAGCAACAACGCCGGGAACCGTCTCGCCATAACATTCTACGAGTCGTTCAGCTCCAGAACGCGAAAGAAGATACAAGGCTGCACCGTACAGAGGCTTTGAACCATAGGCACGACCCATACGGTACTTGCCGTACACAAAAGGAGAAAGCAACGAAAGACGGGGGTAATCAACCTGCGGGTTGAGCTTGCCAGCTTCAGAAGCGTAGATATCGCCCAGGTTAACCATCTGCACGTGAGGATACTTTTCGATAATCCTCTCCACTACAGGCTGCAGGTCAGGGGAAATGAGGACATCGTCCTCTGCCAGCAAAGCCCAGTCGGCATCTGAAGCGAGGAAGTCCTTCCACATGTGGTAGTGGCTCAAAGCGCAACCCTTTTCGGCAGGCCTCGGCTCTTTACCGTAACGAGTCAAGAACAGCTTGCTATCGAATTGTGCATCAGTGACGTGATCATCACGGTTATCCACCGCAGAATAACGCTGAAAACCTTGAGCGGGTGCCCCCACCGAGAAGAAAGAATCAAACCGGTTAGCGCCGTCCAGTCCCAGAACGTATTTCAGAATTTTTGTCATGAATTTCCCTTTGCTGTGGCGCACCCATACAGTCCTGATCTGAAACGACAGAAGCCATGCATGAGTGCCGAGTATTGACTTGGCACCGACAAACACAAAGCACGCCGAAAATATGCGCGCACGATAACAAATTGCCTAGTCAGTGAGTGATGAATTGTATGTATAGAAATACCCTATCACTCATGTGAAGATAGTACCCGGGAATTGGCGTGCAGCCCCTTGTTATGTCTCGCACGTTACGTGCGCCCTCCCCAGCTAGAGCTGAAAACGGCAACAAAAAAGCCCCTCCCTGCCATACATATATGACAAAGAGAGGCTTTCTTAAAGAGGCTTACTTACTTCCCCACGCCCAGGCGCGGGTTCATGGTGCCTGCCTTGAACGAGTACGCATCGCACAGGTTCACCAGCTGAACCTGCGGGAACTTGGTGATGATTGCGTCCACTACCGCCTCGGCATCCGGAGAAGTAAGGATGTCATCCTCAGCAATCAGAGCCCAGTCAGCATCCGATGCGACGAAGTCCTCCCACATCTTCACGTGGCTAAGCATGCAACCACGCTCAGCCGGAGTGGGCGACCCAGAGTAGCTATCAGCTACAGGCTGTACGCGCCTACCACTGACCGTAAACCCGCTCCGAATTCTCACGAATACGGCGGCAGAGCATCTCCAGCTCCTCACCGCGGTGAGCCGCCATAAAACGTACCGTGTAATTTGTCATGTAGGACGCATTCGGGCGGCCACGGAACGGATGCGGAGTCAAGAACGGTGCATCCGTCTCAGCCAACATCAGCTCCGGGCGAGCCATCGCCAACGACTCCTGAATACCCTTCGAATTCTTGAAAGTCACCGTGCCGGCAAAGCTCATATACCAGCCACGCTCATTGCAGATCGCCGCAAGCTCCGGGCCACCCGAATAGCAGTGGAACACGGTACGTTCCGGCGCACCCTCTTCATCCAGGATCCGCACAACGTCCTCATGCGCATCACGGTCGTGAATCTGCAGCGCCAGGTTGTGCTTCTTCGCAATGCGAATATGCTCGCGGAAGCTGTAGTGCTGTGCTTCCTTACCCTCATCTCCGGTGCGGAAGTAGTCCAGGCCGGTCTCACCGATGGCGCGCACGCGGTCGGCGGTGGCAAGCTCGTCGAGGGTGGCGATCGCCGCCTCCAACTGTCCGGCTGCAGCCAGCTCGGGGGCGGTGTTCGGGTGAATGGCGACGGCGGCCAGCACACGCTCGTCAGCCTGGGCGGCGGCCACGGCGTAGAGGGAGGAGGGGATATCGCATCCGACCTGCACGATGGCGCCGATGCCGAGCTTCTCACCGGCATCGAGCGCATCGCGGGCGCTGATTTCTACTTCGCCGTCGAGCAGGTCCATGTGGGTGTGGTTATCCACAATCGGGTACGGCAGCGGCTCGGGGGCGGGCGGGAAGACCAGGTTGCGGCTACGACCGTTCTCACCGGTGGTGGAGCGGCGGCGGGTTCCCTCTCCGCCTTCGGCGTCGCTGATGCCGGTGTAGAGTTCCGCCTTATAGGGTGCGGGTACTTCACCGGGCACCGACTCCCAGCCGTTAGGCAGGGCGGTCGCCTGGAGTGCCGCGGGGGTGGGCAGGGTGTAGTTCGCCAGGGCGGCGAGGGAGTTCAGGTACTCCTGGGTGATTTCAGGACCGGGATGGCTCTGACACATTGATAAATCCTCGGGATAAAACTGCGGGTGTTTTGGGTTATTCGGAGCGGGCAGCCAGGGCTGCCTCGTACAGGTCACGCTTGGAGGTGCCGGTCTCGGCAGCGACCGCGGCGCAGGCGCTCTTGAGGCGCTCGCCGCCAGCCACACGGTCGAGGACTAGCTGCACGACGTCCCGCGCTTCGGGGGTTTCGGGGGCTTGTGTGCCCTCAACAATAATGACGATTTCGCCTCGGACGCGTTCAGAGTCAGCCCATTCGGCAAGCTCAGCCAGGGTACCGCGTCGAACCTCTTCGTGAAGCTTAGTTAGCTCACGGCTGACCGTTCCGCGGCGGTCAGCGCCGAAGATCTGCACGAAGTCAGCAAGGGTTGCGGCGGTGCGGTGCGGGGATTCGTAGAAAATCATGGTGCGCTCCTCCCCCACCAGCGAGGCGAGGCGGCGCGAACGCTCGGAGCCCTTGCGGGCGAGGAAGCCTTCGAAGGTGAATCGTCCGGTGGGCAGGCCGGAGAGCGCGAGCGCGGTCAACGCGGCGGAGGGGCCGGGCACCACGGTGACAGGCAGGTCGGCTTCCGCGACGGCTGCGGCGGCAACATAGCCGGGGTCGGAGATGGTGGGCATGCCCGCATCCGAGAGCAACAGCACGCGCTGGCCGTCCTGTACCGCCTGCACGATGGTTTCGCTGCGTTCGGATTCGTTGTGGTCGTGGTTGACGATGACGCGGCCGCGAGTGCGCACGCCAAGGCCGGAGGCGAGGGTGCGTAGCTTGCGGGTATCTTCAACGGCGATGAGGTCTGCGGTGGCGAGGGCTGAGCGCAGTCGGTCGGAGGCGTCAGCGAGGTTGCCGATGGGGGTGCCGCCGAGGATGAGCACGCCGCCTTCTTCGGAGGTGACAGCAGGGTCAGCGGTGTCAGCCTGGGGTGCCTCGACCGTTTCTGAGGGGTCGGT
The DNA here is from genome assembly GCF_964210535.1 of Rothia mucilaginosa. GTDB lineage: Bacteria > Actinomycetota > Actinomycetes > Actinomycetales > Micrococcaceae > Rothia > Rothia mucilaginosa_F. The sequence goes on from NZ_CAXOMR010000019.1 coordinate 28,702, forward strand.
GGTTTCTTCGGTGTATTCTGCGGGTGCGGTCATGGCAGGCCTCGTGTCTGTGTCTGGTCTTCGTGTACCCACTAAGTGTAACGCCCGCGCTCTGTCCGGCGCCGGGTGATCTTGCCGGGCGGGGCGCTGCGTCAGGCGCAGGTTCAGGGTGCTTCATATAAGCCGTTCACGGGCTGAAATGGTGCATCGTGCGTTCTGACCCTTTAGGATTGATGGGGTGAAGATACCTAAGCTACTTTCTCCCGCATCTGCCGCTCCGGTTGGTCCGGCCGATTTGACCCGTTCTTCGTCTGAACGCGGTCGTTACGGCCTCGATTCTCTGCTGGATGCGCTCGCTGTTGCCTATATTCGTGCCCCGCGTTGGGGTTGGCTGGCGCCCGCACTGATTGTGCTGGTTGCCGGTATTCTGCGTTTTTATAATTTGGCGCATCCGAATGCCATTGTTTTTGATGAGACCTACTACGCCAAGGATGCCTACTCGTATGTGCATTACGGCTATGAGTTGAGCTGGTCGAAGGACGCTAATGCGTCTTTTGCGGCGGGTCATCCGTCGGGTCTGTTGACGGATTCACCGGAGTATGTGGTGCATCCGCCGTTGGGTAAGTGGATGATTGCCGCGGGCATGGCGATTTTTGGTGATAATAATCCCTTTGGTTGGCGTGTTTCTGCTGCGATGATTGGCACCCTGTCGGTGGCGTTGATTGCGTATGCTGGCTGGTTGCTGTTCCGTTCGATGACGGTGGCGACTATTGCGGCACTGCTGGCTGCGGTGGATGGTCTGATGCTGGTGGAGTCTCGCCTGGCTCTGCTGGATATTTTCCAGATGTTCTGGATTCTGGCGACTTTTGTGTGCCTGGTGCTTGATCGTATTCAGGCGCGGCGCGTGTTGGCGCGCAATATTGCGGAGGCGGCACGTCAGAATAGCGGTGTGCTTCCGCCGATGCCGTGGGGCCCGAGTATGGGTCTGCGCCTGTGGCGTTTTGCTGCCGGTGTGTGCGCCGGTGCCGCGGTGGGTGTGAAGTGGAATTCGCTGTTCTTTATTGCGGCGATGGGTCTGCTGACGGTGTTCTGGGATATTAATGCTCGCCGTATTGTGGGCCTGGACAAGTGGGGTTTGACGGCGCTGGTGCGTGACGGCATCCCCGCGTTCTTCCAGATGATTGGTGTGGGTCTGCTGGTGTATCTGAGCACTTGGGCGGGCTGGTTCCAGTCGTCGAATGCGTATTTCCGCCGTTGGGCTGTTGAGAACCCGGGCAAGGGTGTTATGTGGCTTCCTGAGGATCTGCGTTCTCTGTGGGAGTACCATGTGTCGGCGTTTAAGTTCCATTCTGGTTTGAGCAGCCCGCACACGTATTCTTCGCAGGCGTGGCAGTGGCTGGTTTTGGGCCGCCCGACCTCGTACTACTATGAATCGCCGAAGCTGGGTTCTTCGGGTTGTACCGTGAAGTCCTGTTCTGAGGCTATTTTGAATATCGGTAACCCGGCTATTTGGTGGGCTTTTATTCCGGCGATTATTGTGGCGCTTCTGGTTCTGTTGCTGAAGCGGGATTGGCGTTTTGGTGCATTGCTGGTTGTGTTCGGTGCGGGCTATTTCCCGTGGTTTATGTACCCGACCCGCACGATGTTCTACTTCTACGCGCTGTCCTTTGAGCCGTTCCTGATTCTGCTGTTGGCGGGTACTTTAGGTCTGGTGCTGTCGGGTGCTCGCGGTTCGGTGTTGCGTGCTCGTTTGGGCGTGACGCTGGTGGCGATTTACCTGGTCGGCGTGCTGGTGTTGAGCGCGTACTTTATGCCGCTGTGGACTGCTCAGGTGATTCCGTATGAACAGTGGTATTCGCACATGTGGTTTAAGTCCTGGATTTAGGCTCGGAATCTAGCCTCGGGTTTTAGAGCCGGGTTTTAGGCTCGGGTTGAGGCGCGAGCGATGCGAGCTTGGGTATAGCGAAGGGGGCTGGGTTCTACCGTATGGGTAGAGCCCAGCCCCCTTTGCTGTGCCCTTTCCACGCTGGTTTGCGCGGTGAATCAGCTGATGATTTTTAGTTCTCGCCGACTCGTGCGGAGGCGAGCTTGACGCGCAGTTCCTGGCGTTCCTGGCGGCGGCGTTCTGCCTTGAGCTTGCGGTATTTGGTGGGCCAGGTGGTCACGAGCAGGAGGGTAATCTGCGCTGCCACGAGGACCGCTACGGCGATTGCCGCGTCGATCCAGAACTGCGGAGGGTAGAGGCGAATCAGGGAGCTTCGCACGGAGAACTCCCAGTTGCCCTGCGGGAAGAACACCTGGTGGAAGGTGGTGAACAGCCATTCCCAACCGAAGGCGCCCACCACGCCGAGCACCACGATAAGGCCCAGGGTAATCCAGGTGCCGGCGAAGAGGCTACGGCGAATGGTTCCGGGGGCACGCTCGCGCAGGGAGATGCTGCTGAAGAGCGTCACGAGGAAGAGTGCGGCAACGGCAACGGTGGCGATAAGCAACACCCACTTCACGTCGTGCATGTGGTTCACTTCTGCTTCGGTGAAGGCGAGGGTATTGTCAGCGCCGGTGGTGAGACGGGCGAGGTATTCTCGCGGCGCGAAGTTGTTGATGTAGTCCACGCCGTAGGAGCCCAGGCGCATTCTCTCGATGAGGTAGTAGCCGTAGCTGTCTTCGGGGAATCCGGGGCGGTGGTATTCGAGCCAGAGGAAGGGCGCGGAAGCAACGGCACGAATCGCGATCATGAGTACGGTCAGCGGTACGGTGAGCGCGATGAGGGTTGCGCGAAGCTTGAGGAAACGCGGGGTGTCTTCCACGGCGTCTTCACGGGCTGCGGCGCGTTCAGCGGCCTCGGGCGAGGCAGCCAGGGAGGACAGCGGTGCGTTGGGGTCTGCAACTGCCTGGGTGTGGCCGGTACGGGTGGTTTCGGTGCGGTACTTGCGTCCGGCGGTGGAGGCGCTTGCCGCCTCCGCGGTAGCGACGGGTTCTGCTTCAGCGGCTTTTTCGGCTTCTGCTGCTGCGGCTTCTGCTTCGGCGGCGCGCTGCATGGTTTCGCGGTTGAGGTCGCTGAGGGTCGGGTTTTTGGGGGTGCTCTTCGAATCGCGGACGAGGGGCACGAAGCCGGTGGAGACGTTGGTGCGGGTGCGCACGCGGGTGCCGACGCCCTGCTCACGGAGTTTGCTGCGCGCCGGGACGACGGGTACGGAACCGGTGGGCAGGTCGGGTTCTTCAGCGACGGTGGGTACGTCTGCTGCGATGCGGCCGAATGCGCCGGTGTGCGGCGCCGGTTCACTGGTGACGGTCTCTGCGCGGCGGGCCTTGAGAAGTTCTTCGGCGCTATTGCTGCGGATGGCCGGGCGCAGTGCGCCCCACATTCCTCGGTGTGTTTCTTTGCTCATTGATCTCGCGTTCTTCTTCGAGTGAATGGTGTTTGAGTGAGTTGCGGGTGTCTGTACTATCTGCCAGTTTCTCATACGCAAAGAACCTTCCGTGTGAATTCACGGAAGGTTCTTTGCATTCGGGTGTTTAAATCTTGGGTTCGAATTCTAGGATTCGGTGGTGTCCGCACCCTGGACGGGTACCTTGTAGACCACTCGCCAACCCTGCGGTGCCGTCAGTCGTGCGGCGTGGTTGTCGCAGAGGTCGTAGGCGTGGGGTTCGCGAAATTCAGAGAGCGCGTCAATGAGTGCCGTGGAATCTGCGTAGGAGTAGTGGAGAGTAACAGTCGCCTCTCGCTGGCAGGTTTGGCGGGAGCACAGTCGTGCGGTCTGCATGTGGATGGTACCTTCCTGGCTTAGTTCGCCTGCTTGCGCAGTCGGCGGCGTTCACGTTCTGACAGGCCGCCCCAGATTCCGAAGCGCTCGTCATTGTCCATTGCATATTGTAGACATTCTTCGCGCACGGGGCATACACCGCATACCCTTTTGGCGTCTCGGGTGGAGCCGCCCTTCTCGGGGAAGAAGGCTTCAGGATCGGTTTGGGCGCAGAGCGCTTCAGCTTGCCAGGCGAGTTCTCCGTCTTCGCCTTCGGTTCCGTAGAGTCCTGCCGCTGCGGTCCATACGTCGGTGCAGGCAGGCATGTTTCGTTCTGCGTCTGCGAGAAAGGCGTCGGTGGCTTTTTCGAGAGATTGAGTGGGATTCATGCTACGGTGCTGAGCGCCTGATGCGCGCGCGGCCGCGATGGAGCGGTCCGATGCAATGTAGGAGCCCATGGGTTTTCCTTCCGTGTTCTCATTGTGAGCTTAATGAGTCTGCGGATCCGTCGTGGACGGAATCTTAGTGTGTATGGTGTGGCATGGTTCGCTTTGGCCTCTACGGTCCCTCCAAGGCAAACACGCTTATATATCTATTAGACGTGCGACACGCCGTTTCGTCAAACTAGACTTAAACAATATTTAGATGTATGTGTTAGGGGCGTCATATTTAATGTAAATTTGACCTTTATATATTTTCCCACGCACCACTTGCCCTCGCTCACACCTAAGGGACACCCAGGTTTTCCCTTCTCCAGGGCTGGTTTCCATCGCCCGCAAATTCCGCATCCTGACTGCAAATATAAGGGTTCATGACGACCATCCCACACGCCCCATCTCAAGTAAGGGGAAAGATTCTAATAATTAGATAAGAAAAACTTATCTTTTTCACCATGCGGTTTCTGAATATTTTTCGAGGCATTGCGAACCATTTACATTTCCAATTTATATTTATGCCGCATTCCAAAATGAGACATTAGGGCTGTCAAACATTTTGAGCCATTAGATTTTTCAAGGCATCCTTAGGCATTTTTACTTTACCCCTGTATCTTTTACTCCCGCGTCGGCTTCTCCACGCGCCCCCACCACACGGTGCGGTAGAGTGAAACCCATGGTTACTCTCTCCCCCACCGGCGCCTCCGTGCCCACAACTCTGAACCGCTTCTTTGAGAAGCTCAGCAGCCAGCAGACCCCCGCGCTCATCTGGTATTCGGCAAACGGCGAGCGCATCGAACTCTCCGGCAGGGTTCTGATGAATTGGGTTGATAAGAGCGCAAACCTGCTGGTTGAAGAATGCGAGCTGGAGCCCGGCGAGGGTTTTGATCTTCAGGCGCCCCTGCACTGGCGCACTATTGTTCTGGGTTTGGCGGCGCTGCGAGTTGGTGCGCTACTGAACCAGGATGAGCCGCTGGTTGCCGCAGTCTGCACCGAGCAGGAGGCTGGCTACACGAACGACCCCGCGTACCTTGTGGCGGTTGATCGTGCCCCGCTGGCGCTTTCCTACACCGGGGACTTGCAGGCGCTGTCATCCTACGCTGATGAGGTGCTCGATTATTGCGCGCTGGTGCGTAGCTTCGGCGACCAGTACTCCGGTATGCTTCCGGATGACTCGGCAGAGGTGCTTGAGGGCTTCACCTACGCGGAGGCGTACGAGCAGGCGCTTGCACAGGCACAGATTTATCACACGGCGGGTTATGCGCTGCCTTCGGGTCAGCGTGCGCTCGCGCTGGAGTTGAGCCCCGATTACGCTTTTGATGCGTCGGAGGCGACCATGAGCGCCCTGTTGGAGGTGCTGGCGATTTTGCTCTCCGGTCATGCGGTGTTTGTGGCTGACCCGAGCGTGGACTGGCAGGATGAGCAGCTGGCGTCTTTGATGGTTGCCGAGCGTGCGGTGGAGATTTCCCGCGCATAGCGCCCCTCTCCTGTTGCCTGAAAAATCGCGTGGAAGGCTACCAATCACACGGAGCGCGAACAAACATATAGGTCTTTAAACGATTCATCCCCCGACACCGTTCGTGTCGGGGGATGAATCGTTATACCACGTTCTAACTAAGCTGCTTCTACGGTCAGAGGAGCTCAACCCGAGGAGCTTAGGAGTTCTGCGAACCAGGCTTCGACTGCGCCTCGGATGCAGCCGATTCAGAGGTTGCCTTACGTGCTGCAGGCTCTTCGCCGTCGAGAATGGCGGCGGCCTCGTCGAACATGCGGCCGAGCTCTTCATGGTCGGTGCCTTCGCCCTCTTCGACCTTCTGGCGGTGCGAACCGTACACCCAGAAGCGGTAGAGGAAGTAGCGAAGGATGGTGCCCAGGATGGTACCGATGATCGTACCGGAGATGAAGGACGCCTCGGGGGTGCGCAGGTTCAGCACGTACGTACTGAACGCCACACAGCCGGCTTCAACGAGGATGCCGAGCAGGTTGACCAAGCCGAATTCGATAGCTTCGCGCTTCCAGTTCTCGGAGCGGGAGTCACGGAAAGTCCACAGGCGGTTCATGAGCCAGGAGAAGATGGTCGCAACAATACTTGCAACAACCTTCGCCTTGGTGTGGGACTCCGACATGATGGTCATCATCAGCACCCACACCGTCACAGAGTTGACGATGAAGGCGGCGCCGCCCACGGTACCGAATTTGAGCACCTCAATACCGTAGCTGTCCCAGAGAGATTTCAAGCGTTCGGTAAGGGTCGGTTTCGTCTGTGCGCTCATGCGGGGCCTATCTAGCGAGGTTTTATTCGGGAAAAAGTGCCGATGCTGCGACGGTGAGCGTTGGTTACGTTGTCACTGCGTGATGCTTCAGCCTCTTTTACAAGCTCTTATATGTTAATACAGTCCCGGTGCGTTGTTTGTACCTTTGAGAGTTTTTCCACAGACCTCCCAGCTATCGGGACGCCTCCGTTCACCTCGCCCCTGATGATGCCGAAGAGGCAAGCTTGAGGGCTTTACCGCGTATCCGCCGCGTTATATCAATCGCGCAAGAATCTATGCGCTGGATTGTTTCACCTCTCTGGCACCCATTCTGTGACCTTAATGTGGTCTTGCTCCCATAAGCACTCCGAACCCGGTACACTTAGGTGCTGTGACTTACCCTGTGACTGGACCCGTAATTGGCGTCATCGGCGGAGGCCAGCTGGCCCGCATGATGGCACCCGCAGCAACTAACCTTGGCCTCGACCTGCAGATTCTTGCGGAGGCGCCCACCGTCGGCGCCGTGGCAGCGGTACGTACCGCACCCGTCGGGGACTACAAGGACCTGGACACCCTCCGCGAATTTGCTCGCGGCAAGGATGTCATCACTTTCGACCATGAGCATGTGCCCACCGAATTTCTGCGCGCCCTCATGGCGGAGGGCGTGAATGTACAACCCCACCCGGAGGCTCTGCAGTACGCTCAGGACAAGCTCCTGATGCGCAAGGCTGTTGAGCGTCTGGGCCTGCCTAACCCGCGCTGGGCTCAGGTTTCTACCCTGGATGAGCTGCTCGCCTTCGGCGATGAAATCGGCTGGCCCGTGGTGCTGAAGACCCCGCGCGGCGGCTACGACGGCAAGGGTGTTCTCGTTCTGGATTCTCCCGCCGAGGCTCGCGAGCGCAGCGCCGAATGGTTCGAGCAGTTGCCTTCCCGCACTGATTTCTCCGCTCTGCTTGCCGAGGAGAAGGTGCCTTTCACTCGTGAACTTTCCGCGCTGGTTGCTCGCCGTGAAAGCGGCGAGGTGCGCCCCTGGCCGGTCGTTGAGACCATTCAGGTGAACTCCATCTGTGACGAGGTCATTGCCCCCGCGCAGAACCTGGACCCCGAGATCGCTGAGGCTGCCGCAGCCGCTGCGGTAACTATTGCCTCCGAGCTGGGCGTCACCGGCGTGATGGCGGCTGAGCTTTTTGAGGTTCCCGGCTCCCCCGCAGGCTTCTACATCAACGAGCTGGCAATGCGCCCGCACAATACCGGCCACTGGACTCAGGACGGCTCGGTGACCAGCCAGTTTGAGCAACATCTGCGTGCTGTCCTGGATTTGCCGTTGGGTGACACCTCCGTACTGGAGGGTGTTGCCGTGATGAAGAACTACCTGGGCGGCGAGAACGAAGACATTTTCGGTGTCTACCCGCTGGCACTTTCGGCTGAACCGCGCGCGAAGATTCACTTCTACGGCAAGGAAACCCGCCCGGGCCGCAAGATTGGTCACGTGAATATTACTGGCACGGTGGCTGAGCTTGAGGCACTGCGTCACAGCGCCGCGAATGCCGCCTCCATTTTGCGTGACGGCCGCCCCCTGTAGCCCTATTTTTAGCCGGTGCGTGGGGTGAGAGCATCCTGCGTATCCGACGCACCCTATTGATGGTGGTTCGCCACCGCATCCTGAAAGGATATGAGGATTATGTCTCAGTCTCCCTATGATTCTTCCCAGCCCATTGTTGGCATTGTGATGGGTTCGGATTCGGACTGGTCGGTCATGGAGGCCGCAGCCGAGGTTCTGGACGAGTTCGGCATCCCCTACGAGGCTGATGTCGTCTCGGCGCACCGCATGCCCGAGGACATGATTGAGTACGGCAAGAAGGCTCACAGCCGCGGTATCCGCGTGATTATTGCTGGCGCCGGCGGTGCCGCTCACCTGCCCGGCATGCTCGCATCCGTGACCGCACTGCCCGTGATTGGTGTTCCGGTACGCCTGAAGAACCTCGAGGGTATGGACTCGCTGCTGTCGATTGTCCAGATGCCCGCCGGTGTTCCGGTAGCTACCGTCTCCATTAACGGCGCGCGCAATGCGGGTCTGCTGGCCCTGCGTATTCTGGGTTCGGGCACTGACTCATTCGCTCAGCAGGTCCACTCTGACCTGCGTGAATTCTCGCAGGATCTGCGCCAGACCGCGATGGACAAGGGCGCGGCTCTGCGCACCCGCGTTGCCGAGGCGAAGGCTAAGGCAGCCGCTGAGCGCGAGGCGGAGGAAAGCTCCTCCGCACCCCGCCCCGTTCCTGCTCCCGAAGCGTCGTCGGAGCCCCAGGCTTACGTTCCCTAAGCTCGGATACACTAGAAGGATGAGCAATATTCTTCAGTCCGATATTTGGGCACGTTTTCAGGAATCTAATGGTCACACCGTGATCCGTAAGAGCGGTAACGGCTGGTCGTACCTTGCGACCGTTGAGGGCGGCGCTACCGGCCGCTACCTGTACAGCCCGTACGGACCGGTCGCTTCTAGCGCTGTGGCTTTTGATGAGGCTCTCGCCTCGTTGAAGGAAGAGGCTGCGAAGCATCGTTGCCTGTTTGTGCGCATTGAGCCTACCCAGTCCGCTATCTGGGGTGACCAGGATGCAGCTGCTTTCTTGGCTCGTCGTGGTGCGGTTCTGGCTCCTCGCCAGGTGCAGCCTTCGCACACTCAGATTATTGACCTTTCGGGCTCTGAGGACGAGATCCTCAAGGGCATGAAGTCCAATAACCGCAACCTGCACCGCAACATCCACAAGAAGGGAGTGACCATTGAGGTGTCGACGAATCCTGAGGATTTGTCGATTCTCTTCGGCTTCCTCGAGGAGACCGCAGATCGTAACGGCTTCAACCGTCAGCAGGATGACTACCTGATGCAGGTGGCTCGCGTGCTGATGCCCGCCGGCGCGGCGTCGCTCTACATTGCGAAGCTGACCGACAAGAACGGTGAGAGCACTCCGATTGCGGCGGCGTTCGTATACGACTCGGACGATACCCGCACCTACGCGCACGCGGCGGCTTCTTTCGAGCATCGTCGCCTGTCCGCAGGCATTCCGGTGGTTACGAACTTCATTCTGGATGCTAAGCGTAAGGGCTTGAAGTACGTTGACCTCTTCGGTATTGCGCCGGAGGACCAGCCGGACCACGAGTGGGCTGGTTTCACGAAGTTCAAGAAGTCCTTCGGTGGCGAGTCGGTGGAGTACCCGGGCACCTGGGATGTTCCGGTGTCCTCGCTGGGTTACCGTGCCTACACGCTGGCGTACAAGGCTCGCCCGGCTGTTCGCGATGCAGTGTCGAAGGCGAAGGCAAAGGTTCAGTCCTTCCGCTCTCGCTAAAGAACTCCAAGCGCCCCGCTCTGGGTAGGTCCTGAGAGCTAAAAGCTAAATATACGAGCTATATACACAAAGGGAGCCGCCCCCGACCGAGTGATTCGGTTGGGGGCGGCTCCTTTATGTTTGGGGGGCTACCTCAATGGCTTATGCTTCGCCGGGGCTCTTGGTGTGCGAGAGAATCTCGCGCAGACGGGAGAGGCGGTGCTCAGCCTCAACGGTACGCACGGTGCCCGAGGAGGAACGCATGACCAGCGACTGGGTGGTCACAACGTTCTTGCTGTAGCGCACGCCGCGCAGCAGCTTACCGTCGGTGATACCGGTTGCGGCGAAGAAGCAGTTGTCGCTGGTGACCAGGTCGTTGGTGGTCAGCACGCGCTCCAGGTCGTGACCGGCTTCCAGTGCCTTTTCGCGCTCTGCCTCGTCGGTCGGTGCCAGGCGGCCCTGAATCACGCCACCGGTTGCCTTGATAGCGCACGCTGCGACGACACCTTCCGGGGTGCCGCCGGTGCCGAGCATGAGGTCAACGCCGGTGTTCTCGCGGCAAGCTGCGATAGCGCCTGCGACGTCACCGTCGAGGATGATGCGGGTACGGGCGCCTGCCTCGCGAATCTCCTGGATGAGCTTGGCGTGGCGGGGGCGGTCCAGCACGCAGACGGTCAGCTCGCTGACCTTCTTGCCCTTAGCCTTAGCGACCAGGTGCAGGTTCTGCTTGACGGGCAGGCGCAGGTCGACGAATTCTGCAGCCTCGGGGCCGGTGACCAGCTTCTCCATGTAGAACACTGCGGAGGGGTCGAACATGGTGCCGCCGTCTGCCACAGCAATCACGGAGAGGGCGTTGTCCATGCCGAGTGCGGTCAGGCGGGTACCGTCGATGGGGTCAACCGCAACGTCGAGGGAGGGGCCGGAGCCGTCGCCGACGTTCTCGCCGTTGTACAGCATGGGAGCCTTGTCCTTCTCGCCTTCACCGATGACGACGGTGCCGTTGAAGTTGACGGTGGAGAGGCGGTAGCGCATTGCGTCTACGGCTGCACCATCTGCGAGGTTCTTTTCGCCTGCGCCAACCCAGGGGCCTGCAGCAATTGCTGCTGCTTCAGTCGCGCGGACCAGTTCCATTGCGAGGTTGCGATCGCCGTGATTGTTGTTCGTAGTCATAGACTCACCTTCGAGATTTCTGAATACACTGTCGGCTGGCTGGTTCTTTCCAGCACGAAGTCGCCGACGCAGTAGTGCTCCTTTCAGGATAGCGCGCTCAGGCTTCGTTTTTCTTGTTCTGAACGAGTTTGCGTGCGTGTTGACTTTAAGGTGAGCAGATGCGGCAAATCGGTGAGGGCTGCGTCTCTCTTCGGCACTTCATACGCTCTGAGGCGCTGATTTTGGGTGCTGTGAAGGCGTGCCAAACTAGCTATTTTTCGCATATTTAAGGCATATTTGAGGTAGGTTCTTTCTCCGGGAGGCTCCCGGCAAGGAGCTGAGCTTCAGCACGAGCGTCTGAAGCCCCACATACCCGTTCGCAGATTCGCTAGCTCCGACGGCACGCGTTATCTGTATTTGTCCGCTAAGGAGCATCATATGGCTGGCATCCAACCTACTCCCGCAGAAGCATGGAAGCGTCTGAAGGACGGTAACCGCCGTTTTGTTGAGGGTAGCAACGAGCACCCCAACCAGGACACGATTCGTCGTACCGACCTTGCATCGGGTCAGTTCCCGTTCGCCTCGATTTTCGGTTGCGGTGACTCTCGCCTGGCGGCGGAGATTATTTTTGACCTGGGTCTGGGCGATGCGTTCGTGGTGCGTACCGCCGGTCATGTGCTGGAGAACGCGGCGCTCGGCTCGTTGGAGTACGCGGTTGAGGAGTTTGAGACCCCCATCGTGATGGTTCTCGGTCACGACTCCTGCGGTGCTGTGACCGCGGCGAGCAAGGCCCTGGAGTCCGGCGAGATGCCGCACGGCTTCATCCGTAACCTGGTGCAGCACATCCTGCCTTCGGCAATGTCCCCGAAGCTGCCGGAGAACCCGACCGTCAACGACATGGTGCGTGAGCACACCCGTCAGACCGCTATCCGCATTATTGAGCAGTCCCACATCATTTCGGATGCGGTGGTTGAGGGTAAGGTCGCCGTGATTGGTGTCTTCTACCATCTGAAGGAGGGTAAGGCGGAGCTGGTGTTCAGTTCGCAGGATCTGACCCTGCCGGAGGAGAAGAACGACGCGCAGAACCCGCCGACTCAGACGCTTCCGGTGGTCGTGAAGACTCCCCCGCGCGTTGTGGTTGCGGAGAACCTGGACTAGGTTTCCTCTTCTCCGCTCATTACGAGCCTTAGCGCGAGAACCCACATGCTCGCACTTAACAACAGATTTTTCTATGGGATACCCCCGCCACGGTAGCGTGTTCGCACATCTACCGGGGCGGGGGTTTTACACGCCTTCTCACGCCGCAAAATTTATGAGCGTTTTTCCTCTTTTGACACCTTTTCGAGGCGACGTAAGCCACTTTGAACGCCTATCCTAGAGATATGGCTGAAAACATTGAATACCGCATTGAACATGACACCATGGGCGAAGTTCGCGTTCCGGCTGATGCACTCTACCGTGCACAGACCCAGCGCGCAGTCGAGAACTTCCCGATTTCGGGTCAGACCCTCGAATCCGCCCATATTCGTGCGCTTGCCCTCGTGAAGAAGGCAGCCGCGACCGCCAATGAGGAACTCAAGGTGCTCGACGCTGAGCGCGCCCAGGCTATCCGCGACGCAGCGGATCTGGTAGCAACCGGTAAGTACGACGCCCACTTCCCCATTGACGTCTTCCAGACCGGTTCCGGTACCTCCTCGAACATGAACGCGAATGAGGTTCTGGCAACCCTGGCAACCCGTTCCCTAGAGTCCAAGGGCATTGAGGTTCACCCCAATGACCACGTGAACGCTTCCCAGTCCTCCAACGACGTCTTCCCCACCTCCGTGCACGTTGCTGTGACCGAGGCTCTGGTGAAGGACCTGATTCCCGCTCTCGAGGTGCTCGCTGAGTCCCTGGAGCGCAAGTCCGCAGAGTTCAAGGACGTTGTGAAGTCCGGTCGTACCCACCTGATGGACGCAACCCCCATCACCCTGGGCCAGGAGTTCTCCGGCTACGCCGCAACCGTACGTTACGGCATTGAGCGTGTGAACGCTTCCCTGCCTCGCGTGGCTGAGGTTCCCCTGGGCGGTACCGCTGTGGGTACCGGCATTAACACCCCGGACGGCTTCTCCGCTCGCGTGATTGAGCTGCTCGCTGAGGAGACTGGCCTGCCCCTGACCGAGGCTCGTAACCACTTCGAGGCTCAGGCTAACCGTGACGGCCTGATTGAGGTTTCCGGTCAGCTGCGCACCCTGGCGTACGGTCTGATGAAGATCAGCAACGACATCCGCTGGATGGGTTCGGGTCCGAACACCGGCCTGGGCGAGCTACACATCCCCGATCTGCAGCCCGGCTCCTCGATTATGCCCGGTAAGGTCAACCCCGTGATTTGTGAGGCTACCATCATGGTTGCCGCTCAGGTCATCGGTAACGACGCAACCATTGCTCTGTCTTCCACTAACGGCGCGTTTGAGCTGAACGTGGGTATCCCGGTGATGGCTGCTAACCTGCTGCAGTCGATCCGCCTGCTCGCTAACGTTTCCCGTGTTTCGGCGGAGAAGATGATTGACGGTCTGACCGCTAACGTTGACCGTTGCCGCTTCCTGGCTGAGGCTTCGCCGTCGACCGTGACCCCGCTGAACAAGCTGATTGGTTACGAGGCTGCTGCGAAGATCGCTAAGTACTCGGTGGCTCACAAGGTGACTGTCCGTGAGGCAGTTGTGGCTCTGGGCTATGTGGAGCGCGGCGAAGTGACTGAGGAGCAGCTGGATGCGGCTCTGGACGTCACCAAGATGCTGGGCAACTTCTAATCTCACCCCGCCTGAACCTCCTCTGAGGTTCGCGGCTTAACCAT
>NZ_CAXOMR010000020.1:0-40188 GCF_964210535.1 Rothia mucilaginosa
TTCGCCCTTACGAGCTGCCTAAACAGCTACCGGGCATAAGTCTTGTTGACCGGGATTAGTGGTCAGCGCCAACCATAACGTTGGAAGCCTTGATAACTGCGTATGCGGTCTCGCCAACCTTCAGGCCCAGTTCCTTGATGGACTCGTTGGTGATGGAAGCAGAGATGACAACCTCGGGAGCAATCTCAATCTTGACGATGCCGTTGGTTGCACCCTCGGTAATCTCAACAACCTTGCCAGCGAACTGGTTACGTGCGGAAAGCTTCATGAAGTCGTGCCTTTCACTCAATAAAACGTACAAATGCCTTAGATACTTTACACGCCCTAGCTTCTGCACAGTGCGCAAAAACCCGAAATTGCGTAAATATTACGCAAATTTTTGCCACCTTAGCTTCTTCAAGGGCTCAATCGCAGTCTCAGATGACAGAAATATGACGGCCCACCAGCCACGAATCACACCCCTCCACGTCGCCCCAAATGGTATAGTCAGCACGAACGCGAGAACCCTCGCACCCTCCACCGTCGCACCCCGCCCTCGCTGACGCGCGCCCACACGCCGCAGCCACACACCGTAGGGGAGCGGCGCATCCGCACAGATCGAAGAAGGAACCATGAGCGAAAACCTCAACGAAATCGAAGCACCCGCCTGCCCCGAATGCAACGAAAACTACACCTACGAAATGGGTGAACTCTGGGCATGCCCCATGTGTGGCCACGAATGGGAACGCACCGCAGCCGGCGAAACCGAAGAAGAAGCAGGCTCCAAGGTTCTCGACTCCGTCGGTAACGAGCTCGTCGACGGCGACTTCGTCACCATCGTCAAGGGCCTGAAGGTCAAGGGCGGCGCAGACATCAAAGCAGGCACCAAGGTACGCGGCATCCGCCTGCTCGAATCCCCCGTCAACGGCCACGACATTGAGGCGAAGGTCCCCGGCGCAGGCCAGATGTACCTGAAGTCCTCCGTCGTGAAGAAGGCATAAATCAAGAAGGCATAAGCCAAGAAGACGTAAAGCGCTTCGCACAAGACGCAGAAAAGGCGGCACCTCCCGCACTAGCTCACGCTAGGGGAGGTGCCGCCTTTATGTATGAGGGACTCAGCGAGCCCTCGTGAGGTTGAGTGAAATCGTTACTTCCTACCGGTCATGCCCAGGTACAGGGAAATGGTCAGCATCGCTGCAAAGACCGACAGAATCCAGCGCATCCAGTCGATGCCAGCGGTTGCGGCAACGCCCAGCTGAACTGCCGCCCAGTTGCCGACAGCCGCGCCGACAGCGCCGCAGATAATGGTCCAAAGAATCGAAATGTTCTGGCGGCCTCGCATGAAGAATCGTGCGATTGCGCCAATAATTGCGCCGGTGATAATGGTGCCGATGATAGTGCCCATTGTTCTCTCCAAAGGTTGTACACCTGCCGCTGTGACAGGTGGCGTGTTAGTTCCAGTGTAGGCAATGCTGGTTACGGAAAGCTTAATAATGGGTATGTTAAGGTAAACGGCACCTCAATGTTTTACGTGTAAAACACCGAGGTGCCGTTCCTAACGAACGAAGTGACTACTTCGACTTGCGCCAAATCTTCAGCGCGCCGCAAATCATCGGCAGCTGCAGGGGCAGGCGACCGTACGCAATAGCCTTACGCTGAGTGGACTGGTTACGCGCATCCACAGCCATCTGAATGTTCGCGGGGAACACGGCAACAAACAGCAGAGCCGCAAGCAGACCGCCTGCACGGCGGGTCTTGTCATTAGCCAGCAGGGCGGCAGTGCCCAGCTCAGCTACGCCAGAAGCGTGGGTGTACGCGTGGGCAGGACCCGGCAGGTACTTCGGAATAATCGAGTCGAAGGGATCCGGGATGATGAAGTGCAGCGCACCCATCACAGCGAGGGCGCGAGCCATACGAGTAGCCGAGCGCTCAGCGCTGTACTCTTTCTTCTTAAAAATACTCATGCTCCCATTATGCGCCTGTCGGAGGCGTATTCCCCGGCGCAAAAGCACGCCGAACCGCAGCGTGTTTGACTGTCTAGAATGCGGACTCAGCACGCCAAATGGAAATACGTTGTTCAAAAGCAGGTAAGATAGGGAACAACGGCACCACGTGCGGATGACGCCCCGCCTGCCCTCACCTTTAGGTGAGTCGCCAGACGGAGTAAAACACCGGGTGCCTACCGGAACAATCAAAGGAGTTATACCGTGAAGAAGATTCTGTGCATCGCTATCCTGGCAGGCGCCGCATACTTCGGTTACAAGAAGTTCGTTGCCTAAACAGCTAGCCCTCGGGCACCCTACATATCCTTAAGCAACGAAAACCCGCCGTCTCACACCATATGCGAGACGGCGGGTTTCTCGTACGCCCAACATCTTGGGCTTCAAACGCGTAGATTCGGAGGTAGCGAGCCTATGAGATGAACCGGCTATTCGCTCGGCGGAACCTCACCGGTCATCACAACCTTATTCTGCGAAGAGCTCCAGCTGAACTCAGCGGTCGTGCGGCCGCTCGCGCTGGCGGGGCTCTCATCGCCCTTCATATAACGGTAGGTCACGCTAATCGAGCTGTCGGAGGTGCGGGTAATCACCGGAGAGAACGAGTACGGCTCATAGGTTGCGGTACCAATGAATTTGCCGCGGTGGAACAGCAGAATGTGGTGCGCCATCGAAGAGATGCAGCAATCAGACGGGGAAGAACCCGGAATCGCGTCAATCCACGACAGCTCAGCACAGGGGTCATAGCCCTCGTAAGTGCGCGAAACGTTCGTCCACTGATCCCACTTGCTCTTATTCTTCAGCTCGCGCAGCGCCTTAGACACCACGGTCGATGCAGAATCAGAGGCGCAGGTGGAGTCCTTCTTCGACTCAGACTTAGCTTCAGACTTGGAATCCGACTTCGACTCGGATGCCGTCGGCTCAGCATGAACCGTAATCGTCACCACCGACGGCACCGGAGCAGGCGACGAAGCACTCGGGGAAGCGCTCGCGGATGCGCTCGGGCTCGCCGACGGGGTGGGGAACAACTCCTGCGTAGACGTAGCGCTCGCGGAGGCAGACGCGCTACCAGAAGAAGACACCACGGTACCCGAAACAGCAGAATCGGTGCTTGCCGAGCAGGAAGTGACAACGAGAGCTAGAGCGGCGCCCAGCGCAGGTAGAGCCAAAGAGGTACGGCCGGTAAAGCGGCGGCGAGTAGAAGACATGAATACTCCTGAAATGCGCGGCAGCGCGCATTGGTACTGGTCAAGAAGCGAATAGTGAACTCGTCCAGTATAGGGAAAAAGAGGCGGGCACGCGGTGCGCACGGTCAGTGCCGTTCGTTACCGTAGAGTCACAGGCCGGGATTATCGCTAGACAGCGGCTACAGCAGAGCCAGGGGAGGCGAATCGGCATAGCAGAAAATCAGCTATGCGGAAACTCTGCCCGCTAGTGCCTGTGTCCCCTTGCACACCCGCCGCATCCGGGGGACAATGAAGGCATGGCTGAAGTAACTCTACAGAACGAACTCGTAATCCACACCAACGGCGACCTGCCCGCAGTCGGCGCAAAGCTGCCCGAATTCTCGGTTCTCGCGGCTGATCTCTCCGAGATTTCCTCCGCAGACTTCGCAGGTAAGAACCTGGTGCTGAACATCTTCCCCTCCGTCGACACCAGTGTTTGCGCAACCAGCGTCCGCACTTTCAACAAGCAGGCTGCAGGCCTGGAGAACACCGTCGTGCTGTGCGTCTCCAACGACCTGCCCTTCGCAATCGGCCGCTTCTGCGCAGCCGAGGGCATTGAAAACGTCGTCACCTCCTCCGCTTTCCGCTCCTCCTTCGGTGAGGACTTCGGCGTGAAGCTCGTGGACGGCCCCCTGGCTGGTCTGCTGGCACGCTCCGTGGTCGTCGTGAACCCTGCCGGTGAGGTTGTCTACACCGAGCTGGTTCCCGAGACCACCAACGAGCCCAACTACGAAGCAGCCCTGGCAGCTATCAAGTAAGCTAAGCTTGGTACGGGAGCTGGATACAATCCCGGCACCCGCACGTACTTCCGTCAGGGTTACCTGGCGGTATACAGCACAGCAGATACTGAACGTCTACAGCGCATGGGTTCACCCACACATGCGGCTGGCGACAGCATAACGCCCCGCCCACCCGGTATTTCGGGTGGGCGGGGCGCTTTACTATATCCAGACTTAGTGTTCGGAGGCGCCGGGATGACCGGGAGCGTCGGCTTCGGCAGGCTCCTCATCGGCGACCAGCATATGCTCCGGCAGGGTGCCGCGGCGCTTAGCCACCACAAAACGAGAGATAAGTAGCAGCATATACACCACCATCGAAATCAGTAGCATCGACTGCGGCGCCAACACCAAACCAACCACTGCAGATACACCTGCAATAGCTGCGGTGGTACGGTCCTTTGAGCTCTGATAAGCATCGATGGCGAGCACCGCAAAGAGTGCCGTCATCACAAAATCCACGCCCTTGAGCTCACTCAAGAAACTTGCACCCAGCACGTAGCCGAGCGTAGCGCTCGCTAGGACGCTCAGGTGCAGACCCGCATGAATCCACAGGATGCGGGAACCACGCAGCTTATGGCGGTCCGGGCCCGTATTCAGTGCATACGCCTCATCGATGAGGGTGTACACGGTGTAGAACTTCGCCAAGCCGCCACGCACCCGCTCAATCGGGTAGGACAGGCCGTACATGAGGTGGCGGGAATTAATGAGCAGAGTCATCACGGCGATAGAGAACAGCGAGGCATGATTCGAGATCATGTCGATCAGCACGAACTCTACCGAACCGGCAAAAACCAGGAGCGGCAGCAGGGGCGCCACCCAGAACGGCAGACCGTAACTGTGCACCAGCACGCCCAGACCAATACCGACAAAGAACAGGCCCAGCATAATCACACCGGCAACGCGCATCGCCTCGGCGAAGCCGCTCTCGCGCGGCTGCTGCGGCCCCTGTGCATCGGGGGAGGCGGGCGCCTCCACCACGGGAATCATGCCGGTTAGCGGAAGCGCAGAAGCAATGACCTGCTCCACCTGCTCGGGAGAAGCCTGATGGGGCGCGGGCTGGCTAGCCTGCTGCGGTGCAGGCTGAGAAGAAGCAGCGGGGGAAGCAGTAGCGGAAGAAACAGAGTTCTTAGAAATGCTCATCATGACCCCCTAGAAAACCCAGTTAGCCAGCACAACGCAGGTGACGGTACCCGCCACCATGCTCAGCACCATATTCTTACGCCACAGGTGCGCCCCCACGGTCACCACCAGACCCGCCAGGTACGGTGCCGCTGTAGCGAATGAAGAATAATTAATCTTCGCCACCGCATAGATGGCAAGCAGTGCGACTGCGCCGAGCGGAATCCAATGGCTGAGCGCATCCAAAAGTTCGGAGCCAGCCAGAGCCTTCTTCAGGCCGAAGGGAAGCAAACGAAGCAGGAACGTAATACCTGCAGCCACAAGAATTGCGGCAAGAATATAGCCGGTGGTCACTTCACTGTTCATGAAGATTTTCTCTTTCTGCACATACTCAGCGAAAGAGTGCCCCGAAAAGAGCGGAAGAGCCCTGAAAGAGGCGCGCGGGTGAAGCCGTGAAAGCATCCGCGAAAAGGGTAGGGAGAGCCCAACCGAAGAAGAGGCTGGGGGCTAAGTAGTGCGGTAGGTACGTGAGTTGATGAAAGCCGCGAAACATGGAGGCGGAGGGTCGTTCCTCCTGCACGAGTTTTCTGCGTGGATAGTTGCGCTCGGCAGTAGCTCTGCGCGGTAGTTGCGCGCGTCAGTAGTTCTCGTGCGTGACCTCGGGTGATGCCGCTCCCGGTGCGGTGTTACTCCGGGGCGGCACAGCGTTCTGCGTCGCTAGTTTCCTTAGCGGTGTCTTTCATCTGAGTCATGGGGTACCTTCACCTCTGGGAGCCTCCGTGCAGGTTCGCGCGGGAGGCATTTTAGTAATCCTAGAAATAGAAAGAGGGGAGAGCGAAGCTCCACTCATCTATCCTAACCGGTTTCGAACACGTATGTAACGTTCTTATCGCTGTGTGGAAGCGGGAGCATCAGCGGTAGCGGCGCTTTCAGCCTCAGCCGCTACCTCATGCACAGCACGATGCGGCAGCGTACCGCGGCGCTTCGCCACCGGGAAGCGTGCCAGCAGCAGCACCACATACGAACCCAACGCCACCACCAGGAACGAGGACGGGGCAAAAATCAGCGCAACCGCCGCCGAAGCCGCCACAAAGAGCGCCGTCACACGATCCGGGTTAGCGCGGTAGCCGTCCATCGCAAGAACCGTGAAGATGGCCACCATCACGAAGTCCACCCCCTTCAGATTACTGAGGAAGCTCGCGCCCAGCACATACCCGAGGATTACGCTCAGAACCCACGACACGTAAATCAGCACGTTCACCCACAGGATGCGGGCACCCGAACGCTCATTGCGGTCAGGACCGGAGTTGAGAGCGAACGCCTCATCACAGAGAGTATGAATAGCCAGAGCCTTAGCCCAAAAACCCTTCACACTGTGCAGCGGGTAGGAAAGGCCGTACACCAGGTGGCGGGCATTCACGAGGAACACCGTCAACGCAATCGACGCGATAGAGACACCACCAGAAATCATGCCCACCATCAAAAACTCCACCGAGCCGGCAAACACCAGTGAAGAAATCAGCGGTGCCGCCCAAAAAGGCATATGGTGCGCACTCAAAATAACACCCAAACCCAAACCCAGCACCGCGATACCGAGCATCACCACGGAAGAATCCGCCATAGCCAGACGGATATCATTCTGCGTGCTCGTACGCCCAGTGCCGGGACGCCCAGTGCCGGGGGTCTGTGCCATAAAAGAGTTCCTTGTGTATGTTGTGCTCTTCAAAAAATCTACTGTGTGCGTGAGGGACTTCGAAGCTCCGCCGCGGTTTTCCAGTGTATAGGAGCAAGCGGTTGACCGACGAGAAAAAGAGTCCGGGAATAAAATATGAGAAACACGCTTATAGTGAATGACACTAAACAATGCGGCGCTGAATAACCTAGCGACCGCACAGGCAACCCGAAAGGAACCTCAATGGCTGAGCAGAACAACACCGCGCAGAACAACACCGCGCAGACCGCAGAAGAGCAGAAGAAGGTGTACTCGCGCCAGCAGGAACGCCGCGAACTCGAAAACTACCGCCAGACCAAGATCGAGCGCATCGACCGCCTGCGCTACCGTGCCTACGGTGCCAACGGCGCAACCCTCGACTTCGGTGTGGGCGAGGGCCTGCTGACCCCCGTCGAGCTGCTGCTCGCCGCAATTGCCGGCTGCTCCTCCGTGGACGTGGATGCGGGCACCTCCCGCCGCTCCACCCCCGAGGTGTTCGAGGTGCTCGCCTCGGCGCTGAAGCAGACCGAAGACGGCGCGGTGCGCCTCGACGACGTTGAGGTGGACTTTGATGTGCGATTCCCCGCCGATGAGCAGGGTGCCAAGGCGCAGAAGATGGTGGACCGTCTGATTCAGCTCAGCGAGCAGAAGGACTGCACCGTTTCTCGTACCGTGGAGCACCCCACGAACGTTTCGTTCCACAACCTGGCTGACTAAAGCCGGGTGAGCTGAATAGATCAGGTGAATTAGCCTGATATGGAACCCTCCCGTACCGCTTGTGATGAAGTGGGTGCGGGAGGGTTTTTCTGTGTTTTTGTGGTTTTGGGGTGGAAAAGAGCCTGAAAAGCGAGTAGGATTGACCCTCAGATTAGGAAAACTTACGGTACGTAAGAATTCCTTATGATTGAAGAATTTCTTGACCCAGGCACAAACCTTCGGCGGCACAACCCGCAGCAGGACTAGACTGGACACCAGACTAGACCGCTAGCAAACGCACGAAGCAATAGCCTCAGAAAGAAGACCTGACATGGCACAGCCTACAGAGACTTCCGGCGCTGCATCGGAAGCCACCCCCGCAGAGGGTGAACTGAAGCGAGGCCTCTCCGCCCGCCACATGCAGATGATCGCAATCGGCGGCGCAATCGGCACCGGCCTCTTCGTCGCATCCGGTAAGACCATCTCCACCGCAGGCCCCGGCGGCGCAATCCTCGCCTACGCCCTCATCGGCATCATGGTGCTCTTCCTCATGCAGTCCCTCGGCGAGATGGCTGCGCACCTGCCCGTCCCCGGCGCATTCCAGACCTACGCGGCACGCTACGTGTCCCCGTCCTTCGGCTTCGCCATGGGCTGGAACTACTGGTTCAACTGGGCGATTACCGTCGCCGCCGAACTCGTCGCCGTCGGCGAGGTGATGAGGTACTGGTTCCCCGATATCCCATCCTGGGTGTGGGCGGCAGGATTCCTCGTGCTGCTGACTGGCATCAACGCCCTCTCGGCACGCTCCTACGGTGAAAGCGAATTCTGGCTCGCCACCATCAAGGTCGTTACGGTGGTCGTCTTCCTCATTGCAGGTATCGCCATGATCTTCGGCATCCTGGGTGGTAGCTCCCCGGGCGTCTCCAACTGGACCGTCGGTGAGGCACCCTTCGTCGGCGGCGCACCCGCCGTACTCGCCATCTTCATGGTGGCAGGCTTCTCCTTCCAGGGCACCGAAATGATCGGTGTGGCTGCCGGCGAATCTGAGAACCCCCGCCGCGACGTGCCCCGCGCGCTGACCAGCGTGTTCTGGCGCATCATGCTCTTCTACATCGGTGCGATGGTCGTCATCGGCTTCCTGATTCCTTACTCCGACCCGAACCTGCTCACCGCAGCGGACGGCAACATCAACATCTCCCCGTTCACCCTCATCTTCGAGCGTGCGGGCATCGCCTTCGCGGCAGCCATCATGAACGCCGTGATCCTTTCCGCAGTGCTCTCTGCAGGTAACTCGGGCCTGTACGTTTCGGCTCGTATGCTCTTCGCGCTCGCGCAGGAGGGTAAGGCGCCGAAGATGTTCACCCGCATCAACTCCGGTGGCGTGCCCATGAACGCGCTGCTGGCAACCGCGGCTATCGGTGCGGTCGGCTTCATTGCCGCGCTGCTCTCCCCGGATGGTGCGTACCTGTGGCTGGTGAATGTGTCCGGTCTGGCTGGCTTCATCACCTGGGTGGGTATCGCTGTGGCTCACTACCGTTTCCGCCGTGCGTACCTGAAGCAGGGACACAGACTGAAGGACCTGCCCTACGTGGCGCCGTTCTTCCCGGCAGGCCCGATTATCGCCTTCCTTATGTGCCTGGTCGTCATTGGCGGTCAGAACTACGAGGCGTTCCTCAGCGGCGACTGGTTTGGCGTTCTGAGCTCCTACATTGGCCTGCCCGTGATTATTGCGGTCTGGCTGGTGCACCGTGTGGTCACTCGCGACCGCATCATCCCGCTGGAGCAGATTGATGTGAGCGGCATCGAAGTTAAGGCTTCGAAGTAACGCGAACGCATGCGCCAGCTGAATGAGTTAGCTGATACGTGAAGAGCCGCCGGTTCCCCTTGAACGGGGGAACCGGCGGCTCTTTGCTATGCGCGGTTTACACCGGGCGGGCTAGACTGTGCGCCCTGCAGCTCTTAGGAGCGGCGGCGCGAGCGCAGAACGCTCAGACCCAGACCCGCGCAGATTGCGGCAACACCAAGAACAACGATCACGCCAACACCGGATGCGCCGGTGTTCGCCAGGGTAGCCTTCTTGGGGCTGCTCTCCTTAGCGAGGCTGTCCTTTGCCAGGGTGTTCTGTGCCGAGCGGGTGGCGGTTACCGGAGCCTCCTGAGCTGGCTTGCTCTTGGGATGCGCCACGGTTGCGTCCTCCAGCTTGTCCGCGTTGGGAGTCTTATCGGCAACCGGTGCCTGATCTGCCGCGGGTGCCTTGTCGACAGGCATCGGAGCTTCAGGCAGTGCCGGGACGGTCGGTGCATCGGTGGGGTTCACGCCCACGGTCGCCTCAGGCAATGCCGGGACGGTCGGTGCATCGGTCGGGTTCACACCTACGGTCGCCTCGGGCAGGGGAGCTACGGTCGGCGCATCGGTGGGGTTCACGCCCACGGTTGCTTCCGGCAGTGCGGGAACCGTCGGGGCATCGGTGGGGTTCACTCCTACGGTTGCTTCGGGCAGTGCGGGAACCGTCGGTGCGTCAGTGGGGTTTACACCTACGGTTGCTTCGGGAAGCGGCGCTACGGTCGGTGCGTCGGTCGGGTTAACGCCTACGGTTGCCTCCGGTAGCGGTGCCACGGTGGGCGCATCCGTCGGGTTTACACCAATGGTTGCCTCCGGTAGCGGTGCCACGGTCGGTGCGTCGGTCGGATTCACGCCTACGGTTGCTTCGGGCAGGGGTGCCACGGTGGGTGCGTCGGTCGGGTTCACGCCAACGGTTGCCTCGGGCAGAGGCGCCACGGTGGGTGCATCGGTGGGGTTCACTCCTACGGTTGCCTCGGGCAGGGGAGCCACAGTCGGGGCATAGGTCGGAACCGCAGAAACCACGGGCTCCTGCGCGAAAAGCTCAAGAGGCTTCTGGGCATCAAACGAACCGTACTCGGCACCCTCAACGCCAGCAGCCATGGTGCCCGCAATGTACTTGTGGGAGGTATTCAGCGTCGCCGCAACATCCGCCGGAACCTTCACCTCCGTCTCAAAGACACCGTTGTGAATCTGCGAAGCAGGTACCGTCACCTGAGCTACGAAACGCATACCCTGCTGGGGAAAACGACCGGGAACCCACACATTCGTATCAGACACCACCACGCGCACACCGTGCGGGGTCGCCTCACCCGTGTAACCGGTACCGCGCACCTTCAACACGGTCTCACCCTTGGTGTTCAGACGCGGGGAGTCCACGTGCAGAACCGGTGCGGCGCTATCCTTCACAACGTTCATACGCAGAACCTGACCGCCCCCGTAACCATCAACGATGATATTAGCGACGAAGCTGTAGTTCTTCGCCGGGTCAATCAGGCTACCGGGAACGTAATGGGTCGCAGTCGCCGTGCCGTCCTTGAACGGGCCGTCAACGCGCACCGTCTGAATCGGGTTCAGAAACGGGAAACCCCTATGGTTTGCCTCGTGCAATGCCGGGGCGAAAGCGGTAGTTTTCGCGGGCAGTTTCGATGCCTTGAACGTAATCTTGTTCAGACGCAGAGCGGTTTTCAACTCGCGGGTGTTGGTCTCAACCTTGTAGTTGTAGACCGTAATAACCGGCGGGTTATCCGGATTCGGGGTATTCGCTGCCGCAACAGAAGGCAGAGCGCCCAGGCTCAAGGAGGCGGCAAGAAGAACAGAAGCACCGGCGCTACCGTAGCGGCGGGCATGAGAAGAGTTAGCCATCACGAAGTTCCTTCTACATGAGTGATTGAGCGATTCGCACTCTTCCTGTATCACGCCAAGTCGAGTGCGTATACGGTACCGCGACATCGCGGTTAATTACACCGTAACACGCACCTAAACGCATGAACCGGACATAAGATAACTCGCCGAAATATTACGTAAAACCACTGCCCGCAGGGCGCACAATAGGGCGGATGAATAAGACAAACACGTACAGCGCCGGGCAGAAGACAGGGAAATGCTAGGGTAGAAAGATGCCCACGCAGAAGAACCCGCAGAACCGAGTAGAAGCAGCCCACACCGCCCAGCCCGTTACTGAGCACAGCGCCATTGATAGCGCCCACCGCGTCGTGAACGTGTGCGCCGTGGCAATCCGCAACCGGGACGGGCTCGTACTCACCGTGCGCAAGCAGGGTAGCGACGGGTTCATGATGCCCGGCGGCAAACCCGAACCGGGGGAGACCCCGCTGCAGACTGCCTGCCGCGAAGTGAGCGAAGAAATCGGGCTCACCCCCGACCCCGACCGGATGCACCATCTCGGACTGCTGGAAGCCGCCGCACTGAACGAGGCAGGCTTTACGGTGCGCGCCGAAACCTTCGAATACGCCCCCACCGATGAGCAACACGAGCAGCTGGCTACGCTGGTGCCGCAGGCTGAAATTGCTGAGCTACGCTGGGTCAACCCCGCCATGAGCAGCCCCTCCGATAGCGCCGCGCAGGCACCTCTCAATACCGAGCAGATCTTCCCGCTGCTGGCACGCACCCCGCTACCGTAACCGCCGTGCCCATGCCCCCCTGAACTGGCGGGTGGCACACATGAGGTACACAGGTACATCCGGTACCCTCAACAACAGACAACCCATAGAAAGCGGGGCGCAACGCCGCGCACCCGCTGCACTACCCAAGGAGAACCATGAAGAAGACTGACTACAACCTCGCCGTCTACTGCGGTGCCCGCTCCGGCAACGACCCGCTCTTCACCGAGCGCGCCCGTGAACTCGGCACCCTCTGCGCCCAGAACAATATTGGCGTGGTCTACGGTGGCGGCCGCACCGGACTGATGGGCACCGTCGCGGGCGCAACCCTGGACGCCGGCGGCGTCGTCTACGGCGTGGTCACCCACAAGCTGGTCGGTCTGGAGGGCGTCTACCCCGGCCAGACCACCCTCGACATTGTGGACACCATGCACCAGCGTAAAATCGCCATGATTGAGAAGGCTGACGCGTTCGTCGCCATGCCCGGCGGCCCTGGCACCCTCGAAGAATTCTTTGAAGTTTTCAGCTGGCAGTTCCTCGACATTCACTCCAAGCCGGTCGCCCTGCTGAACGTCAACGGCTACTGGGACAAGCTCATCGACGCGATGCACTACATGGCCTCCACCGGCCTGCTCAACGAACGCTACCTGGACGAGCTCATCATCGCGACCACCCCCGAAGAGCTTCTGGAAGCGCTTGCCAAGGACCTGGAGCGCCGCGCCGCCGCAAAGAACACTGCTGAATAAACCACTGCAGAAAACGAGATTGACTATGGCAACCACCCCCGCCCAGACACGTACCCTGCTGCTGACCTTCTTCGGTCCGTTCCCCGGCGTGCCCGTGAACCCCACCGTAGCGCTCGCCGAAGGCGCCCAGCGTCTGCTGAGCCGGATGCGCCCGGATCTGAACGTCATCACCCGCGAGCTGCCCGTCAGCTACGACGGTTCCAGCACCGCCCTGCGTGCCGCCCTGCAGGAGGTGCAGCCCGACGCGCTCATCAGCCTGGGCGTGGCGGTTGGTCGCGACGTGGTCAGCCTCGAACAGGTTGCTATCAACCTGGACTCTGCCGGTATCGAAGATAACGATGGCGACCAGCGCTGCGATGAGCCAATCGCCCCCGGTGGTCAGGAGGCGTACTTCTCCTCCCTGCCGGTGCGCGCGAGCTTTGAGCGTCTGCATGCGGCGGGGGAGCCGGTCGAGATTTCGTACACCGCCGGAACCTACGTGTGCAACCACGTGTTCTATGAGAGCCAGCGCATCAGCCGCGAGCTGGGGCTGAGCATCCCCGCCGGGTTCGTGCACGTGCCCGCAACGTGTGCTGACGGTGAAGATGCGACCGAGGGTGTAGAACTGACCGCTCACCGTGACGCCGGTGGCGTGGTACGCGACGAGCAGGGCATCCCGCAGCTGCCCGAATCCACCGTGGTGCGCATTATTGCGGAGATTGCCTCCGACACCCTGCCCGCGCTGGACTAGCAGCACTGAGCCAGCCAGAACCCATATAACAAAACCGCCGGATAGCCTCCCTAACTGGGAGCCTATCCGGCGGTTTGTGCATCCTACACCTGCAGGCTATAAAACCCTCGGGTGTAGGTTTGAGCTACTACTTGGTGCGGTTCTTCAGGTAGTAGTCAATCAGCGAAGCGGTCGAAGAATCCTGACGCTCCAGAACCTCGCGGTCACCCTCAATAGCGGGAACCAGGTCCAGCGCCAGCTTCTTACCGAGCTCAACACCCCACTGGTCGAAGGAGTCAATGCCCCAAACAACACCCTGAACGAAGGTGATGTGCTCGTACAGGGCAATCAGGGAGCCCAGAACGCGCGGGGTCAGACGCGGCGCCATGATGGAGGTGGAGGGGCGGTTACCGCTGAAGATACGTGCGTTGACCACGTGCTCTGCGGTGCCCTCTGCGCGAACCTCTTCCTCGGTCTTGCCGAAGGCGAGAGCCTGAGACTGTGCGAAGAAGTTAGCCAGGAACAGCTCGTGAACGTCCTGCTCGCCGTCCTTGGTCGGGTGGACCGGGTTAGCGAATGCCAGGAAGTCCGCGGGAATCAGGCGGGTGCCCTGGTGGATCAGCTGGTAGAAAGCGTGCTGGCCGTTGGTGCCGGGCTCGCCCCAGAAGACTTCACCGGTTGCGTAGTTGACGAAGGAGCCGTCTGCGCGAACGGACTTGCCGTTGGACTCCATGGTCAGCTGCTGCAGGTATGCGGGGAAGCGGTGCAGGTACTGGTCGTAGGGCAGAACCGCGTGGGTCTCAGCACCCAGGAAGTTCACGTTCCAGACGTTCAGCAGACCCATCAGAACGGGTACGTTCTGAGCCAGGGGAGCGGTGCGGAAGTGCTCATCCATTGCGTGGAAGCCAGCGAGGAAGTCAGCGAAAACCTTCGGGCCGAAAACAATAGCCAGGGAGGTGCCGATTGCGGAGTCTACGGAGTAGCGGCCGCCAACCCAGTCCCAGAAGCCGAAAGCGTTCTCGGGGTCGATGCCGAATGCTGCAACCTTGTCGAGTGCGGTGGAGACAGCCACGAAGTGCTTAGCCACAGCCTCGGATGCTTCCTTGCCCTCCAGTGCGCCTGCCTCGCGCAGGGAGGAGATGAGCCACTCGCGCGCCACGCGTGCGTTGGTCAGGGTCTCCAGGGTGCCGAAGGTCTTGGACGCGACGATGAACAGGGTGGTCTCGGGGTCCAGGCCGGAGACCTTCTCTGCCACGTCGGTCGGGTCAATGTTGGAGATGAAGCGTGCGGTGATGCCTGCGTCTGCGTAGGGCTTGAGAGCCTCGTACACCATGACCGGGCCCAGGTCGGAGCCACCGATACCGATGTTCACGACGGTCTCGATGCGCTTGCCGGTGATGCCGGTCCACTCGCCGTTGCGCACGCGCTCAGCGAAAGCGTAAATCTTCTTCAGAACCGCGTGGACGTCTGCGTCTACGTCCTGGCCGTCAACGGTCAGTGCGGGGGTGTAGCCCTCGGGGCGGCGCAGGGCGGTGTGCAGCACGGCGCGGTCCTCGGTGACGTTAATGTGCTCGCCAGAGAACATTGCCTCGCGAGCCTGCTCCAGCTTGACCTCTTCAGCGAGCTTGAGCAGCAGCTCAACGGTCTCGGAGGTAATCAGGTTCTTGGAGAGGTCGACGTGCAGTTCGTCGGCGGTGAAGCTGAGCTTCTGCGCGCGTTCCGGGTCAGCGGCAAACCATTCGCGCAGGTTCGGAGTGAGGGACTTGTGATGAGCGGACAGAGCAGACCACGCGGAGGTGGTCGTAGGGTCAATAGAAGTAGTCATGGTTCCATTCTCTTATTTTCAGGTGCCTATGTCACCTCTTTCGAGAGTGATATGGGACGATACGGCGAAAAAATCGAAACCTGGCACCCTATTGTGGGCCTTATAGTATCAAGATGTAGAGTAAAATCCATGACTTCTTCACCTGAACACATGCCCGATACTGTTTCTGACAGCGCGCCGCGCTACCTGCTCATCTCCCGCGAGGGAGAAACTCTCCTCAACGATGACGGAACCCTGCACTACCTGACCAGTAGCAATGCTGCCGAGCCGCTGACCGAAGAGGCTATCCTTGCGCGCAGCGTGATCCGCCCCGCCGCCTACAGCGTCGAAGCAGAGAAGAACAGCGAGGCAGAGAAGAACGGGGCACAGGTGCACGTACTCTACTGCGAGGACGAAACCCTCGCGCAGGTCGCCGCCGACCTGAACAACTCTCGGGTGCACGCCTCCGCCAGTGGTTTCCGCTACTACCCGGTCCACGAGGATCCGGAAGGCCGCGCCCACTACGCCACCGCCCTGGCACGCCGCGACTACCTCATCGATATGCGCTACTCCGCATACAGCGGCGAGGAGGCGCCCCTCGGTTCTAAGGGTATCCGCCGCACCGCCTCCGGCGAGATGGTGTTCCCCCGCATCGAACCCGCCGTGATGGCGCTGGTGACCAGCCGCGAGGGCGAGCGCGTGCTGCTGGCGAATAACCGCCAGTGGCACCCCAACCGCTTCGCCCTCATCGCCGGTTTTGTTGATCCCGGCGAAAACCTTGAAGAGGCAATTGCCCGCGAAGTCTACGAAGAAACCGGTCTGCACGCCCTCAGCACCGAGTACCGCATGAGTGATGTGTGGCCTTTCCCGCGTTCGCTCATGATTTGCTACCGGGTGCGCGTGGATGAGAACGAACCTATCATTCATCACGATGGTGAGATTCGTGCCGCACGCTGGTTTACCGCCCCCGAGTTGCGTGAGGCGATTGCAATTTCGGAGGAGCGCGGCAATAGCGACGAGGATGACCCCGCCAAGCTGGAGCTGCCCGGCACGAATGCGGTCGCCCGCCGCATGCTTGATGAGTGGCTCGCCGAAAAGCCCTAGTGATACACTGGTGGCTAAGCCCAACGGAGGGGGGTCCGTTTTGGCGTGCCCGGAAACGCTCTTATTGCAGAGCGGCTCCACCGGCAACACTCCAACCGGCAAACACCCCCAGATACCTATCTGAAGGTACTGCCCCGTGACCCCCGCGCCTTCTAGAGCGCACCCGCTGGCAAGACTATCCCCTAGATTTAAGCGAGAAACTTAACGCATGTCTGAAAACACCGCTTCGCGCCCCGACCTTCGCAATGTGGCCATCGTGGCACACGTTGACCACGGCAAGACCACCATCGTCGACGCGATGCTGCAGCAGACCCACGCCTTCTCTGCCCACGCAGATGTTGAAGACCGAGTCATGGACTCCGGCGACCTCGAAAAGGAAAAGGGCATCACCATTCTGGCGAAGAACACCACCGTGTTCTACAACGGCCCTTCCGCCAACGGTGAGACCATCACCATTAACGTTATTGACACCCCCGGCCACGCCGACTTCGGTGGCGAGGTGGAGCGCGGCCTGTCCATGGTTGACGGCGTTGTGCTGCTCGTGGACGCATCCGAAGGTCCGCTGCCCCAGACCCGCTTCGTGCTGCGTAAGGCACTGGCTGCTAAGCTGCCCGTGATCCTCGTGGTGAACAAGGTTGACCGCCCCGACTCCCGTATCGACGAGGTCGTTGGCGAGTCCATGGACCTGCTGCTCGGCCTGGCATCCGACCTGGCGGACGAGGTTCCCGACCTGGACCTGGACGCTGTGCTGAACGTTCCGGTAGTGTACGCATCCGGTAAGGCTGGCGCTGCATCCCTGAACCAGCCCGCAGACGGCCAGCTGCCCGACAACGACGACCTTGAGCCGCTGTTCAAGACCATCATCGAGCACGTGCCCGCCCCCACCTACGACCCCAACGAGGTTCTGCAGGCACACGTGACCAACCTGGACTCCTCCCCGTTCCTGGGTCGTCTGGCACTGGTCCGTATCTTCAACGGCACCCTGAAGAAGGGCCAGACCGTTGCGTGGGCACGTCACGACGGTGAAATCAAGAACGTCCGCATCTCCGAGCTGCTGGCTACCAAGGCTCTCGAGCGCGTTCCCGCAGAGTCCGCTGGCCCCGGCGAAATCGTCGCAGTGGCTGGTATCGAGGACATCACCATTGGTGAAACCCTGACCGACGCTGAGAACCCCAAGCCCCTGCCGCTGATCAAGGTGGACGATCCCGCGATCTCCATGACCATCGGTATTAACACCTCCCCGCTGGCTGGCCGCGTCAAGGGCGCAAAGGTCACCGCACGTCAGGTGAAGGACCGCCTGGACCGCGAGCTCATCGGTAACGTGTCCATCAAGGTTCTGCCCACCCAGCGTCCGGACGCGTGGGAAGTTCAGGGCCGTGGCGAGCTCGCCCTGGCAATCCTCGTGGAGCAGATGCGCCGTGAGGGCTTCGAACTGACCGTGGGTAAGCCCCAGGTGGTTACCAAGACCATCGACGGCAAGGTCTACGAGCCCATGGAGCACATGATTATTGACGTGCCCGAGGAGTACCTGGGTGCTGTCACCCAGCTGATGGCTGCACGTAAGGGCCGCATGGAGAACATGGCGAACCACGGTACCGGTTGGGTCCGCATGGAGTTCGCTGTTCCCGCACGTGGTCTGATTGGTTTCCGTACCCAGTTCCTGACTGAGACCCGCGGTGCCGGTATTTCTTCCTCGTACTCGATTGAGCACGAGCCCTGGGCTGGCGACATTGAGTACCGCACCAACGGTTCGCTGATTGCTGACCGTGCCGGCGTGGTGACCCCCTACGCGATGATTAACCTGCAAGAGCGCGGCACCTTCTTCGTGGAGCCCACCTCCGAGGTGTACGAGGGCATGATCGTTGGTATGAACTCCCGTGCAGACGACATGGAAGTTAACATCACCAAGGAAAAGAAGCTGACCAACATGCGTTCTTCGACCGCGGACAACTTCGAAAACCTGACCCCGCCGAAGAAGCTGACCCTGGAAGAGTCCCTCGAGTTCGCTCGCGAAGACGAGTGCGTTGAGGTGACCCCCGAGGCGATTCGTATCCGCAAGGTCATCCTGGATTCCAACGAGCGTGTCCGCGAGTTCCGCCGCCGCGCACGTGCGAACGACTAATACTGCCGAAGTTACATCCTAGTGGTTGTAACTGTCGCATAGAGCCGCCGCTACCTTCTGCATGGAAGGTGGCGGCGGTTCTGTTTAACCCTCGGACGCGTTCGGGAGGTATCGGCGGGGTAGGTGAGAGAAAGCGAGGGCGGGGTGCTTCGGCTGGTGGCTCAGAAACGCCTCCGAAAAGCCCGAACGCCCCGCACCGTGCGGGTGAGTGTGTAAGATAAAATAATGCGCCCGAGGCGGTGGCACCTACCCGCCACCCCGTACGGCGCTGTTGACTGTCCAAGAAGCCCGACCCTGCGTATGAGAGGGAAAGCCTGTGTCTGAAACCGAGAACACTCAGCCTGATTCTGCGACCCCCAGCTACCCCACGCAGGGTGAGCGCATCGCCCCCGGCTCGCGCCGCGATCTGCTGCCGAATAATTACGATGTGAAGAATACGCGCATCCTTTTTGTGCACGCGCACCCGGATGACGAGACTTCCTCGACCGGCGCAACCATGGCGTACTACGCGCAGAAGGGCGCGGAGGTGTACCTGCTGACCGCTACCCGCGGTGAGCTGGGCGAGGTCATCCCCGAAGAGCTACACCACCTGGAGGTCGGTAAGCCCGGCTGCCGTGATAATGGTGAGGCGCTGGGCGAGTACCGTACCGGCGAGCTTGCCGGCGCTATCAAGGCTCTGGGCGTGAAGAAACAGTTCTTCCTGGGTCAGGAGCCTGCTGTGGCTGAGGGCGCGCTGCCGCTGTACCGTGACTCCGGCATGGCGTGGGGTCCGGAGGGTAAGCCCGTAGCTAACCCGGTGGCGGCGGCTGATTCGTTGACCGCGCAGCCTCTGGAACCGCAGGCTCAGGCTCTGGTGGCGGCTATTCGCGCCCTCAACCCGGATGTTCTGGTCACCTATGACGCTGACGGCGGCTACGGCCACCCCGACCACGTGCGCGTGTACGAGATCGTGCACCGCGCCCTGCAGATTCTTGAAGATGACGAGGACCGCCCGATTCTCACCTGGGGTATTGAGGGCGAGTTCGATACGGCTGATCAGCGAGTTCAGACAGCTATTTACGGTGACGGTACCGCTAAGCGTAAGGCGATGGAGGCGCACCGCACCCAGATTACGGTCGTGGACGAGAAGACTTTCGAGTACTCGAACAAGGTGCCGCAGAAGATTTCTGCCGTGGAGACTTTCCGCGTGCTCGACGGTGACCCGACCGCGACCGTGCACCCGAAGCCGCAGGAGGCTGGTCTGGTCGCCGGCGTTCTGACCGGCTCGATTCTGGGTATTTTCGCCGGTATCGCCGGGTCGATTTACCACGCCTGGGTCGTGTACGCGGGGGATACCGCCCTGCCGCTCGGCTTGCTGGTGGCGTACCTGACGGTTTTCTTCACCGCCCTGTGGTGTGCCCTGTCGCTGCGTCGCGGCTATGCGGCGGCTGTTGTGGCTGTTGCGGTGTTCGTGACCGTGTACGTTCTGGCGTACGGTCGCCCCGATTCGCCGTTCGTGCTGGTGAACCCGAGCCACTCGGCGATTGGTTTCTACGGTGCCCTGTGGTGGTTTGGTGCCCCGGTTGCGGCGATGCTGGGCATGCTCGTGTACACGCGCGCTCGCGTGAAGGACGCGCAGTATTTCTCGCCGCGTGCGGCGCATCAGCGTGCGCGTGCTAAGAAGTAGCCTGAAGGTTATCGCTACGTCATAACGTGGGGGAGGGGCGTTCCGGTGTGCCGGGGCGCCCCTCCTTCTTTGGTAGCGGTTTCTTCTGCATCCTTGTCTGGTCTGCGGGCGATGAGTTGCGAGTGTGGGCGTGAAAGCAGGAAAATAGCGAAGAAAATTTATGCGTTATTCGGTGAATTTCATGCGTGGGAAAAAGCGTGGACTTCATCAAAAAATTCATGTGACGAAGATTTCATTTTTGGCTTAATCTATTTTTAAAAGCCAACCGACTAGCCGTAACGCAAAAAAACACCAGGTCAGCCTAGCCTAAAAAATACCCCCATAAACCCAAATGGCGACTGTCTGATACACCACGAAAATACTGTTAAACAGCCAGTGCGCGATAGACTATACACAGACTTCCCCGCCGGGTACCACCTACTCGGCGGTTTACTCTGTAGATTTTGCCCTGCAGCAGACGACCCGCAGAACGGCGGGCACGGGGCGAACAGCTTCTAGAAAGGCACACCAATGACCTACGTAATCGCGCTTCCCTGCGTGGATGTCAAAGACCGCGCATGCGTTGAAGAATGCCCCGTCGACTGCATCTACGAAGGCGAACGCACCCTGTACATCCACCCGGATGAGTGCGTGGACTGCGGCGCCTGCGAGCCCGTCTGCCCCGTAGAAGCAATCTACTACGAAGACGACGTCCCCGAAGAGTGGAGCGAATACGTCAGCGCCAACGCAGACTTCTTCGACGACCTGGGCTCCCCGGGCGGCGCAGCAAAGCTCGGCCCCACCGGCAAGGACGTGCCCTTCATCGCGGCACTGCCCCCTCGTGGTGAGTAGTAGCTGCGGCGAATAATAGCTACAACCGCATAGACTGACCGCACCCGCTAATGGGTGCCAAGAGCCTCCATCACAGCACCCGGTGCCCACGCACCGTCTAGGCGCTGGAATGGAGGCTCTTGCTGTAGGCACGCCAGCGCACGGACGCTAGACTAAAATGACGAAAACTATTCCCAAGCAACCAGGTGACACAATGACTTACGGCCTGAACCTGCCCGAATACCCCTGGGAGGCGCTCGCCCCCTACCGTGCAACCGCAGCCGCCCACCCGGACGGTGCGGTGGACCTGTCCATCGGCACCCCGGTCGACCCGACCCCGCAGAACATTCGCGAGGCGCTGGCGGCAGCCTCTGACGCTCCCGGCTACCCGACCACCCACGGCACCCCCGCCCTGCGTGAGGCTATTGCCGAGTGGTTTGCGCGCCGCCGCAGCGTGACCGGCCTGAACCCGGACGCGATTATGCCCACGGTTGGTTCGAAGGAGCTCGTGGCGTGGCTGCCGTTCCTGCTGGGTCTGGGCCCGGGCGATGTGGTCGTGTACCCGCGCGTTGCGTACCCCACCTACGATATGGGTGCCCGCTTTGCCCGCGCCGAGTCCGTGCCCGCTGACAGCCTCGACGAGCTGGACACTGACACCCGCAGCCGCGTGAAGCTGATTTGGGTGAACTCCCCGGCGAACCCGAACGGTGTGGTGCGTACCGTGGAGCAGCTGCGTGAGATTGTGGCGCAGGCGCGTGAAATCGGTGCCGTGGTGGCATCTGACGAATGCTATGCGGAGCTCGGTTGGGGTGCTTGGGATGAGGTGCGCGGCGGTCAGCCGGTGCCGTCTATCCTGGATCCGCGCGTGTGCGATGGCGACTTCACCGGCCTGTTTGCGGTGTACTCGCTGTCGAAGCAGTCGAACCTCGCCGGTTACCGCGCCGCGTTCATCGCCGGTGCCCCCGAGCTGATGCCGAACCTGATTAATAGCCGTAAGCACGCCGGCATGATTGTGCCCGCCCCCGTGCAGGCTGCCATGATGGTGGCGCTGGCTGATGAGGCACACGTGGAGGCTCAGAAGGACCTGTACCGTGCCCGCCGTGAGGTACTGCAGGAGGCGATTGCCGCCGCCGGTGGCCGCATCGAGAATTCTGAGGCTGGCCTGTACCTGTGGACCACTTTTGGCGAGTCTACCTGGGATTCGATTGGTCGCCTGGCTGAGCTGGGTATTATTGCTGGCCCCGGCGTGTTCTACGGCGAGGACGGCGAGGGTTACGTGCGCATCGCCCTGACCGCCTCCGATGAGGCGGTGGCGAAGGCTGCTGAGCGTCTGAAGGCATCTGCATCTAAGTAGTCCCGACGGGTCTAACTAGCCTGCATGGCAGAAAGCCCCCGCGCCCTCCCACTAGGGAGGAAACGCGGGGGCTTTGCCGTATCTGCTGATAATCGCTGGCTGAGGAGCCCGAACGAGAAGGGTTACTTGCGGTCGCCGGGCAGAACGAACATCTGAACGGTCGGCGGGTTCGGGTTATCCAGAGCGTCCGGAATCAGGTTTCGGGTCACCTTCGCGGAGGTGCGCGACGCCAGCCTGTCCGTAATGCCGGTTGCTACAGCCGTCAGCACGAAGTTCACCGTCACGAAGAGTGCCGCCGCCAGAAGCAGGGTCTGCAGCACGTTACCGTCACCGGAGCCGATGCGGCGCGCCGAAGCGAGCAGCTCGGGGTAGGAGATGATGTAACCGAGGGCGGTGTCCTTCAAAATCACAACGAACTGGCTGAGCATCGAGGGCATCATCGCGGTGAACGCCTGCGGAAGCAGGATCCGAATCAGCGTCTGGGTCGGGGTCAGACCAATCGCAAGACCCGCCTCGCCCTGACCGCGAGGAAGTTGCTTCACGCCCGAACGCAGTAGCTCAGCAATCACCGAGCCGTTGTACAGGGTCAGACCAACCACCACGGCGATGAAGGGCAGCTGAGCCGGCGGAAGGCCGCTGTACTTGCCCAAGAACAGCCAGAAGAAGATCATCATGATCAGCACCGGCACGGCGCGGAAGAACTCCACCACCACGGTGCCGAACCAGCGGATAACGCGGTACTGGGAGAGTCGAGCAATACCGAAGACCACACCGAACGCAACCGAGGTAACCACCGAAACCGCTGCCGCCGACAGGGTCGAGGCGAGGCCCGGCAGGTAGTAGGAGCTCCAGGCGCGGGCGGTGAACAGGTCAGTCCACTTTTCTGCCTCCAGCTGCCCCTTCTGACCCATCACGGTCAGCACATACACCGCAAATAGTGCAAAAAGGACTACAGCAACAATGTTGAAGATGCGGATACGACGCTGCGCGATAGGACCCGGCTCGTCGAAAAGCACCGAAGAAGCGGCGCGGGTGTCATTACTGATAAAAGGGTTTTTCATCGCTTCACCGCCAGCTTACGGGATGACCAGGTGGTCAACGCACCAATGGGAACAACAATGATGACAAAGCCCATCGCAAACATGATGAAGATAGCGAGCACCATGTTCGCGTCGAACTCAATCATGGATTTCATCAGCCCGGAGGCCTCCGCCACTGACGCGACCGAGGCGACAGTGCTGTTCTTCGTCAACGCGATCAGAGTATTGCCGAGCGGGGTAATGGCACCGCGTAGAGCCTGAGGGAAAATCACCAGGCGGGCGGTGTCGAAGAAACCCAGACCGATAGCGCGTGCCGCCTCAGCCTGACCCTTAGGCACGGTGTTCACACCCGAACGGATCGCCTCGCAGATAAACGCCGAATGGTAAATCGATAGGGCAATGACCGCGTACACGAAGAAGTTCGTGTCGAAATCGTGCGAGAAGGAGAGCTGGAACTGTGTCCACACACCCAAAATGGCGAAAGTCATCATGATGGTGAGCGGAGTATTACGGACAGTATGCACATAGGCGGTGCCCACCCAGCGCAGGGACGGGACGGGGCTGATGCGCATGAGCGCCAGCACAGTACCGAGAACGAACGAGCCAAGAGCCGCCCAGAAGGTCAGCTGAATATTGGTCATGAAGGCGCCAACCACATCGTACTTGGACAGGAGGGTGCCGAGTTGGTCAAAGAATGACATTCGTGAACCTCTCTAGAGGCCTAGGCGCAGGAAGCGCTCGGGGACGGCGGGTTGGTTTCGGTGTTGTAGTGGTAGCCGGTGCCTTCGGTGTACTTGGTGATGAGCTTCTCCCAGGTACCGTCGGCAACCATCTCGTTGATGGCGTTGTTCACGGCTTCGCACTTGTCGGTGCCCTTGGGCAGACCCACGCCGTAGCGTT
Source organism: Rothia mucilaginosa (assembly GCF_964210535.1). Classification (GTDB taxonomy): domain Bacteria; phylum Actinomycetota; class Actinomycetes; order Actinomycetales; family Micrococcaceae; genus Rothia; species Rothia mucilaginosa_F. The sequence continues at coordinate 24,223 of NZ_CAXOMR010000020.1, forward strand.
CGGTCGTGAAGGGGGAGCCGACCACTTTCAGCTTGCCCTTGTTCGCTTTGGTGGCTGCCAGACCGGCGAGGGTAATGTCGTCGGTGGTGACGGCGTCCACCACGCCGCCGTTGAGGGCGACCACGCAGTCGGAGTAGCTGTTCTGCTTGACCAGGTTCACGTTCTTGGCGAACTTGTCCTGCACCTTCTGGGCGCTGGTGGAGCCGGTGACGGAGCAGAGGTTCTTGCCGTTGAGGTCGTCCGGGCCGTGAATATCGGTGTTATCGGCACGCACGAGCAGGTCCTGACCAGCCGTGTAGTAGGGGCCGGCGAAGTCCACGGTCTTCTTGCGGCTTTCAGAGATGGAGTAGGTCGCAAAAATCATGTCTACCTGGCCGGTGTTGAGCATGTTTTCGCGGTTAGCGGCGGGGGATTCTACGAACTCAATCTGCTCTTCGGAGTATCCGAGCTTGCCGGCGACGTAGCGTGCCACCTCCACGTCGAAACCGGTGTAGGTGTTGCCGTCCTGGTAACCGAGGCCGGGCTGGTCTACTTTGATGCCGATGCGGATCTTGTGGTCGCTGTCTGCGCTGGAGCATCCGGCGAGGACGCCGGTCAGAGCGAGGGATGCTGCTGCGGCGAGTGCCGCGAGCCTACGTGAATATTTTTTCATGTCGGTCCCTCCGCTTTAGTGGTTGATGATCTTGGACAGGAAGTCCTTGGCGCGCTCGCTCTTCGGGTTGGTGAAGAACTCGTCCGGGTGCGCCTCTTCGATGATCTCGCCGTCGGCAAGGAAGACGATGCGGTCTGCCGCCTTGCGGGCAAAACCCATCTCGTGGGTCACCACGATCATGGTCATGCCTTCCCTCGCGAGGGAGACCATGGTGTCGAGCACCTCGTTGACCATTTCGGGGTCGAGCGCGCTGGTGGGTTCGTCGAAGAGCATGACCTTGGGCTTCATGGCGAGTGCACGGGCGATGGCGACGCGCTGCTGCTGACCGCCGGAAAGCTCTGCGGGCATCTTGTGCACCTGGGAATCCACACCGACCTTCGCGAGCAGGTTCATGGCTTCTGCTTCTGCCTCTGACTTGGACATTTTGCGGATTCGGCGGGGCCCAAGGGTTACGTTATCGAGGATGTTCTTGTGCGCGAAGAGGTTGTAGGACTGGAAAACCATGCCGACTTCGGCGCGGAGCTTGGCGAGTGCGCGGCCTTCTTCGGGTAGTTCTTGTCCGTCAATGGTGATGGATCCGCTGGTGATAGTTTCGAGGCGGTTGATGGTTCGGCAGAGGGTGGATTTGCCGGAACCGGAGGGGCCGAGGAGGACGACGACCTCACCTTTTCCCACGGAAAGATTGATGTTCTTCAGAACGTGGTTGGTGCCGTAGTACTTGTTGACGTTGGCGATTTCGATGAGGTTTTTCTGCGCTTCGGGAGCTGCCTGTGCGGACATTTTGAACCCTTTCACGTGAGGTGCGTCTATGATGCGGGTTGTCTGTATGCTGAGTTTTCAGCTTACGCCTCAGACGGTTTCCTGTCTGCAAAATATTCACTTTACTGGGTAAGCAATGTGAATTTTTAAGCATGAATGCATAGTTATAGTATTTTTGACGTAAAAATATGGGTAAAAAACACCCCATCTTCACAAAAGGCTCTGACTAGGGAATATATTCTTCCCTTTCTCTACGCACTCACGAGGTGTCAAACGCCTTTGGGGAGGTAGTCACGACTTGGTAAAAATTTCGAAAAAAGCGCAAAAAAGTGCCCGATAGGTGAGATAACACCTATCGGGCACTCTTCAACACCCCTCACAAGGGGCTAAAACAGCTTAGGCTTCGTAACCGTTGGGGTTGTTCTTCTGCCAGTTCCAGTGGTCGCGAACCATGGTCTTAATGTCGCGGCTAGCGCTCCAACCCAGATCCGCCAGAGCAGAGGACGGATCAGCGTAAGAGACCGCAACGTCACCGGGGCGACGATCCACAATCTTGTACGGCAGCTCCTTACCGCACGCCTCCTCGAACGCGTGCAGAACCTGCAGAACCGAGTAGCCGTTACCGGTACCCAGGTTCCAGGTGTGCAGGCCGCCGTGCTCAGTAATGTAGTTCAGCGCCTTCAGGTGACCGTCAGCCAGGTCAACCACGTGGATGTAGTCGCGCACGCCGGTACCGTCAACGGTCGGGTAGTCGTTACCGAAGACGTTCAGGTGCTCGCGGCGACCCACAGCAACCTGCGCGATGAAGGGCACCAGGTTGTTCGGGATGCCCGCCGGGTCCTCACCGATACGGCCGGACTCGTGCGCACCAACGGGGTTGAAGTAACGCAGCAGAGCAATGTTCCACTTGGAGTCGGAAGCAGCCAGGTCAACCAGCATATCCTCAATGTGCTCCTTGGTGCGGCCGTAGCAGGACTGCGCATCCATGTTCATCTTCTCAATCAGAGGCATGGACTCGGGCTCACCGTACACGGTAGCGGAGGAGGAGAACACGATGGAGTGGCAGTCAGCCTCATCCATTGCGTACAGCAGGTTCAGGGTGCCAGCCACGTTGGTCTGGTAGTACCACAGCGGCTTCTCTGCGGACTCGCCCACAGCCTTCAGACCCGCAAAGTGAATCACAGCGTCGGGGCGAACCTGCTTGAAGAGAGCCTTCATACCTTCGAGGTCGAGCAGGTCAACCTTGTGGAACTCGGGGGCGCGGCCAGCGAGTTCAGCGACGCGCTTGAGGGACTCCTCGGAAGAGTTCGCGAGGTTATCCATGACGACGACGTCGTGGCCTGCCTTGAGCAGTTCAAGTACAGTGTGGGAGCCGATGTAGCCGGCGCCGCCGGTAACGAGTACCTTCATGATGTCCTTTCGGGCTTTATATATCCGGAAAAAGTGCTCCGGATGGGGGACAAAAGCTGTTGAGCTGTATCTAATGGTACAGCCGTGCATGCGGTGTAAGTACTGCGGGACACTGTGCGCTTGTGCACTCTGGTGTGAGCACGTGGGAGGCGTTATTGAGGTGTGCCGCCACTCGTCTGCAGCGGCGGGTGCGCTGTACCCGTTACTACCAGCCTAGCGAAAGCCCGAGCATCCCGCCCTGAAAACGGTCATCGTAGCTGCCGCGGATTCGCGCCCAGCCTGTAAGAGTGGCGGACGAGGGAACACCGGGCGCAGAAAAAGGGGCCGGGATGCTTCACACATCCCGACCCCTAAAGCCGATCCCTAAAGTTCGCGGGCCGACCCCCAACGTTCGCAAGGGCAACCAGCGCTAGTCCGGGTGCAGACTAGTTCAGGTGCAGTGCCTCGTTCAGCTCCACGGTGTTCTTCGCACGCGGCAGAACCTCAATCGCGCCGCTGATCGAATTGCGGCGGAACAGCAGATTCGACACGCCGGACAGCTCCGCAGCCTTCACCACACGCGCCTCCTGACCGGGCAGCAGAACACTCACGCGCGAACCGGCGGTCACGTACAGGCCAGCCTCAACCACGCAGTCATCACCCAGGGCAATACCGATACCGGACTCCGCACCCAGCAGAGAACGCTCACCAATAGACACGCGCTGAGTGCCGCCGCCGGAGAGGGTACCCATCGTGGAGGCGCCGCCACCCACATCCGAGCCGTCGCCCACCACAACGCCCTGAGAAATACGGCCCTCAACCATGGAGGTGCCCAGGGTTCCGGCGTTGAAGTTCACGAAGCCCTCGTGCATCACGGTCGTGCCGGACGCCAGGTGCGCACCCAGGCGCAGACGGTCACCGTCGCCAATGCGCACGCCGGCGGGAACCACGTAATCCACCAGGCGCGGGAACTTATCAATGTGGCTCACGCTCAGGTTGCCCAGCTTGCGCAGACCAATCGCCAGCTTCTGGAATTCGGCGGCAAGCACCGGGCCGTGGTTAGTCCACGCAACATTCGCCAGGGTGCCGAACAGGCCGTCCAGGTTCAGCTCGTTGGGGCGAACCAGAGTGTGGGAGAGCAGGTGCAGACGCAGGTACGCGTCGACTGCGTCTTCGGGTGCCTCATCCAGGTTGATGGAGGCGGTACGCACCTCGGTACGGGCGTTGCGCGCAGGGTGCTCAACGGCCAGGTCCTCCAGCTCGTCCGCGATGGACAGGTCGGGGGTCTGGGTGAGGGAGGGGGCGGGGAACCATGCATCCAGGACGGTGCCGGCGTGCTCGCCAGAGACAACAACATTGACCAGTGCAACGCCGGAGGCGTAACGGGGAGTGTTTTCAGACATGCTTCCCATTATAGTTTTGGGGGTTAGAGCCCCTTCAAGACCGTCTCATATGCTCGATATCGGCGTTGAGGGCGTGGGTGTGGGCGCGGGCGAACCTGTAAGGTGGAAGGATGAGCGTTTCCCCCAAGAATTCTGAGCGTCACCCTGTACCGCAGCCGCCCCTGAACCTGGACGTGTCCATGCCCGAGCTGACCCGTGCCCTGTTGGATTACAAGTCGGTTTCCGGCAATGAGCAGCCAATTGCTGACGCCGTGCACACGGCGCTGTCGTTCTGCCCGCACCTGCAGCTGACCCGTGACGGGGACGCCATTATCGCCCGCACCGAATTCCCGCCGCTGCCCGGCGCTGAGGGGGAACGCACCCGCATTATTCTTGCCGGTCACCTGGACACCGTGCCCCTGCCCACCGTTCAGGGCTCGCTGGGTACCGTGCCGTCCACGGTGCGTGAAGAGGACGGGCACAGCGTGCTGTACGGTCGCGGCGCAACGGATATGAAGGGCGGCGTGGCGGTTCAGCTGAAGCTCGCCGCCGAACTGACCGCGCAGGATACCGACTACAACCTGACCTACATCTTCTACGACAACGAAGAAGTCGCCAGCGAACTCTCCGGGCTGGCGCGCCTGATCCGCAACCACGGCGAGCTCATCACTGACGCAGACTTCGGTGTGCTACTTGAACCGACCAACGGCACCATTGAGGGCGGCTGCAACGGCACCATGCGTTTCTTCGTGCGCACCCGCGGCCTCGCCGCCCACTCGGGGCGTGCATGGCGTGGCGAGAACGCAATTCACGCCCTGGCACCGGCGTTGGCGGCGCTCGCCTCCTACGAGCCGAAGACCATCGCGGTGGAGGGCCTGGACTATCGTGAGGGTCTGAATGCGGTGCAGATTTCTGGTGGCGTTGCCGGTAACGTGATTCCTGATGCGGCGGCAATGCACGTGAACTACCGGTTTGCCCCGGATAAGACCCTGGATGAGGCGGTCGCCCACGTGCGTGAGGTCTTCGCCGGATACGAGCTGGACTTTGTGGATCTTTCCCCGGCGGCACGCCCCGGACTGGACACCCCGCTGGCGGCTTCCCTGATTGAGGCTGTGGGGCAGGAACCTCAGCCGAAGTACGGTTGGACGGACGTGGCGCGCCTGAGCGAGATCGGTATTCCCGCGGTGAACTTCGGCCCCGGTGACGCTCTGCTGGCTCACACCGATAACGAACACGTGAGCTTTAGCCAGCTGACCCGCTGCCACGCAGATTTGCGTGCCTGGCTGCTCAGCGACCGCGACGAAGACTAACCGCAACGCTGATTCGCCGCCGTGCTGATTCTGCCGGTGCTACCCCTGACTAGTTGAATCTAGGTGACCGCCACTGACGTGATGGTCCTAAATGATGTGAGAACAACATGAACTTTCTTCTGATTCTGATTGCCCTGCTGATCTCGGGCATTGCGGTGCTCGCCGTTGTGTCGGTCGGCGGTGAGCGTGCCGTGCCCGGCGCCGCGTTCTTTAGCGGTGTGGGCCGTGACGGCCTGGGCACCTTTGACCGCGTGGAGGATTTGAGCTTTATCGCTCCTCTTGTCGGTGCTCCCGAAGATGACAAGGCACTTGAGAACGCACCCGCCGCGGAGGCTGCCGCTTCGACCACAGAATCTGCGGATGCTAACGTGGCTGCCGCTGAGCCGGTTCGCCGCGGCGCGGTTCCACTGGCTGACGAGGCTGAGAGCACCTTGAGCGCGCATGACTTTGTGGAGAAGCGAAAGAACCCGCAGGCTGAGGGCGCGTCTTCGGCGGCTGAGGGGAGCTAACGCCGGTGAGTGTTTCACCTGAACATACTAACTCTTCTCCCGCGCAGGGTGCCGCCATCCCCGCCTCCGGCAAGGAGCAGAGCGAGTCCTTTGACGAGCTGCTGACCTGGGCGTACACCGCCGCCGGTGAGCGTCTGCACCGGGTGGGGGAGCGTCTGCGTGCCCTGCCCGCGTGGCTGTCGGTACTGCTGATTTACGGCCTGTCCCGCGTGTGGGGTTTCATCGTGTTTGCCGTGGTTGGCCAGCAGCAGCTGCGCAGCCCCTGGGGTCAGCACCTGGACTATCTGTCGTTCATTAGCATCTGGGATGCCGGCTGGTATGAGCAGATTGCGGTACAGGGTTACCCGAGTGAGCTGCCGGTGAACGCGGCGGGTGTGGTGCAGCAGAATCAGTGGGCGTTTTACCCGATTTTTCCGCAGCTTTCCGGTGCTATTAGCCATGCGACGGGCATCGGGTACTACCCGGTGGCGGCGACGGTTGCTCTGCTTGCCGGTTTTGCGGCGGCGTGGGTGATTTACCTGCTGTTTGAATCGTCGTTGAAGGCGACCGGTTTCAAGAGTGAGGAGTCGCCTTCTGCGCTGTCCATGTGGGCTGTGGCGCTGGTGTCGTTCTTGCCGGTGGCACCGGTGCTTCAGGTGCCGTATGCGGAGTCGCTGAACCTGGTGTTCCTTGCCGGTGCGCTGCTGTGCCTGGTTCAGGGACGCTACGGTCTGTTGGTTCCTGTGGCTGCGTTGGCGTGCCTGTCCCGTCCGGTGGGTGTGCCCCTGGGCGCGGCTGCCGGCTTGTGGTGGTTTGCGTGCTGGGTGCGTTCGAGCCGCAAGTCCGGTATCGGCACGGCGTTTGTGCGTCATTTGGGGCAGCTGGTGAGCGCCCTGGTGGTGTGTGCGTGTGCGCTGGTGTGGCCTGCGATTGCGTGGTGGGCTACGGGGCGTGTGGATGCGTACACCGCCACGGAGACGGCGTGGCGCGGTACGCATTTGGCGCCGATTCAGCCGTGGCTGTCGCAGGGTTACCTGTACTTTGGGTATGCGGCTCCGGTGCTGCTGACTCTGCTGATTTTGGGTTTTATTGCTCTGTGTTTGAGCCCGCTGGCGCGTAGGGTTTTGGCGGCTCCGCTGAACCTGTGGTGCTTGAGCTATTTTGCGTATTTGATTCTGTTTTTGAATCCGCAGTCGTCGACGTTCCGCCTGTTGTTGCCGTTGTTCCCGCTGGTGATTGTGGTGGCGGCGGCGAGCCGTTCGCGGGCGTATCGTTGGGCGCTGTTGGTGGCGGGTGCGTGTGCGCAGTGGGGCTGGGTTGGCTGGCTGTGGCATTGGAAGCAGCTCCCCGGCGGTGGAGATTACCCGCCGTAAACCGAATATCGTGTCAGGAGACCGCCGGTGCGCTGCCGGCGGTCTTTTGCGTTCGGGAGGCGGGCGTGCCTGCGGTTGGAGCCGCAGCGTTTTAACCCAGCGGTGGAGATTACCCGCCGTAAACCGAATATTGTGTCATGAGACCGCCGGTGTGCTGCCGGCGGTCTTTTGCGTTCGGGAGGCGGGCGTGCCTGCGGTTGGAGCCGCAGCGTTTTAACCCGGCGGCGGAGATTACCCGCCGTAAACCGCTGATGCGGTGTTCTTAGCCGTGGGCGCAATGGCCCTCCGCGGTGCGGTAGCGTACGCCTTCTGCTTGTCCAGAGCTTAAAGACACGTCCAGAAAGCGCCGCGGGTTCGGCGGTGCTGGCTCGGAACTGATAATCTATATTCTGTGTTTGGTATTAGTGGCACCGAGTTGATTATTTTGGCCATCATCACGTTCGTGGTGATCGGTCCCGAACGCATGCCCGAATACGCCCGCCAGATCCGTGAATTCGTCAAGACCGTGCGCCGCATGGCGTTCGACGCGAAGGACGACTTCAAGGAAGCGTTGGGCGAGACGGGTCTGGAAGATATTAACTGGCGCCAGTATGACCCCCGCCAGTACGATCCGCGCGTGATTGTGAAGCAGGCATTCGCTGAGGATGACGCTGAGCGTGAGCGTGAGGCGAGGGAACGTGAAGAGGCGCTACTGAAGGAGAAGGAAAAGGCTGAGAGCCGTGCTCTTCCGCGAGGCGCATACGCCCCCTTCGACGTGGACGCAACCTAAGATTTTGAAACGAAAGAACCCCGCACCGTGATGGTGCGGGGTTCTTTCTACTTTCAGCTTTTGACCGTCAGCTTCTAGACGCTCAGCCTATAGGCTCTCAAGCTCTAAACGAAGAGCGGCAGGCTCTGACCGGCCCTCGACTCACCGGAGTGTAGTAGCTGCGAGGCGATGGACTGAATTTCCTCGGCGGTGGGGGAATCCGGGTGACCCCACACGACGGGTATGCCCTCGTCGCCGCCGGTACGCAGGTTCACATCCAGCGGGACAGAACCGAGCAGCGGTACCGGGTAGGAGAGCGCCTCCGAAAGACGCTCAGCGAGCACCTGACCGCCGCCAGAACCGAACATGTCGAGCACGGTACCGTCCGGCAGGGTCATGGCAGCCATGTTCTCCACCACGCCCACGACCTTCTGACCGGTCTGCAGGCTCAGGGTGCCGGCACGCTCCGCCACATCCACCGCGGCGTGCTGTGGGGTGGAAATGAGCACCAGCTCCGCATTCGGCAGCAGCTGAGCCATGGAGATAGCAATATCGCCGGTGCCGGGCGGCAAATCGAGCAGCAGCACATCCAGGGCACCGAAGTGCACGTCCATGATGAACTGCTCCAGGGCGCGGTGCAGCATGGGGCCGCGCCACGCCACCGGCTCGTTGCCCTTGAGGAACATGCCGATAGAAATCACGCGAATAAAGCCGCCGCTGACCTTCTGCTCACCCCAACGCTGGGCGGGGGCGGGGACATCCACGGTCGGCGGAAGAATCAGGTCATCCAGGCGGGTCGGGGCATCGGTAATACCCAGCAGACCCGGGATGGAGAAGCCGTGCACATCCGCGTCAATAATGCCCACCGCAAGCCCGCGTGAAGCGAACGCGGCGGCAAGGTTCGCGGTCATGGAGGACTTACCCACGCCGCCCTTACCGGACACCACACCGAACACGCGGGTCAGCGAACCGGGGGCGGTGAACGGGTTAGAACGCTCCGGCTTGAGCATCGAACGCAGGGCGGAACGCTGCTGCGGGTTCATCGCACCCACCTGTAGCTGAACGCGCTCAATACCTTCAACGGTGGCGGCGGCGTCACGAACCTGCTGCTCGATGGTGTTCTTCAGCGGGCAACCCTCAATGGTGAGTAGAACCGTGACCTGCGCCCAGTGGCGGCCGGGAATCGGCTCGCCGCGCTCATCCAGTTCAGGATGCACGAGCGCCGTCTCAACCATGCCCAGCTCCGTAATGGGGCGGCGCAGCTCGGGGTCCTCGACGCGGGCAAGCGCCGCGTAGAGCGCGTCCTGTAGCGGGTTATCAGCGCTCACGGGCGGCCTCCCTCACGGGCGCGCTCTGCCTGCTGCTGTGCCTGCTGAGATTCGCGGCTCTGAGGCTGGCTCAAATCGCCGCGGTGAGAATCCTGGTCGGAGTCATTCGTAGAGCGTTCAGCCTTGTCAGAGGACTTCTCGGCACCGGTCTCGGCGCCCGCAGACTCCTTCTGCTCAGAGTTCTGGTCCTCGGACCCCTGCTCCTCAGCGTCCTTCTCCTCACCCTCGGAGGTATCGATATCGTCGATAGCCTCCTCCAGGTCCTCAATGTCCTCACTGATGTCCTGCAGCTGCTCGGCGTGACGCTCCTGCTCCTGCGCAATGTTCTGCAGTTCCTCGAGAATGTCACGCAGCTCGCTACGGACGAAGTCACGGGTCGCAACCTCACGCAGCGCAATACGCAGCGAAGCGATCTCGCGGGTCAGGTACTGGGTTTCCTCCAGGTTCTGCTGATCACGCTTACGGTCCTCAGACGCAACCACGCGGTCGCGGTCGTCCTGACGGTTCTGCGCCAACAGCAGCAGGGGAGCAGCGTAAGAAGCCTGCAGGGACAGCATGAGGGTCAGCAGGGTGAAGTTCAGGCTGCGCGGGTCGAACTGCATCTCCTCCGGCGCCAGGGAGTTCCAAGCAAGCCACACACCACAGAAAATGGTCATCCACATCAAAAACTGCGGGGTACCCATGTAGCGTGCGAACGCCTCGGTCATACGGCCAAAAGCGTCCGGGTTGGGGCTGGCGAACAGCCTCGGCTTGCGGGTGCCGGGGGTGCTCAGCTGCGAGTCGCCGCGCTGCGGGCGGGAGTCGCCGCGCTCGCGGTTGCGTTCAGCGTACTTCTTCTCCAGGCGGTCCTTGAGGATGCGCGCCTTATCGATGCGGGGGTTCTCTTCGGTACGGTTTGCGTCGCGGCGGTTCGAATCAGGCAAAGCGTCGTCCTACCTTTCGTACGGGAGTTCCATCATCGTAAGTGCGCCAGTCTTCGGGCAGGAGCGCATCGAGCACGTCGTCGATGGTCACTGCGCCTACCAGGCGGTGCGATTCGTTCACAATGGGAACGATGGTCAGGTCGTAGGTTGCCAGCACGCGTGCCAGCTCTTCCAAACTAGCCTGGTCAGAGACCGGCTCAGTGTCGGTATCGAGGATGTGACCAATCGGCTCGCTCGGCGGCACACGCAGTAGCTTCTGCATGTGCACCAGGCCCAAGTACTTGCCGGTCGGGGTTTCCAGGGGCGGGCGGGTCACCATGACAGCAGCCGCCATCGCCGGAGGAATCTCTTCAGCGCGGATGTGCGCGAGCGCCTCCGCGACGGTCGCCTCGGGGGAGAGGATAATCGGCACCGGGTTCATGAGCGAACCGGCGGTACCCTCATCGTATTCGAGCAGTCGACGCACGTCGTCTGCTTCGTCGGGTTCCATGAGTTCGAGGAGCTTTTCACGCTGGGCGTCGTCGAGCTCGATGAGCAGGTCGGCGGCGTCGTCCGGTTCCATCTCTTCGAGGACCTGCGCGGCACGCTCATCGTCCAGGTGCGATAGAATCTGCACCTGGTCCTCTGCGGGCAGCTCCTGCAGAACGTCCGCGAGGCGCTCGTCCTGCAGCTCGGCGGCGATTTCGACCATGCGCTTATCGCTCATCTCGTGGATGGCGTCCGCAAGGTCGGCGGGCTTGGAGTTTTCGTGGTTAGCCACGAACGCGGTTGCCGCCTGCGGTTCCACGTCGGTGGAGAGCACCGCCTCGTCCCAGTCGACGATGAGGGTCTCCTTGGAGCGGCGGCGCCACGTGCTGGAGCCGGAGCTGACGCGGGAGACGAACAGCTCGGTCACGCCCCAGTCGCCGTTGCGGCGCTGCTCAATGGCGACGTCCTCAATGACGGCGTCGCCGCTGCCGTCGAGCAGACGCACACGGCGGTCAAAGAGCTCACCGACGATGAGGGTCTCAGAGTTGCGCTGTTCGAAGCGGCGCAGGTTCACCAGGCCGGTCGAAATAATCTGTGAAGCGTCGATACTTCGCACACGGGTCATGGGCATGAACACGCGTTTCTTGCCGAGCACCTCAACGATGATGCCGACAACAATAGGTTCGCTGCCCTTGGCGGGGCGGGCGCCTGCAATGGATGCGCCCAGGCCGCGTTTGAGCACGACGACGTCTCGGAGACGGCCGAGGCGGTCACCGAAAGGGTCAAAAACGTCGAGGCCCAAAAGGCGGGCAATGTAAATCTTGCTGGGGGTGCTGAACTTCGAATTGCTCACCTCTCTAGGGTACGCCCCGCCGCGGGGATTCGCACTTTGAGGGGCCGAATTGAACAGGTGTTCTTACGCCCCGCTGATGCTGCGTGTACGTGCCCTCGACATTCGCTCTATGCCGCGCCCCTACGCCGGGTTCTACACCGTGCCCCTACGCCGTGTGAGAGCACTGACCGCCTCACCCCTCACGGTTTTTGCCGGGCGGTAGAATAGGAGCCATGACTTCTAACCTGCCGAATATTCCCTCGACCCCGCCTTCTTCGTACTTGGCGTCGCGCCTGGCGCAGGCTCAGGGCAAGCCCCTACCCGCCGGCGAGGCGATCGCCTCCTTCGTTCGTCACGATGATGCGCTCGCCGCCTTTGACGTGCTCAGCGAGCAGGATTACCCGGTCACGGCACTGTACCTGGTCAATGACGGTATCCGCCAGGTGGAGTACCCGGTGCAGCCCGGTTATGGTCGTGCCCTGATTTCCTCGGCGATTCAGGGTGCGTCAATGGGTCTGGTGTTTTCGGTACTGTTGACTCTGACCGGTGACTCTTTTATGTCGGTGGCTCTAAAGTACGTGCCGCTGTCGATTGCCATGTTTGTGCTCTGGCAGATGTACATTCTGCGCCGTGGCCGCGGGGTTCGATACCCGATGCGTACCGAGGCGATTCCCTCGCGTACCGTGATGTACGCTCTGCCGGAGTACGCTCAGGAGGCACGCCGTGTGCTGGGCGCGCACCCTCGCTTCTCGGCGGCGGTTGCGGCTGCGCGTGCGACGGCAGCCCCGGAAGCTTCGCAGGCGCGTGCCGCTCAGAGCACCGTCTCGATGAATGGTGCGCCGGTTCCGACCGGCGCCCCGAAGGCTCCTTCGTACCGTGCGCAGGCGGGTAGCCAGCCGGCACCGAACCAGAACCTGCCCGAGCGTGATACTTCCGCGCAGGATGCGGTGGCTCAGAGCGCGGCGCAGAACATGCCCGCGCCCACCCAGCCTACGCAGACTGTTCAGCCCGCTCAGACTTCTCAGACTGCTAGCCAGGAGCCGGTAAACACCGACCAGGCAACCGAACAGAACACCACTGCCCAGAAGTCGGAGCCGCAGAAGCGTCCGGCTCAGCGTTTCGGTCTGCGCGTGGACGACCCTGAAGAATACGCGAAGCTGATTCAGCCCAAGCCGCAGCGTCCGACTCCGCGCCCGCAGGGCCTGCACGATAAGAACCAGCCCGCCAAGGACTCCGAATAGCCCTTGACACAAATAACCCTAAGCCGCAACGGCGATAGCCGCCCATAACGGCGGGAAACAGGCATAGAAGAACATATAGAAGACACGCGAAAGCCCCTCACCGAACGAATCGGTGAGGGGCTTTCGCTACGCATTATCGTCAGACCGTACTAGCCGGTACGGTCCGGCGGGAATGGTTACGCCTCCTTGGAGAGCTTCGCCATCCACTCCTCAATGCCCTCAACGGTGCGGGGCAGTGCAGCGGACATGTTCACGTTGCCGTCCTCGGTGCAGAGCACGTCGTCCTCCAGGCGGATACCGATACCGCGGTACTCCTCGGGAATGGACATGTCCTCTTCCTTGAAGTACAGTGCCGGCTCAATGGTGAAGACCATGCCCGGCTCCAGCTCAGCCCACATGTACAGTTCAGCCTTCGCCTGCGCGCAGTCGTGCACGTCCAGGCCCAGGTGGTGGCTGGTGCCGTGCGGCATCCAGCGGCGGTGCTGACCGCCCTCAATGGTGAGGGAAACCTCGGCAGAAACCGGCAGCAGGCCCCACTCTTCCAGACGGTGAGCCAGAACCTCCATCGCGGCGTCGTGAATCTCATGGAACTTACGGCCCGGCTTAGCGACCTCGAACGCGGCGTCAGCTGCGTCCAGCACAGCGTTGTAGACCTTCGCCTGAACCTCGGTGAACTTACCGTTCACGGGGAAGGTACGGGTCACGTCTGCGGTGTACAGGGTGTCGTCCTCAACGCCTGCGTCCAGCAGCAGCAGCTTGCCGTCATCGACGGTGCCGTTGTTACGGATCCAGTGCAGGATGGTTGCGTTGTTACCGCACGCTGCGATGGTGTCGTAGCCCAGGTCGTTACCGTCGGTACGTGCCACGGAGAAGAACGCGGTCTCAACGACGCGCTCACCGCGGTGGTGTGCAACAGCCTTAGGCAGCTCGCGAACGACCTCTTCGAAGCCCTTGACGGTCAGGTCAACGGAACGCTGCAGGTTCTCAACCTCAATCTCGTCCTTAATCAGGCGAGCCTCAGACAGCGCCACAGCCAGTTCGGAATCCAGCTTGTCAGCCTGCTCCAGCTCCACGCCGGTGTTGTAACGGGAGGTGTCAACCAGCGCGTCAACAGCCGGGTCAACGTTGCGGACCAGGCGGATGTTCACGCCGCCCAGGCCCTGGTTGCCGGCGTTCTTGGTGATAGCAACCTCAAGCTCGGACAGGTCGCGGGTACGCAGACCGTAACGCTCGGAGAATTCCTTCAGGGTGGGGCGGGGGCCAACCCAGAACTCGCCGTAGCGTGCATCCGCGTAGAACTCTGCGGTGTCGCGGCCAGCCAGCGGGCGGAAGTACAGGGTGACTTCGTGGTTGGAGCCGTTGTCGCCGGTACCCTCTTCGACGGGCTCGAAGATCAGCACGGCGTCGGGCTCGTGGTCGATGCCCAGACCGGTCTGGTGCGCAAACGCCGAGTGGGGGCGGAAGCGGTAGTCGCAGTCGTTGGAGCGGACCTTCAGCGGGCCTGCGGGCAGGACGAGGCGCTCGCCGGGGAATGCCTTGGAGATCTTGGCGCGGCGCTCAGCGGCGTAGTCTGCTACGGGCTCGCGGGTGTAGCCGTCATCTTCGGCAGGTGCCCAGTTTGCGGCAATGAATTCGGTGAATGCAGACGCCTTGGGGGTGCTGCGGTGGTCAGTCTTCTGAGCTTCGGTGCTCTTCTCGTTGTTCTCAGTCATGGGTTAATCATATCGTCTTCAATACTGGTGGGCAGGTGTTTTAGCGCTTTTGACCATAAGAGAAGGGGCGGTGGGTCAGAATATATCTTTGACCTGCGACCGGGTGCCCGATATTGCGCCGCCGATATTGGTAGGGTTGAATCAGAAGAGTAGATGACATGCCTTAAAACCCCGCTGAGGTGGCGACGAACTAGCATGGGCGGGGAAGGAGAGAATATGACGCAGACAGAACACCGAAATAGTGCACCTCATACGAAGCAGGCACCGCAGCCCGCTGAACCGGGTACGCCTGAAAACCTGAACCCTGCCGGGCGCTACGACCTGCATATTCACTCCGCTATTTCTGACGGCACGCAGAGCCTGACCGAGCTGGTGCCGCTGATTGCTCGCGCCGGGTTGGCGGGTTTCGCGCTGACTGATCACGATACGACGGCCGGGTGGGCGCAGGCGGCTCAGCTGGCGGATGAGCACGGTCTGGATTTTCTGCCGGGTGCCGAGTTCTCCTGCCGCTACCGTTACACCGATGGTGAGGGCCGTGCACGCACGAAGACTATTCACCTGCTCGCTTATGGTTTTGACCCGGTGGGTTCGGAGTTGGCGCACCGTGTGGAGGCGATTCGTGCCAGCCGTGAGGGCCGTGCGCAGGCTATTGTGCAGCGTCTAGCCGCTGACTACCCGCTGACCTGGGATGACGTGTTGGCGCAGGTTGGGGAGGGGAACACGGCGGTGGGTCGCCCCCATATTGCTGACGCGTTGGTTGCTGCTGGTGTGGTGGCTGACCGTTCTGAGGCTTTCGCGAAGCTGCTCTACACGGGTAGCCCCTACTATGTGCCGCAGGATGCGCTGGACCCGCTGGAGGCGGTGCGTCTGGTGCGTGAGGCTGGGGGCGTGCCGGTGATTGCGCATCCGATGAGTACGATGCGTGGGCCTGCGTTGAGCCTGGAGTATCTGGGTTTGATGGTGGATGCTGGCCTGGCGGGTGTGGAGGTGTATCACCGTGAGAACTCTCCGGAGGACCGGGCGCGTCTGCTGGAGTTCATTGAGGTTCAGCGTGCGGCGGGCCGTGAGGTGCTGGTGACCGGTTCGAGTGATTATCACGGTGCGGGTAAGCCAAACCTGTTGGGTGAGAATACGACGGATGCGGCGACGGTGGCGCGTATCCGCGAGCTACTGGCAACTCAGTAGTAAGACGAAAGAGTGCGGGGCGGGTTCCTTATTGGGAATCCGCCCCACACTCTTTTATTTTCACCTCATTGCATGTTCCTTAAATCTCTACCTGAAGGTTAGGATTTTTGATACGCTGAGAACGTTCTACTCATGAGGGTGCACAAAGATTGTGTCCCTCTGTTCATGAAGGAGCT
>NZ_CAXOMR010000021.1:0-39641 GCF_964210535.1 Rothia mucilaginosa
CCGGCGTCAGCGATGTTCTACACAGCTGATTTAGGCGGTGCCGAGCAGTTCACGCAGACGAGCCGCAAAGGGAGCCGCCAGCTTGTACTGTGCCTCGTCCTTCAGGTGCACACCATCAGCCATGTCACCCTCAGTCAGGTAGATGGTCTGCCAATCCGCGGTGTCCATGAACAGCACGCCGGTCTCTCGTGCACCCTGTCGCGCAACCTCGTTCGCCACGTGACGCTTATGAGCCACCTGCTTATCCGTTGCCGCGTCCTCGCTCATAGACACCACGCCGCCGAAGACAATCTTCGAGGACGGGTACATGCGTCGCAGCTGCTCAATGACCTGAGTCTGGTGCGCGTTCACGTGCTCGCGCGCCTTCGTCTCGTCCTCGTGAATGTAAATGTCGTTACCGGAGGCATCCAGGTAAATGATGCCGGGGTTACCGCTCGGCAGAGCCCAACGGCCACCCATCACGCCCTGATAGTAGGAGGGGCACACACCCTCGCGGGCGGTCACAAAACCCACGCCGCCGCAACGGAACAGGTACGGTACAAAACCTGCCTGCTTCAAGCCCAAACCAACCCAGGAGGTTGAGGTTACCTGCGAGTCACCAATCACCAGGGCGTCCTTAGCGCCCAGAACGTTGGTGTTGCGCGGCAGGCTGTTTGCCTTATCCCAGTAGAGTTCAGCCTTCTCAAACTTGGTGTACAGAACGCCGTTCTCGGAACGCCAGCTCACCGGCAGGCCCTCCCAGCCGGCAAAGTCGCTGTACTCGCGTTGCTTCCACCAGTGAGTGTAGACGCCGGTTTCCAGCGCGACCGGGCCGTACTTGGGGGTGTACATGACCACGCCGCCCTTGAACTGCTGAACCAGCATGTCGGCGGCATCAGCGGAGGTGGAGAACGGCGCCTGAATCTCACCGGTTGCCTGCGCGCCTTCCTTGCCGAAGGCGTTCTGTGCGGTGCGTTCAATCTTCTGCGCCGGGGTGGTCGGTTCCGGAGTCGGCTCGGGGGAGGGGGACTCGCTGGGGCTTTCCTGCGCCGACTGGGTAGGTTCGGCGCTCGCGGCAGCGGTAGCGGCAGTGCCACCGGGCGCGTTGAAGCCTCCTGCGGAGTACATGCCAAAGGAACCGGCGGCAACCACAGCAACGATTGCGCCGGTCAGAGAAGCTTTCGCGATAGGAGACTTGATAGAAGGCATGCACAACAGTATACGATAGGCGCAACCCCAAGTAGAGAGCTTTTCAGGGATATTCAAACGAAAAAGACAAAAAATATGCACCGCAGTGACAAGAATTTAGACTCGGTGTGTAAACCGGTATGAAAACTGGTGCGCGACTTGGGGTACAACTCGAAATAGAACCGGCATACCCCAATACAGAAACGTCCCCTCCCACCCCGCAAATGGGGTAGAAGGGGACGAACAGAAACTCATGAGAGCGGGCAGTAAACCCGCCTCAGCTCACAAGCACTGTTAGATGTCAGCAGCCTGAACCTTCAGTGCACGAGCCACGCCGTCGCGTGCCTCCGCAATCTGACGGTACAGAGCCGCAGCATCCTCAGGCAGAGAAGCCAAGTACTTCTCGGTACGCTCCAGCAGCTCAGCGGTCGGCTCGCTCGGGTACATGCCACCAATAATCTGCATGGAAATCTCGTGCGAACGCGAACGCCAAATGCCCTCAATCTGCTCGAAGTACGGCTCATCGTACTGGGCAATCAGCTCGGGCTTGCCGGACTTGAAACCGGAAATAGCGTAACGCTGAATCATGTTCGACAGCTCGCCGGTCACCATGATCTTGTTCCAGTACTCAGCCTTAGCCTCCGCGGTCGGAATCGACGCGTACGCCTGAGCAGCGTACTGCTGACCGTTCGCGGTGTTGTCGTTCTCCAGCTCCGCAGCGATCTGCTCGGCGGAGAAGCGGCCACCGGTAGCCAGGCGGCACACCAGGTTCCAACGCAGGTCAGCGTCGATGTCCAGGCCCTCAAGGGTCAGCTCACCCTCGAAGAGGCGCTGCACGTTGTTGTACTGGTCCTCGGTGCGGGTCTGGTTGATGAACGCCTGCAGCAGCTGTAGCTGAGCATCCGAATCGGGCTCTGCAACGCATGCCAGCTCCCAGAGGCGGTCAGCGGCACGGTGGCGGGTCTCCTCGCGAGCCTCGGGAGCCACGAAGGAGTGCAGGGTAGCGGACAGGTTGTTGATCTGGGTGCGCAGGGCGGTGGAGTTGGTTTCCTTGCCGATGTTGTTCAGCACCAGGTCAACGTACTTACGTGCCGGCATCTGAGCGTCACGTACGGTATCCCAGAGCGAACCCCAAACCACGCCGCGAGCCACGGACGAATCAATGTCACCCAGGTGCTTGATAGCGGTCTCGATGGAACGCTCGTCCAGGCGAATCTTTGCGTATGCCAGGTCCTCATCGTTCAGCAGCAGCAGGTCGGGGCGCTTCTTACCGAGAGCCTCCTCGACCACGGTCAGCTCGCCGTCAATGTCCAGCTCGATGCGGTCGGTACGGGTCAGCTTGCCGTCCACCAGGTTGTAGAAACCAATCACGGCACGGTGCGGGCGCAGGGTCTCGAAGCCCTCAGCGTAAGACTGGCGAATACCCAGCGAAGAAATGTTGCCAGCCTCGTCGTTCTCAACCTCAACGGCAAGGGTGTTCACGCCAGCGGTCTCAAGCCACTTAGCGCTCCACGCACGCACGTCACGGCCGGAGGTGCGCTCCAGCTCAACCAGCAGGTCATCCAGGACGGTGTTGCCCCAGCTGTGCTTGTCGAAGTACACCTTCAGAGCGGCCATGAAGTTCTCCTGGCCAACCCACGCCACCATCTGACGCAGCACCGAAGCACCCTTAGCGTAAGTAATACCGTCGAAGTTCACCTGAACGTCGGCAAGGTCGCGAATCTCAGCCACAATCGGGTGGGTCGAAGACAGCTGATCCTGGCGGTATGCCCAGGTCTTCTCCGAAGCGGCGAAGGTAGCCCACGCCTCCTTGGCGTAGCGGGTGTTCTCCGCAGCAGCCAGGGTCGACATGAACTCAGCGAAGGACTCGTTCAGCCACAGGTCGTTCCACCACTTCATGGTGACCAGGTCGCCGAACCACATGTGAGCCAGCTCGTGCAGAACGGTGATAGCGCGGCGCTCACGCAGAGCCTCCGCAACCTTGGAACGGAAGACGTAAGTCTCCAGGTAGGTCACGCAGCCAGCGTTCTCCATCGCACCGGCGTTGAACTCGGGCACGAACAGCTGATCGTACTTCTCGAACGGGTACGGGGTCTTGAACTGCTCCTCGTAGAACTCGAAGCCCTGACGGGTCAGCTCAAACATGTCCTCAGCATCCACGAACGGCATGAGGGACTTACGAGCGTACACGCCCAGCGGAATGACGCGACCCTCAGAGTTGGTCAGCTCGCTGGTGACCTTCTCGTAGGGGCCAGCCACAATCGCGGTAATGTACGAAGACATGCGCGGGGTCGGCTTGAAGAACCAGGTCTTCGCACGGCCGCAACCGCACTCCTTCTCCTCAACCTTCACCTCGGGCTGGTTCGACACAACCACCCAGTGCGAGGGCACGCGCACAATAAACTCAAAAGTAGCCTTCAGATCGGGCTGCTCAAAGACCGGGAACACACGGCGGGAATCCGGCACCTCAAACTGGGAGTACAGGTACACCTCACCGTCGGCGGGGTCCACGAAACGGTGCAGACCCTCACCGGTGTTGGTGTAGAACATCTCTGCGTCAATGACCAGGGTGTTCTCAGCAGCCAGGTTCGGCAGCTGGATGCGCTCGCCGTCCGCCAGGTCGGTGCTCAGCTCTTCACCGTTGAGGTTAATGGACTTGACCGAGGAAGTGATGGCGTCAATGAAGGTGGAGGCACCTTCCTGAGCGTCGAAGCGAATTTCAACCTTCGAGGAGAAGACGTCTTTGTCCTTCGGCAGGTCGAGTTCAATACGGTACGAGTGCACGCGCTTAATGATGGATGCGCGTTCGATTGCCTCATTGCGGGTTAGGTTCAGGCCGGGCATAAAGCTCCCTCTCCTTAGATGTGAATAGCGTGCCGTGCTGACACGCCCTGTCATGGTGCGCTGGTTCCCGAGGTTCGCGGCTCCTGCGACGCTGCATACGTGGCGCTGGAGGCATTAATTTTGGGCGCGGAGAACCTGGACACCAAAAGTGCCATATCCCACAGTCTACCGTATATGTGGGGGTCTGGAAGGCTCCCCATTACCCGAACCCGCGCGAATTCGATACAGTTAAGACAGAAAAAACCCAAACGGGGAGCGTATCCCACCTGATGGATGCGCGGCGCACTCTAGCAACGGCGCTCAGAACTGAGAACCGGCGCCTCCCACGAACGCACATTCGCACGTCACCAAGACAAAATCACCAGGAGAGTACCATGCGCGTACACATCGCAACCGACCACGCTGGCCTCGAGCTGAGCCACTACCTGATTGAGTCCCTCACCGCTGCGGGATACGAGATGATTGACCACGGCCCCGCCGACTACGATCCGCTGGATGACTACCCCTCGTTCTGCATTAACGCAGCCCTTGGTGTGAAGCGTGACCGTGAGGCTGGCCTGGACTCCCTGGGCATCGTGCTGGGCGGTAGCGGTAACGGCGAGCAGATGGCTGCGAACAAGGTTGAGGGTATCCGTGCGGCTCTGGCGTGGAACCACGACACTGCGGCACTGGCTCGCGAGCACAACAATGCACAGGTCGTTGCTGTTGGCGGCCGCCAGCACAGCAAGGAAGAAGCACTGGAAATCATTAAGGTCTTCCTGGCTACCCCCTGGACCAACGAGGAGCGTCACGCACGCCGTATCGGTCAGCTGGCTGAATATGAGCAGACCGGCGACATTGCCGGCAAGCAGATTGACGCTGCCTAAGCTCTAAAATCTGAGGCGCATAGTGCAGGCTATGCGCCTCAGTCGTCTCTAGTACTCCAGATAATCCGTACTGCTTATACCCGCGCTATTTCTAGCCGATGAGTTTTTGAGGGGGACCCGTGCCCGAAGGCCACTCCATTCACCGTATCGCCCGCCAAATCAGCGACGTCTTCACCGGCGAGCGCGTGCAGGTTTCCTCCCCGCAGGGCCGCTACGCTGAGGGCGCCGCCCTGCTGGACGGGCACACCATCACCGGTGCGTACGCGCACGGTAAGCACCTGTTCGTGACCTTCGAGAACGACCTGACCCTGAACGTGCACCTGGGCATTTACGGCAACTGGAGCTTCGGTGGTGACGAGACGTTCACGGGTGCTTCGAGCATTGGCGCGCCCCGCAAGATTGGTGAAAAAGAATACGCGGCGGGGG
This sequence comes from Rothia mucilaginosa, assembly GCF_964210535.1. Lineage (GTDB taxonomy): Bacteria > Actinomycetota > Actinomycetes > Actinomycetales > Micrococcaceae > Rothia > Rothia mucilaginosa_F. The sequence goes on from NZ_CAXOMR010000021.1 coordinate 5,304, forward strand.
AGGGGGAGCCCTACGCCGGCCCTCCCGAACCGAAGAGTACCGTGCGCTGCCGTATTGTTTCGGAGCACGGCTGGGCTGACTTGGTGGGTCCGACTATTTGCCGCACGCTCACGCCGGAGGAGGTCCGTACCGTCCGCTCGAAGCTCGGCCCCGACCCGCTCAACCCGGATGCCGACCCCGAGCAGTTCTACCGCGCGGCACGCAAGAGTTCCCGCCCGATTGGTGTGATTCTGATGGATCAGGCGGCAATCTCTGGTGTGGGCAATATCTTCCGTGCCGAGTCGCTGTACCGCCAGGAAATTGACCCGCTGCGCCCCGGCAAGAGTCTCAGTGATGACGAGCTCAAGCGGCTCTGGGAAGACAACAAGCACCTGCTGGTTATTGGCGTGCGCGTGGGTCGTATCATCACCACCGAACCGGAAGACCGCCCCGGCGTACCCGAAACTGAGGCATGGCCCGACCACGCCAGCTACGTGTACATGCACCACGGCGAACCATGCCGCCGCTGCGGAACTACCATCCGCATGGAAGAAATCGCCGGCCGCAAACTCTACTGGTGCCCCGGCTGCCAACACTAAAAACCCGCAAAACATTTGACAGCCCAGATGGAACCTCGATACTATGGTCAAGTTCCATTCCGGGGATGTAGCTTAATGGTAAAGCCTCAGTCTTCCAAACTGATTACGCGGGTTCGATTCCCGTCATCCCCTCCATGAAAAAGGCTCCGACGCAAGCGTCGGGGTCTTTTTGCATTCCGGGGATGAAGGAATCACTTCCGGGCGAAAATACATTCCCTCGCGCGCTCGGGATTTTCGCCCTCCAGCCCGTCATCCCCTCCGCCTCGCATCCGCACAAAACACCCTACGAAACCGAGGGAGACAGGGGAGTACGCGCTCAGTGGAAATCAGCCACGCACCAGCCGCTGTGTTGGGCATTTAGCGGGAAAACAGGTAAACTAGGGCACTGACTGTGTTAAACACGCAAGTGCACAACACGGTCGGTTTCACGGGGCGTGGCGTAGCTTGGCTAACGCGCCTGCTTTGGGAGCAGGAGATCGCAGGTTCGAATCCTGTCGCCCCGACGTGAAACGGTTGCCGCGGCACTACAAGCCCGTGGCGCTCTTTCCACTAAGCAACCGCGGCACACACGATTCGTGCCGCACCGAAACTATATGAGGAGATCACGGACGTGAAGACCGCCGTCGAGAAGCTCAACCCGACCCTCGCAAAGATTGAGGTCGAGGTTCCCTTCGCAGAATTCAAGCCCTACCTGGACCGCACCTACAAGAACCTCGCGGGTCAGATCAGCGTTCCCGGCTTCCGCAAGGGTAAGCTGCCCAAGCAGCTCATCGAGCAGCGTGCGGGCTTCGACTACATCGTCGAGGCATCCCTGAACGACGCTCTGAACGACTACTACGCACAGGCACTGGGCGAGAACGAACTCTCCCCCCTGGCACAGCCCGAGCTGGACGTTCAGTCCCAGCCCTCCACCGAGAACCGTGAGGCAGACGTCAAGCTGACCATCACCGTCACCGTTCGCCCCGAAATCGAGCTGCCCAACTACGAGGGCCTCGAGGTTGAGGTTGACGAGGTTGAGGTCACCGCTGAGGACGAGGTTCAGGCACTGGACGCTCTGCGTGAGCGCTTCGGCACCCTGAAGACCGTTGAGCGCCCCGCAGCTGACAAGGACTTCGTGACCATCGACATCGCAGCTGAGATCGACGGTGAGCAGGTTGATGCAGCTAACGACCTGTCCTACCAGATTGGTTCCGGCACCATGCTCGACGGCATCGACGAGGCTCTGACCGGCCTGTCCGCTGGCGAGGACGCAACCTTCGAGACCAAGCTCTCCGGTGGCGAGCACGCAGGCGAGCAGGCTGTCATCAAGGTCAAGCTCTCCGCTGTCAAGGAGCGCGAGCTGCCCGAGGCTGACGACGAGTTCGCACAGCTGGCTTCCGAGTTCGACACCATCGAAGAACTGAAGGAAGACATCAAGAAGCAGGTTGCAGAGGCTAAGGTTGCCGAGCAGGGCACCCAGGCACGCGACAAGGTCCTCGCAAAGCTCGTTGAGCTGGTTGAGGTTCCCGTCCCCGAGAAGGTTATCGAGGACCAGCTCGAGCAGCACTTCAACAACCCCAACGCTGAAGCTGGCCACGACACCGAGGAGCACCGCGCCGAGGTTCGCGCCAACACCGAGACCGCATTCAAGAACGAGATGGTTCTCGACGCTGTTGCGGACAAGGAAGAAGTGACCGTTGACCAGGCTGAGATGATCAACTACATCATCACCATGAGCTCCCAGTACGGCATGGACCCCAACCAGTTCGCACAGATGCTGGACGGCTCCGGCCAGGCTGGCGCACTGGTCGGCGAGGTTCGCCGCTCCAAGGCTCTGGCAGCAGTGCTGAAGACCGCAGTGGTCAAGGACACCAAGGGCAACGTTGTTGACCTGTCCAAGTACCTGGGCGAGGGCGAAGAGGCAGCTGCCTAAATCCCCGCCACGGTCCGCAAGAAGCCACCCCGCTAAAGGGCGTGAGCTGATTGCTTGAAACGTGTAGCCTCAGCGGGCATCCACCGGTTGACCGGTTGGGTGCCCGCTGAGGCTCTTTTATTCCCCAGATTCACCCCCGATTTGCTCCCGATTTGCTCCCGAACGCGCATGCAGGCTCGTCAGTACCGCTTATGCTGGGCGCTGTGCTTCACGCTGTGCTTCACCCCCTGGCGAACGAACAACGCGAAGGGAAGCGGGGGAGGGCAACTATCGGTAAGGTAGTAGCAACGAAACTTTTCGCGTGCGCTCCGGCGCGTAAATCGCGCAAAGATGCAGCGAAGACCCATTAGAGAAGAAGAGGAAGAATGTCCAGCTACATGCCTCTGCCCATCGGCGCCTCCCAGGCAGCCGGCGTGGCGCCCGCGCCGTCTATGGCAACCCCCATCGTTGGTGCCCAGGAAGATTACGTCTACAACAGCCTCCTGAAGGAGCGCATTATCTGGCTCGGCTCCGAGGTGCGCGACTCCAACGCTAACCTCATCTGCTCCCAGATGCTGCTGCTCTCGGCTGAAGACCCCGAGGCAGACATCTACCTGTACATCAACTCGCCCGGCGGCTCCGTGACCGCTGGCATGGCTATCTACGACACCATGCAGCTCATCCCGAACGATGTGGTGACCGTGGTGACCGGTATGGCAGCATCCATGGGGCAGTTCCTGCTCACCGCAGGCACCATCGGCAAGCGCTACGCAACCCCGAACGCCCGCATCCTGATGCACCAGCCCCTCGGTGGCATTGGCGGTACCGCATCGGATATCCGCACCCAGGCTGAGCTGATTCTGGACATGAAGAAGCGCCTGGCAGAGATCACCGCTGAGCGCACCGGCAAGAGCCTGGAAACCATCCTGAAGGATAACGACCGCGACAACTGGTTCAACGCGGAAGAAGGCCTGGAATACGGCTTCTTCGACCACATTGCGACCACCGCCGGTAAGCTGCCCGAATCGAAGAACGCATAAGGGAGATGCACATGAACTACCTGCCGAACGATATCACCACCTCGGCGCCGGCTATGCCGAGCAACCGCTACGTGCTCCCCAGCTTCGAGGAGCGCACCCCCTACGGTTACAAGCGTCAGGACCCGTACGCAAAGCTGTTCGAGGACCGCATTATCTTCCTGGGCACCCAGGTGGACGACGCATCCGCTGACGACATCATGGCTCAGCTGCTGGTTCTGGAGGCGCAGGACCCCGAGCGTGACATCACCCTGTACATCAACTCGCCCGGCGGCTCCTTCACCGCAATGACCGCTATCTACGACACGATGCAGTTCATCCGCCCCGAGATTCAGACCGTGTGCCTGGGCCAGGCGGCATCCGCTGCGGCGGTTCTGCTGGCTGCCGGTACCCCCGGCAAGCGTCTGGCACTGCCGAACGCTCGCGTGCTGATTCACCAGCCCGCTCTGAGCGGCCAGCAGGGCGGTCAGGCATCTGACATTGAGATTCACGCGAACGAGGTTATGCGTATGCGTGAGTGGACTGCACAGACCCTGGCACTGCACTCGGGCAAGACCTACGAGGAAGTTGACCGCTCCATCGAGCGTGACAACATTCTGACTGCGGCTGCTGCCCTGGAGTACGGCCTGGTTGACAAGGTGCTGGAGTCTCGTAAGCTGCGTAAGCCTGCGACCAACACCGCTATTTCCCACACCTAAACTTTAGTTTTGAGGAATACCCCGATTTTTCGGGGAGGGGCGGCATCGCTCCGTGTGCGAGCCTTCGGGCTGGTGCGCGGTGCGGTGCCGCTCCTTTTTGCCCTTGTCGGGTGGGGTGTGGCGAGGCAAGCTGATATGTGGCGTTGACCTGCGCTTTCTTTGCGATTTCTTGCGGCACATTGCCGTCATATTCCGGCGCGTCAGCTTCCGCCGCCGTCATAAAAGACGCGCTTTGTCATATGCCCGGTAAGTCCGTCCATTTGGGGCGCGTAATTCTTGGTTCCGGGGTGAACTCCGGTAGCCTTAGAGAAGGAGAAAATTCGAGTCTTTCATACCGTTTTCTCGCTCAAACCAGGGCGCCCACCACCCGCCGGTGCCCCTCCTGAGAAATCACCGCAGACACCAGGTCACTGACCCTTCTGTACCGATTTCATCACGCCGATCGAAAGGGAATCTTCGTGGCCACAGACGTCATTGTGCCTCCCGAACAGCCCAACGCCAGCATGCGATGCTCCTTTTGTAAGAAGACGCGCGCGCAGGTTTTTAAGATTGTGCTTGGCCCGAACGTTTCGATCTGCGACGAGTGCGTGGAACTGTGCGAAGAGATCCTCGCTGAAGAGCGTCTGAAGGTGAAGGCTCCCGCCGCTGCGCCCGCGCCTCAGCTGGCTACTCCGCGCGAAATTTATAGCTACCTCAACGACTACGTCATCGGTCAGGACGCAGCGAAGCGTACCCTGGCGGTGGCGGTGTACAACCACTACAAGCGCATCCACGATATTGATAACCCGGTGTTGACCTCCCGCATTCTTTCGGCGACAGCGGGGGAGCAGGTGGAGCTGGGCAAGTCGAATATTCTGATGCTCGGACCGACCGGCTGCGGTAAAACCTACCTGGCGGCAACCCTGGCGAAGAAGCTGGATGTGCCCTTCGCCCTGGTCGACGCAACCACCCTCACCGAGGCGGGCTACGTGGGTGATGACGTGGAGAACATTCTGCTGCGCCTCATCAACGCCGCTGACGGTGATATTGCTAAGGCTCAGCGCGGCATCATCTACATTGACGAGATCGACAAGATTGCCCGCAAGGGCGGCGAGAACCTCTCCATCACCCGTGACGTGTCCGGTGAGGGCGTGCAGCAGGCGCTGCTGAAGATTATTGAGGGCACCGTGGCGACCGTACCGCCGGAGGGCGGACGCAAGCACCCGGCACACGCGAATATTGAGATTGATACCTCGAACATTCTCTTCATCGTGGCTGGCGCCTTCGACAATATTGACGACCGCATCGCAGCCCGAGTGGGTGCCGGCGGCATCGGTTTCGGCGCTGAACTGGGCGGTTCCGTGAAGAACCCACTGGACCAGATCATGCCCGAGGACCTGGCGCACTACGGCATTATCCCCGAGCTGATTGGCCGCCTGCCGGTCATCTCGACTCTGAGTGAGCTCAACGAAGAAGAGCTGGCTCGCGTGCTGACGGAACCGAAGAACGCGCTGCTCAAGCAGTACCGTCACCTCTTCGCCCTGGACGGCGTGGACCTGGTCCTCGACGACGCTGCGGTCGCGGCTATTGCCCGCCTCGCCGCCGAACGCGGCACCGGTGCCCGCGGCCTGCGCGCCATGATGGAGCAGATTCTGCAGCCGATTATGTTCGACATCCCGGACCGCACCGATGTGGTGTCCATCGTCATCGGTGAGGACACCGTGCTCAACGGCACGGAACCCCGCTACGTGCTGCAGGCGCCCGACCCCGAAACCGAGACCACCCGCACCGTAAAGGGGGAGGCGAAGGCCGCCTCCCTGAAGGAAGCGGACCGTCAGGCGGCATAACCGAATACTTCCAGCCGACAGGCTAGGGAATAAAGAAGCCGTCGCCCCTGTTATACGGGGTGACGGCTCACTAGCAGGTACTGCTCTCGCTGGCATGTCCTGAAGAACGTGTGCTGAAGAGCGTGTACCGAAGAATAAGCGCCGGCTCATAGAAGCGGCTGGCGCAACCGTATGAGAGAGGAACACTCATGGCTGAGAACGCACCCGCACAGGTTGATTTCTGGTTCGACCCGATTTGCCCCTGGTGCTGGATTACCTCCCGCTGGATTGGTGAGGTGCAGAAGGTCCGCAACATTGAGGTGACCTGGCGCCCCTTCTCCCTGTCCATGCACAACCAGGGCCGCGACCTGCCCGCCGACTACCAGGCAGCGATGAACAAGTCCTGGGCGCCGGCCCGCCTCATTACCGCTGTGCGCGAGCTGCACGGTAACGAGGTCATCAAGCCCCTCTACGACGCTCTGGGCGAGCAGATTCACCACAACAAGAACAAGGCTGATTCCTACCGCGACGCAATCGTCAAGGCGCTGGAGGAGGTCAACCTGCCCGCAGAGCTGGTGGATGTCGCCTTCACCGACCAGTACGATGAGCAGATGCACGCCTCCCTGGATCTGGCACTGGAGACCGTGGGTGGCACCGACGTGGGTGTTCCGCTGATTTCCATTAACGGCACCGCTTTCTTCGGCCCGGTCATCTCCCCGAGCCCCGCCGGTGAAGAGGCTGGTAAGCTCTTCGACGGCGCCCTGGCGCTGGCTTCTTACCCCGGCTTCTTTGAGCTCAAGCGCCCCCGTAACGTGGGCCCGATTTTCCACGGTGAGGACGGCGAAGCCTAAGAATCCTGCAATGTGCTGAGATTCCTGCAATGCGCGCAGGCTCGGTAGAGTCTGCGGTCGCAGAGCAAAAAAGTACCGCCCGGTCATTGAACGACCGGGCGGTACTTTTCTATTCACTATGTCGCTCTGAGGGCTTGTAGCTACGCGCGGTGGCTACGGCTCGCAGCTGTGCTTTCTTCGCCTTTTTCGCCTTGCGCTGTGCCCTGTGTTCCAGAACCTTCGGGTGCGTTGCCCGCTGCACAATCTTCGTATCGCGCATGTGGAAGGTGCGGGTCGCCGTGTACTGAACCGCAGCGTCCGAGGTGAACGCCAGCATCGCAAAAACGGCAACGCCCAGCTGGAAGAAAATCGTGGACAGCGGCAGGGACTGGTGCCCCCACAGCACGCCGCCGGTAATCGCCGCGAAGTTCAACGCAGTCAACAGCAGAGCCAGACGGCGGGCCTTCGAGGAGCCGCGTAGCGTGCTCCACAGCAGGAATAGGTGCACCGCCGAATAAATCGCCACGAAACCAACCAGCACCGTACCGGTAATGGTCAGCAACACGGAGCTATCCACCTGGTCGAAGAGGTTCAGCAACTCAAGATCGTTGCCGGAGCCTTCCTCCAGCAGCTTGGCGCGAAGTGCCGGGCGGCTGAGTGCCAAAATGACGCTGTTGACAATATCGGCGAGGGTCACGGCGATGAGCATGCCCGAACCGACCAGCAGGCTCAGCGGCATGCGGTACGCCAGGTCGTGCGCGCTGGAGAGGTGAATTTCTTCCTGCTCCTGCGGTTCCAGGCCCTCATTGTTGAGAATAACCACCGGCAGCGCGCCGTCGGTGCGGATCGCGTCGCCGCCGCCGTTGCGGGCGTGGTAGCCGGAGGAGAAATCGTGCAGAATCTCAACGCGGGTTTCCGGGTGGGCGTACTGGATGGACTCCACAATGTAGTCGCGCTCAAAGTCGGTTTCAGCATCGATGCGGTGCGTGACCTGCAGGGTGAAGAAGCTGAAACCCACACCGGAGTCATACGTGCCCGCCGCCAACCAATCCACCTGGTGACCACCCGGCAACAGCCAGCCGTCCGGGGTTTTCCAGAAGCGCACGTGGTGGCGTTTCTCGGGGTTGCCGTCCACTTCCTTCTGGTAGGCGAAAGCCTGCGTCTTGCCGAAAATTTTCAGCGGGGAGACCGGCGCCTCCGCGTAGGAGCGGCGGGTGATGGTCGAGAGAATAATCTTCCAAGAGGAGACGAGGGTGACGTCGTCCGCGCGGGTCCAGCCGGCGTCCTGCATGACCTGGTGAATCTGCTCCTCGGTACCAATCAGGCCGATATTGACCGGGTCGCCGAGCAGACCGTCCGGGGTGCGGGTGCGCCCAATGAAGTAGTCTGGCACGTAGATGCGGGTCATAATGGCGTGAAAACGCGGTAGCGTCAGGTACGCGGTGACCGCCCAGAAGATAAAGGCGATGGGCACACCCCAAAAAGAGTGGCCGACCGTATTCGCCAGAATCATGAAGGTCAGTACGAGTGCCGCGACGCCGGCGAAGATAAAGAAGAGAGTGTCCCAGAAATTAACCCAGAAGCTACGCGGGACGAGGTCCTGCGCCGCACCGCGCGTGTCAATATCACCACGGTAGACCGGTGGCGAGGTGACTGGGGGAGCAACATCGCTACGTATAGGCCGTAGGACGCGTTTTTGGTGGGACATTCCCGCCCTTTCTGCAAACATAGTTAGGCTCTTTGAATATCACATAACTATAGCAAGGGGTGGGTTGCCAGATGCGTCCGTTCCGGGCAGGGCTTAATCGCTTGGCTCGATAGCCCCGCCACGGATTCGCGGGATGGTTCAACGCGCGGAGCGTGTGCTGAAAATGCGTTGAATAACGGGAGAAATGAACAACAGAAGAAACAGGGGGAGTGCTAACCCTGTTTGTATCTTCCCAGCGCAGGGGAGGGGAGCACGGGGATGTACTGTGCGGGGGTTCCCAGCAGCGGGAATTCCTACTCGGGGAGGGGCTTAGCCTCCACAGCGGCGCGTGCCGCCGCAATAGAGCTTTCGTGATGCAGCATGTCGCGGCTTTCACGCATGAGGCGCACCCACTTGCGGGTCAGGTCCTCAAGCTGCTGGGCGGTCAACGAACCGGAGGCGATACTCGCCTCATCGGCGGCGGCGCTGGTTGAGATGTGGTGATGCCAGAGTTCGTACACTTCGTTGGTGTAGCTGGCGCGTAGAGCCTGAGCGTGTTCGCGTGCCTGGCTGATGTATTCGTTCAGGCTTGCACGGTAGTGCTGAAGCTGATCGGGGGAAATGTTTGCTTGCGCTCCTGGCGGTGAGCTCGGGGTTGAGCTATGCCTCGCATGAGGCTCTTGCGGTAATCCGGAAGAGGATGAGTATGAATTCATGATGCTACGGGGGTGCGCCTACTTTGGCGCGGGTCAGTGTCAGGGTGCATCGCTGCGCCTGACGGGTGGTTTCTGTCGTGCGGTTGGTCGGGGTATGTCTTTGGTCGTACCGGTGATTTGTCTGTTGCTGAAGTTGAATAGAGGGTTGTTCCTGATGGTAAAACCCTCGCATCAACAATCATACATAAAGTGACAGTCAATCTCATAAGGTTGATTATGCTCTTTGCACATTGATGAACAGAAAAAGGGGTTGGAAATCCCACGATTACCCACAGAATAGCGGACTAAATCCCACATCGCTGGGGAAGGGAGCTAGGGGAAGCTCTTCGAATCAGACGCAGGTACTTGAAGGTCCCACAGAGATAAAACCCAAAGTCAGCACCGTATAGATTCGCAGCCGGAATCTCACACCCGGTGAGCTATAACGAACAGCAGGCACAGAAAACGGGGCGGTACCGTTAACCAGTACCGCCCCGTTATCAACACCAAAGTGGCGTCATAAAATCAAGCGATAAACGCTCAAGTGCGATTACTCAGACGCGATTACTCAGCTGCCTCTTCAACAACGAGTACAACGTCGCGAACCTCCAGCTCGCCCTCAGCTGCCACCAGGGACAGCTCACGAGCGTTACCGGCAGCCTTCAGGTCAGCCAAGCCAGCGGCAATGCGATCCAGCTGAGCCTGAGGAGCCGCAATAGTTGCGGACTCAACCTCGGTGCGCTGCTTAACCTTCGCGTCGCTCTTAGCCTTACGCAGACCACCCAGAGCCTCAGCAACATCCGGCAGAATCTGCTTCAGCGACTCAATCTGAGCCGGGTCAGCGTCCGCCAGGACCCACTGAGCAGAAATGCCAGCAGTCGGGTTCTGTGCAGAGTACTCAGCCAGCAGGGTGCCTTCCAGGATGGGCAGTGCCTGCGGCCACTCGGCGCGGTGTACGCTACCTGCACGCCACCAGGACCAAATCTCTTCGGTCACGAACGGCAGGAAGGGTGCGAACAGGCGCAACAGAGCATCCAGGGTGGTTGCCAGTGCGGCAAGAACAGAAGCCTGCTCCTCCTCACCGCGAGCACCGTACGCACGGTCCTTAATCAGCTCAACAAAGTCGTCGGTGAAGGACCAGAAGAAGCTCTCGCAAATCTGCAGGGCACGAGCGTACTCGTACTTCTCAAACGCTGCGGTTGCTTCCTCAATCAGGTACGCCAGGCGAGCCAGCAGGGAGCGGTCCAGAGCGTTGATGAGCACACGACCCTGAGCCTGAGAAGTAATCACAGACTTCTCGGTAGCGCCCAGGTTCAGCACGAACTTGGATGCGTTCAGCAGCTTGATCGCCAGGCGGCGGCCAATCTTCATCTGGCCTTCGTCGTAGGCGGTGTCAGCACCCAGGCGAGCGGAAGCCGCCCAGTAGCGCACAGCGTCCGAACCGTACTTCTCCAGAACCTCGTTGGGGACCACAACGTTGCCCTTGGACTTGGACATCTTCTTGCGGTCCGGGTCGAGAATCCAGCCGGAGAGCGCGGTGTTGTACCACGGCACGGAGGAAGCCAGGGTCTCCGCGCGAACAGCGGTGGAGAACAGCCAGGTACGGATAATGTCGTGACCCTGCGGGCGCAGATCCATGGGGAAGGTCTTCGCGTGCAGGTCCGGGTCCACGCCCCAGCCGGTCGCAATCTGCGGGGTCAGGGAGGAGGTAGCCCAAGTGTCCAGAACGTCCGGGTCAGCGATGAAGCCGCCCGCTACGCCGCGCTGATCCTCGGTGTAACCGGGAGCAGCCTGAGAGGCGGGGTCAACCGGCAGCATGTCCTCAGAAGGCAGAATCGGGTTCTCGTAGTCCGGCTCGCCCTCAGCGTCCAGCGGGTACCAGACGGGGAAGGGAACACCGAAGAAACGCTGGCGAGAAATCAGCCAGTCGCCGTTCAGACCCTCAACCCAGTTCTCGTAGCGGCTACGCATGAAGGAGGGGTACCAGTTCATCTCACGGCCGCGCTCGATGAGCTTCTCGCGGCGTGCAGCGTCACGGCCACCGTTGCGGATGTACCACTGGCGGGAAGCAACGATTTCGAGGGGCTTGTCGCCCTTCTCGTAGAACTTCACGGGGTGGGTAATCGGCTTGGGATCGCCGTCCATTTCGCCAGCTTCAACCAGCATTTCCACGACGGTCTTCTGTGCGGTGAAGACGGTGGTGCCTGCCATGCGCTCGTAGCGCTCGCGACCCTCGGCGGAGGTGATCCACTCGGGGATTTCGCGGGAGAAGCGGCCGTCGCGACCGATGAGGGCGCGGGTGTCCAGCTGCAGTTCACGCCACCAGGTGACGTCGGTGGTGTCACCGAAGGTACAGATCATGGCGATACCGGCACCCTTGTCGGGCTGTGCCAGCGGGTGCGCCTTGATTTCGACCTCAACGCCGAACAGCGGGGAGGTGACGGTGGTACCGAACAGCGGCTTGTAACGCTCGTCGTCCGGGTGCGCCACGAGAGCCACGCAGGAGGGCAGCAGCTCGGGGCGGGTGGTCTCAATCCAGACCTTCTCGCCGTTGGGGCGGTGGAAGCTGATGCGGTGGTACGCGCCGGGGCGTTCCTTGTCTTCCAGCTCAGCCTGTGCCACTGCGGTGCGGAAGGTGACGTCCCACATGGTCGGTGCTTCAGCCATGTAGGCGTTGCCTGCTTCCAGGTCCTTCAGGAAGGCGAGCTGGGAGACCTTGCGGGAGTGCGCGTCGATGGTGCGGTAGGTGCGCGACCAGTCAACGGACAGACCCAGGGTGGTGAAGAGGTTTTCGAAGACCTTCTCGTCTTCAACCGCGAGTTCTTCACAGAGTTCGATGAAGTTGTTGCGGGAAATGCGCGGCCACTTTGCTTGGCTGCGGTCGGGCTTGGGGGTGCCGTCTGCCTTCCAGGTGATCAGGTCGCGGAAGGAGTCGTTGTCTGCCACGGAGGGGTCGCAGAGAACGCCGTAGTAGTTCTGAACGCGGCGTTCGGTGGGCAGGCCGTTGTCATCCCAGCCGAGGGGGTAGAACACGTTCTTGCCGGTCATTCGCTGGTAGCGTGCAATGACGTCGGTCTGGGTGTAGGAGAACATGTGACCCACGTGCAGGGAACCGGATGCGGTCGGCGGCGGGGTGTCAATGGAGTAGACCTGTTCGCGAGTGGTGTTCTCGTCGAATGCGTAGGTCTTCTCGTCGGCCCAGCGCTGCGAGAGCTTCTCTTCGAGGCCTTCAAGGGCGGGGCGGTCGGGAACGTTAATCTGTACGGGCGAGTCTGAGCCCAAAATGTTTTCAGCCATAACGGCTATTTTCTCATATTCACGGCATTCTCTCAGCTCCAGGGGAATTCTGTGCTGCGCTTGCCTGTTCGTACTGCTTGATTGCGGCTTCTAGGCGCGCCAGGAGGGGCTTGTACCGGCGCGCAAATTGTGCCCTGCGTACTGCGGCGCGTACCCCGCTGGAGGCGGTGAGATCCTGCCAGCTGGCGGGGTCGAGGTAGCTCTGCCCGAGCAGCAGGTGCACCTCAGAAGTGTAGGGGGTTCCGGTGGTGGCACGGATAGCGCGCGCCCTCTGCTGGAGCGCTCGGCGCTGCTCTTGGAGAGCGGCGATGCGCTGGTGCGGTGTTGCTGTCATGTGGAGGTTCCATATATGAGGAGTAATCGGCGATTCAGCGGCAAACTCGGCGGAAAGGCAATGGGGGAGAGAACCCCTTATATCCTGCCTCGGTTACCTGCAGTGTAGGCGCGAAAATCTTGCCTATCAACAGCCCGCGAATCCTTCTCAGGGACGCTGGGGCGGCGTAGACTGAAAGTACACGACCTTTGAGGAGCTGCCAATGAGTTCTCTGAGTATTTTTGGTTTGGGTACGCCTGAAACTGTTCTGCTGATACTGCACCTGGTGCTGGTGGCGTTGTGCGTCTGGCATTTGACGGTGCGTAGCGGCTATGGCGAGGCGCGCATGCGTTTCGTGCTACCGCTGATTGTGTTCATGCCCGGCGCGGCGATCCTTTATCTGCTGTCGGCGCGTGAGGGTACGGTCCCTCCGGACACGATTAAGACCGGCAGTAGCTCGCCCGTGTATTTTGAGCACCGCCTCGGATTCCGTGACGGCGGTAGGAGCCGCTGGGGTCTGCCACGCCGCCGCAGGTAGTAGCCTGACGGGGGTGCCGGGTGGTTGTGGTGCCGGCGCCTATCTCACTATCGAAAATTTCAAAATATATGCCCGCGAGTCTGCTCGAACAGAGCACCCGCGGGCATCACTCTACTAGGATTAAAGTATGACTGAGAACACCCACATTCCTGCATCTCCTTTCCTGCCTCATACCGGCGTCGGCAAGGTTGCCGTGGTGACCGGCGCATCCAGCGGTATTGGTCGCGCTACTGTTCAGCAGCTGGTGGCGAGCGGTTGGACCGTCTACGCCCTGGCGCGTCGCACCGACCGCCTCTACACCCTCTACGCGGAGACCGGCGCTCACCCGGTGACCTGCGATGTGACCGATGAACATTCCGTGCGGTTCGTTGCTGAGCAGATTCTGGAAGAGCAGGGCACCATTGACGCCCTGGTCAATATTGCCGGCGGCGCTATCGGCGTGGACAAGGTTGCCGACGGCAAGACCGCCGATTATCTGAAGATGTACCAGATGAACGTGCTGGGTATTCTGCACATGGTGCGCGCCTTCGCGGAGGCTCTGCGCCTGAACGGTCACGGCACGATCCTGAACCTGACCTCCACCGCTGCCGAGCACGGCTACGAGGGCGGCGCCGGATACAACGCGGCGAAGTTCGGCGCTCGCGGCCTGACCGAGGCGCTCCGTCTGGAAGAGGCAGAGAATAATATTCGCGTGATTGAGATTTGCCCGGGCATGGTTCACACCGAAGAGTTCTCCCTGAACCGCCTGGGCTCTAAGGAAGCCGCCGAGCGAGTCTACGCGGGCGTTGAAAAGCCGCTGACCGCTGAGGATGTGGCGCAGACCGTGACTTTTGCTCTGAACGTTCCGCACCACGTGAACCTTGATCGCATTACGATTCGCCCGGTGGCACAGCCGAGCCAGTTCAAGGTGATTCGCAAGGAGAGCTAAGCTCACGGCGCGCCGTGACGCTTGAGCCTCAGTGAGGCTTTGGTAGCCCCGCCTGCATCCGCGTGAGTTGGATGCGGGCGGGGCTTTTTCTGTGTTCTTAGAACGTATATAGGGGGGTATATATGAAGGTGATTGAGGTGCTCTGGGTGTAGGGGAGAGGCATGAAGGGGAACTTGAGGGAACTATAAAGTGGTACGTGAGACTTTAAGGTTCACTAAGATGAAAATGGTGGGTCAAAAATACCCATGGAACACCCTATATTTTCTTCAAATGCAATCAAAAGATAGGGTTATATGTCCTCGTGTGTCAGTAGATGGGCGCAAAATCCCCGAATTGGTCTGCATTAAACCTCAACTTAAGGGGTGTTTTTATAACGATTTCATTACAGTTATGCAAAGGTGACGGTAAGCGGGCTAAACATCCAGGGGCAAATGCTAGCCTTTTAGCAGTCACACCCATGTATGGGCCTACTGCACCTTCAAAGACGGGGGCGCACCACGGTAGGTTCAACACCGATAATTCAGAGATCGAGGAAAAATGTCGAAGACTACCCGTCGCGTTTACAAGATCGCAGCAGCGGCAGCCTTTACTGCTGGTTCTGTGGCAGCAATCCCGGCAACTTTCGCGGCAGAAGCACCCGCTGATCAGCAGCAGCAGGTTGTCGACCAGAAGGCAACCGCTCAGAATTCTTCCCTGCCTGGCGGCAACGCAACTGAGACCCCCAAGGCTGAAGCTCCTAAGACCGAGGCGCCGAAGGCTGAGGCAACTGAAGCACCTAAGGCTGAGACTCCCAAGGCTGAAGCTCCTAAGGCTGAGGCACCTAAGACCGAGGCGCCGAAGGCTGAGGCATCTGAAGCTCCTAAGGCTGAGGCAACCGAAGCACCTAAGGCTGAAACCCCCAAGGCTGAGGCAACCGAGGCTCCCAAGGCTGAAACCCCCAAGGCAGAGACTCCTAAGGGTGAGACCCCTGCTCCTGCAACCCCCGAGCCCACCATCCCCTCCACCCCGGCTCCCGAGGTGAAGCAGGCTAACCCCTTCGTCTCCATCGAGAACGCACGCTTCTCCGGTGATGCGCAGTTTAACACCGTGAGCGTTGTTGGTACCGGCTTCTACGGCGAGAAGGTCGGCCCCGGCGTTCAGGTCAGCATCTACGCGCTGGATGAGAATCAGCAGATTACCGGCGACGTCATTACCACCGTGTCCGTGTCTGCGGACCAGATTCAGGATGGCTCCTTCAAGACTTCCTTCACTGTCGAGGCAAGCAAGCTGCCCGCCGGCGCTTCCTACGCTCTGGTTGCTGTGAGCAACCCGCAGGCTGCTCAGGCTGACCAGAAGCTCGTGGCTCTCTCCTCCTTCAAGGTCACCGAGACCACCTCTCCCGAGGCACCCAAGAACGAAGAGACTCCCGCTCCCGTGACCCCGGCACCGGAGACCCCCAAGGCTGACGAGACTCCCGCTCCCGTAACCCCGGCACCGGAGACCCCCAAGGCTGACGAGACCCCGGCACCCGAGGCTCCCAAGACTGAGGCTCCCAAGACTGAGGCACCCAAGGAAGAAACTCCTGCTCCGGAAGCACCCAAGGCTGAGACCCCCAAGGCTGACGAGACCCCCGCTCCGGAGGCTCCCGCAGCACCCGAGAACGCAACCCTCACCACCGAGGATGCTTCCCTGGATCCGAACGACCAGTACAACGTTCTGACCTTCAACGGCTCCGGCTTCACCCACGAGTCTGTTGCTAACGGCGTGCAGATTGCTATCTTCCGCCTGGATGCAAACGGCAACATCACCGGCGAGGCTCTGGCAACCCACGACGTTCCCGCTTCTGAAATCGTGAACGGTACCTTCCGTGTCAAGGTCAGCGTTCTTGCTGAGCTGCTGCAGCCCGGTTACGCCTACGCAATGGTGGCAACCAGCGACCCGAACGGCCTGGTACACCAGGTTGCAGTCACCACCGCTACCGTGAGCGATGCGAACAACCCCGCACCGACCCTGCCGGCAGCTACCGAGGACGATAACACCACCGTTCGCGATAACGGCGACGGCACCACCAGCGTCTTCACCGCTGAAATGCGCGAAGACGGTTCGGTTGTCGTAACCGAGACCCGCATGCCTTCTTCTCAGGCACCCAAGGCTAAGGTTGGCAACGCATCCGCTGCTACCTCTTCGAAGGGCCACGGTCTGAGCACCTCCGGTACCAAGGGTTCGACCTCGACCTCTTCGTCGGCTTCCTCTTCGAAGCAGCAGCTGGCACACACCGGTGCTGAGGGTGTTGCAGGTATCGCAGGTGTTGGCGCCGCAGCTCTGATTGCTGGTGCTGCACTGATGCTCCTGCGCCGCCGCAGCCTCTAATAGCTCAGGCTCTATAGCCAGGCTCTGAACATCTGATGCTCACCGCATGGTGAGTGCGGCAAGTGCCGTCAATACTCTGAAAGGGTATTGGCGGCACTTTTGCGTTCAGCAGTTTTGCTGATTCGTTTGATGGGGGAGGGGTGTTCTCTTCCGTGGTGGAGGCGCGGGGTGGAGGCGCGGGGTGGAGGCGCGGGGCGGTGTAACGGAATAATTTTGTTGGGTTATTTGGCGCGCAATTATTGGTACGCATGCTTGTAATCAATGCGAGTGGAAAAGCGGTGTGACCTGCGATTTTTTCACTTAAAAGAAATAAATTAAATGCATGAATGTGCAGAATATTTTTATCTCAAATCCATTAAAACTGCATATGCATGCAATAAAACCTTGAGCTTCAAGGGAGAGTTGAAAAATTTTACCTAGTCCATGCAGTTTGAGTGCTCTTGGTGATGTTATAGAGAGTAAAAAATATGCTGTGTGGGTTATTGCACAGGAAAATAGTTGGGACGTAAAGCGTCTTTACAGCAATAACAAGAAAAGTATTGTTAGTGTGGAATTACCGATAAATAGAGCGATTCCCTTCGCGGTAACTTCCACCAATACATGAACGTTATCACTAGTCCGTACGTTATAGCGTTCAATCCCGAAGAGACACCCGTCCAACTTCGATCCGTGGCACCCACCGGAGGGTATCGTTCACACTCACAGAAAAGGTGTGTTCCATGCCCGAACCCGCTCACTCAAAAACCCGAGCAACAGCCGCCATTGCTGCTTCCGTCCTGTCCGTCACCGGTGTTGGTGCTGCGCACGCAGATGTGCAGGTGCAGAATGCCGGCGGAATGGCTTCACCGACTGCGGTGGAATCCGACAATCCTCCCTCCGTGGCAAACGCAACCCCCATCGAAAACGTTGCTGCCCAGACTTCCCCGCAGGTGTACGTAGAGCAGGGTGTTGTCATTAACCCGGCGCGTTCCCAGAGCATCACCGTGACCGGTGAAGGCTTCACCGGCGGCCCTGTTGAACGTTACGGCGTAGCGGTGTACGTGAGCGAATACCGCCAGTACCCCCTCTACGCGCTGGGTCGCGGTTCCGCAGTGACGATGACCCTCGTGCCCGAACTTGATGTGGACGGTGGCCGCTTCAGCACCCAGCTGACCCTGCCCGCAGGCACCCTTGACCCCAACCAGCAGTACGTCGTCGCAACTGCCGTGGTCGACCCCGGTAAGGGCTACGCAACCGAGGACCCCTCCTACAACTCCTCGGCACCCCTGGAAGTGCTGCCCGCAGACACCCAGGATGAGCCGCTCAACGTTCAGATTCTCTCCGGTCAGCTGGAAATCCCGCAGGAGAAGAACCTGGTCGTCTACAAGGTCACCGGTCTGGGCGAGGCGCAGGCTTTCGAGGTCATGACCTACGCCTACGCCCTGGATAGCCAGGGTAACCGCATCCTGCTCGCTGCCTCTCCCGCGCATGCCGACGTTGTAAACGGCACCCTCCTGGACGGCATTGAGGTGCCCGGATCCAGGCTGGAAGAAGTGCAGGCTGTTCACGAAGACCTGCGCTATGTGCTGAGCGTTGAGGTTGCGCCCTCTGCCGCTAATGGTTACACCGCCCAGGAAGTTGAGGTTCCCTTCATGAATGGTTGGAATGCACAGAATGGCTCCGCTCCGGTTGCTACCGCTGAGCGTGCAATGGCGGAGCAGGCACAGTTCGAGAAGAAGCAGTCTGCAGGGGAGGCGCAGCCCGAGCCGGTTGCTCAGGCTGCCCCGAGTGCGCAGCCTGAGCAGGCTACCTCGAATGCTCAGTCCGCTCAGGCAGTTGCCGCGAGCCCCGTCGAGCAGTTCGACCACGTACTGCCCGAGAACGACCCGCGCCGCCACTACAGCCTGCCGCGCAACACCGTCTTTGACCGCGTCCACGACACCACCGAAGAACAGACCAACAACACCGCTAACCCCGTGATGACCGCCCGCCTGCACGTAGAAGAAACCGTAGTTCCCGAAAACGACTCCGAGAAGACTCTGACCGTGCGTGGTGAGGGTTTCACCGGCGTCGGCTCGGTGCACCTGATGGTCAGCGCTGTCGACGAATATGGTGTGGCAACCGGCGGCATGATTGCCTCGGCTGATGTCTCTGAGATCGACGCATCCGGCGCATTTAGTGCTCAGGTGCAGATTCCCGGCTCGGCACTCAAGCCCGGTACCACCTACCGCGTGAGTGCTGTGGCGGAGGACGAGCAGGGCACCGTGCGCATGGTCAACGGTGGCTTCACTGTTGAGCGCGATAGCGTGGACAATGCGCCCGCAACCCCTGAGCAGGATGCACCTGCGGCTGAGGCTCCCGCAGCTGATGCCTCGGTGCCTTCTGAGTCTGCTACTTCGGAGCCTGCTCCCGTGGCTGATCAAGCTTCCTCTACCGAGCAGAAGGCGGGGGAGGGTAACGCCGAGCAGAAGAATCAGGCTCCGGTCGCTACCCAGAATGCCTCCCAGAACGCCCCTGTTCAGAACGCTTCCGCACAGAAGGGCGATGCTCAGAAGGTTGAGGCGCAGGCATCTGGCTCCCAGAAGGCTACCGCCGGTACCCAGCCGAAGCGCGAGCAGCTGGCGGCTACCGGCGCCTCCAATATGCTGGTCATTAGCGCCGCTGGATCACTGTCGCTGCTTGCCGGTATGCGTTTGAGCCGCCGTCGCCGTAGTGAGATGCGGCTCAGTTCTCGCCGCTAAAACGGGGCAATTATTGCCTCACTAGGCAAAACGTGCACATAGATGTAGGGACGTCCGAAATGCAAGATTCGGGCGTCCCTACATCTTTAACTTTTTCTAAGGTTATACCTATAATTTAGAGTGCTGTTATAGACGGTACTATCACTCTTTATCACCTCGTTCACCCGGGGTGAGGAGTCGCTGTGAAGCGCCTCCGGTCACCGATATGAGAGAACCGTTATTCTGCGCCTACTTCCGACCTTTGGGCGCAGGAGTCACACGACGATTCATCACACTCACTCACGAAAATAGGTGACCATGTTTTCCACGCAGCGAACTGCTCGCGGCGCGGCGCTAGTAGCGTCTGCCGCCCTCGGTTTGGGCGGCTCCGTCGCGCCTGCAACTCTGGCCCCCGCGACCTTTGCATCTGCCGCTCACGCGCAGACTCAGCAGTCTCCTAAGCCTGAACTTCCCATCGCCGTTGCCACCGATGTGGTTAGCCACAACATTACCCTGGACTTGGTTGCTCAGAGCAAGGACTACACCCTGCTGTCGCTGACCGGCGTAACCTCCCTAGAGAATCTAAAGGTTCGCCTGGTCGCTATTTCCGTTGATGACGGTCCCGTGGCGGCTATGACTGTGCCCGCCTCCCAGATGACTGCCTCTCTGAACGATGAGGGTGCCCTGGAAGTTAGCATTCACCAACGTCTGAATGTTGAGCAGCCGTACATGGTTGAAGTGCTGAACCTGCGCACCAATGACACCGTCTCGGTGGAGTTCATGCCTGAGCACGGTGTGACCGTCGACGAGATTTTGGCGAGCCGCCAGAACATTTTCTTCCCCGACACCCCCGGTGTTCCCCGTACTAACCGTGCGGAGGCGAACCCCACTCCCGAGGTGTCGTTGAGCCCCAGCGCATCCCCGAGCGCCGCGAAGGATAGCCCGCGCCCGACGGTCGCCCCGGCGCCCTCTGTGGCACCGTCTGCATCGCAGAGCGTTTCGGCGCGTCCTTCCGCGAGCGCATCCGCTAGTGCGTCGGCGAATGCCTCGGCGAGCGCGTCTGCTGCTGATGCGGCGCCCGCTGAGGTGACCGAGGATCGTCTGCTGGTGCACTCCCGTTCCGATCAGGCTCCCGCGGAGACCCGCGAGGCGACCCTGGAAATTTCTACCGCAGAACTGCGCGGCTCGGATGAGCTGCAGCCGATTAGCGTGCGCGCTAGGAATGTGGCGGAGAGCGGCCTGGGTTATGACGTGATGGTCTTTGAAATGCCCGCTGACGGCGGTGCGGTGGGTTCGCCGCTGGCGACCACTCACGTGAGCCCGCAGCAGGTGATTGATGCTTCTTTCTCTGCTGATTTGAAGGTTCCCGGAACCTCCTTGCATGCGGGTAAGCGTTACCGCGTGGTTGTGGTGGGCGGTGACTCCACCGAGGAGCTGAAGCTCATGGCGACTAGCGCTTTTGGCGTGAGCGTGATTCAGCGTGCGGTTCCTGTTGATCCGGCTCCGAAGCCTGCGAATACTACTGTTCGTCCGGTGAGCCCGATCATTTCTGATATGAATCAGCGTGTGAGCCCTTCGGCCCCTTCGGGTCGCGTGAGCACTGTGGATTCTTCAGGGGCCTCTGCGGATGCTCAAGATTTGGTGACTGATTCTGTTGCTAAGATTCCGTCGGTGGATAGCGCTCTGGGCTATATTGTGCAGGCGCAGCAGTCGGCGCGTGCGATTACCGCGCAGGCTCGTAGTTCTGTGGCTGAGACTGCGGTGGTTCCTTCGACGATGATTATGTCTGGTTATGCGACGCTACTGCCTGGTCGTACTGTGGTGAACCTGCTGGGTTATCAGTCTTCGGAGTCTGAAACGGTGACTGTTGCTTCGCCTCAGGAGAATGTGGGTGCTGCAGGTTCGGGTAGTTTCTATACGCGTAGCTCGAAGTCGCGCGGTGATTCTGCCGGTTCGAAGCTGGAGGCGAGCGCTCAGGATAATGGCCCGCTGCCGGAGGGTACCTTGCCGCTGAGTATTGCTCTGCTGGGTTCGGTTGCTTTTGTGGGTACTGCTGTGGCGGTGAATGTGTATCGTCGTCGCTTTGAGGGTGCTGAGGAGCTGGGTGCTGAGTAGTTCAGCTATTTGTTGCTTAGCGCTGTGAGGCGTGGCTCTCTGTAGGGGAGTTGTTGAGTGGGAGGCGCTCTGTCGGGTGCGTGCCGTGTGGGTGCGTGTTTGGTGGGGCGCCTTCTGTGTGCCCGGATGTTTGACTCTATTGCGCGGTGGTCTGGTGCGCCTTGGGGTGGTGTAAAAATTTCTTTTTGGTGCACTCTGGGGAATATATTTTGACATTCGAATTTTGCGTTATATATATCTCAGTAAAGTAATTAACTCCCTTTTATTTCGGCAATTATTGCGACATAAAGTTTTAGCACATGAATGCAATGCAACATTAAGTGCAATATCCGTGTTAGGCTAGGGTGTAACCGACGTACTGGTGCGCAAATACTTGGATAGAAACACCGGCTTGTGGTGAGCCTTCCCTAGTCCACGCTTTGCGCCTACATCGATCGAAATGGCACACATGACTATCACTCGACTTCCGAAACGCATTCATGCTTTTTCGCTTGTTGCCGCTCTAGGCGCAAGCGCTTTTGTGCTTCCTGGCGCCTCCGCAGTAGAGGCTGAAGCAATTAACGTGAATGATTGCCTGACGGCTCTGGTTAATAGCGAATTTGAATCAAGCTGCCCCTACGAAGACCTCGAACTTGAAATTGACACCATCGAGATTCAGGTTCAGTCCATCAAGGACGGTCAGGCAACCATTAAGCTCACACCCCTCTATGAGGGCGGCTACGTGGGCGACGCCTCCAAGGTGTACCTGGTAGTGCAGTACTACGGCACCACCGGCACGGTGCTCGGATCTGACACCTACGAGCCGTCCGCCATGCAGGTTGAGCGTGCTGATGACGGCTCGATGCTGGTCACCTTTGAGATGCCGCAGATGCCCCAGGAAGGCTACTACTCCATGAGTGCCATGGACCTGGTGACCTCCGATGCGGGCTACGGCGAATTCATGATTTCTGAGGGCTCCCTCGTGCCGCACACTATCCTGGTAGAGGACGACTCTGACGAGGTGATGGTGGACAAGAAAGAAAACGCCCACCAGGTGCCGACCATTGACGAGCTGAAGACGCTGGATAAGCTCCGCGAAGAGGAGCAGAAGAACCAGCAATCTGCAGACCAGAAGGGCAGCAAGGACACGGTCAAGATTGAGGTGCCTTCCGAATCTTCTGAAAACCCCAACCTCGAAACCCACACCCAGAAGCTGGAGCAGGTCCCCGGCGGCTCCACCTCTTCGCGTGATACCCAGACTCTGAGTGCTACGGAACTGAAGGTTGCGTATGCTGAGGTTCGCTCCGATAAGGAAACCAAGCCGGTCACTATCAGTGCTGCGCGCGTGCCCGCGAACGCGGCAGGCTACGACCTGATTGTGGTTGAGACCGATATGAGCGGCAACCACAAGGGTGATGCACTGTCCATTACTCGCATCAGCTCTGACCGTATCGTGAACGGCGCCTTCAAGGAAGAGATCGGCATGCCCGGCTCTCTGCTGAAGACCGGCTCCGTGTACACCGCCTACCTGGTGCGTGCCGACGATACTGAGTACGCAGAAGAAGTCGTTTCGGTGCGTTTCAAGGTCAGCGGCGAGGCGACCGGCAGCGCAACCTCCTCGACGAAGGATGAGCTGTCCCGCCAGGATGCAAGCGCATCGCACACGCCCAGCACTACCGCGGCTGAGTCAACCGGCGGCACTCAGGGTAGCCCCTCCGCTGCTACCAACGCCGCCTCCAGTAACGCCGTCTCGACTCGTTCTGACGCAACCCAGTCGGGTTCGGGCCAATCTGCCACGAGCGCGCCCCGCTCCACCCTGGATGCGGTGAGCGCCATGTCCAAGGCTAAGGAAGCGAAGGCTGAGCGTCAGCGTCAGGCTCTGCAGACTTTGGCTCAGGCGCGCACGATGAGCCCGCGTTCGGCTTTTGAACCGACCCGCACTAACCAGGTTTCGGCGTATAGCTCGGGTTCTGACCCGGCGTCTATTGCTGTTGCCGCAAACCTGGACGCTCTGACCGATGAAGAAAAGGCGGCTTCGACAAAATTCGGTAATGGTAATAAGGGTTTTACTCCCGTCATTCACTCGGAGCCTAACACTCGTTCCGCTGCGGTGCACTCGAACACCACCCAGGTGTACTCGAACGCTGACCGTCAGGACGGCGTGAAGGCTGCGGTTTCCACTGCGGCTCCTGCGAGTGAAGAGGTTGCTCAGCACGGTGTTGCCTTCTGGGCTCTTGGCGGCGTTGGTTTGGCGCTCGTGGTTGGTGCCGCCTGGATGGCTCACCGCCGCGGTTTCTTGGGCGGCTAATGCGCTAGTCAGGCGTTTTCTGCCGGCCGTGTACAGTATGTTTTTCGTTTCATGAGGAATGCTCGCCCCCGCTATCTGTAGGTGCAGATAGCGGGGGCGAGTCGCGTGTTCAGGGTGTTCAAAAAGCATCTAATTTCGCGTGAACAAACCATAATGTTCGTGATAGGGTTGAAATAACCGATAAATAGATGCGAGCTATTGTCAGGTCTTCACCACCTGAAATACGAAGCGGAGCACGGTACGACGAATCCGGGTACATGACGCGCCCGAAGGGCTCCACGCGGCACGTGAAGAACGAGCAATAGTGCGCATATTTCCACCACGAAAAGACGCATTGCATGAGTATTTATTCAGCGAAGCACCGTATTGTCACCGCAACCATTTTGGTTGCGGGGCTTCAGTGCGGGCTTGTTGTACCCTCCGTCGCGGCGGAGGCACCCGTCACGACACACTCTGCTGTGCAAAAAACCGCCACCCTGAACGCTACCCCGGATCAAACTGAACAGAACTCCGGGATTCAGGGTGCCGCCTCCACAATCACCATGAAGGCGCAGCTCAAGGACGGCGGCTACCTCCTGCGTTGGACGGGCTTCCCCGAAGGGCTGGAGGCTTCCAGTGTTCTGGTTGACGTGAACTTCTACACTCCTTCCGGTGAGTACGGTGGCTCAGTCCTGGAGAGCCCGACCCTATCCGAAGGTGCCAAGGAGGGGGAGTTCCGCCTCCTGATGAGCCCGGCGACGGACTCGAACGTCGTGTACGTGATCGTTCTGGAGGATACCGCGCACGGTGTCTCCTACGAATTCTTTGTGACCGAGCAGGGCAACCGCCTGGTCCAGACCGCTGACCCGCGCAACGGCAAAGCAAAGCCCACCGAACCGCCGGTCGATATTGAACGTGAAGAAGCAGAAACCGGCGAGGTGACTGCTCAGCCGACCCCCGAAGCGGTGAACCTGCCGGCGCCCACCGCTACGTCATCCACCGATACGGGCGATGACACGGTTCGCCGTACCGTGGACAACCCGCAGAACCATGATTCTGGGCAGTACGTTATCTCCGAAGACAACAGCGTGTACGATCCGATGAACCAGAGGGATGGCAAAGCGCACCTATCCATTCAGGATTCGCAGGGCGACTCTCAGGATGACACGAAGCCCGTCACGGTCCGCGCCACGAACTTCCCCTGGAATGACAAGGGCTACGACCTGATCGTCATGGAAATCGACTCCAACGGCAACACTGTCGGTGATGCGCTCGCCATTGTTCATGTTGGCCCGGAATCCATTTCTGCGGGCGCTTTCGAGGCTGTGATTGGCGTGCCCGGTGCGTCCCTGCAGATTGGTAGGACCTACCTGGTGGCGGCTTTTGATGCTTCCGGTGACGGTAACCTTCAGCTCAATACGGTGCGTTTTACGGTGACCCAGGCTTCTGCCGAGAATGGTGGCTCGTCATCTAATTCTTCCTCTAAGGACGAGGGTAACCCGGCTGTGGAGTCTTCCGCGTCTTCTTCGGCTCCCGCTGATACTGTGGGCGCATCCGGTACGGAGGCACCCGCCGCGGGCTCTAAGTCTAAGACCCGCGGAATTCAGGCCGACAGTGCTATGGCTCCGGGCACGAACGATGCCACGATTTCTATTCCGCGCCCCTCGGGTGGTTCTACTACCGAGTCTTCCTCGGCTCTGGGGTACCGCACTGAGGAGGCGCAGCCTGTTGAAATGGTGACTCCCGAGTCTAATCTGCCTTCCGGCACCGATTCGGCGGCTCAGTCTCGCCGTGCCGCGATTCTGAATGGTTCCTCCTCGCAGGTGCGTACCGATCCCGGATCGCCGAATGGTGTGAAGGCGTCGGAGGCGCAGATTACCCGTAACATGGATAAGAGCTCGCCCCTTCTGCCGATTTTGGTGACCCTGGGTGGCGGCCTGATTCTTGGTGCCCTGGGCATGTCGCGTATGCACACCTCGAAGAAGGATTAGCGGCGGTAGGGCCGGGGGAGTAGCGGCCTCTGTTGACTGCTGAGGTGTGCTGGCGTGGGGTGGGTGTATTGCCCTGTCAGTGTGCTGTGAGGCGCTTTGTCATAAAACGGTTCACTTGGTATGTATCTTGAGAAATTCTCACACTATAGATATAGTAAGCCTGTCCTAACAATGTCGATAGCATGGATACACACCAATGAAGATTTTCACATCTGGCACCCGCCTCTCCAAGGGAGCCTGCGCCCTCGCCGTTGCTGGCGCTGTCGCCCTACCTCTGGCACCCGTCCTCGCCGAGAACATTAATATCGCCGCACAGAATGTTGCCGCACAGAACGTCGCAGCAGGCGACCAGGCAAGCACCGGCGCATCCTTCGGCTGGGGCGTACGCGCCTCCTTCCTGTCCTACAACGGTATGCCCCGCGAAATGACCGACGGCGCAGCCTGGGATGCAACCGCAAAGCAGTTCACCTTCACCCCGACCTCCACCACCGTCTCCGAAGACGGCAAGCAGGTTACCCTGCAGGCTGCCGGCCGCCTCTGGTTCACCGGCCACTGCGCTGAAGGTCAGGACCCCGAAACCGGTTGCGCCCTGAACCTCACCTTCTCCAACCCCCGCGTGGAACTGAACCTTGCTGACGGCACCGGCTCCCTCTACATGACCGTGCGCACCAAGAACTACGCCTCCGGCAAGTTCGAGGGCCCCATGGAAGTCAAGATGGCGACCCTGAGCACCGGCACCGCCAAGCAGAGCGAGAAGGACGGCGTGGTCAGCATCAGCGGCATCTCCGCGAACCTGACCGCCGACGGTAACCACGCCTTCTCCGACTTCTACAACGAAGGCGCCAGCCTCGACCCGCTGAGCATCTCCTACACCGGCAGCGCAGCTAGCACCCCCAAGAGCGCCTACAGCGTCGCCGAGTCCTACAACACCGGCGCGGGCGTGAACCTGCCCCAGAACACCGCACGTCTGGGTCAGAATCACATCGTGCACGTGGCACCCCCGAGCTTCGGCGGCGACACCACCTACACCGTGCTGACCAGCTCCAACCTGAAGATGACCGACACCGGCGTACTGAAGGCCAACAAGGGCGTTTTCGCGGTGGATGCTGACGGCAACCGCATGCTCGTCATCAACAGCGAGACCAACAAGCCCGAGCTGTACACCGTAACCGCTGAAGGTAAGCTCGTCTCCTCCGGCACCTACTCCAACGCAGACCTCGGCACCACCACCGTCAAGGCAATCGGCTACAACCCCGCCAACAACACCTGGGGTATCGTCAGCATTGACGGCCAGGGCGGCGGCAAGCTCACCATCATTGACGCATCCGGCAAGGCAACCTCGCAGGCTCTGCCGAAGCCCGACTCTATCGACCCGCAGGTTGTGAACGCCTACTCGCTCGACGAGTACTACGGCGACTCGTTCTCCAACAACACCGTGACCCTCGCACCGCTGCCCGACGGCAGCTTCGTGTACGCGCCGTCGACCTCCATCTACGATGCGGCCGGCGAAAAGGTGGTTCAGAAGGGTCACCTGCTGCACATGAGCAGCAACGGCGTGTCCCTGGTGCCGAACTCTTCACCCGCAGGCTACGACACCGCCCTGCCCTCGACCCTGGTCAGCCCCAAGGGCTACATTTACCGTTGGAACAACTGGTACGGCGGTAAGGTGCAGATTCTCAAGTACGAGAACGGCACTTTCAGCGTGGTCCGCGAGTCCGCAACTCTTGAGGGCTTCGAGAAGACCGAGGTTGCCACCATGTTCCTGACCCGCGCGGGTAACGTGGTTGTGGTGGACGCATCCGGCTCCCGCCTGGTGTTCATGGATGAGACCCTGAACAAGGTGAACGAGGTGGTGCTCTCCTCGATGCGCAAGACCGACAAGAGTGGAGGCTACAACGCTCTCGAACTGCCCAACGGCGATATTATCTACCCGACCAGCTTCGAGAACCCGAACACCTACGAGGATCAGCTGTGGCTGAACCGCCTGGCAGCGAACTCGGCACCGACCCCGGCACCCGAGCCGACCAAGGCACCTGAACCGACTAAGGCACCTGAGCCGACTAAGTCTGCTGAGCCTACCGTGGCACCGACTGCTGAGCCGACTGTCGCGCCTTCTGCTGAGCCTACCGTGACTGCAGAGCCGACTGTTGCTCCGACCGAGGCACCGACCGCAGAGCCCACTAAGTCCGCTGAGCCGACCGTCGCGCCCACCGAGGCACCCTCTGCTGAGCCGACCGTTGCTCCCACCGCTGAGCCGACTGCGGAGCCTTCTGCTACTGCAGAACCTTCTGTCACCGCAGAACCGACTGCTGAGCCGACCGTGGAACCCTCTGCAACCGCTGAGCCCAGCGTGACCGCAGAACCCACCGCAGCACCTTCGGAAGAGCCCACCTCGCCGTCTCTGCCGACCGCATCCGTGGCTCCTTCTGTAGCCCCGAGTGCTTCTGCAACTCCGAGCGCATCGGTGAGCGCTTCCCCGACCGCGGTTCCGAGCGTTCCCGCTGTGACCCCCTCGGCGAGCGAGTCTGCATCCGCTAGCGCGTCTGCTTCTTCGAGTGCTTCTGCGAGCGCGTCGAGCTCCGCAAGCAGCTCCAGCAGCGCTTCGGTGACCGCATCGGCTAGCGAGTCTGCATCTGCGAGTGCATCCGCGTCCGCGAGTGCTTCCGCGAGCGAGTCTGCATCCGCGAGCGCTTCTGCTTCTGAGAGTAGCACCGCTGACCAGAACGCAGCCGGCCACAAGGGCGGCTCCAACGGCGGTTCTGATGCTGGTTCTGGTGCCTCCGACAACTTGGGTGTGAGCGGCTCCAACGGCGGTTCCTCTAACGGTGGTTCTTCCGCAGGTGGTTCCTCGACCTCCGGTAGCTCCTCCTCGAAGCTGGCACAGACCGGCGCATCCGGCGCTATGTTCGCTGCAGCAGCCGGTGCTATCACCCTGGCTGCAGGTACCGCACTGGTCGTGGCTCGCCGCCGCAAGAGCTAAGATTTAGCCTTCGTGCAACACCCCGCTTCGCCACTCGTGTTCATGAGTGGGGGAGCGGGGTGTTCCTTTCATACAATGGAAATATGACTATTCTGAATGTAATCGCAACCTCGCACGGCACCGACTCGGTCGCCGGTCGCGAGGCTATCACGCTGATTCGTGAGCAGATTAAGTTCCTGCTTGCTCAGCGTAACGACGGCGTGGAGTACCGTGTCCACGCCGCATATGTGGATGTGGAATCTCCCAGCGTTGATGATGCCGCAGCCTCTCTGCCCAATGATGAGCCCTGTGTGATTGTGCCGATTCTGCTGTCGACCGGTTTCCACACTCAGGTGGATTTGCGTCGTGCCGCACGCAATAGCGGTATTGAGCGTATTAGTATTGGCGAGTCTCTGGGCCCAGATGCGCGCCTTGCCGCACTGACCCGCGCCCGCCTGGAAGAGGCTGGTTGGACTCCCGGCGACGGCCCTGTTGTGCAGGGTGCTGCGGGTTCTTCTCGTGCTGATGGCCGTGCGGACATGAGCCGTGCCGCTGAGTTGCTGGCTGAGGAACTGAACACCCCGGTGCATCACGGCTTCGTTGCCGCTATCGATCCGAAGTTCCACGAGGTTGTTGCCGAACATCAGCCTAAGTTTGCCGCGACCTACCTGCTAGCGGAGGGTTTCTTCGCCGGTAAGATGCGCCGTGATGCTGAGTCGACCGGTGTGCCGGTGAAGGTTGCCGCGCCGCTGGTGAACGCGCAGGGTGGTGCTTCTGCTGCCGTGGTGGCGGAGTGCTTTATTGACCGCATGGATGCCGCTATTGCCCAGCTGGATGCCGCCTAGATGACTTAAAATCAGGCTAGTGCGCTCGCTGTTCACTCACCTGATGAGGGGCTTCTGAAAATCCATACAAAAAACCTCGGGAGGTGATTCTCCCGAGGTTTTTTGTATGTAGCTGAAGTAGCTGAGTGCTTAGGCAGTCTTGAGGTAGACGTCGCCGTCGCGGACCTCTACGGGGTAGACCTTGATGGAGTAGGAGGGGTCAGAGACGCACTCGCCGGTGGTCAGGTCGTAGACCTCCTTGTAGAGGGGGGAGGTGATGGTGGGGTTGCCGTTCTTCTCGCCGACGATACCGCGTGCGAGGACCAGTGCCTGGCTGTGCGGGTCGAGGTGGTCGCCGGCGAAGATGCCGTGCTTGGTCTTGTAGATGGCGTACTGGTAGCCGTCGACCAGGGCGACTTCACCCCAGTTTTCTTCGAGGTCAGATTCGGCGCAGATGCGTACCCAGTTCTCAGCCATGGGGGTTTCCTTTCGAAGTGGTGGTCTGCGCCGCGCGGGGTGCAGGACACAATAGCGGTTCGTGTGTTCTTTGTTTGGAGTTTACCTTATGAAACCCACATTTGGAAATGGGGCACGCGGAGGGTGCTAAAGGTTATTTTTACCCTAAAAGATGATCTCAAATTTCATAGATTAGCCTTACCTAATTTAATTTCAGGTAAGGTGAGAATACCCTATTCCAGCCCGGTATTCCGCGGATTTTTTGGAAAATTTTCCCAAAAAATACGGATTTTCGATGCTTCGACCCCGCGCTAGAGTGTACGATAAAAGTCGTAGTTTAAAACGCCTTTTGACTGCCTGAAGAAAACAACATAATCCCACACAAAAATGTTTCGTAATTTTCAGATGCATTCTAAAGAAGCGGGCGCTCCAACTACTCGGTACGCATCAGGTACGAGCCCAACGGTACGGAAACTAGGAGTTCCAATACCGGGCACGATCCAGCCGCACACTGAGGGTAGATAAGTGCCATGAACTACCTGCATTACAACTAGGAAGGAAAATCCATGTCGCACACCCCCCGCAACATTCTCGTTGTCGGCGCAGGCCCCGCTGCGTGGCGTTTTGTACGCGCGTACCACGAAGGCGCTGAAGCTGCCGGTCGCGCAGCGGACACCATCACCGTCCTCAACGATGAGCCCTACATCCCCTACGACCGCGTTGCTATCGAGAAGATTTTCAAGGACACCGAGAAGGATCTGACCCTCGGTGACCCCGAACTGTGGAATGCAGAGAACATCAACCTGGTCAACAACTGCCACGCAGAGAAGCTTGACCGCACCCGCCGCGTCGTCACCGACACCGAGGGCAACGAGTACCCCTACGACGTACTGGTCTTCGCAACCGGTTCCCGCGCGGTTCGTATCCCCATTCTTAACTCGGACGCCGCACACGTCTTCCGCACCATTGACGACGTGAAGAACATGGTCTCCGAGGTCAATCGCCTGCAGGACACCCTCGGCCGCGCACCCCGCGGTATTGTCGTCGGTGGCGGTCTGCTCGGCCTCGAAGCAGCTGAGGGTCTGAAGGACCTGGGCGCAGAGCCCACCATCCTGGACGTGGCACCCTGGCTGCTTTCCGTTGAGGTTGACCAGGGCGGCGGTTACGCAGTGAACGCCCAGATTAAGGCAACTGGCATTGAGATTGAGACCGGCGTGTACATCTCCGGCATCAACAAGGATGCTGACGGCAACGTCGTCTCCGTCTCCATCGCAGATTCCCCCTCTGAGGATGCAGAAATCCGCACCCTGCCCGCCGACATGGTGGTCTTCGGTGCCGGTATTCGCCCCAACGACGAGCTGGCACGCGACGCCGACCTGGCACTGGGCGAGCGCGGCGGTATTCTCGTCAACGACGCATGCCACTCCTCCGACGAGCACATTTGGGCTATCGGTGAGGTCGCCTGCGTACTGGGCCGCACCTGGGGTCTGGTCGCACCGGCTAACGCTATGGCTGACGCTGTGGCAGCTAACCTGCTCAACGACAACGAAGAAGCTCAGGTTGAAGAGTTCGACATCGCAACCAAGCTGAAGTTCTCCGGCGTTCAGGTCGCTGGCTTCGGTGACCGCCGCGGCACCACCGAGGGTTGCCTCGAGGTTCTGTTCGCAGACCCCGCACGCGGCATGTACCAGAAGATTGTGACCAGCGGCGACGCAAAGACCCTGCTCGGTGGCGTGTTCGTCGGTGACACCGCTCCCTTCGACTCTCTCAAGCCCCTGCTCGGCCGCGAACTGCCCGCTGAGCCGAACGTTTACCTGACCGCAGCTGGCGGCGGCGACGGCATCCCCGACACCGAACTGCCCGACGACGCAATCCTGTGTTCCTGCAACAACATCAGCTTCGGTGCTGTCCGCGAGGCTATCGTTGACGGCAACCACGATGTTGCATCCCTGAAGTCCTGCACCACCGCGGGTACCCAGTGTGGTTCCTGTGTTCCGATGCTGCAGAAGACTCTGGAACAGCAGATGAAGAAGATGGGTCTGACCGTCTCCAAGGCACTGTGTGAGCACTTCGACTTCTCCCGTGCAGAGCTGGCTGAGGCTGTGCGTCTCACCAACCTGGACGACTTCGACTCCGTGCTGGCACGCTTCGGTCACGGTGGCGACGGCTGTGCTATCTGTAAGCCGACCGTTGCATCGATTCTCTCCTCCTTCCGCAACTCCTACGTCCTGGACGCAGGCCGCGGTGGTATTCAGGAGACCAACGACCGTGCGCTGGCAAACATGCAGAAGAACGGTACCTACTCCGTCGTTCCGCGTATTCCCGCAGGTGAGATTCCCGCTAAGAAGCTGGGCGTCATCGCAGAGGTCGCTGAAGAGTTCGGTCTGTACGTGAAGATTACTGGTGCACAGCGTATCGGTATGTTCGGTGCTCGCCTGGAGCAGCTGCCCTACATTTGGGAGCGCTTGGTGGATGCCGGCTTCGAGTCCGGTCAGGCATACGGTAAGTCCCTGCGTAACGTGAAGTCCTGCATGGGTTCGACCTGGTGCCGCTTCGGTGTTCAGGACTCGACCGGCATGGCAGTCAAGCTCGAGAACCGTTACCGCGGTCTGCGTTCCCCGCACAAGTTCAAGTTCGGTGTTTCCGGTTGTAACCGTGAATGTGCTGAGGCACAGGGCAAGGACGTTGGTCTGATTGCAACCACCAACGGCTGGAACCTGTACCTGGGCGGTAACGGTGGTGCAAACCCCGCTCACGGTCGCCTCTTCGTCAAGGACGCCTCCAGCGAGGACATCATCCGCTACATCGACCGCTACCTGATGTACTACATCCGTACCGCAGACAAGCTGCAGCGTACCGCTCGCTGGCTTGAGGATCTGGATGAGGAGCACGGCGACGGTCTGGCACACCTGCAGTCCGTCCTCATTGAGGACTCCCTGGGCGTGTGCGAGGACCTGGAGCGCGACATGCAGCGTCACGTTGACTCCTACGAGGACGAGTGGGCAGCAACCCTGCGCGACGAGCGCCGCCTGCGCCGCTTCCGTGCCTTCATCAACGAGCCCAACGGCAGCGACGA
Organism: Rothia mucilaginosa; assembly: GCF_964210535.1. GTDB lineage: Bacteria > Actinomycetota > Actinomycetes > Actinomycetales > Micrococcaceae > Rothia > Rothia mucilaginosa_F. Next base: position 38,336 of record NZ_CAXOMR010000021.1, read on the forward strand.
GGGTTCGCACCTGTACGTGCTGGAGCGCGAGCAGATTCGCCCCGCAACCCCCGAGGAAATTGCGGCGGCAGAAGCTGGCGAGTCCAACACCGTCCTGCTGACCGGTGCCAAGATTCCCGTGGGCAAGCCCAGTGACCTCAACCCGGTCCCGGCAGCGTAGTATGTGCCCGAAGATTCCTCCGTTCCCGCCCCGCGAGTTCGCCACTATTGACGAAATCCTCGCGGGCGGGGCGCCCGGGCACACCCTGGACGATAGCGTGACGGAACGCGGCATCCTTCTGCCCGGCGAGCCTGCTGAGAACCCCGGCAAGGTCTACATTGTGGGTGGCGGCCCCGGCGCCGCTGACCTGCTGACCCTGCGTGCGGCGCGTGCCCTGAGCGAGGCGGACGTGGTCCTTCTGGACCACCTCGCCCCGCAGGAGTACGGCGAGTACGCGCCGAACGCCCTCATCGTTGATGTGGGCAAGGTTCCCGGTAAGCACGCTGTTCCGCAGTCCCGCATCCAGCAGCTCATGATTGATTACGCGCTTTCGGGTAAGACCGTGGTGCGTTTGAAGGGCGGCGACCCGTACGTGTACGGTCGCGGCGCTGAAGAGCTGGATGCGTGCATCGCCGCCGGCCTGGAGGCCGAGGTTATCCCCGGCATTACCAGCGCTATTGCGGTTCCTGCACGTGCGGCGATTCCGGTGACCCTGCGTAAGGTGTCCTCGATTTTCACCGTCATTTCTGGTCACTCCGGCCTGTCGGAGACCGAAGTGTCGGCTGTTGAGGCGACCCTGCGTGCCCAGGGCACTGTGGTGCTGCTGATGGGCGTTCGTACCCTGCCCGATACGGTGGCGTCTCTGCTCTCTCGTGGGATTGAGGCTGACACGCCGCTGGCAACCATTGAGAACGGTTTCTCTGAGAAGGAGCGCGTGACTGTCACGACCCTTGAGAACGCTCAGGTAGATTGCGCATCGGTTAAGGCGCCGGCTATTACCGTCATCGGTGAGGTCGTGCATTATGCTCGCGATGATCAGAACCGCTTTGTGAGCGAGGTTCACGAGCGTCTGCGTGAGCGTTCCACCTCTTAGAAGGCGGCGCGCCAGGTAGCTATGCGCTAGATAGTCCGGCTACGCGCCAGATAGTATTGCACAGCCCCGCATCCTTGGTTTTTCCTAGTTGCCAAGGAGCGGGGCTGTTGCTGTGCCCGCTGTTATTGCTGTGCCTGTAGCGGCTACCTGCCGGGCGCTGAGGCCCACGCTGAGGGGTAGTACTCACAGACAGGTGCTTGGGGAGCAATGCCCTGGGCACAGAAGCACAGGAA
>NZ_CAXOMR010000022.1:0-36852 GCF_964210535.1 Rothia mucilaginosa
ACACTGTCATCACAAGAAAAGGTAGGTGCTAGAGAATCATCTCGTAGAAGTAGGCATCAGCGAGGTACAGGGTCTCTGCATACTCGACGGGGCTACCCTCTTCGGTGTAGCCGGTTGCGCAGACCTTGAACGCCGCCTCGCCCACGGGTACCTGCTGGTTGAATGCTTCGGCATCGGCGTCGGTGAAGAGCGCCGCGCTGGTGCGTACGCGAGCGTGCTTGATTGCGTTGGGAGTGTCAGCGAGCTGATCGAGGGAGCTCGAAGTGCCGGACATTTCCGCCATCATGGCGTCCAGAATGCTGCTTGCGGCGGCCTTCACAAAGTAGGAACGCTCAAAACCGATGACTTCGTGGTCGGCGAGGCGCAGACGGCGCACGAACAGCACCTTCTCGCCCACGGGCACGGACAGGTGGGTGGAGATTTCTTCGGTGGCGTCCATCCAGCGGGTCGCAATCATGCGGGTTGAGCCTTCGAATCCGCGGCGGCGCATGTCGTCAACGAAAGTGTCCACGCGCGGAATGTAGGTGGCGTCGCTACGCTCGGCAACGTAGGTGCCGGAGCCCTGCACGTTGTAGAGCAGGCCGCGTTCAATCAGAACCTTCAGGGCGCTACGAACCGTCTGGCGGCTCACCCCAAAGTTCTGCTGAATCATGCGCTCGGTGGGCAGCTTATCGCCGGGCTTGCCGGGAATAATGTAGCGCTGCTCAATGTAGTGGATAACCTGCTCGTACTTCGGGCCGGGAATCGGGGGTAGCTCGTAGCGGCTCTCAGCGTTGTGAGCGGTACTTTCGGATGCGGTGGTGCCCGCAGAATGTGAGGGGGCACCGTGGTCGGTGGTCTGTGAGGAGTGTGAATTCATCACCCAATAGTTTACCGTTCAGCCAGAGAAAAAACGCGCACGAGTGAAAATTTCTCTTCCCTCAAACTGGCATAATTAAGACTATGCATTTTTCTAACACCCCTGCACCGCGCCCGAGCGGTCTGCTTCGCGTGGCAAGCGTGAATGTGAACGGTATCCGAGCCGCCTACAAGAAGGATATGGCGGCGTGGTTGGCGAACCGTGACATCGACATTCTCTGCCTGCAGGAGGTGCGCGCCCCCGACGCTATCGTGCGTGAGCTGCTGGACGAATCCCAGTGGCATATTCTGCACGCGGAGGCTGCCGCTAAGGGCCGTGCGGGCGTGCTGGTGGCGACCCGCCGCACCCCGAACTCAGCCGGTGAGGTTCTGGAGAACCAGCCGGTCGCGACCCGCTCGAACATCAGCGAAGAGTACTTTGACGACTCGGGCCGCTGGGTTGAGGCGGACTACGTTCTGCCCAACGGCAAGACCCTGACCGTGGTCAGCGCCTACGTTCACTCCGGCGAGGTCGGCACCCAGAAGCAGGAGGATAAGTACCGCTTCCTGGAGCGTATGCTGGTGCGCATGCCTGAGCTGGCTAAGCACTCGGACCACGTGCTCATTGTGGGCGATTTGAACGTGGGCCACACCGAGCTGGACATTAAGAACTGGAAGGCTAACCAGAAGCGTGCCGGCTTCCTGCCGGAGGAACGCGCCTACTTTGACCGTTTCTTTGGCGAGATCGGCTACCGCGATGTGGCTCGTGAGCTGGCGGGTCAGGTGCCCGGCCCCTACACCTGGTGGTCTTACCGCGGTAAGGCGTTCGATAATGACGCAGGCTGGCGTATCGACTACCACATGGCGACGCCGGCGCTCGCCGAAAGCGCCGTGGAAGCGGTCGTGGACCGCGCGGCAAGCTACGATGAGCGTTTCAGCGATCACGCGCCGCTCGTGGTTGACTACCGCATCGGTGAGTAAGACGCGGGCCCACCTACAGATAAGTTTTTGAAGATGTGCTGCACCGTCCGCAGCACCGCACAGGAAGAACTGCACAGGAAATAACTATGGCAGACGAAAAGAAGCAGGATAAGTCCCTCATCCCTAACGCCTCTCAGCAGAAGGCGCGTATCTACTCGGGTGCGCAGCCGTCGGCTGATTCGATGCACCTGGGTAACTACATTGGTGCTGTGAACAACTGGGTGGCTCTGCAGGATGACCCGAATAACGAATGCCTGTTCTTTATTCCGGATATGCATGCCATCACCGTTCCGCAGAACCCCGAGGAGCTGCGTGAGCGTACCCGCCTGACCGCGGCGCAGTACATCGCCTCCGGTATTGACCCGACCCGCACCCCGCTGTTCGTGCAGTCGCACGTGCCCGAGCACGCCCAGCTGGCGTGGATCCTGAACTGCTTCACCGGCTTCGGTGAGGCCTCCCGCATGACCCAGTTCAAGGACAAGTCCCAGAAGCAGGGCGCTGAGAACGCCTCCGTGGGTCTGTTCACCTACCCGATTCTGATGGCTGCCGACATCCTGCTCTACCAGGTGGACGGCGTACCCGTGGGCGAGGATCAGCGCCAGCACCTGGAGCTGACCCGTAACCTGGCTCAGCGCTTCAACTCCCGTTTCGGCGAGACCTTCGTGGTGCCCGATCCGGTGATTCTGAAGGAAACCGCTAAGATTTACGACCTGCAGGACCCGACCTCGAAGATGTCTAAGTCTGCGGCATCCGATAAGGGCCTGATCAAGCTTCTGGACACCCCCAAGGTCACCCAGAAGAAGATCAAGTCCGCCGTGACCGATGACGGCTCCGTCATCGCCTATGACCGCGAGGCTAAGCCCGGCGTCTCCAACCTGCTCTCCATCTACTCGGCAATGACCGGCGAGAGCATCGACGAGATTGTGGCACGCTACGAGGGCAAGATGTACGGCCACCTGAAGGTTGACCTTGCCGATATCGTGGTGGAGCGCCTCACCCCGGTGCGTGAGCGTACCCTCGAGCTGATGGACGACCCCGCCGAGCTGGACCGCCTGCTGGCTGTGGGCGCATCCGCTGCCCGCGAGATCGCTACGGTCACCATTGAGAACGTGTACAAGAAGGTTGGCTTCCTGCCTGCCGCCGCAATCTAGCGCGCTGTTCAGCCAGTTCGGCTGAGGCGCCGCATGACCTGCACGATTGAGATGACAGCACAAGAGAACTCTTCGAGCCCCACGACGGCTCCTGTATCCCCGACCCTGAAGCCCGGTCACCGCTACCTGAGCGTTATTGCGCACGTGAGCGGTGAGAATGTTCAGCGCCTGGAAGAGTGGAAGCGTGCGGTAGCCGGTGGTGCGGTGGCGCCTATCAGCACCCACGTGACCGTGTACCTGACGGAGCTGACCGAGTCTCTCCTGGCTGCGGTGCAGTCCCCCCTGTTCCGCGAGGCGCTGGATGCGCCGCGTTTTGAGGCGCGCTGGGGTTCGGTGCACTCCTTCCGCCCGGTCACCGAGGTGGAGTACCTGAACCTGGAGGCGGGTAAGGCCGAGTTCGAGCAGATTCACCAGAAGCTGGTTGAGCTATTCGGTACCGGTGCGGCGTCCTTCCCCTATGTGCCGCACGTGACCCTGGGTCAAGGGCTCACGCAGGAGCAGGTTGATCACGCCCGTGAGGTGTTTGACGCTCTGCCCGCCGAGCAGCGTACCTTCACCGTGGATCACCTGCACTGCTACTCCTACGACGGGCAGGACTGGGAAGAAATTCGGGTTCTGCCGCTGCGGTAGTAGCCGGCGTACAAACCTGGAATATAGCAAGAGAGATGCGACCGATAAGTTATCGGTCGCATCTCTCTTTGTGTTTTCGCTAGGTTTATCCCAGAGAGAGTTATCTCAGCGTGAGAGTTCTAGTGGGAGTGGCCCTCGCCAGACTCGTGCGCGTCAGCCGAAGCCGAGGAGGAAGCAGCGCCGTGCGCCTCAGCCTCAACCGGTGCAGCGTTCGAAGAAGAGACACCCAGAATCTCGTTCGGGGTCTTCGGAAGCTCCACGCTCATCAGCTCCTTCGGCGCTGCCGGGTTCGACAGGGACACCGCAATGAGCTTCTTGGTTGCCGGGTCGGTCACGTAGGCGGTCTTACCGTCCACCCACAGTGCCGGACGCTCGTCCTGCCAGGTCTCAGACTCGGTCCACGCCTCCATGAGCTGTACGGAGCCCAGCTCGGCACCGGTTGCCGGATTGAAGACACGCAGCTTGCCGTCGGTGGTCAGCAGCAGTGCCTCACCCTGGGGGCCGCGAGCCAGCGAACGGAAGGTGTAGCTCACGCCAGAGGGCAGGGAGTAGACGGTGCGGGTTGCCGCAACGGTGTCGATAATGGAGAACTTCTCGGGGCGCTCCAGCTTGGCGTCCTTGTCGGTCTTGTAGTCCGCCAGAACGTACTGGGAATCAGCCTTACCAGCCTGGTTACCGGAACGCGAGTACGGGTCCTCGGGGTTGGTAATCTTGGTGAACTTGCCGTCCTTGTAGACCAGCGCGCCGTCGGTGCAACCGATGGTGAACGCGCCGTCCTTGGCGATAGCTTCACCATGAACACCGGGGCATGCGGGGCTCTCGAGAACGGTCTTACCCTGCGCGTCCACAACAGCGGCACCGGTGCGGGTCTTCGAGTCGCCAACCGCTACCAGGTACTGGTCGTTGGGCAGCGGGATTGCGAAGCCGTGGTGCGGCTTCGGCAGGGTGACGGTGGTGGTCTCCAGGGAGGAGGCGGTGCGCTTATCGTGGGTCAGCTTCGCCGGGTCGTACACGGCGAAGGAGCCGGTGCCGTCGGCGAATGCCGCAACCTTGCCGTTGTCCTTGATGACGTGACCGGTGTGGTCAGCGGCAAGAGACAGTGAGGACAGGGAGGGCGCGGTGGTGTAGTAGTGCGAGTGGTCGCCATGCGCCACGGACCATACGCCGGTGTCCAGGAAGGTGTAGCTATTGCCGTCTGCAACGACGAGGTGGCGGTTATCGCCAGCGTCGGAGAGGCGCAGGAAGCCTTCCTTGGGGATGTCTGCGAGCAGCTTCATGTCCTTGGCGTCGTAGACGAGCACGCCGCCGTCGTAAGTGATAGCGACGCGGCTTGCCGCGCCCTTGCCTTCGGTGATGGGTGCGGGAGTTGCGCTCGCGGAGGTGGAGGCGCTGGGGCTGGTCTGCGTATTCTGGCCAGTCTGGGCGTTCTGGGTGGTCTGGGAGCCGCATGCGGTCAGGGCGAGGGCGGCTACTGCGCCGAGTGCGCCGGCACGGGTGAGGAAAAACTTACGGGTCATGTGCATACATCAAGGCTAACATGAGAATGGTTCTCTATAGGGGTTGGTTCTTGGCTCGTATCAGAGTCTGGAAGTGCAGTCTATGCGGGGTGCGTAAGGCATTCTACCTCCCCCTATTCGGCCGAGGGCAGCATCCTTTCGTCCCCACTGAGCGAAACCCTTGAACCGACCCGCGAAGCGGCTCATCAGGGCATAAAAAACCGGCTCCCTTCCGAAAAGAAGAGAACCGGTTTTTCAAGAGGTGTCTTTTGTTCGAGTAGGGTTCAAGCGCCTACTCGGAGCTAAACATTTAGGGCTAAAAATTTAGAGAAGGTTGTTCAGGCCTCGTGCCTTAACCTCGCCCACAGCGTCCTTGACAGCCTGTGCCTTGGAGCGCGGAGCGACCAGCAGAGCATCGGGGGTATCCACCACAACGATATCATCGAGGCCAAGGATAGAGATCTTACGGTCGGTATTCGCAACAACAATGCCGGAGCAACCGTGGTTAATGACGTTGTCCTTCTCGCCGAGGATGGTCAGCTCTTCGCCGCTCTTTTCGGTGTTCAGGCGTGCCACGGCGTCGAAATCTCCAACGTCGTCCCAGCTAAAGGAGCCGGGAACCATTGCAACGTCGCCTGCTGCTGCGGCGGGCTCAGCCACCGCGTAGTCAATAGCGGTCTTCGGCAGGGTCTCCCACACGCGCTCCATGACGGCCTCGCGCTCGGGGGTGTCCCATGCGTTGGCAATCTCCATGATGCCCGCGTACAGCTCGGGCTCGTTCGCCTCGAGGTGCTTGAGCATCAGGGCTGCCGGTGCCACGAACATGCCTGCGTTCCAGGTGTACTCACCGGAATCCAGGTACTTCTGCGCGGTAGCGGTGTCCGGCTTCTCCACGAAGGTGTCCACTGCGTGTGCGTTGGGTGCACCCTCGATGCCCAGGGACTCGCTGGCGTGAATGTAGCCAAACGCGCTGGAGGGCTCGGTGGGGGTAATACCGATGGTGACAATCTTGCCGGTTGCCGCGGTGGTGACAGCTTCGGTCACCACGCGGTGGAACTCATCCACGGGGCTGATGACGTGGTCAGCTGCGAAGGAGCCAATGATGGCGTCCGGTTCGCGGCGGTGGATGATAGCGCAAGCCAGACCGATAGCTGCAGCCGAATCCTTGGGGGAGGGCTCCAGTACCAGGTCAGCGGCACGCAGTTCAGGAATCTGCTGGGTAACCGCATTGGCGTGCGAAGTGCCGGTAACCACCATGACGGAACCGTTGCTGAGATCGATGAGACGGTCGTAGGTGTCACGCAGCAGGGAATTGCCCGACGAGGTGAGGTCGAGCAGGAATTTCGGGGCGTGCGCGCGGGACAGGGGCCACAAACGCGAGCCAACACCGCCGGCGGGAATGAGCGGGCGGAATCGAGTGAGTGCAGTATTCATCGCTTCAAGAATAGCGGGTCAATTTGTCATATATCGAATTCTTTTAGGTTTTAACAAAAAAGTGTCAGGCGGCTCTCATTTAGATGATGTTTGAGGTTAGGTTAAGGTAAGTTCCGCACAAACACAGGGAAGTAGGCGATATGGTAATAAAAACATGCCCTAATTCACTTTTAGAACCTGTAAAAATTCCCTAAACAGGGTGTCAATAAGCTGTGAATTTACCTGATATCTTGGAAGTAACAGACGAACAAAAGCAGTCGGTGAGCACACAGCTGTGCCCGGAAGCTGAGGGTCATAATGACCCCTTAGAACCCGGAAGCTCGCCGTCGCAGCAGGAGGTTATTCAGTGTTGAATGGTTCTAAAGGAACCCTCTACCGCGGCCGCTGGGGCATGTGGTCCTGGGTTGCTCATCGCATTACCGGTATCGCGATTTTCTTCTTCCTTCTTGTACACATCCTGGATACTGCCGTCGTGCGTATCTCCCCGGAGGCCTACAACGGCGTACTGAGCCTGTACAAGAACCCCATCATGGGTCTGGGTGAGACCGCGCTTGTCGCCGCCATCGTCTACCACGCTTTCAACGGTATCCGCATTATCCTCATTGACTTCTGGGGTAAGGCAACCAACTCACACGTGGAGCACATCCAGGCGAAGAACAAGGACGGCAACGTCGAAATCAGCCAGAAGGCAACTTACACGCACATCAAGATTCTCTGGGTTGTGCTTTTCCTCTGGGCAATCACCGTTGCTGGCTTTGCAGCACGTCACCTGCCGATCGTTTTCTCGCACATGGGAGGTCACTAAACTATGGCTACTCCGCTTAAGCCCCGCACCTATGTACCCCGTCTGCGTGACAACCGCATCGACGGTGTGAAGTACAACCGCTCCTCCTCCAAGCGCAACAACTTTGAGATGTTCGCTTGGCTGGGTATGCGCCTGTCCGGCGTCGTACTCGTCGTGCTGATTTTCGGTCACCTGTTCTCCAACCTCATGGTCGGCGACGGCATCCACGCCATCGACTTCGGCTTCGTGGGCGGCAAGTGGGCGAACCCCTTCTGGCAGGTCTGGGACCTGCTGCTGCTCTGGCTGGCTATGCTGCACGGTGCTAACGGTATCCGCGTCATCATCGATGACTACGCAGAGAAGGACCGCCTGCGCGTTTGGCTGAAGGTCATCCTCTTCGCAGCATGCGCATTCGTCCTGCTGGTTGGTACCCTCACCATCTTCGCGTTCGACCCCTGCCCCTCCGGCGCAGCGGCTGAACTGCTCCCCAGCTTCTGCTCGGCACGCTAACGGCGACGTATCCGAGACAAACGAAAACATCTAAAACACAGAAAGAACATCATGCAGGTACATAAGTACGATGTAGTGATCGTCGGTGCCGGCGGCGCAGGTATGCGTGCCGCCATTGAGGCCGGTCAGCGAGTTCGCACCGCGGTACTGACCAAGCTATACCCCACCCGCTCCCACACCGGTGCGGCACAGGGTGGCATGTGCGCCGCTCTGGCTAACGTTGAAGAGGACAACTGGGAGTGGCACACCTTTGACACCGTCAAGGGTGGCGACTACCTGGTTGACCAGGACGCAGCAGAAATCATGGCGAAGGAAGCTATCGACGCTGTGCTCGACCTGGAAAAGATGGGTCTTCCCTTCAACCGAACCCCCGAAGGCCGCATCGACCAGCGCCGCTTCGGTGGCCACACCCGTGACCACGGTAAGGCTGCTGTGCGCCGCGCATGCTACGCAGCTGACCGTACCGGCCACATGATTCTGCAGACCCTCTACCAGAACTGCGTTCGCCACAATGTGGAGTTCTACAACGAGTTCTACGTTCTCGACCTGATCCTGGTCAAGGACGAAGAGGGTAAGCCCCGCCCCGCCGGCGTTGTCTCCTACGACCTGGCAACCGGCGAGGTTCACGTCTTCCAGGCTAAGTCCGTGATTTTCGCATCCGGCGGCTGCGGCAAGATCTTCAAGACCACCTCCAACGCACACACCCTCACCGGTGACGGCATGGCTATTGCACTGCGCGCAGGCCTGCCCCTGGAGGACATGGAATTCGTTCAGTTCCACCCGACCGGCCTGGCTGGCCTGGGCATTCTCGTCACCGAGGGTGCTCGTGGTGAGGGCGGTATTCTCCGTAACGCTGACGGTGAGCGCTTCATGGAGCGCTATGCACCCACCATTAAGGACCTCGCACCCCGCGATATCGTGGCACGTGCAATGGCGAACGAGGTGCGCGAAGGCCGCGGTTGCGGTCCCCACAAGGACTACGTGCTGCTGGACCTGACCCACCTGGAGCCCTCGCACATCGACGAGAAGCTGCCCGATATTACCGAGTTCGCTCGTACCTACCTGGCAGTGGAACCGCACCACCAGCCCATCCCGGTGTTCCCCACCGCGCACTACGCAATGGGCGGTATCCCCACCAACAACGAGACCGAGGTCTACCACAACAGCAAGGAGACCATCCCCGGCCTCTACGCAGCTGGTGAGGTCGCTTGTGTGTCCGTCCACGGTGCAAACCGTCTGGGCACCAACTCCCTGCTGGACATCAACGTGTTCGGTAAGCGTGCAGGCCGCAAGGCTGCAGAGTACGCAGCATCCGCTGAGTTCGTACCCGTTCCGGACGACGCAGCAGATCGCGTTCTGAACATGCTCAACGGCATCCTCGAAGGCAAGGGCACCGAGAAGGTCGGCGCTATCCGTGCAGACCTGCAGAAGGCTATGGAAGCTGACATGCAGGTGTTCCGTACCGACGAGACCATCCGCGCAGCACTGGCAACCATCGCTGAACTGGAAGAGCGTTACAAGAACATCTCCATCCAGGACAAGGGCAAGCGCTTCAACCTCGACCTGCTCGAGGCTGTCGAGCTCGGCTTCCTGATTGAGCTGGCAAAGGTCATGTCCGTTGGCGCGCTGCACCGTAAGGAATCCCGTGGTGGTCACTACCGCGAGGACTTCCCCAAGCGTGACGACGTCAACTTCATGAAGCACTCGATGGTCTACCTCGACCCCGAATCCGAGTTTGAGGGTGTCAAGGGCCTGCGATTCGAAACCAAGCCCGTTGTCTACACCCGCTACGAGCCGAAGGAGCGTAAGTACTAAAATGGCTGAAAACGAACTCCCCGAACCGGAATCCGTCAAGCTGTTTGAGGGTATGACCGGCGGCGACTCCGATTCCATCCCCACGTACGATGTGGTCATCAAGATTCGCCGCTACAACCCGGAAGTTTCCTCCGAGGCGTACTGGGACGAATTCCCGCTGACCATGTACCGCACCGACCGCGTGCTCGATGCTCTGCACAAGATCAAGTGGGAAGTAGACGGTTCTGTCTCCTTCCGCCGCTCCTGTGCACACGGTATTTGTGGCTCGGATGCAATGCGCATCAACGGCCGTAACCGCCTGGCTTGCAAGACCCTGCTGAAGGACCTTGACCTGTCCAAGCCGATTACCGTTGAGCCCATCAAGGGTCTGCCCTGCGAAAAGGACCTCATCGTTGACATGGAGCCCTTCTTCCAGGCATACCGCGAAATCATGCCGTTCTTCATCAACGATTCGAACGAGCCTGAGCGTGAGCGCCTGCAGACCATTGAGGACCGTGCACGTTTCGATGACACCACCAAGTGCATCCTCTGTGCAGCATGTACCTCGTCCTGCCCGGTCTTCTGGACCGACGGTCAGTACTTCGGCCCCTCCGCTATCGTGAACGCACACCGCTTCATCTTCGACTCGCGCGATGATGCAGGCGACCTGCGTCTGGAGATCCTCAACGACAAGGAAGGCGTATGGCGTTGCCGTACCACCTTCAACTGCACCGAGGCTTGCCCCCGTGGCATCCAGATCACCAAGGCTATTGCCGAGGTGAAGCAGGCAATCCTGAGCCGCTCGCTCTAATCTGAGCACGCGGTATCAGCTGATATAGCATTGACGATTCAAGCCGTCACCCACACCGGGTGGCGGCTTGAATCGTTTGACAGAAAAGGCCCGGCTGAAAGGCTGAGTAGAGCATTTTCGGGGGATCCGGGGCGCACAAAAACTCTTCACAATCTGTCATAAAGTCATAGATATTCTCGAGGGCTGTCAGAAAGGGGGAGTAGGTAGGTAAACCCCGGTGTGCGGCGTTATTCTACTGTGTATGGTTTTCGCTAATTCTCGCTACGATTTGTCCACCCCCGTCTTTGACGACTGGGTGGAGCGCATGATGGGTACCCTCGTGCAGTTCCGCCGCGAAGTGCACGCTAACCCGGAGCTTTCCTTCCGTGAGGTGGCGACCACTGAGCGCCTCATGAATCGACTGCGAGAAGCCGGCATGAACCCCGTTGCTTGCGAAGGCACCGGCTGCTACGTCGATATCGGAAGCGGCCCCTTCGCCCTGGCTTTGCGCGCCGATATTGATGCTCTGCCCATTGTTGAGCAGACCGACCTGCCCTACGCCTCCACCGTGCCCGGCGTGATGCACGCTTGCGGCCACGATATTCACCAGACCGTCATGCTCGGCGTGGCGCTGGCACTGCACGAACTGAACGGGAAGACCCCGCTGGGTCGTAGCGTCCGTATTCTCTTCCAGCCCGCCGAGGAGCAGCTTCCCGGTGGCGCGGTGCAGATGATTTCGCAGGGTCTGCTCAAGGACATTCCGCGTGCCTTTGCCCTGCACTGCGACCCGAAGGTGGACCTGGGCCAGATTGGCACCCGTATCGGTGCGATTACTAGTGCCTCCGACACCGTGAAGATTCACCTGAGCGGCCACGGTGGACACACTTCCCGCCCGCACCTGACTGAGGACCTCATCTACGCGATGAGTCAGATTGCTGTGCAGGTTCCCGCCGTGCTGACCCGCCGCACCGACGTGCGTTCGGGCGTGCTGGTGGCATGGGGCCAGGTCAGCGCCGGTGTTGCCCCCAACGCTATCCCCGCAGAAGGCTACCTGGCGGGCACCATGCGTTGCCTAGATGTTGAGGTGTGGCGCCAGGCAGGCAACATGCTGGATGAAGTCATCGAGCAGGTTGCCGTACCCTTCGGCGTGAACGCGCGTGTGGAGCATATCCGCGGCGTGCCCCCGGTCGTGAACACCGACCTGGAAACCACCATGCTCGAGAACGCCGCCCGCGCCGAACTGGGCGAGGACTCCATCGTGCTGGTCGAGCAGTCCATGGGCGGCGAAGACTTCGCGTGGATGTTGCAGGAAGTTCCCGGCTCCATGTTCCGCCTGGGTACCCGCGCCCCCGGCGACCCCACCTATGATCTGCACCAGGGTGATTACGCCCCGAGCGAGCAGGCGATCGGCATTGGTGTGCGCGTCATGGCGGCAACTGCCCTGCGTGCCGTCCGTTTTGAGCTGGCGAAGGCAGCGAAGGCGGCGAACCCCATCCGCGATGAGGCACGCTAAAGAGCTTTTCGAAAGCTTATAAGCCAGGCTTGAAAGTACGACTATATAGCCGCATCAAGCCTCGAATGCTGTATAAGTTTCACCCCGTTACCTCTCACCGAGTGACGGGGTGAAACTCTATGCACGCGATAGAATTAAAAGGATTATGAGGACATTTGCGTTATGTTCCCGACCCAGTGCCAACACACCCTCGGGGGATGAAGGAGATAGCGCATCATCACACGGCGCACGCCGGAGGAGGACACCCAATGAGCTTCTTTGGAATCGGCAAGAAGAAGTTGGATGAACAGTCGCGCGACGAACAGAGCGCCGAAACTGCCAAGGCTCAGAAAGAACAGGCAAGCGAAGACGCTCCCAAGAGTGCACGACTGAGCCAGAAGATTATGGAACAGCAGCAGTGGGAGGACTCCCTGCGCCGCTTCGTGAAGTCTGAGAGTGCACGCCACCAGAACCACGACGAAGAGCAGAGCGAGGAGCACCGCGCTGTTGAGGATCTCAAGCGTGCCCTCCTGCACGGTGATGAGAAGGTTGAAGAATCTTCCGCTGCTGATGAGCTGACCGAGGAACAGGCGGAGGAGCAGGAGCGCCGCAGCCTGCTTGCGGCGCTTGGCGCTTTCCCGCAGGAGTCTGAGGAGCCTGTTGAGACCGAGCAGGTCGCTGAAGTCCAGGACGTTGAAGAAGAAGCCGCCCCGGTTGCTGAGGCTGCTAAGCCCGCTACCCCCGCGTTCCTGCGCGATGACGAAGAGACCGAAGCTGAGGACGCATCTGTCGAGGCTGAGGAACCTAAGGATGCCGCTGAGGACGCGCGTTCCCAGTTTGAGGAGCACCTGCGTGCTCTGCGTGCCCAGAACACCGAAGATACTGCCGCTGAGGTCGCTGAGGAGACTGCAGTTGAGGCAGAAGACGGCGAAGAGCCCGAGGTTGTCGAAGCATCTGTAGAAGCCACCGACAACAAGTCTGAGAACGCTCATTCTGTATCTGAGCCTGCATCTGAGGATGCTCCCGCTGATGCTGAGGAGTCCCTGACCGTAGAAGACACGAAGGCTGCCCGTACCCGCGCCGCCGTGACCGAGGCGCAGAATGCCGGCCTGGACGACCTGGCGGCAGCCTATGCGGCACGCCTGGGCATCACCCTCGATAGCGAAGAGGAGACCTTTGGCGAGGTCGCCTCCGATGAGGTAATCGCTGAAGAAGCTCCTGCTGATGAGGTAGTTGCTGAGGAAGCAGAGTCCGCTGAGGCACCCGAGTCCACTGAAGCTGCTGAATCTGTCGAAGACGCTGAGGCCTCTGAGGTATCCGCACCTGTTGCTGATGCTACTGAAGATTTCGAAGCTGAAGAGACCATTGACCTTACCGCAGGCGTAGAAGAGACTGCAGAGCCTGTTGCCGCTGGTGAGGAAGAGCCGATTGAGGCTGTCGTTGAGGCACCCGAACTGCTGGCATCTGAACTTACTGAGGAAGAAGACGCGGTCTCTGACGAGACCGAGCTACTCTCCGCTGTATCCATTGAGGAGAAGTACGAAGCGTCCGCCTCTGAATCGCTTGAGGCTGAGGACTTCGACGCTGAAGAAGAGAACACCGCAGAGCTGATCTTTGACGCTTCCGCTGCGGAAGAAACCGCTGTTGAGGACAGCGCCGCGGAAGAAACCGCTACGGAAGAGCCTGCTACCAAGATTGAGGACTCTGCGGCTGAAGGCTCCGGTTCTGAGGAGGGCGAGCCCGCCGAGAGCTCTTCTGTAGCTCCTGCTCTTGCCGCTGTTGCTGCGCCCGTGGCTGCTGCCGCTGCTGTTGCCTCCGCCGCAAAGGCTGAAAAGGCTGAGGAGAAGGCAGAAAAGGGCACCTCTCAGGGCGTCGCCCTGACCGCAGAGGCCATCGACAAGAAGGAAGCGGAGAAACAGGAGGCTTCCGCTCGCGAAGAGTCTGCTAAGGAACCCGCTGCAGAGTTGAAGGAAGCTGAGCAGAAGCTCAGCGAAGACGAGGCAGAGCTGGTTGCCGAGTCCATCATCCTGAACGAGCCCGCAGAGGGCGCAGCGACCCTGCCCGCTCTTACGGAGCAGCGTGCCCTCTACGGCCTGGCGGAGCTCATGCGTACCCGCGGTTCGGGCACCATGAGCCTGGAACTGCGCCAGGTAGATGAGGACATGCACTACCGTCTGCTGCACCGCGGTCGTGAGGTTGAAACCGGCATTGTGGTGCCCGGTGTTGACTGGTTCGCGCCCGTGGCGGCACTGTACACCGAGGCGCAGCAGGCTGGCGCGACTTGGAACCGTGCGGCGGTCTCCCTGAACCCGCGCCTGGGTGACGGTCTGGAAGTTCACGCATCCTACCTGGGTATGGCGGACGGCGAGACCACCCGTGAGAGCTTCCTGCTGGAGGGCGCCGCTGTCGAGGCTAAGCCTGTTGCAACCGCTGAGGCCGCTGAGGCTACCTCGCAGGAGGAGACTCAGAAAGCTTCTATCCAGCACGTTGATTCGGTCGAGGCTGAGCGTGAGCTGGAGGCTGAGCTTACTCAGAAGCAGGCAGCTAACGAGGCTGAGGCCGCTGTTGAATCTGCTGAAGAGCCCGTTGCTGAAACTGCTGATGAGACTACTTCTTCGGGTCTGTTGCCTGCCGCCGGTCTTGCTGCGGCGGGTACCGTTGCGGCTGGTGCCGCTGTCGCCTCCGCTCAGGAGAAGGAAGACGTAGAGGAGCCTGCTCAGACTGAGTTTGCGCCGGTTGAAGCTGAATTCGAGCACGATTACGAGAACGACCCGGTCTTCGGTGCCGCTACCGTAGAGCCCGAAGCCGAGCAGGCTGAAGAGTCCGCCGCTGAGGCAATCGAGGTATCTGCCGAGGACTCTGTAGAGACCGGCGAAGACATGGAAGCCGCCTTGGCTGCCATTGTCGCCAACGCTCAGAAGAAGCTGGATGCAGAGGAAGAAGCTCCTGCCGCTGAGGAAACTGCCGCAGCTACTGAGGAAGCACCCGCTGAGGAAGTTTCGGCTGTCGAGGAGCAGAAGGCTGCCGCCCCCGTGGTTGCAGAGTCCTTCACCTTGGACCGCACCCAGCCCGTTGAGGAATCTGCTGATGAGCCGGTCGCAGAGAAGGCCGAAGAGCCCGCCCTGCCCGCGTTCCTGGACGACTCTGAACTGCTGGCTGAGCAGGAGACCTCCGCTGCTTCCGCTGAAGCGCACGCTGAGGCACCTGCCCTGGAAGACGCTGAGCCTGTCGCTGAAAGCGCATCTGTGGCTCCCGGCCTGGCTGGTGCTCTTGCTGCAGCTGCCGCTGTGGGCACCGCCGGCGCCGCTGCGACGGCATCTGAGGCGAAGGCTCCCGCCGCTCAGGAAGAGCCCGCTGAGCTTAAGACCGTTGAGGTAACCCCCGCGGCTAAGATTGGTGAGGCTCCCGCAGCGGTTGCGCCTGCATCCGAGGCTGCCGCTCAGGCTACCCCTGCTGCACCCGCTGTAGCTTCTGCACCCGCCGCTCTGCCGGAGACCGCCCCCGCGGGCCTTTCCTCCAGCATCTCGGCATCGGCGCTGAGCGAGCTCAACCAGCTGCCCACCATCGTGGCTGAGCCGGACACCCCCTCCGCCGCGGTGCAGAGCCCGCTGGTTCCCTCGGAGACTCAGCTGGCAACCGGCAACCTGGTTCTGACGGAGGCTCAGGTCGCTCAGCGTCTGGCACCGGTCGTCGAGCACCTCTTCGGGGAGAACGGCACCGCAAAGGACGCCACCACCGTGCTGATTCGTGTGCGTGCGCTCGGCTCCTACTACGACGCCCTGACCCATGTACGCCGCAACGGCTTCTGGGAGCAGGTCCGCACCTTCGAGCTGATTCCTGAGACCCTGTTGGACATTCCGGCGCTGAAGACCGACTCCTACAGCGAGGGCGAGGGCTCGCCGCTGGCTATGAGCCTGACCTTCACCCCGGGCGTGCCGGTCCAGGCGGCATTCGATTATGCGAATGAGCAGGCGTTTGTCACCTACCCGCGTCCGCTGGATGTTGAACGTTACGTTGAGGAGCTGCGTATGTTCCCGCGTCTGGGTTCGAAGATCCCGGCTCATATGACGAGCGCTCTGTCGCACTGGAACCTCTAAACCCTTGTGAGGTGCGCCGCGCCGGCTCCCCGTGTGGGGGTCGGCGCGGCGCGCTATGTTTGTCATTTTTCGATGAGGAAGATTGTTATGACTGATACCCCTAATACGCCTGACGCTTCTGCGGCGCAGAATGTTCAGGACACTGCCGCTCGTGCGGCTGAAGCTTTTGGCACCCTGGTGGAGACCATGGCGCTGTTGCGTGCCCCGGGCGGTTGCCCGTGGGATGCTGAGCAGACTCACGCTTCCCTAATCCGCTACCTGGTGGAGGAAGCCTACGAGGTTGTCGAGGCGGTAGAGACCGGTGGCGAGCCGAATATGCCGCTACTGCGTGAGGAACTGGGCGACGTGCTGCTGCAGGTGGTATTCCACTCCGATATTGCCGCGGCGAAGCCGCAGGGCTTCGATATTGTGCAGGTGGTTGAGGGCCTGGTGCAGAAGCTTCGTACGCGCCACCCGGACGTGTTCGCGGCTGAGTCCGAGGGCTCTTCGGAGGCGCCCCGTACCGCTGCTGAGCAGCAGGCGGCGTGGGATGCACTGAAGAAGAAGGAGAAGAGCGACCGTGGCGCGTTGGACGGTATTCCGCCGCATCTGCCGGCGCTCGCTATGGCTGAGAAGACTGCTGTGAAGGCGCGTAAGGCGGGCATTATTCTGCCGCCGGAGCCTACGAGCATGGAGGACGACCTGCGCTATATGCACAATGAAGAGGATTTCGGCGAGTTGCTTTTTGCGTTGGTGAGTCGCGCACAGCGTAATGGTTTGGATCCGGAACGTGCCCTGCGTACGTACACTCGCCGCTATATTACTCAGCACACGCATGATGAGCCGAGCTATTAGACACGCTGGTTGAGTTCTTCTGCGAGGCGCTTTGAAACCTATTCTCTGAGGGAATAAGAGGTTTCAAAGCGCCTTCTGTTTGTTTGGGGTTGTGTTGGGCGGCCGTGAGGATGCTCGTGGCACATGCCCCGGCGTTTGGGCTCATGTTGTGCTTTGGTCGAGTACCCACACCCTCCCAATGTGGGGGAGTGTGGGTCTTGTTCCGCTTTGTAGCGCCTGACTAAGGGTTATTGAGACCTTCATTAAGGCGATAAAAAAGCGGTGGCAACTAGTGTGTTTGTGTGGGAGTTTTGCTAGAATTTAGGGGACGCGACTTGTCCACTACCGGGTGAGCCGTTCACATCCTTGACATCTCATAAGGAGAACAATTCATGGCTGTTATTACCGCAGTTCACGCACGCCAGATCCTGGATTCCCGTGGCAACCCGACCGTTGAGGTTGAGGTTCTGCTCGAAGACGGTGCTTTCGCACGCGCAGCTGTGCCCTCGGGCGCATCCACCGGTGAGTGGGAGGCTGTTGAGCGCCGCGATGGCGACAAGTCCGTATACCTGGGCAAGGGCGTTCTGGGTGCAGTGAAGTCTGTTATCGAAGAAATCGCTGAAGAGGTCATCGGCATTGAGGCTTCCGACCAGCGCGCTGTTGACGCAGCCATGATTGCTCTGGATGCAACCAACAACAAGGGCAAGCTGGGCGCAAACGCAATCCTGGGTGTCTCCCTGGCTGTTGCTAAGGCTGCTGCTGAGTCCGCTGACCTGCCCCTGTACAAGTACCTCGGCGGCCCGAACGCTCACGTTCTGCCCGTCCCCATGATGAACATCCTCAACGGTGGTTCTCACGCAGACTCCAACGTTGACATCCAGGAGTTCATGATTGCTCCCATCGGCTTCGACAACTACTCTGACGCTCTGCGCGCAGGTGTTGAGGTTTACCACTCCCTGAAGTCCGTGCTGCACGACCGCGGCCTGGCAACTGGCCTGGGCGACGAGGGTGGCTTCGCACCCAACCTGGAGTCCAACGCAGCTGCACTGGACCTGATTGTTGAGGCAATCGAGAAGGCTGGCTACAAGCCGGGCGAGCAGGTTGCACTGGCACTGGACGTTGCATCCTCCGAGTTCTACAACGACGGCGCATACGAGTTCGAGGGCCAGAAGAAGTCCGCAGCTGAGATGAGCGCATACTACGCTGACCTGGTTGCAAAGTACCCCCTGGTTTCCATCGAGGATCCCCTGGATGAGAACGACTGGGAGGGCTACAAGACCCTGACCGAGCAGATCGGTGACAAGGTCCAGATCGTCGGTGACGACCTGTTCGTGACCAACCCCGAGCGCCTGGCTCGCGGTATCGAGGAGGGCGCAGCTAACGCTCTGCTCGTGAAGGTGAACCAGATCGGTTCGCTGACCGAGACCCTGGACGCAATGGAGCTGGCTCAGCGCCACGAGTACCGTTGCATGGTTTCTCACCGTTCCGGTGAGACCGAGGACGTCACCATCGCTGACCTGGCTGTTGCAACCAACGCTGGCCAGATCAAGACCGGTGCTCCCGCACGTTCCGAGCGCGTTGCTAAGTACAACCAGCTGCTGCGCATTGAGGAAGAGCTGGGCGACGCAGCTGTTTACGCTGGCAAGTCCGCATTCCCCCGCTTCAAGGCATAAGTTACTGAAGCATCCGACCGCGTGAGCGGTTAGGTTTCAAGGAGGCGGTGCTACCCCGTAGGGGAGTGGCACCGCCTCCTGCTCTGTGTTGAGGCTAGTAGCGGCGTTGAGGCTAGTAGCGGCGATAGCGCACGAGGTGGAGCCCACAGATGGCGTATGTAGCGCCTGCAACATAGCGCCGGGGAAGCCCTCCGAACCCGGTAGAATATGAAGGAAGCGTTTAGCGGTACAGAAGGAACGAAGGATAGGGCAATGAGCCAGCGAGCAAACCAGCAGACCCGGTCGCACTCTACGAGTTCCACCGAACCCGCTCAGGGCGCTACCACCTCCGAAGAATCGCGTGGCGCCGCGAAGGAAGCCAGCACCTCCCTGTTGAAGAAGGCCAGTGCCCTCTTCTTTGGTGTGGGTTTGAACCAGCGTCATCCCGAGCGTGAACGTCAGGCGCAGGCTCGTCGTGAGGAACGTGCCCGCCGCCGTGCCGCGGCGCAGCAGGGCCGTGAAGAGGGCGGATACGACGCCCCCGTGGCGGCTCACATGTTCTCCGGTCGTAGCTTCCTGACGGCTGTTGTGGTGGGTGTGATTGCGCTCGGTACCGCATACCCGGTGGTCACCTACATTGACCAGGACCGGGAAATTAAGCGAATCAACACGCACATTTCTCAGCTGCAGCAGGAGAACGCTCAGCTGAAGGCGGAGCAGACCTGGTGGAACGACGACAACTATGTTCGCCAGCAGGCACGTAGCCGCCTCTACTATGTGAACCCCGGCGACACCCCCTACGTGGTCACCGGCATTACCGAGGACTCTACGAAGGCGGACGGTACTTCTGCGAATGCGAAGAACGCCCCCGAGGACGCCTGGACCACAAAGATCTGGGATTCTCTCGAAAAGAACTAGCCCAGCCACCGGTAGGAACCCTGCCTTGGCAAGCACCCGGCATAAGCGGACGAGGTGACCCCTCGTTCCAGAAACTTAGGATTATGAGCACCGAAAACACCATTGAAGAGCTGAAGGCACGCACCCCCGGCGGCTTCGGCGTAACTATTGAAACCCTGACCCCCACCGAGCAGGACATCCGCGTCCTTTCCGCGCAGCTGGGCCGTAAGGTCCGCGACGTGATTGAGATTCCGGCGCGCTGCGTGTGCGGCAACCCGCTCGTGGCTGCTACCGCGCCGCGTCTGAGCAACGGCACCCCCTTCCCGACCGTGTTCTACCTGGCGCATCCGGTGATTACCGCTGCGGCTTCCCGTCTGGAGGCGGGCGGCCTGATGTACGAGATGACCGACTCGCTCGCTGAGGATGCGGACCTGGCGGCACAGTACGCTGCTGCACACGAGAACTACCTGGCTGAGCGTGAGCGCATCCGCCTGATCAGCGGCACCGAAGAGGTCCCGGAGATTGACGGCATCTCTGCCGGCGGCATGCCGACCCGCGTGAAGTGCCTGCACGCCGTTATCGGCCACACCCTGTCGGTGGGTCGTGGCGTGAACCCGATGGGTGACCGCGGCCTGGACGCTATCGCCGAGTGGTGGACCCCCGAGGTCTGCTCCTGCGACCCCGCGTGGCGTGAAGAAGCCTAAATATTGATTCTGGTGCGCCCGCATCGTCGTCAGCGACGGTGCGGGCGCATAATAGATAGAAGAAAGAGCGCCGAAAAGCGAAAATTTTTCGCCTGCGGCGCTCGCGTTGCCTTTGGCACTGATTGGTATTGAAGACCTGAAAGGAACCCACCGTGCGCGTTGGTGCGATTGACTGCGGTACGAACTCTATTCGCCTGCTGATTGCTGATTCCACTACTGAGGTGGTGGACGGGGTCGAGAAGACCGTCCTGAAGGACGTTGTGCGTGAGATGCGCATTGTGCGTCTGGGTCAGGGCGTGGACGCGACCGGCTGGCTGGCGCAGGAGGCGCTGGACCGCACCTTCGCTGCGGCTCGTGAGTATGCGCAGCTGCTGAAGGAGCACGGCGCTGATTCGGTGCGTTTTGTGGCGACCAGTGCGACCCGCGATGCGGGTAACCGTCAGGTGTTCGTGGATGGTATCCGCGAGATTCTGGGTATTGAGCCCGAGGTCATTAGCGGGGACGAGGAAGCAGCGCTGTCCTTCGCGGGTGCGGTGCGCGCTGTCGGTTACGGTGATGGCGATACCCTGGTGTTCGACCTGGGTGGCGGTTCGACTGAGTTCGTGCTCGGTGACGAGTCAGGTGTGAAGGCTTCCCGCAGCGTCAATATTGGTTGTGTGCGTCTGACTGAGCGTCACATGATGAGCGCCCCGTCAACTGACTCGCAGATTGCTCGCGTTGAGGCTGATACTGACGAGGCTCTCGACGTGGCGCGTAAGACGGTGCCCCTGCAGGATGCGTGCCGCGTGGTGGCTGTGGCTGGTACCGCAACCACTGTGGCTGCCGCTGCGCTGGGTCTGGACCGCTACGATTCTGAGGCTATTAACGCTCAGAGCTTCTCCGTAGAGACCGTTCAGAAGACCGCCCGCTGGTTGGCTTCGCTGAGCCGTGCCGAGCGTGAGGAGCTCGGCTACATGCACCCCGGCCGGGTGGATGTGATTGGTGCTGGCGCGACGATTTACGCCCGCATCCTGACCCGTCTGAATGAGATGACTGATGGTGCCGTGGATTCGGTGACCGTCAGCGAGCACGACATTCTGGACGGTATCGCTCTGTCCCAGCTGTAGGCTTGTGCGCTCGCGCCGTGAACCGATGGTGGTTCACGGCGCGGCTCAGCTTGAGGAGTTTTAATGTTCCATTCTGAGCGTCGGCGAGGTATGCCCCTGACCGGCTGGTCTTTTGCGCAGTCTTGCGCCTGTGCGTCTCGTGTATTTGGTGTGCGCGCTTCGGTTGGTTCTGACCGAGGCGCTATTCGCCGCATCCGTAAGGGTGCAGCTTTGGGTGCTAGCGCCGCGTTGACTCTTCTGCCGTTGTGGACTCCGATGGCGCCTGTTGCCTGGGCGACGGACCCGACCCCTTCTGCTTCCCCGAGCCCGAAGCGGGAGGTGACGGCGACTCCTTCGCCGTCGGCTACTGCGGTGCCGAAGACTTCTGCGACTGCGAGTAAGGGCACGTCGACCACGAATGGTGATGATGTTCGTCAGCGTGAGTATTGGCTGAAGGAGTACGGTATTACGTCCTTGTGGTCGCAGGCTACGGGTAAGGGCGTGACGGTTGCTGTGATTGATACGGGCGTGGATGGTACTCACCCGGATCTTGAGGGTAATGTTCTGCGTGGTTATGACGCCTCGGGCGTGGGCAGCGAGGACGGCTGGAAGGGCCTGGGTGCTGAGCCGATGCACGGCACGGAGGTCGCTTCTCTGATTGCCGGTCACGGTCACGATACGCAGGGCTATTCTGCGATTGCGGGTCAGCCGGGTAAGCCGACCGGTGTGATTGGTGTGGCTCCCGAGGCGAAAATTCTGCCGATTTCGCTGAATATGGGTACGACCGGCGGTAAGAGTATTGATGAGCAGATCCCGGCGGCGGTGCGTTATGCAGTCGACCACGGGGCTCAGATTATTAACATGTCGATTGGCTCGAATAAGACGAGCTGGCCGCAGAGCTGGGATGAGGCGTTTGCCTATGCGGAGCAGAAGGGCGTGCTGATTGTTGCGGCTGCGGGTAACCGCGGTAGCGGCTTGACGCAGGTTGGTGCTCCGGCGACGATTCCTGGCGTGTTGACGGTGGGCGGTATTGACCGGAATAAGCAGGTTTCTGAGGGCTCGTCGACTCAGGGTATTTCGATTGCTGTGGTTGCTCCGAGTACGGATATGATTGCGGCTGCTCCGGGTAATGGGTACATGATTTGGTCGGGGTCTTCGGCTGCTGCTCCGTTGGTGACGGGGGTTGCGGCGTTGTTGAAGCAGAAGTATCCGAAGGAGTCGGCGGCTCAGTTGGCTCAGCGTCTGATTGCTTCGGCTGATGATGCTGGCGCTACGGGTCGTGATCCGCTGTACGGCTACGGTGTGTTTAACCCGCAGGATGCGATGGCTTTGGCGGCGCCTACGGTGACGGCGAATCCGTTGGGTTCTATTTCTGAGTGGATTGCGGTGCACCGTAAGCAGCAGGTGAGTGAGCCGACTCCTAGCGATGCTGCGCCGGTCCATGAGGAGGGCGAGAGCATTGTGAAAGCGGCTGCGCCGGATGCGCGTCGCCCTCCGGAGGATCGTGGCTGGTTGCCGCCGGTGATTTTGGCGGCGCTGACGTTGTGGCTGACGATTATTACGGCTGGTTCGGTGCATCGTTTGCATAGGATGCATGTGAGTGCGGGGCAGGCTGCGCGGATGGCTCGTGAGATGGCACATCATCCGGGTACTCATCACGGAAAGCACCGTGTTTCAAAGGGGTCGCAGCAGGGTGCTCGGAAGGGGACTCGTTAGGGTTCTTGTGAGTCTGGGATGCCGGTGTTTTTCTTCTCTGTGGGGGGCTTCTCCTGTTCGCCCGGGGCTGACTTTTGAGTTAGTCCCGGGCTTTGTTATGCGGGGGCTGGCTTTCGACGGGGGAACACCCCAATAAACGAAAATATCGAACATGCCGCGCAAAAAACAGAAAGGGTAATTTTGACCGTAACCCGCATCGCGAGATGAACCCTGTTCATATCTTCAAAACTTTTAACTTAGGGTCAGCTCAAAGGGGCCATAAGTGCGAAATCACCTAAACAAAGGCGTAAAATAAAAGACAACAGGTATGTGATAGACAGGCTCGTGCTGCTAGCCACTTCGCGTTGCGTAGGACTTCCAGAGCGAGCCACTTTGTACGTCAGGGGAGCTTTCGGAACGAGCCGAAAGTTGCACATACCACCCTACTGAAGGGCTACCAAACCTTCGGTACCTAAAGACTAGGAAGTAACAAAATGGCATTCACTAAGGTGGCACAGGACCGTCCTCGCGTCCTGATCGTCGGTGGCGGCTACGTCGGCTTCACCGTTGCTAAGAAGATTCAGAAGGCTATCAAGGAGACTGGTGGCGTCGTCACCATCGTTGAGCCGAACCCCTACATGACTTACCAGCCCTTCCTCCCCGAGGTTGCAGCAGGTTCCATGGAAGGCCGTAACGCAACTGTGCCGCTGCGCCAGCACCTGCGCGACACCGAGCTGATTCCCGGCCGCGTTGTCTCCATCGACCACGCAAACCGCACCGCTGTTGTTGAGCCTACCGACAACGGTGAGCCCTTCGAGCTGAAGTACGACGAGATCGTCCTCGGCGCAGGCGCTGTGACCCGTGCATTCCCGATTCCGGGTCTGGCAGAGGTCGCTATCGGTCTGAAGACCATTGAAGAGGCAGTCTCCGTTCGTAACTGGGTTCTGGACCGCATCGAGGTTGCATCCATGCTGTCCGACGCTGAAGAGCGCCGCCGCGCCCTGACCTTCGTCATCGTTGGTGGTGGCTTCGCTGGCGTTGAGACCATCTCCGAGCTCGAGGACATGGCACGCGTTGCTGTCGAGCGCAACGAGCGTCTCTCCGTTTCCGACCTGCACTTCGTCATGGTCGAGGCTGCACCGCGCATCATGCCCGAGGTTCCCGCAGACCGTGCAGAGAAGGTTGTTGCAGAGCTGCGTGCACGCGGCATCGAGATTCTGCTGAACACCTCCCTCTCCGACGCAACCGACGGCAACCTGCAGCTGATCAACATGGCTGACAAGTCCCCCGCAGGCGAGATCAAGACCGACACCCTGATCTGGACCGCAGGTGTGGCAGCATCCCCGATGCTGAAGAACACCGACTTCCCGATCGACGAGCGTGGCCGCGTTCGCGTGAGCGCAGACCTGCGCGTCACCGGCGATGACGGCGTGGTTGAGGGTGCATGGGCTGCAGGCGACAACGCAGCTGTTCCGGACCTCTCCGGCGGCGGCGTGGGTGGCTTCTGCGTTCCCAACGCTCAGCACGCTTCCCGCCAGGCTGTCGTTCTGGCTAAGAACCTGCTGGCTGCTCGCCGCGGCGAGCCCCTGACCGACTACTACCACGAGACCATCGGTGTTGTGGCAGGTCTGGGCCTGTGGAAGGGCGTTGCAAACTTCAAGGGCAAGACCATTGGCGGCCCGCTGGCATGGATCATGCACCGCGGCTACCACGGCTCTGCAATCCCCACCACCGAGCGTACCGTTCGCGTTATGACCACCTGGGCACTGAACCAGATCTTCGGCCGCGACACCTCCTCGATTCGCCACCAGCGCTCCCCGCGCCTGGCATTCCAGGAAGCAACCGGTACTGCACCGGCACGCCAGAAGGCAAAGCTCTAAAATAGCCTGACTTAGGGGTATGCTCCCTGAGATAGCGCACTTGAGATAAAGCAAAGGGCGGTGTGGAAGACTTCGGTCTTCTGCACCGCCCGTTTTTGTGTCCGGATGCTCGCCAGCTGCCCGGCTTAGTCGCCCACCTGTGCTTTTGCGTGGTGATTGCTGTGGCTGAGCGTGGGGAACCGTTTGAAATGTGTTTCTGCTTAGGTTCGGGTGCGTTTTCGTGGAATAATAGGTGTTTGTGCCCCGAACTATGCGGGGTGCGCCCCCATAGTCCAATTGGCAGAGACAGAGGACTTAAAATCCTTGTGTTCTGGGTTCGAGTCCCAGTGGGGGCACTGCGTTGAGAGGCAATATAGAGCCGATAGGCATATATAAGTGAGCGGCGGCTCTTCCCGTGGGGGAGGGGCCGCCGCTTGCGTGTCTGAAGGTTTACAGGTTTGGGGTTTGCTGTTTGGAAGTTAAAAGGCGATGCCCCCGACCCATACTATCGGGGGCATCGTGGAGTGGCGGTGCGGGCTATGGCATTCCGCGCACTCTCTTCACCGCGGATAGAAGAGCTCGTCCTCTGCCGGAATCAGGACGGCTGGCGGTGAAGTCTGGTGAACCTGCAGGTGATTGCCTGCCTCGGTCATGTGTGGAGGCAGGAGGCGGTTCAAAGCTTACTTGCGGCGCGCGGTCACGAGCGCGTCGATGGAGAACTTGCCTGCGCCGCTGTATTTCGTGGTGTTGTTCATGCCTTCAAGCTTGACAAGTAAAGTTTTACACTTCAAGTAAGTCTAGTTTGTGGAGAAAAAGAGTGCAAAACAGGGGGTTTAGATGACGTTTTGTGACGGGGCTCCACGCCCTAAAACACCCGCGAACCGTCTTCCGGAGCTCAAAAAACGTGAGACCCTATAAAGAGACACAGCCACAGACGCACCCCTGCCTGAACGGGGGAGCAGAGTCAGAAAGGCACAGCATGCAGACTAAACCCTCCATCATTGCCGTCGATATGGACGGCACCTTCCTCACCGACTCCAAAACCTTCGACACCGAACGGTTCGCGCGCATCCTGCCCCGCCTGCAGGCGCATGGAATCCACTTCGTCGTGGCGAGCGGAAATACCCATGCCAAGCTACAGGACTATATGCGCGGTTTCGAGGACCAGGGCCTCACCTACATTGCTGAGAACGGCGCGTACCTCGCCGATGACAGCGGTCAGCTTGCCGTGCATCCCTTTGAGGAAGAGGATATCCCGCGCATTATTGAGGTAGTGCAGGGGCTGGACCAGATCGGTCTGCTGGTGTGCACCACCGAGGGTATTTACCTGCCCAAGGATCGTTGCGACCAGATTGTGCACATGATTCGCGGCTATTTTGAAGACACTGGTCAGGAGCTCCCCGAAACCCTCACCCTGGAGGACTTTGCGGCGTTCTTCTTCCCCGGCTCGGTCATGGTTGACTCTATTGAAGATTTTGAGGGTGCACCCATTAAGTTCCCGCTGCTGACCCCACCGAAGCAGACGCAGCAGCTGAGCGTTTACCTGCGTGAGGCTCTTCCGCAGACCGTCACCCCGATGGTGAGTGGCTTCGGTGCCATTGACCTGGTGCGTACCGGTGTCAATAAGGCGACCGGTCTGAAGGACCTATGCGAGCGTCTGGATGCTGATCCGGCGGGCATTCTTGCCTTCGGTGACGGTGAGAACGACATGGAAATGCTCCGCTACGCGGGCTGGGGTGTTGCCATGTCTAATGCCCCGGAGGTTGTGCGAAATGCTGCTGATGAGGTGATTGGCTCGAACGAGGAACAGGCAGTTCTGGAGTATCTGGAACAGCTCCTGGACCGTTTGGAAGCTTCGCACTAGACGCTTCACAAAGAGACGCGCAGAAGCCTTTGCATGCGGGGCGGCGCGGGCCTGGGTGAACCTCAGGTAAACACCGCCCTGAAATATTCTGGCAAGGTCGCTAGAAGCCCATGCTGGTAACGAACAGCGCCCGTGAGCACAGAATCTATCCGATATAATTAACAGAATTAGTTTTGTACCCGTTTAAGGAGAGAAAGATGGCGGGAAACCCGCTTCTGAATTCAATGACGAAGAATGTCACTCAGGGTGACTCTCGTTTCGGTCGTTTTGGTGCGCAGCCGCAGCAGACCAGCCAGCAGGCGCAGTACGGTCAGCAGGCACAGTACGGTCAGCAGCAGACCTATGGCCAGTACGGTCAGCAGTATGATCAGCAGGGCTACGGCCAGAACACCTACGGCCAGCAGCCCTATGGCCAGCAGTATGGTCAGCCCCAGTACGGTCAGCAGGCACAGTACGGCCAGCCGTACGGTGAGGCTGACTACGGCGTAGCAGCCCCCACCTACTCGGAGCCCATCCCCGCCGGTGAGCGCCTGACCATGAACGATGTCTTGGTTAAGACCGGTATCAACCTGGGCCTGGTCGCTGTCGGTGCCGCTGTTGCATGGAATGCACCGGTGCTGCTGCTCCTGGGCATGGTTGGCGGTCTGGTCCTGGGTCTGGTGAACTCCTTCAAGAAGAAGGTTTCCCCGATTCTGGTCATGACCTACGCGCTCATGGAAGGTCTGCTACTCGGTGGTCTGTCCGCTGTTGTGGATATGCGCTACCCCGGCGTGGCAGTTCAGGCGGTTCTGGCAACCCTCGTGGTTGCGGGTGTGACCCTGGCTCTCTTCGCCAACGGCAAGATTCGCACCACCCCCAAGCTGAATAAGATTTTCATGATTGGTGCGCTCAGCTACCTGGGTTACGGCCTGGTGTCCATGCTGACCGCGGGTATCTTCGGTTCCTCGCTGAACAGCTTCTCTATCGGTGGTATCCCGCTGGGTCTGGTTGTTGGCCTGTTCGCTGTTGCGCTGGCAACCTACTCGCTGCTGCTGGACTTCACCACCACCTCCGAGGCTGTGGAGGCTGGCCTGCCCGAGCGTGAGTCCTGGCGCCTTGCTTTCGGCCTGACCGCTTCTCTGGTCTGGCTGTACGTTGAGATCCTGCGTGTTCTCATGTACCTGGCAAGCATCTTTAGAAACGACTAAAGCTCATGATGAGGCGGCGGTACCGTGATGGTGCCGCCGCCTTTGCCGCTTTACTTCCCCGATGTATCGAAGCGCAGGGGAGGAGCGCAACAACATCACCACATACCGCCTTCCGCTGGGGCAGCCGAAGCTGCCCCGCGCGGGCGCGACACCGATAACGATTTGGAGACACCGTGAAAATTACACCTGTCGCAGAAGAACATGTAGCCGAGGAGGAGCGCGGCTACCGGGTGCCTTTTGCTATGGAAGTTGCTGGTGCTTGGGCGTGGCGCATCATTATGATTGCCGGTGCCGGTTGGATCCTTTGGAAGGGCCTGGGGCACGTCTCCCTGCTGGTTATTTCTCTTCTGGTGGCTCTGCTGCTGGCGGCTCTGCTGAGCCCCGCCGTGATGCTTCTGCGTAAGAAGGGCGTTCGTGCCGGTGGCGCGGCGGCTATTGCCGAAATCGGTATGATTCTGGTGCTCGCCGGTATTATTTCGCTGACCGGTCAGCAGATTCTGCGCGGTTTTGTGTCCATGGCGGATAAGGCGATGCAGGGCTACCAGCAGCTGATTGGTTGGCTGAAGGACCTCGGTTACGAGTTCGGTGCAGACCAGCTGAACCAGCTGCTGGATCAGATGGAGAGTGCTGCAACCAATAACCCCAGCTCCGTGCTGCACGGTGTGTCTCAGGTGGGTTCGACTGCGGCTGAGGTTGCGACCGGTACCCTGCTGACCCTGTTTACCCTGGTTTTCTTCCTGATGGAGGGCGAGCGTATCTGGCTGTTCGTCACCCGCCTCTTCCCGAAGGATGCGCGTGCCGCAGTCAACGGTGCGGGTCGCGCGGGTTGGAAGTCCCTGGGTGCGTACGTGCGCGTTCAGATTCTGGTGGCGGCTATTGACGCTATCGGCATCGGTATTGGTGCCGCAATTCTGGGTGTTCCGCTGGCTATCCCGCTGGGTGTGTTGGTCTTCCTCGGCTCTTTCGTTCCGGTGATTGGTGCCCTCATTTCCGGTGCTGTGGCTGTGCTGCTGGCGCTGGTTGCTCTGGGCCCGGTGCAGGCGCTGATTATGCTCGGTATTGTTCTGCTGGTTCAGCAGCTCGAATCCAACATTCTGCAGCCGCTCATTATGGGTAAGGCTGTCTCCCTGCACCCGCTGGCGGTTATTTTCTCGGTGGCTGGTGGATCCATGATTTTTGGTGCGGTGGGTGCTCTGTTCGCTGTGCCGACTCTGGCTGTGGTCAACGCGGTGGTGCGTTACCTGGCGAACCGTGACTGGGAGAAGGAAGCACCTCGTGAGGAGGAGTTCCTCTTCCCGCACGAGGTGGCTCGCCGCGAGCAGGCTGAGGAGAAGGCCCAGGAACGGCAGGAGAGCGTCAAGAATCTGGCCTCCCGGGTGCCGAGCCGTCAGAAGGCTGAGGAGCCTGAGAACCAGGCTTCCGAGGCTTCGGACTCCTCCGAAGACTAGGGGCCTGCATCGAGCGGGAGGTTTTGGCGTAGGGCACCCCGCCACCCTCGATAACGCACCGCTAACTCGTCCCGGCGATACCGCCGGCCGCGATGCCGTCTACGGCGGTGTCTCGCCAGGGGGCTACTTGCGACCGGGTAGCCCCCTTCGCTGTACCCATCCTCTAAAATGGGATGAGCAATACATCACCATCCCGCGCCCGCGGGACAACGCACCGTCAGAATGGAAAACCCGTGAGCGTAGATCTCGACTCCCTGCCCGTGACCATTACCGATATTGAACGTGCCGCAGAGCTGCTCGAAGGCGTTATTGAACGCACCCCGGTCGCCCATTCGCGTGCCCTGAGCCAGCGCCTGGGTTCCGAGGTGTTCTTCAAGTGTGAGAACCTGCAACGCGCCGGTTCGTTCAAGGTGCGCGGCGCGTATGTGCGCATGGCAAAGCTCTCCGAGGAGGAGAAGAAGCGCGGCGTCGTGGCGGCGAGTGCAGGTAACCACGCTCAGGGTGTGGCTCTGGCGGCTGACCGTCTGGGCATTAAGGCTCGTATTTACATGCCGCTGGGTGCGGCACTGCCTAAGATTACCGCAACCCGCGATCACGGCGCTGAGGTTGAGCTGCACGGCCTGACCGTGGATGAGGCTCTGGCGGAGGCGAAGCGCTACGCCGAAGAGACCGGCGCGGTGTTCGTGCACCCCTTCGACAATGAAGACATTATTGCCGGCCAGGGCACCATCGGTCTGGAAATCCTGGAGCAGGTTCCGGACGTTGACACCGTGATTGTGGGTGTTGGCGGCGGCGGTCTGCTGGCTGGTCTGTCCGCTGCTATCCGCGCGAAGGAGCAGAAGCTCGGTAAGAAGATCAAGATTATTGGTGTTCAGGCGGAGCACGCGGCGGCGTACCCGCTGTCGCTGGCTGCGGATGCTCTGGTGCCGCTAAAGAAGGTTTCCACCATTGCTGATGGTATTGCGGTGGGTCGCCCCGGCCAGATGCCTTTCTCCATCATCAAGGAGCTGGTAGACGATGTGGCGACCGTGAGTGAAGACGATATCGCTCGCGCCCTGATCTTCCTGATGGAACGTAACAAGCTCGTGGTGGAGCCTGCCGGTTCGGTGCCCGTGGCTGCGCTGATGAACGGCAAGCTGAAGGAAGAGTACGGCGACCTGGGTACCGTCGTGTGCGTGCTTTCCGGCGGCAATATTGACCCGATGCTGATGCTGAAGGTGATTCAGCGCGGTCTGTCTGCGGCTGGCCGCTACATGACCGTGAAGATGATGCTGTCTGACCGTCCGGGTGAGCTGGCGACCATTTCCCGCATTATTTCTGAGAATGATGCGAACGTGACCGGTGTGGATCACACCCGTGTGGGTGGTTCGCTGTCCATGGGCGATGTGTCGATTACGATCGACATGGAAACCAAGGGTGTGGAGCATTGCCGCCAGGTGATTTCTGCCCTGGAGGATGCGGGTTTCAAGCCCATCATCGTCTACTAAGCCGATATATTTATTAGCCGACGAACTATAGTGTTGCCTCGAATCGGAAGGGTGGAGGCAACCAGATAGGCGCAAGCAGGCAGACAAAAAACAGTGCGGGGTGCTGACCGTTATAGTCAGCACCCCGCACTGTTTGTTTTAAATCTAGCGCTGTCTCTTAGCTCTAATCTCTTAGCCCTGGTAGGGGGTTGCGGAGATAATCTTGGCGCTCAATTCCTTACCGTTCGGAGCGGTGTAGGTGACCTCGTCGCCCTGCTTAGCGCCCATGATTGCGGCACCCAGCGGCGACTTCTCGGAGAAGACCTTCAGGTCGCTACCTGCCGGCAGAGTGTCCTCAATTTCGCGGGAGCCGAGCAGGAACTTCAGGGTGCGGCCGGCAACCTCAGCTTCGATAACCATGCCGTGTTCTACCACGCCGTCGTCAGCAGGAGTGTCGCCGATGTGCGCGGTTTCCAGCAGGTGCTTGAGCTGCTTGATGCGAGCTTCGTTCTTAGCCTGCTCGTCGCGGGCGGCGTGGTAGCCGCCGTTCTCGCGGAGGTCACCCTCATCGCGTGCCTGCGCGATGCGGTCAACGATTTCCTGGCGGTACGGGCCGGAGAGGTACTCCAGCTCCTGGGTGAGGCGGTCGAAGGCATCCTGAGTGAGCCATGCACCGGTGTTTTCAGCCATGCGTGTCCTTTGCTTATGCGCCGGCTCTGCCGGTGCGAAACGAATAAACCCGCTACCGCGTGCCGCGTTCAATGCGCGGAGGTGCCGGTAACGGAATGAATCAACAGACCTATTCTAGAGCACCGGAGGATTTTCGGCTGTTATGCCGGTCGTATCTTCCCCTCTGAGCGCATCTTCGTCGGTACGCACGCCTGTAGCTGAACGCTCCGCCAGCATCAGCCTGTTTCATGCCCAAGAATCTGCTGATATGACGGCATGTTTCACGATGTCACACGGCGTCATCTGCGCTAGTGTACCGGCGCTATCCTTGGGTATCATACGAGAAGCTACAACCGTAAAATTTCTGCCGTGTAGCGCTCGTATTCGCGAGTCACAGACACATCATCGACCCCCTGGCGCATCACCTAAAGGAGACCACCGTGAGCGAAGCCATTGAACAGCTGAAGGCAAACCTGCCGACTCACCCTCCCGTGGACTCCCTCAAACCGCTGGAGGAGGACTACACCGGTCTGCGTATCCTCGCGGTGCACGCCCACCCGGACGACGAGTCCTCCAAGGGCGCCGGTACCGCCTCGGCGTATATTGCCCGTGGTGCCCGCTTCATGGTGGCGACGATGACCGGCGGGGAGCGCGGTGACATCCTGAATGGGGAGGTCGATAAGAGCCCGCGTGCGCACCGTGACCTGCCGGGTCTGCGTCGTGCTGAGATGGCGGCTGCCCGCGAGATTATGGGTATTGAGCACCGCTGGATTGGCTTCTTCGACTCGGGTCTGCCCGAGGGCGACCCCATGCCGCCGCTTCCCTTCGGTAGCTTTGGCACCATGCCCCTGGACCGTGCCGCCGCGCCGCTCGTGCGTCTGGTGCGTGAGTACCGCCCCCACATCATCATCACCTATGACGAGATCGGCGGTTACCCGCACCCCGACCACATCATGACCCACAAGGTTGCCGTGGAAGCATTCGAGAAGGCAGGCGACCCGGAAGCCTACGTGGGTGAGGGTGAGCCCTGGACCCCACTGAAGCTCTACTACGACCGCGCATTCAACCCCGAACGCACCCTCGCCCTGCACGAGCATCTGCTCGATACGCACGGTGAGAGCCTGCTGAGCGGCTGGATTGAGAACCTCGCGCACCGCGCCTCCTTGGGGGAGGCACCTCGCCACGAGACTACGACCCGCATCCTGGTTCACGAGCACTTTGAGCAGCGCGATCAGGCTTTGCGCGCGCACGCCTCGCAGGTGGACCCGAACGGCGTGTTCTTCGCCGTTCCCAGTGAACAGCTGAAGGACATTTGGCCCTGGGAGGACTACACGCTGGCCGCCTCGCATACTGAGGTTCAGCTGCCCGAATCTAGCCTGGACGAGGGCCTGAGCGACTACTACGTTATCTAGGCTGGGGCGCAGCGCCCCGCGCGTTACAATGATGCCCTTCACCCACGATATGAGTCGTAGGTGAAGGGCATCAACTATTATTAGGCGCGCGATGCGTGCAGCCCCTGTACGCACCCCGGATACCGCCACCAGCCGCCACAAATTTTGAGCCGATTCTCAGCCCAACCGCGATGCTGATTGCCGCGAAGGTACGGCGCGGCGGCGTAGAATAAGAGCTTGGACTCTTTCGTTATGAGCCCGCTGAATTATCTGCCACGACAGCCGAATGAGGTATGAGCTATGAGCGCCAACGCCCTGCCCGTGATTACTGTGCACGGCCACGCCAGCAACCCCGGCACTGTCACTGAGCCTACCATCTATGAGCAGGCTCTGGCGCGCTCGCTGAGCCCCGAATCCCTGCCGGCACATATTGGAGTGCTGGTGGACGGTAACCGTCGCTGGGCGGCTCAGCGCGGCTTGAGCACCCGTGAGGGCCACGCCGCCGGTGCGGAGCGAATTATTGATTTTCTTGCCTGGTGTACTGAGCTGTCGATTCCGCAGGTGAGCCTGTACATGCTCTCCACCGAGAACCTGAAACGCCCCGAGAAGGAACTGACCGGTCTGGTCGCTGTGATTGATGCGTTCTTGGTGCGTCTGGTGGAGTCCGCCTGCGGTCCGGTGCGCGCTATCGGCAATATTGACCTGATTCCTCGCCAGCTGCACGAGCGCCTGGACTGGGCGATTGAGCAGACTGCGCACCTGCCCGGTGTTCGCGTGAACATTGCGGTCGGTTACGGCGGCCGCCAGGAGATTGTGGACGCGGTCCGCTCGGTTCTGCGCGAGGCTGCCGCTGAGGGGGCATCCTTGGACTCGCTTGCCGAACAGCTGAGCGTGGAGGATATTTCTTCGCACCTGTACACCGCCGATATGCCCGACCCGGACCTGCTGATTCGCACTTCGGGCGAGCAGCGCCTGTCCGGTTTCATGACCTGGCAGAGTGCGTATTCTGAGTTTTACTTCTGCCGCGCCCTGTGGCCGGATTTCACACGCGTTGATTTTCTGCGTGCCCTGCGGGATTACGCGAACCGTTCCCGCCGCTTCGGTTCCTAGAACTTGGATGCCCTAGCGCCATCGGTGCATGTTTCTCGGCCGGCTGGCTGGTTCCTGACTAGTTGGTTCCTGGCTAGCAGCCTCCGGTAGTACAGCCTCCAGCAATACAGAATGGACGTTCTATGCTCGCTGAGCTTTCCCGCCTCTACAACGCTGGAGGCGCCTCCACAATTGCCGCTCTGGTGCTCGGCAGCTACCTGCTGTATTTTCTGTGGTGCGCCCTGCGGCTGTGGCGTATTGATGTGCGGGAGCACCGTCTGCCGCACCGCATCCTGATTCCTTTGGCTATTGCCACCTATACGGCGCTGCCGGTGTCTTTGCTTTTTGCCGGTCGCCCCGCCGATATTTGGCGTGTGATTGGTGCCGGTCTGGTGCTGTGGTTCTGCTACCTGCTTCTGCGTATCCTGTCTTTTGGCGCGCTGGGCCGCGGGGATGTGAAGCTTGCCGGTATTCTGGGCGGCGTGCTCGGGTACCTGTCCTGGGCGAATCTGGGCTGGGCGTCGCTGGTGACGTTCCTTGCCGGTGGTCTGGTGTCTTTGGCTCTGGTGCTGTTTACGAAGGCGCGCGGTAGCACCCGCATTGCCTTCGGTCCGTTTATGCTTCTGGGTGCGCTGGTGGCGTTGGCTGCTCCGGCGTATTCTCTGTGGTAGATTCCGAAGTAGGGTGACCGTCCGGCTAAGTGGCGGGCTTGTTCTGTGTGCGGCTCGCAGCTGTTCGCTCTGCTCTCTAGCACCTATTCCCGGTAGACTTCCCGGGGCTTTTGAAAGGTTGATGTTATGCCTACTCCTCCCTATATCCGTAAGCTGCGTGAGCGGCTCGGCTCGGACTACCTGTGGCTGTCCGGCGCGACGGCTGTGGTGTACCGTGAGCAGGATTCTAAGGTGCTGCTGGTGCGCCGTAGCGATAACGGGGCGTGGACCCCGATTACGGGCATTGTGGATCCGGGGGAGAGCCCGGCGCTGACCTGCCTGCGTGAGGCGCAGGAGGAGGCGAACGTGCAGATTGAGGTGCTGGAGCTGGCGCAGGTGAAGGCTGACCCGGCCATGCAGTTCGGTAATGGTGACCGTTGCCAGTTCTTGGATCATACGTTCTTGTGCCGCTGGGTTTCAGGTGAGGCGAAGGTGAACGACGAGGAGTCTTCGCAGGTGCGTTGGGTGGATGTGTCTGACCCGGCGGAGCGTGCGCTGCTCTCGGAGCGGATGCTGGACCGTATTGATGCGGCGCTGAACTATGACGGCCACTGCCGTTTTGGTTTGGAGTCGGTGCCGCCGAAGGACCTTTAGACCGGCTACTAGACTCCGTGAAAGCCGCTGAATGAGGCGTGTACATACAGAAGGAGGGGCGACCCGCCGTCATGGCGAGTCGCCCCTCCCTCATTTTTGTGACAGTTTGTTACATGTTATTGGGTGGTTCTTCCTGTTTTTCTGTGGGATTAAAGAGCTAAAATCCCAAGTTTTGCTGTGGCTTTGCCTTGTTTATGTCTTTTCTACTTTAAGTTGTGCCTGTGTGTCGAGTTATGAGTGGTGCACATGAGATGCTTTATATATGACGCGGGTTACATTGGGAGTGACGGCCCCGTATTAGTCAGTAACCCGAAAAAATCCGTTCACGTGATGTTCTGGTGAGCGTAGTCGCTTTCCTTTTACTCTGCCTATAAATCTTTAAGGCATGCCATTTTTCTGTGAACTAGGCTCATTGTGTTCATCGCAATTCTTGGGCGCTATTTTGATGCGTCCTGGAAGGAGCAAAGCATGACAACACATAAAATACCCTGGAGAATCTACGTAGCCCTTATTGGCTCTCTGGTAGGTACAGGAATATATTCCTTCGCCCTACCCATCGCGATTCTCGCTAGTACAGGCGAAATTGGGTTGGCTGGCGTAATGGCGGTAGCCATGCAAATCCCCAATATCGCCTTGGCATATCCACTAGCAACCCTATCGGATAGTCTGCCTCGAAAACCTATGATTGTGATTGCCGGGGCAGCAAACATCCTCAGTATCCTTACCTTGGCGTTGATGATTGAGCAGCATATGCTGTCATGGTTCACCATCGCCGCACTAGGATTTGTGAGCGGTGTCTTCTCCGAACTGGCTGCTGCCTCAGAAGCAGGATATATTCCGCAGCTTCTCGGACGAGAAAACCTTCTTTCGTACAATGCACGTCGTGAAATTTGCGAGGGAATATCCGCAATCATTGCACCCCCTACAGCAGGATTTATTGTTCTTGTCGCGGGTGCAACGGTCGGTCTTATCGTCCCGGTGCTCCTTTTCGGAGCGGCAACTATTTCATACGCAACGTTGCCATCCGTAGAGATGGAAACTAAAACTGAGCAACGCGAAACCGCACAACATGGGTTTATTCACCGCATGTTTGACGGTATCCAATACATGTTCTCCGGCGCCCCACAGAGACTTATCCTTGTCTACACGTTCTTCTTAGCGGCAGCTACGGCATCGTATTCACTTATCATTATTTACCGTCTGTATGAGGAACTCACTTTTGAAGCCTCAGTGGTAGGCATGATTATGGCCTGCAGCGGTATCGGTGGTATCGTCGCGGCGCTCATCATCGATCGTTTCCTCTCTTTCGAGAACACACGAGGAATGCTACTGGTTGCCAACGTCGTATCCCTGCTTGGAATACCGCTCGTCACCGTCAGCAATAACCCCGTAGTGCTCGGCGCCCTGCTCTTCATCCTGGACGTAGGATGGGCATCAGCTTTCATCTTCTCCAACAATCTGCGTGACTGCATTACACCGAATGAGCTACTGGGGCGTGCCAGCTCCCTTGACGGTGCCGTGTTTGGATTAGGAACGCTGTACTCCATGGGCGCGGTAGCACTGATGCTTGACCATCTCGGCTCCTTCAACGCTGCGCTTGTCGTTAGTATCCCGGCTGTACTCTGCCTCATCTACACGCTGGTCCACTATAAACAGTTCAAAGTGTTTAATATCGTTGAACAATAGCGAGAACCCGCTACCAACTCATTGACGGAGCAGAGAACACATACAGA
>NZ_CAXOMR010000023.1:0-36846 GCF_964210535.1 Rothia mucilaginosa
ACTGCAGACCCCACCCCGGCACCCAGCGAAGACTCGAAAACCTGCGCCCCCGCTGACGGCTCCTTCACCCCGCGCCTGAGCATCGAGAACCCCAAGGCGGTTCAGGGCGGCAAGCTGCACCTGACCGGTGACGGCTGGTGCAACCCTGAAGACAAGAAGGCATCCGTTATCGGTCTGAAGATTGACGACGGCAAGGTATCCCGTAACGACGCCACCGCGGTCAACGACAACCGCACCATCTGGGCTGTCATCACCCCCGATGAGAACGGCCATATCGACGCCTGGATTGACCTGCCCACCCGCGACAACGCAGCCTTCAAGAATGACGAAGACGCCGCCAAGTACGCCTCCGGTGAGCACACCCTGCGCCTGCTGACCGGTAGCCTGCGTGAGGGCGACCGATCCGGAACCTACGGCGGTGCCAATAGCCAGGGTGGCATCAACACCACCTTCACCATCGGCGAGTACGCCCCCGGTGACGCGCCCGAGCCGGTCAACGCCTCCGAACTGACCGCTGGTAATGGCGTGCAGGTGAGCCGTGACGGCTCCACCGTGACCGTGACCGTGCCGAACGCTGAACCGGGCACCTGGGTGTACGCCGCAACCTACCTCGGTAACTCCCCGCAGACCCTCTACGGCTCCGGCTGGAAGCGTCTGGATGGCAACCGCAGCTTCAGCTACGAAACCAGCGTGAGCATGCCCGCCGCAACCTACCGCGTGGTTGTGCACAACGGCAACCAGGGCGCTGACAATGCGGTGCTCGGTTTTGCTGACATGACCGTGGAACGTGCTGTTACCCCTCGTCAGGACGTTTCCCGCGATGAGCAGGACGCCACCGACCAGCTGGTCGAAGAGCTGAACGAGAACCCCGCAACCGCAACCTCCACGGCACCTGTGCCCATGCGTAACGCGGGCGGCCGCATCAGCACCCGCGCCACCGACGTGGACGCGTCCCTCGCCGCGCTCTCGCAGAGCACCGCCCCGGTCGTGAACCGCGTGCAGGCTAAGGCGAAGGTTCAGAACGCGCAGAAGAACCTGGCAACCACCGTGCAGAAGACCGAAGCCAACGCGAAGAAGGCAGTGAAGGCTGCCGCCGGTTCGCAGAACTCGCAGAACACGCAGGGTTCGCAGAACTCCGCCGCTGGCACCAAGGCACAGGGCCCGACCATTGAGGGTACTGAGCTGACCGGTCTGACCAAGTGGCTGGTGAACAACGCCAATAACCTGCTGCTCTCGGCGGCTGGCCTGGTGGTTTTGGCTGCGGCTCTGCTGTTGCGCACCTCCAAGAAGTAAGCTCTCTGACCACACATTCACACCGGCACCGGCTCACGCCCCACACTTTTGACCCTGCACCCTTGAACAGGGGCGTGGATCGGGTGCCCCACTAACCACTCGGGTCGCAACCTACTGAACTGCACTGACCTACTGAACTGTACTGACACGAACCCGGTAGCGTTCAGCTTCGACCCCGGTAATTTTGAAAGGACCACCATGCGTGCACCTTTTTCGGGAGCCCCGAAGGCATCCCTGACCTCTAAGGCGCTGACCGCCTGTGCTGCCGCAACCCTGGCGCTGGGCTTGGGCGTTGGCACTGCATCCGCTCTGCCTCCGGGCGGTGCGAAGGCATCTACCCCCGGCACCTCTTCGACTGTTTCCTCCTCTGTGAGCGAGCACGGCGTGATTTCCTTTAGCGTGAGCGGCTTCCCCGCAAACACTGTGGTGTCCGTGAAGGTGGACGACGGTAACCTGTGCCCCTCCGATGCGGCACAGGGCGCTTGCGTGGTGCACCAGCAGAAGACCGATGGCAACGGTAACGTCTCCGGTTCCTTCGTTCTGCCGGATGTTGGCGCTGGCACTCACACTCTGCGTTTCCTTGCAACTGGTGAGAAGCGTGACAAGGACGGCAAGTACCTGGGCACCGAGGCGTACAGCAACCGTAGCCCCGAGTTCACCGTGGTGGGTGAGGGCGGTTCGGATAATTCCTCCTCGAACTC
Organism: Rothia mucilaginosa; assembly: GCF_964210535.1. Lineage (GTDB taxonomy): Bacteria > Actinomycetota > Actinomycetes > Actinomycetales > Micrococcaceae > Rothia > Rothia mucilaginosa_F. Next base: position 1,995 of record NZ_CAXOMR010000023.1, read on the forward strand.
TTCGGGTTCTTCCTCGAACCGCGGCTCTTCCAGCTCGAAGAGCAACGGTGGTTCCTCGAACGGCGGCTCGAACTCTAACAACTCAGACTCTGCAGACGAGGCTCAGGGCTCTAACGATTCCAACGAGTCCTCGTCCAATGGTGGTTCGAACGGCTCCTCGAATGGTTCTGCAGGTGGCGCGGCTGAGGCTGAGACCGTGTACACCGACGCTGAGGGCAACACCATCACTAAGGAGGAGTACGACCGCCTGAACGCGGAAGCTGACTCTTCCGGTACCTCCGGTACCTCTGGCTCTTCCGTTGCGCCTGCTGCTTCGGCTTCTGCAAATGCCCAGAAGAAGGCGACCGCTTCGGCGAGCGCATCTTCTTCGTCTTCTGCGCGCGGTACTGCGTCGAACCCGAGCGCTTCAGCTTCGGGCGCGGCTAACACCGCATCCACCGTTCAGACCGTGACTTACGGTGCTGCGTTCCCGTGGATTGGCGTGGTGGTTCTGGGCGTAAGCATTGTGGGTGCCGCTGCGCTGCTGCTGACCCGTAAGCGCTAAGACTTAACGTCGGATGCGGGTGGGGGAGTAACCCGCCCGCTCCGGCGTTTCTCTCATTATCTACCGGTGTGCCGGGTGCCCCTCGTGTGGTGTGGGTGCGCCGGGTGTGCCTCCCCGTTTTCTTGTATCGAGCATAAGGAGCATAGTGGCCTTCACGAGCTCATTGTCCCGAGATGTTCAGCAGGAGAGTACGTCCCGTCAGGGTTCTGTGATTCAGGGGCAGAAGTTGGGTAAGCGCCTGGCTTTTCTGTTCTTGTTTGCGGTGCTTTTGGTGGGGGCTGTGGCTGCTTCTTTGCTGTTCGGGTCGAATAATCTTCCGCCGGATCAGGTTCTGGCTGTTTTCAATGGCACTGCTTCTGAGCAGGCGCAGACGATTGTGATGGAGCAGCGCATTCCGCGTACCTTGGTGGGTCTTGCGGCGGGTGCGGCGTTGGCGGTTGCCGGTTCTTTGATGCAGTCGTTGACTCGTAACCCGCTGGCTGAGCCCGGCCTGATGGGTGTGAATGCCGGTGCTGCGGTGGCTGTGATTGCTTCCGTGGTGGTTTTTGGCGTGATGGGTATTTGGCAGTACATGGTTGCTGCGACGATTGGTGGCGCGTTGGCTGCGGTGCTGGTGTACACGCTGGGTCGTGGCCGTGACGGGTCGATCGTGAAGCTCGCTCTGGCGGGTGTGGCGATTTCTGCGGCGCTGTCGGCGATTGCGCAGGGCCTGATTTTGGCTGATCAGGATGCATATAACGAGTTCCGTGTGTGGGTTGCCGGTTCGCTGGAGGGCCGCGGTATGGATATCGCGTCGACGGTGGGTCCGGTGATTCTGCTGGGTATGCTGGTGGCGTTCTTTGTGGCTCCTGCGATTAATGCTCTGAGTATGGGCGAGGAGGCGGCGACCAGCCTCGGCGTGAGTGTGCGTACGACCCAGAATTTGACGTTGCTGGCGGTGACGGTGCTTGCCGGTGCGGCGACTGCTGCGGTGGGTCCGATTGGTTTTGTGGGTTTGGCGGTGCCGTTTGTGGTGCGTGCCCTACTCGGTAATGATGTGCGCTGGGTGAATTATGGTTCGGCGCTGTTGGGTCCGGTGTGGCTGCTGTGTGCTGACGTGTTGGCGCGTGTGCTGGTGGCTCCGCAGGAGACTCAGGTGGGTATTGTGGCGACTCTTGCCGGTGCCCCGGTGTTCTTGTTCTTGATGACTCGTCGTAAGGTGGAGGCTCTCTAATGTCGAATTCTTCCGCTGTTTCGACGGCGACCGTCACCACTGCAGCTAATCGTTCTGCGCGTCGTAGCGGCCGCGATTTGGGTGGCCGCCCGGTGTTGACTGTGCGCGGTCCGCTGAGTGCTCAGGTGCCGTGGCGTGTGCTGATTTTGAATGTGGCGTTGGTGGTGCTGATTGCGGCGCTGGCGTTTTGGGGCATGTTGCAGGGTGATTATAAGATCGCCCCGGAGAAGCTGATCCCGGCGCTGCTGGGTGAGGGCAAGCAGATTACGGTGACTTTCGCTCAGCAGCGTGCGGCGCGTATTGTGGCGGCGCTTCTGGTGGGTGCGGCGCTTGGTCTCTCGGGTGCGATTTTCCAGGTGATTTCGGGTAATGCCCTGGGTTCGCCGGATATTATCGGCTTCACGAATGGTGCTGCGACCGGTGCGCTGTTGCAGATTATTGTCTTCAATTCCGGCCCCGTTGAGGTTGCTCTGGGTGCTGTGGTTGGTGGCTTGGCGACTTCGGTGCTGGTGTGGCTGTTGACGCGCCGCACGGGCCTGCATGGCTTCCGCTTGGTGCTGGTCGGTATTGGTGTGGGGTCGACCCTGGCGGCGTTCAATGCGCTGCTGGTGGTGCGTGCTTCGCTGACTCAGGCGCAGACCGCGGCGTCCTGGCTTGCCGGTTCGCTCAATGACATCACGTGGGAGCGCACCTACGCGCTGATGGGTCTGCTGCTCGTGGTGACTCCGCTGTTGCTGATGCTGGTCCGCCCGCTGGGCGCGATTCGTTTTGGTGACCAGGTGGCATCCGGTTTGGGTGTGAGCGTGAACGCGTACCGTGTGGCGGCTCTGTTTATCGGTGTGCTTCTGGTTTCGCTGGCGACCGCGACGACCGGCCCGATTGCCTTTGTCGCCCTGGCGGCACCGCACATCGCGAAGACCCTGTCTCGCAGTGGCGGGGTGGGCTTCACCTCCGCGGCACTTATGGGTGCGCTCATGGTGCTCGGCTCTGACCTGATTGGCCGATTCGCTGTTCCCGGACGCATCATTCAGGTGGGTGTGGTGACCGGCGCGATTGGCGGCCTGTACCTGATTTACCTGATTTACCTCGAAAGGAAGAAGAGCTAGTGAACGCTAGTGTGACGACCCGCCTTGAAGGCGAGAACATGGTGGTTGCCTACGGTGAGCATACGGTGCTCAACGGGGTAGATTTTCAGGTGCCGGAGGGGGAGCTGACCGTTATCCTGGGCCCGAACGCCTGCGGTAAGTCGACCACCTTGAAGGCTCTTGCCCGCGTGAACCCGCTCAAGGAGGGTGAGGTTCGCCTGGACGGCACCCCGCTGCCGCAGATGAAGTCCCGCGCCATCGCCAAGATCCTGGCGATGCTGCCGCAGACCCCGGAGGCGCCTAGCGGCGTGACCGTGGCGGATGTGGTGGCGCGCGGCCGCTACCCGCACCAGTCGCTGCTGCGTTCCTGGTCTGATGAGGACGAGCGCGCCTGCGTGGAGGCGATGCAGGCGGCGAACGTGCTGGAGCTTGCTGAGCGTCCCATTGAGGCGCTTTCGGGCGGTCAGCGTCAGCGTGTGTGGATTGCCATGACCCTGGCGCAGCAGACCCCGCTGATTCTGCTCGATGAGCCGACCACCTACCTGGACATCACGCACCAGATTGAGGTGCTGAACCTGACGAAGAAATTGCATTCTGAAGGGCGAACGGTAGCCGTGGTGTTGCATGACCTGAACCTCGCTTTCAGGTATGCTACTCATGTTGTGTTAATGAAGCAGGGCCGGATTATCGCTCAGGGCGATCCGCGTGCGATAATTACACCGGAACTTATCCAGGAAGTTTTTGACCTGCAATCAGTCATTATTCCTGATCCATGCACTGGCACCCCTTTGGTTATTCCGAAGGAGAACCAATCAATTCATATTGCCGCTGACGCTATTTCGGCGGCCCGCGAAAGCGAATAGTTTTCGCCCCTAAGCCGCGTGGGAGTTTGCGCCAACCGTCTCAGTACGGGTGGAAAAGCTCGGCATTGCGCCGAGCAGCGAACGTTAGGATCTGAGGGACCCAGGATCCCCTGCGCGTAGGGCGCCTACCCGGTGCTCGCCCGTCTTTGACGCATGAACGGAAACGAGCACTGGGTAGGTTCCATTTTGGGAACCCGCAGATGAGGCACCGAGACTGCCGCATGAGACTTTGAAAGTTGCGACTTGAGAGGTTTGATGCACGGTCTCGGTGCCTCGTCTCATTTAACCGCCCGGTTTGTGTCGCTTATCCGTGCCGCGTATTCGTGCAGTCTATTCTGGCGCCCTAATTTTCGACCCCATTTTTTGGGGGGGGGGGGCGAGGGAGGGGGGCGAAAAAAATGCCCGCGCTCGCTGTCATCTTGTCATGTTTTGGTTCTTTCGCTTTTTCCTTTGGCTAGAGTTTGGGTAAGGGATACCATAGAGTGAGGTAGTGGAGGCTAACTAACGATAATGCGCCTCCTCACCGATTCTCACCGATTGAGTGTTTCCACAGACCAAGGAGGAACCGTTGGGCGAGCACGAACCCACCGCGACCGTTCCCGCACAGGCTACTTCTGTGCAGACTGCTTCTGCCCAGGCTACTTCTGCGCAGCCGCGTACCGTTGCGCCGGCTGTGCGCCCGACCCCTCCTAAGACCCCGCGCCCCGTACCGGCACCGCGCGTGGACAGCCCCCTCATTAGCGCCCTCATTGCTGAGGCGGTCAGCTGCGAAGAGCTGAACGCCCGCATCGTTGAGGTCGTCTCCGAGGGCACCCCGATTATTGAGCCGGTGCACCGCGAAGACGGCAGTATCAGCGAGAACGAGCGCATCGTCACGTTCCTGTACCACAATGAGCAGGCGGAGCAGGTGCTCATGTTCATCAACCGCCTGACCGATGAGAAGAACCTCGACCGTTCCCTCATGGCCCGCATCGAGGGCACTGGCTGGTGGCAGCTGAGCATGCAGATGGAAACCACCTGGCGTGCCTCCTACAACTTCTTGCCGGCGCTGCCCGGCGAGCGCCCCGCTTGGCTGGGTGATGACGACCAGGTGCGCCTGCGCGCCGCCCTGGATTCCGGCGAGGGTGACCCGCTGAACCCCGAGACCGTGTGCAACCGTATTGGTCGTTGTATGGGTGTGGTGCAGCTTGAGCATGCGCCGGTGCAGGAGTTCATCCTGACTCAGGAAGAGATTGATGCGCTGCCCGCCCCCGAGTGGATGCAGACCTCTGACGGTCACCAGTATGTGCTCGGCCGTGTGGGTGACCCCGCCCCGGACGCGCCGCTGTTCATCCAGTTCGACGGTGAGATGTGGTTCAGCCAGGGTATGGAGCACACCCTCAACCGCGCCCACGAGGCGGGCCGTATTCCGGCGATGCACGTGTTCTTCCTGCACTCTGGCGGTCGCGAGAACCGCTGGAAGGAGTTGAATGGCGACAACCCGATTGCCGACTACCTGGTGGACATTGCCTTCCCGCACCTGGAGGCGGTGCACGGCATTAAGACCGCGCCGCAGAACATTGTGATTAACGGTCAGTCGCTGGGCGGTCTGTCCTCCCTGCTAGCGGTGCTGAGCCGCCCGGAGGCGTTTGGCGGCGCGATCGCGCAGTCTTCGTCGCTGTGGCAGCCGCAGGTCATGGACCGCCTGGACGAGCTTGAGGCGGCGGGCGAGATTGATCGCCTGCGTCACCTGTACCTTGAGATTGAGGTGGGGGAGCAGGAGTGGATTCTGGTGCCGCCTCACCGTGAGCTGAAGGCACGCCTGGAAAAGCTGGGCCTGAAGAATGCGCGCTGCACGACCTTCAACGGCGGTCACGATTATGCGTGCTGGCGCGGTGCGATTGTGCCGGCGTTGGAGCGTATGATCGCTTCTTGCCGTGAGGAGACTGACGCTGAGCCGGGCTCCGAGGAGGATCTACGAGATGCCGCCTAGCGCCCCACGGGTAGGGTACGCCCCGCATGGTGGGCGTGCGGGGTGCCCCGTTAGGGTAAACACCGCCGCGCCCGTATCCTAGAGAAGTACAGCCTAAGAGAAGTGCAACACTACCGCGCCGCGAGGGGTGCCGAAGGGCACCCGGCGTAGGTTGCGCACCCGCCCTCATTGACGAGATGGCATCACGCTGCGAACACAACGTGAGCGCTATAGAAACCGCAAACGACACAGAAATCGAGAGAAGATGACCGTAGAACGTAGCCCCCTGGCCCCCACGCCGCTCATCCCCGAGTCTTTTGCCGCGAAGTACCGCGAAGCCGGCTACTGGATTGACCAGACCATCCCCGAGTTCCTGCTGGATGCCTGCCGCGCAAAGCCGCACTTCCCGGCGCTGGTGGCGCTTTCGCACGCGCAGCTCGATGAGGACGGTAAGCCCAAGCAGATTCGCCTCTCCTACGGTGAGCTGGAGGCGGCAGGTCGTGCCGCTGCGGCGCGCCTCGTTCAGGCTGGCGTGCAGCCCGGTGACCGTGTGCTGCTGCAGTTGGGTAACACCGCCGAGTACCTGGTGTACCTGCTGGGTATTTTCTGGGCGGCGGCGCTGCCGGTGTTCTGCCTGCCGCAGCACCGCACCACCGAGCTCGTGCACTTTGCGACCCGCACCGACGCGGCGGCGCACGTGTTCTCCTCGCTGACCCCCGGCGCGGATTTCACCGCCCTGCACGAGGACGTTGCCGCCGAACTGCGCAAGAACTCCCTGGAGCCGCCGGTTGCTATTGACGTTGCGGAGCCGCTGACCCCGCTGACCGAAGAAGAGCTCGCCGAAGAGTTCGTGCCCGGCGTCATCCAGAACACCGAGAACACCCGCGCGAGCGAGCAGGTGGCGTTCCTGCAGCTCTCCGGCGGTACGACCGGCATTTCGAAGCTGATTCCTCGCACCCACGCCGCCTACCTGTACTCGGTGCGCGGCTCGGTCGATATCTGCAAGCTGAACAACAACACGACCATGCTCGTGGTGCTGCCCGCCGCGCATAACTTCACGATGAGCTCGCCCGGTATTCTGGGTGTCATGTGCGCCTCCGGCAAGCTGGTGTTTGCGGCGGATCCGTCCCCGCAGACTGCGTTCCACCTCATTGAGATGGAGGGTGTGACCACCTCCGCGCTGGTGCCGCCGCTGGCTCAGGCGTGGGTCGCCTCCGCGGAGAAGCGCGATGTGTCCCTGCCCTCCCTGCAGACCCTGCAGGTGGGCGGCTCGAAGCTGGCTCCGGCGGTTGCGGGCAAGATCGAGTCCGTGCTCGGTTGCACCGTTCAGCAGGTGTTCGGTATGGCTGAGGGACTGGTGAACTACACCCGTTCGAACGACCCGATTGAGATGCGTCTGAGGACTCAGGGCTACCCGATTAGCCCCGACGATGAAATTTTGATTGTTGATGATCAGGACCAGCCGGTTAAGCGCGGTGAGAGCGGCCACCTGCTCACCCGCGGCCCGTACACGATTCGCGGCTACTACCTGGAGGAGAACGCGAACCGCTACGGCTTTACCGAGGACGGTTTCTACCGCACCGGCGACATTGTGCGACTGGTCGCAGGCAAGTACCTTGAGGTGACCGGCCGCGCGAAGGACCAGATCAACCGCAATGGCGAGAAGATTGCCGTGGACGAAATTGAAGAGCTGGCGCTGACCCACCCCGACGTTTTTGACGCCGTGGTCCTGGGCATCCCGGATGAGACCGTGGGCGAGCGCGTGGGCCTGGTCATTGTGCCGCAGGAAGGCGCCGACCTGGGCGAAAACCCGCGCCGCACGATGCACGAGTTCTTCACCTCGAAGAAGCTCGCCGACTTCAAGATTCCCGAGCGCGTGCAGGTTCTGCAGGAGCTGCCCACCACGAACGTGGGTAAGATTTCTCGCCGCGAACTGCGCGCCAAGCTTGCCGAAATTTTCGGCTAAACCCTTTGAGCTGACCATTTTCAGCTAAACCGTACGCCCTTATTCCTACCCCTATTGAGGAGAAAAATGTCCGCATTTGAGACCCTGCGCCCCATCATGGAGAAGTACATCGTCGAGCCCGACTCCCTGCAGACCGCTTTTGACGAGCCGACCACCGACCTGTTCTCCCTAGGCATGGACTCTATGGGCGCATTCGCCCTGCTCGACGACCTTGCCGCTGAGGGCGCCGTGATTGAGTTTACCGAGCTGGTGGAGAACCCGACCGTGGAGTTCATCGCCTCCCGCCTGGGCTAAGCGTTACCGCACCCCGAGTGCCCGCCTGCCGCGAATGCAGGCGGGTACCCGGGGTGTTTGCTACTCGCCTCGTTTTTCTGTGCGCCGGTTTTACGCCGTGTTGTGTAGCTGCGTTTACCCCTGTCAGCGCACTTCTGTCAGCGCACTTCTGCCAGCGTGAAGCGGCGGGGCAGTAGCCTACCTTTCACACCTACCTTTAACACACCGCATATCTCATCCCTAATCCAGACCCCTAATCCAGACCTTTGAGAGGCCACCATGGGCGTAGCTGATACTACCGCACCCGCTAGCTTCGGGACTGCTTCCGACCTTCGCACCGCCGCGAACCCCTCCGCACAGCACAGCGCTGACAGCCCCTGGCTACCGCTGACCACTAACGCACGCGGCATCTACTTTGCCGCCGCGATTGACCCGACGAACCCCTGCTACAACACCGCGGAGGTTCTGCAATGCCCCGCAGACACCGACCTCGCCCTGCTGCGTGAGGCTTTTGAGCAGCTCTACCGCGAGAACGAGGGCTTCCGCGTGCGCACCCGCATTGCCGATGGTGCCGCCTCCCAGCAGATTCTGACCGAGGAGGCGTTCCTTTCGGGCATTGACCTGCTCGTAGATGAAGGGGAGCTGAGCGGCACCGCCGAGGCGAGGGAGGAGAACGCCTCTGACCTGCCTGAATCAGCCCTGCCTGACTCTGATTTGCCCGCGCCGGTGCGCGCCTGGGCACAGCGCCTGCTCGCCCAGCCCCTCGCCACCGATGAGGGCGTGACCGTGCGTAGCGCAGTGGTGCGTTATGGCGGGTTCCTCTGGGTGTACCATTCCTTCTCCCACGTGGTTGCCGACGGATTCGCCGCGTTCAACGGCCTCTCCCGTGTGGCGGCGATATACCGCGCCCTGTCTGCCGGTCAGCCGGTTCCGGCAACCCGCCGCATGAGCCTGCAGCAGCTGCTCGACGCGGACGACGCCGCCTCCACCGCCCGTGACGAAGACGTCGCCTTCTGGGAGGCGAGCGGCGCCCTGGAGCAGGAAGACACCTCCCTGGCGGGTCGTACCGCCTCCCCGTCAGCGCAGTCTGTGCGCCTGGCGTTCAGCATTGACGTGCCCACCCAGCAGGCTCTGCTGGATGCGGCAAAGCAGCACGCCGTCTCCTGGCCCGTGCTGGTGACCGCCGCCGTCGGCTCGTACCTGGCGCGTGTGGGCGGCTACCCGCAGGCTTCATTCGGCGTGCCGCAGATGAACCGCATGTTCGCCCGCACCCTGCCGGAGGCGACCCGCGCCCTGGGTACGGCGAGCGCGCAGACCGGCTGTACCGCGGTGAATGTGTTGCCGGTGCAGGTTGCGGCGACCGGCCCCATCACGGAATCCCTGCACTCGGTGAAGGAGCAGTACGCCCGCAACGCTGAGCATCCGCTGGCTCGTCAGGAAGACCTCGAGCGTACCGCGCGTAATGCCCAGTCCAGGCTGTTTGGTGCGCAGATTAACGTGGTGCCCTTTGACGCGGTGCTGCCGCTGGCGGCGCCCTCGAAGGACGAGTCCGGATCCGCGGTACCGACCGCGCGCATTCACAATATCTCTGCCGGTCCCGTTGCTGACGCGACCTTCACCCTGCGCGGCATGCCCGGCCGCGGCAACAGCATCTCCTGCGAGATTGACATGAACCCGGCGCTCTACACCGCTGAGGAGCTGGAACGTCACGCCGCCCGCCTGAGCGAGTGGCTACCCGCCTACGCCGCGGAGGCGCAGCGCGAGGACGCCTCCCTGAACAATCTCGGCTTGGCGACCGAGGCGGAGCTTGCGACCCTGCGCGAGCTGACCGCCCCGGCGCTGACCGAGCACCCGCTGGAGTACAAGACCCTGCTGGGTCGCTTCCATGACGCGGTGGCGGCACATCCGCAGGCGCTCGCGGTGCTGGATTCTGCCCCCGCGCCCGGTGAGGTGCTCACCCCCGAGTCGGAGCGCGCCTACGCCTTCGACCGCGCCCTCACCTACGCCGAGCTGGATGAGCGCGCCCGTGCGCTTGCCGCGCAGCTGCTGGACTGGGGTGTTCGCCCTTCCGACGCGGTGGGTCTGCGTGTGCACCGCGGCGCCGAGCAGTACGTGGCGCTGTACGCCCTGCTGTACGCTGGCGCCACCTATGTGCCGGTGCTTCCGGATCTGCCCGCTGAGCGTGTGGGCGTGATGATGGAGGACGCCGAGTGCTCCCTGCTTCTGCACGGCCCCGGCCTGCACCCGCTGAACGCGGAAGAGCTGAACCCGCAGGAACCGCAGCGTCACGCGAACCTGCCGCAGCATACTCTGCCCCTACTGAGCGCCGAGGAACCCAACGGGGAACACTCCTCAGCACCCGCCGCAGAGGAGCTTCCGGGCGCGAAAACCGGTCTGGACGAGGACGCTTACGTGCTCTTCACCTCCGGCTCCACGGGCAGGCCTAAGGGCGTTGCCATCAGCCACCGCGCGATTGATAACCGCCTGCGCTGGCAGCAGCACCAGATTCCGGTGGGGGAGGGCGACCGCGTTCTGCACAAGACCCCCATCTCCTTTGACGTGCACGTGTGGGAGCTGTACTGGCCTCTCGCCGAGGGTGCCGCCGTGGTCATTGCCGCGCCGGAGGGTCACCGCGACCCCGCCTACCTGGCGCGAGTGATTGCCGAGCAGTCCGTCACTGCGGTGCACTTTGTGCCGACCATGCTGTCGGCGCTGACCTCTTCGCCGGCGGCGCGCCGCATCCTGGCTGATGCTGGCTTCGGTCAGGATCGAGAGCAGCCCCTGCGCTACGTGGTCTGCTCGGGTGAGGCGCTGCAGAAGGACCAGGTGCAGGCTGCGGGCGAGGTTCTGGGCGTGTACCCGCTGAACCTGTACGGCCCGACCGAGGCGGCGGTGGACGTGACCTTCTGGGAGACCTCCACCGACCCGCAGCGCGAGAGCGTGCCCATTGGCGAGCCTGTCTGGAACACCGGCACCCTGATTCTTGACCCGACCGGCCACCCCGTGCCGGTGGGTGTGACGGGTGAACTGCACCTGTCGGGCGTGCAGCTGGCGCGCGGCTACAAGAACAACCCGCAGGCGACCGCGGCGGCTTTCGTGGAGCAGGCTCCCGCCGGTGCGCTCGCGCTGCTGAACGGTGAGAGTCAGCGCCTGTACCGTACGGGCGATTTGGCGTGCTGGGAGATTCTTCCCGATGGTCGCGCCGTCATTGGCTACCGCGGCCGCACGGATTATCAGATTAAGGTGCGCGGTCAGCGCCTGGAGCTGGGCGATATTGAGATGGCTCTTGCCGCGGTTGAGGGCGTGAGCGCTTCGGTGGCTCTGCTGTACCGCGGTCTGCGTGAGCCTGCCCTGGCGGCGGTGCTGGAAGTCGGCGACGTGCCCGCTGAGCGTGCCGAGCAGCTGGTGGAGGCGGCGCGTGAGCATTGTGCGCAGGTTCTGCCGGACTACATGGTTCCGACCCTGTGGCATACCCTGCCTGCTCTGCCGGTGAGCCCCTCCGGTAAGGCGGACCGCAAGCTGTTGGCGTCCCTGGACCTGACCCCTCAGACTTCCGATGCCGAGGGTCCGCACGGCCTGCTGGAGCAGCAGCTGTGCTCGATTATTGCGGGCGTGCTGGGTCGTGAGCGTTTCGGCGTGGATGAGGACTTCTTCGCATCGGGCGGTCATTCGCTGGCGGCTCTTGAGGTGATTGCCGCGGTTGAGGAGCAGCTGGGTCTGAGCGTGAGCATCGGTGCGCTGTTTGCGCATCCGACCGTGCAGGATTTGGCGGCATCTATTGCGGGCGAGCGTGGCGAGGGGGCGGAGTTCGCGCCGGTTCTGCCGCTGCGAGAACAACCTACCGCGCATGACGCTACCGATGCCCCCGCGCCGCTGTTTATCCTGCCGCCTGCGGGTGGTTTGGGCTGGTGCTATGCGGGGTACCTTTCGCATCTTCCGGCTCAGCAGGGTGTGTATGCTGTGCAGGCTGAGGCGTTCTCTGACCCGCAGGCTGGGTTTGCGTCGAGCCTGCAGGAGCTGGCTGAGGGCTACCTGGCACAGATTGAGAAGACCCTGGCGGAGCGTTCGCTGCCGCGTCGTTTTGCGTTGATGGGCTGGTCTGTGGGCGGTACTGCCGCGGTGCAGGTGGCGGCTTTGGCGCAGGCTGCGGGTGCGCAGGTTGAGCGTGTCATCCTGTTGGATGCGTATCCTTCGGAGCAGTGGCAGGGCGTGCCTGCGCCGGATGAGCAGGAGAGCTTCCGTGCGTTGCTGCGTATGGGCGGTTTGCCGGAGCCTGCCGCTGATGAGCAGCTTGATTTGCCGGGTACGTTGGAGCGTCTGCAGAAGGCGGGTTCGGCGATGGGTTACCTACCGGAGGAGAAGTTGGGCGTGTGCCTGGGTAGTATGCGTGCTTCGGCGGCGTTGATGCGTGGTGCTGAGCAGGCGTTCTTTGATGGTGATGTGTTGCTGGTGGGTGTGCCGCATGAGGATCAGCCGTATTTGGACGCGGCGGGTTGGGCGGCGCATGCGTCGTCGTTCCGTGCGGTGCTGCTGGAGGGTACGCACCCTGATTTGGTGAATCCGGCGCGTCTGGCGGAGGTGACCGGCCACTTCGCCAATTAGCCCGCTCTATCTGTAGAGTAATTAATAAATATAAATGTCCCCGATTGATGATTTATCAACCGGGGGCATTATATTTATTGGTTTTTGAGAACCCACTCTTTATATCGGAGATAAACTTCTGATAGCTGCTTTCGCTGTTCTTCTAGTTTTGTTTCATTATCTCGAATGAGCGGTTTTTGATATGAGGCTACGAGGTTGGCAAGACCTTGAGCCATTCCTGTATCTTTACTGCATTGTGCTTCAATGACACTGAATCGAATTTCTTCTTCTGAGGCCGGGGCATTATTATCACCACTAGCGCGGGTTGCATCTGATAGCTCTTGTGTTTCCCATTCTTCATCGCCCTTTCGTGGCGTTAGACCTTTATCCGATAGGCATTTCCACCATGCTTCACGGTATTTTTTCCATTCGGGATGATTCATGGCAGCTGCATAGGATTCACCGTGGATTCGACGATAGGCTTCTGTGAGGCCACTTTGCTCTTCGAGGCTGATGCCGGCAATCTCTTTCAACGTGGCTAAGATTTCAGGCATGCACTGTTCCATGATTTTTGTGTCATATCCCCCGTATGATGGTGCATTCCCGGATCGCTTGTAGTTTCCATATTTGGCGGAGTATTCGGGGTTCCAGAGGCCAAACTCGCGACTGGACGAAAAGAATTTCCTATCTTCTATATCCGGGATATATATTTCGTAGGATTGGCCGTGTTTTGCGAAACAGCGTTGCCTGAGAATTTCCAAGGCTTGAGTGTAATACTGGGAATTTTCATCTAAATGGTCATTGTATTCTTCGAGTGGAGTAATGATTCGGTTGTTTTTATAGTCTAGAGTTGCTTGGGCTGTTTCATCACGTTCTAGTTGCGGGCCTGTAGAACAGGATGTGCATGCTAGCGTGAATGCAAATGTTAAAGCCATTGCGGGCTGAAAGAATTTCTTGAGGTTCATAATTCTCCCTCCTTAATTGGATAAAGAATATGCGGCCGTAAAGAAAGCGGGGCTGCATTTTGCTGATTGTTGCAAAGCATATGCCTCGGTGAATATGGGTGTCGAGAGAATCTGGAATCTATGTGAATCCCAGAGCGATAAGCAGAATCTCGGGGGGAGTGCTTGCTAGCTTGGGAGTGCACCCATAGCGAAAGGCTAAGACGCTATGGCAGACCACGCACAAGGGTGTTTCTGCAGCGTCGTTACTGCTGGGAGAGTATTCTAGAGCTTCATCATGAACCCCTATGAGTTATGGAGGGTAAATACTCGTAGATGAGTGAGTCGTGCCCCCCCCCGCTGGTCGGGCACCCTGAATATCCACCAATACTATGGCGAATATCATAGTTGAAGGGTGGTTAAAGCCTACCACCGGCTAGACGCACCAGGCAATCAAAACTCCGGTCACGTCTGATTTATTACGTAAGAAACGCATAGTCAACGAGCATATCGACAGGAATCAGCTCGGGTATCCTGCACCCCTTCACAGTTAAAACACGAAAGCCCCCGGTTGATGAATCATCAACCGGGGGCATCGTTTAGCTTCTAACGCAGAACCGGGGTTCTACAGCTAAATGCTTAGTGCTGCTCCAGCTCGGAGTTAGCGTTCACGTTGAGCAGGTCGTACTTAGCGAATGCCTTCGCGGGAACGTCTGCTGCAACCTCGCCGCGCTTTGCCAGCATCTGCAGGGTACGGACAACAACCGACTCTGCATCGATGTGGAAGAAGCGACGTGCGCCCGGGCGGGTGTCTGCGAAGCCGAAGCCGTCAGCACCCAGGGTTGCGAAGTCGTTCGGAACGAACTGGCGGATCTGGTCGGGAACATCCGAAGCGAAGTCGGTGGTCGCGACGATCGGGCCAGCAGCGCCAGCCAGCTTCTGGGTCACGTAAGGAACGCGAGCGGGCTGGTTCGGGTTCAGCAGAGCCTCTTCCTCAGCGGCAATGCCGTCGCGGCGCAGCTCGGTCCACGAGGTGACAGACCAGACGTCTGCGGAGACGCCCCAGTCCTCAGCCAGCAGCTGCTGAGCCTTCTCGATCCACGGAACAGCAACGCCGGATGCCAGCAACTGTGCCTTGGGACCGGAGGTCAGCGGGGACTCGCTGATCTTGTGGATACCCTTGATGATGCCCTCAACGTCAACGTTTGCCGGCTCAGCAGGCTGGTGAATCGGCTCGTTGTACACGGTCAGGTAGTACATGACGTTGTGATCTTCGTCCTTGGTGCCGTACATCTGCTCGATACCGCGCTCCATGATGTGCGCAATCTCGTAGCCGTATGCCGGGTCGTAGATCTTGAACGCCGGGTTGGTGGACGCCAGGATCGGGGAGTGACCGTCAGCGTGCTGCAGGCCCTCACCGGACAGGGTGGTACGACCAGCGGTTGCACCGATGACGAAGCCGCGGCACAGCTGGTCGCCTGCAGCCCAGAAGGAGTCGCCAGTGCGCTGGAAGCCGAACATCGAGTAGAAGATGTAAATCGGGATCATCGGCTCGCCGTGGGTGTCGTAGGAGGTACCGATAGCGGTGAACGCTGCGGATGCGCCTGCCTCGTTAATACCCACGTGAACGATCTGGCCCTCGGGGGACTCGGTGTAGGTCAGCATCAGCTGGTGGTCAACGGGCACGTAGTTCTGGCCGTTGGGGTTGTACAGCTTAGCCGACGGGAAGAAGGAGTCCATACCGAAGGTACGTGCCTCATCGGGGGTGATGGGAACGATACGGTGACCGAAGCCCTTCACACGCATGAGGTCCTTCATCAGGCGGACGAACGCCATGGTGGTAGCAGCGGTCTGCTTGCCGGAGCCCTTCTTGGTCTGTGCGTAGACCTTGGACTCGGGCAGGGGAATCTCGGGCTGTGCGTTTGCGCGGCCGGGGATGTAACCGCCGAGTTCCTTACGGCGTGCCTGCATGTACTGCAGTGCCGGGTGGTTTGCCTCGGGCAGGTAGTACGGCGGGTTGTACAGATCCTTCTCCAGCTCCTCGTCGGAGATGGGGATGTTCAGGTGGTCACGGAAGCCCTTCAGTGCTTCCATGGTGAACTTCTTAATCTGGTGGGTGGAGTTACGTGCCTCGAAGAACGGGCCGAGCTCCGCACCCTTAATGGACTGTGCCAGGATGACGGTGGGCTTGCCCTTGGTCTCCATAGCTTCCTTGTAGGCTGCGTAGAGCTTCTTGTCGTCGTGGCCACCCAGTCGCAGGTTGAAGATCTGCTCGTCGGTCAGGTCTGCAACCAGTTCCTTGGTCTCGGGGTACTTGCCGAAGAAGTGCTCGCGGATGTAGCCGCCGTCTTCACCGCGGAAGGTCTGGTAGTCACCGTCGAGGGTTTCGTTCATCAGCTGGATGAGCTTGCCGCTCTTGTCCTTCTTGAGCAGCTCGTCGTAGTCGGAGCCCCACAGGACCTTGATGACGTGCCAGCCTGCGCCGCGGAAGAATGCCTCGAGCTCCTGAACGATCTTGCCGTTACCGCGAACGGGGCCGTCCAGACGCTGCAGGTTGCAGTTGACGACGAAGGTCAGGTTGTCCAGGTGCTCGTTTGCAGCCAGCTGCAGTGCACCACGCGACTCGGGCTCGTCCATTTCGCCGTCGCCCAGGAATGCCCAGACGTGCTGCTCGGAGGTGTCCTTGATCTTGTGGTTGTGCAGGTACTTGTTGAAGGATGCCTGGTGGATTGCGTTCAGGGGGCCCAGACCCATGGAAACGGTCGGGAACTGCCAGAACTCGGGCATGCAACGGGGGTGCGGGTACGAAGGAATACCGTCTGCGCCCTTGGTCTTCTCCTGACGGAAGCCGTCCATCTGGTCTTCGCTCAGGACGCCCTCAACGAATGCGCGGGAGTAGACACCGGGGGAGGAGTGACCCTGGAAGAAGATCTGGTCACCGCCACCGGGGTGGTTACGGCCGCGGAAGAAGTGGTTCTGGCCCATTTCGTAGAGGTCAGCCACACCTGCAAAGGTGGAGATGTGACCGCCAACGCCGATGCCCTTCTTCTGGGCACGCTGAACCATAATTGCTGCGTTCCAACGAATCCATGCGCGGTACTGGCGCTCGAGTTCCTCATCACCGGGGTACTCGGGCTGCTGGTCGACGGGGATGGTGTTGATGTAGTCGGTCTTGACCAGAGTCGGGACCTTAACGCCCTTCTCGCCAGCCTCCTTGAGCAGCGCGCGAAGGATGTACTCTGCACGCTCGGTGCCGTGAGTCTTGATAAGGTCCTCGAGGGACTCAGCCCATTCCTGGGTCTCTTCTACGTCGATGTCCTTCAGGCCATCAAGAAGGGTGCTCAGGGAGTGCTCGTTCGGTACGTTAGCCAAACTAATCCAACCTCTCTTCTGTGCGGTTGTGAGATCGCCCGCCGCGCGTTGTTGCGTTGTCGAACAATCTTTGTGTTTAAGCGCTATAGGTCTGTAAGACCCACTTCGCTTCTTATCTCTACTATCTTAGACCTAAAGGTGCCTCTCTTGGTCTCAAATGGGGGTTTTTGTGATGTGGGTTTCGCATTGTGACTATCTGAGCGGAAAAAATGCGCATCAAAAGTACTAGTTAGGGTCTTTTTGCACCTAAATGGCGCGGAATGAGGGGGTCGGCGGAATGGCGCGGAATGAGGGGGTGTACCTTACCTGAAAGGTAGCAGCCTTACATGGCTTGCTGTGGCTTAGTGTGGGGTGCAGTGGGAAAATGAAAAAAATATTGAGACATAGAACACGTGCTATCGAGTTGTGCGTTCCGGTAGAAGCCTGTATAGTTTTCTCTTGTGTTCGCCACTGAAACGAAAACGAATCAGTGAGAACTACGGGTCTTTAGCTCAGCTGGTAGAGCGCCACGTTTACACCGTGGATGTCATCGGTTCGATCCCGGTAGGACCCACTGATTACCCCGGTACCGCAAGGTGCCGGGGTTTTTGTTTACCCTCGTACCGGCTCCCAGAATGTTTCGCTCAGGGTTTAGAAACGCTTCGCTCAAAGGTTTAGAAACGACTTACTCAAGGGTTCAGAAGAAAATCCGGCCAGAAGTGCCAGTCCCCGGGGCATAAAACTGCAGTCCACCTATATATAGCCTGCCCTCAGCGCGTATCCTTATATACATGACTGAAAACAAGAAGGCACAGATTGGTGTTACCGGCCTTGCTGTCATGGGTGCAAACCTCGCCCGCAACCTGGCACGCAACGGCTACACCGTGGCACTGCACAACCGTTCCGCTGAGAAGACCGACGCCCTGCTCGCCGAGCACGGTGCAGAGGGCGATTTCATCCGCACCGAGTCCCTGCAGGAACTCGTCGACTCCCTCGAATCTCCCCGCCGCATCCTGATTATGGTCAAGGCGGGCGCACCCGTCGACGCAGTGATCGAGCAGCTCACCCCCATGCTCGACGAGGGTGACATCATCATCGACGGCGGTAACTCCCACTTCCCCGACACCATCCGTCGCGAGCACGCCCTGGCTGAAAAGGGCCTGCACTTCGTAGGCGTTGGCGTTTCCGGCGGCGAAGAGGGCGCTCTCTGGGGCCCCTCCATGATGCCCGGCGGCTCCGCAGAGTCCTACAAGCACCTGGGCCCGCTGCTCGAAAAGATCGCAGCGAAGGCACCTCAGGACGGCGCACCCTGCTGCGCATGGATCTCCACCGACGGTGCGGGCCACTTCGTGAAGATGGTCCACAACGGCATCGAGTACGCCGACATGCAGGTGATCGGCGAAGCGTACGACATTCTGCGCTCCATCGCAGGCATTGAGCCGGCACAGCAGGCAGAAATCTTCAAGACCTGGAACGAAGGCGACCTGAGCTCCTACCTGATCGAAATCACCGCTGAGGTGCTCGCACAGGTAGACGCAAAGACCGGCAAGCCCCTGGTCGACGTTATCGTTGACGCAGCGGGCCAGAAGGGTACCGGCCTGTGGACCGCTAAGGCTGGCCTGGACCTCGGTTCCCCCGTCTCCGCTATCGCAGAGTCCGTGTTCGCACGCGCCCTCTCCTCCTCCGAGCGTGAGCAGCGAGAGCAAGCACAGCGCGAACTGCCCGCAGGTCTGATCGCAACCACCGGCATCGGTGCAGGCGACCCCGAGTTCGTTGAGGATGTGCGCCGCGCACTCTTCGCATCCAAGCTCGTTGCGTACGCACAGGGCATGGACCTGCTCACCCGCGCAGGCAAGGAATACGGTTGGGACCTGAAGCTGGACACCATCGCATCGCTGTGGCGTGCAGGCTGCATTATCCGCGCCGAGCTGCTGGGCGACATCATGGCTGCCTACGCAGGCGAAGCACCCGCAAACATGCTGCTGGCACCCGCCTTCAAGAACCTCATGGAGGAACTCGTTCCTTCCTGGCGTCGCGTGGTGGCTAAGGCAACCGCACTGGGCATCCCCGTGCCGGTATTCGCTTCCGCACTGTCCTACTACGACGGCCTGCGCCGCGACCGCCTGCCCGCATCCCTGATTCAGGGTCAGCGTGACTTCTTCGGTGCACACACCTACGGTCGTATTGACGAAGAGGGCGCCTTCCACACCATGTGGAGCGGTGACCGTTCCGAGGTGAACGCAGCGGACATTCACGTTCACTAAGCTCACGTAGCTGAATACGTAAAAGCCCGCCTTCGGCTGGATGAGGATCCGGTCGAAGGCGGGCTTTTGTTATGTCTTGTTCGTTATGTCTTGACGGGGCGCCCCCGAGATGCCTCAGGGGTATCTTGAGGGGCGTATAGCAGGAGAGAAGACCTGCGGAGCCCGGTGAGGAGCTTGGAGCCTCGTGAGGAGCCGCCAGGTGCGCCTCTACCGCCTCAAAACGCTTGCTAAGCGCTAAATCCACATGGCGGGGTCAATGTACTCCACAGCGTCCACCAGAGGCTTCTTCTTCTCCGGGGTACGCGGGCGGTGCTTCGCCGGAATGCCGGTAATAATCGAATCGGCGGGGTGATCGTGGACCACCACAGCGTTCGCACCGATAGCGCTATCGGCACCAATAACCACCGGACCCAGCACCTTAGCGCCAGCACCAATGGTCACACGGTCACCAATGGTGGGGTGACGCTTCACCTTCTCCAGGGAACGACCGCCCAGGGTCACGCCGTGGTACAGCATCACGTCGTCACCAACCTCAGCGGTCTCACCAATGACAATGCCCATGCCGTGATCAATGAAGAAACGGCGGCCAATGGTCGCACCGGGGTGAATCTCCACACCGGTCAGAAAACGAGCAAACTGCGAGAGAGTACGAGCCAGAGCCTTCGTCTCATCCTTCTGCCAGAGCTTATGGGTCAGACGGTGAACCCAAATCGCGTGCATACCCGAATAGTTCAGCGCAATCTCGACAGCGCCGCGCGCAGCAGGGTCGTGCTGGCGGACGTTCTCAATATCTTCACGCAGACGCGCAATAAAACTCATGGGTTCCCTTTCCCTCATCGGTCGTGCTCTGTGTATGCGACCTTTCCAAAGGTACCAACAACGGTGCTCATTCACCTATTCCCGAACTCTGTCGTCGTCATAGTGAGTGCTCTCTTTAACATCTCGGTCACAATTGCGTGCGGAACGTAATATTCGGGCTCGGGCGGGTCTCAGCGGGGGAGTATCGCGGGAAAACGCAAACGCTCCGCCCCGGCATGCAACCGGGACGGAGCGTCGAACACTGCGTACTGTTCTAGATGGCGGCCTCACGGGGAGGGGTGCCGAAGACCGGGGCCTATTAGCCGCGGATATCCTCGTACAGAGCGGTAGAGATGTAACGCTCACCGAAGTCGGGAACGATAGCCACAATCAGCTTGTCCTTGTTCTCAGACTTCTTAGCCTCCTCCAGAGCAGCCCACACAGCCGCACCGGAAGAAATACCGCCCAGAATACCTTCCTGGGTAGCCAGCAGGCGGGAGGTGCGCATAGCGTCCTCAGCGCTGACCGGAGTCACCGAATCGTAGATGCCGCGGTCCAGGGTGTCGGGAACGAAGTTAGCGCCCAGGCCCTGAATCTTGTGGGGACCAACGCGACCCTCGGAGAGCAGCGGGGAGTCCTTCGGCTCAACCGCAACAACCTTAACGTTCGGGTTCTGCTCCTTCAGGTACTTACCGGTACCGGAGATGGTGCCGCCGGTGCCAATACCCGCCACGAAAATGTCGACCTTACCGTCGGTTGCTTCCCAAATCTCGGGGCCGGTGGTGTTGTAGTGAATAGCGGGGTTCGCCTCGTTAGAGAACTGGGACGCCAGAATAGCGTTCTCGGTGGTAGCAACGATTTCCTTAGCCTTCTCCACAGCACCGCGCATACCCTCGGTACCGGGGGTCAGCACAATCTGAGCACCGTAAGCGCGCAGCAGCACGCGACGCTCAGCAGACATGGTCTCCGGCATGGTCAGGATGACGCGGTAACCGCGAGCAGCACCCACCATAGCCAGCGCAATACCGGTGTTACCGGAAGTACCCTCAACAATGGTGCCGCCGGGCTTCAGCGCACCCGACTTCTCAGCAGCGTCAATGATGGCGCGACCGATACGGTCCTTGACCGAACCTGCGGGGTTGTAGAACTCAAGCTTGACGGCGACGTTACCGGGAAGACCCTCGTCCAGTCGGTTCAGCTTAATCAGGGGGGTCTGGCCGGTTGCTTCAACGATGCTGTTGAGAATTTTTGCCATGGGGTGCTCCTTACATGAGCCTGGGGGAGGCCAGCCGCGACGGGGTCTCCGCAATGAATAATCGGTTACGTGGCAACTCTACTACTCACCGGCGACAGGTTTAAACCTGCGGTCACAGTTCGTAATAATGCCAGAGAAAAACCTCAGGGAACGAGGTTCAAAAAGAGGGTACAGAAAAGCGCCGCACAAACCCTTTCTCGATAAAGGATGATGAATGTGCGGCGCTCTCTAGAAACATTATGTAGCCCAAAAGACAACCTCTGTATATAAGAGTAGTGATGAACTCTGTTCACCGCAAGCTGGAGCCACAAATTTTATTGCCATCAATGGAAAAAACAGTGAAAAACCGCATCCTGAGATGGAAAAGACGCAAAAGCGCGGGAGAGAACCAGCCCAGAAGACTAGTTGATGTCCATGTGCAGGTCCCACTTGTTATTCAAGTAGCGACCAACAGCCTCACCGAACATCTTCACGTGCCGCTTATCAGCCGCCACGGTCTGCTCCTTGCCGTCCTTGAACAGCTTCTCGCCCAGATCCACATTCAGAGTCACGGTCCAGTTGTACGCACCCTGCGCCAGAACCGGCTGCTTAGTACCGATAGTCAGGGTAGCGGTCGGGTTCACGTACCAGGTCTTCTTCTCTTCAATACCTGCCTTGGTGGAATCCGCGTACTTCTTCATCGCCGCCAGGGTCTCCTGATCGGTGCTGACCTCGTTCATGTAGTGCATATCACCGGTACGCAGCAGGTACTCAAACGCCGCACCAAAGTACGCCAGAGCCGCCGCGAAGCCAGCCACCGAATTCTGGTGCATAGCCTCCGGAACAATCGGGGACGGCACGTTCTGCGGCGGGTGCTCAGCATTACCCGGCTGGTACTCGCCGTGCTCCTCCATCTTCTCCAGCTTTGCCACGCCGCTGTAATCCTTATTGTCATTAGGCAGCGGAGAGCTCGACGCCGAAGCAGAAGCCGACGCAGAAGCGAAAGGGGAAGCAGACGCCGAAGCCGAAGCGCTCGGCGAAGCGGTAGCAGACTCAGAAGCCGCAGCAGAAGCGCTCTCAGAGCCAGAAGCGGAAGCAGACGCCTCAGAAGTAGCCTTAGAGCCACAAGCCGCCAGCAAAGCCATAGAGCTGACGCCCAGCACACCCAGCGCCGCGCGGCGGGTCAGGTTCTCGGACATAGTGATACCTTTCAGTCAGTCGGTGATTGCAACCAGTTTAGCCGCAAACCCAACAGGATACAGAGTTGAGCGGGCGAAGCGTGAGAAGCGCCTCGCAGATAAAAGCGTTATGACGAACTAAGACGCCGCGGAGGTGGCGGACGCCTCAACGGAAGCCTCAGCAGAAGCGGCGGCAGAAGAAGGCTCGGAAGTAGACGGGGAAGCCGCGCCGGACGCTGTGCCGGACGCCGCCGCGCTCGCGGTGGATGCGCCTCCCCGGGCAGCGCCTCCCTGAATGGTGGCACCGTACGCCACGCTCAGCTCCCACATCTTCGAATCAGCGTGGTAGCGGCCGCGGAAATCGCACTCCTGAATCGTCACTCGAGAAGCCGGACCCGCAGCAGTCGCAGAAGCAGAGGCGCTTGGGGACGCCGCATCAGACACCAGCGCATCCTCCGACGGCTCAGTAGGCTCAGCAGAGGCAGAAGCGCTCGCCGAGGCGGCCACCGGCTGGATCTTACCCTCAGCCACCGCCTCCGCACCAAAGTCCAGAGTGTACTGACCCTTAAACA
Organism: Rothia mucilaginosa; assembly: GCF_964210535.1. GTDB lineage: Bacteria > Actinomycetota > Actinomycetes > Actinomycetales > Micrococcaceae > Rothia > Rothia mucilaginosa_F. Next base: position 24,809 of record NZ_CAXOMR010000023.1, read on the forward strand.
GCAGATTGCCATCGCTCATAATCGACGGCTGAGCGCTCGCCAAAGCATAAGAAGCCGACGGGTTCACATACCAGGAACCCTTCTCCACACCCGCCAGAATCGACGTCGACAGGGCATCCACCTCAGAGCGAGTCTTCGAGGACAGCTGAATGCCGGTCGAGAACGCATCCGTGCTACCGGTCTTCACCAGATAATCCATAGCCGCCGCAAAATAAGCAACCGCCTCATGAAAACCCGTCACCGTATTCAACGAGAGCGTATCAGTCACCTTCGGCTTCGGAGCATTACGCGGCGGATGATCCACCGTACCCTGCTCATAATTCAACGCACCATCATAGTGGGTGTATTCCACCAGACCCGAATAGTTCTGACCATCATCGCTGTACCCGTTCGGGTTAGCGCTCGACTTCGAACCGCTCAGGCTACCGCCCTGAGAACCCGACTGCTGGCTAGAGCTACCCGAGCCGCACGCGCTCAACAGCGCCGCAGAACCTGCAACAGCGGAGGCGCCCACACCCAGGCGCAGCAGGGAGCGGCGAGAGAAAGACTGAGAAAAAGAAGACATACAAAAACCTTGAATCCAGGAAAGCTCGTTACTACCAGAGTAAAACAGATCATGCCCTAACCCGAGTGCGAGTTAGGGCATGATGCCTCATCCTTCTGAGGGCTTAAAGGTTGTCACCATTATTAGAGTTGCCGCCATTACCGGAGTTACCGGAATTGCCACCACCGTTAGCACCGCCATTAGCGCCACCATTCTTCGGCTGAGCCGACGCCTGAGCCTCGTACTCATCCTGAATAGTCAGGGTCCAGTCATTATCGTGGCGCACACCGGTAACCACCAGGCCACGCTCCGTGCGGCGCACCTTCTCGGACATCTCCGCAGGGGCACCGTCAATCACCACGGTCGGACCCAAGTCAATCACCAGGTCAAAGGTCCACTGCACGCTCTTCTTCACCAGAGCAGGAACAGCAGTAAATGCCGACATAGTCACCTTCGGCGACACATACCAGTCACGCGCCTGCGAGCTCTCATTCGACTCATCCATGAACGACGAGAACGACGCAACGAACTTCTCATCAGCCTTCGACTCACGCAGCGGAGCCGCATCACCGGTCAGCACCAGGTAGTTAATCGCCGCATACACGAACGCAATCGAATCGTACAGACCCTGCACCGAGTTCTCCGAGGCGCTCGCCGGGCGCTTCGGGAACGGCACGTTCTGAGCAGGTGCAGACTCGGTCGCGGGAACGAAATTACCCTTCTTCTCATAGTTATCGAAGGTGACCTCGCCGCTAAAATCAGTGCGCGAAGAAGCCGAAGGGGAAATCTGAGGGGTATCCGCATCAGCGTTCTCGCTGGAGGAAGAACCGCCGCCGCACGCAACCAGCAGGGCGCTCAAAGACACGCCCGCAACGCCCGCACCCGCGTAACGCAGAACAGAACGGCGGCTGATGCCGGTAGTGGAACTGGGAAGCCCGGAGGTCATGGGGAAAAGCGCCACGGAATACCTTTCGAGTGAGAATCTCAGGTGAGAGACGAGTGAGAGAACGCCTCGACGAGCGGATATCACACGCGGACATCCCTCTAGAGACAGTCCTAAGTATAACGCGCCCCCGCCTTCACACCCGTGCGTACCAGCGCTCAAACGAGCGTGATATGCCGCCCATCAGCGAACTTACCGCAGTCAGCAAACGTACTGGAGCTAGCGGGAGCATCGCGCCGAATGGGGCATAGCGGGTATAGCGAAGGAGAGGACGCGTTCATCGTCTATAGGGGAGGGGCTACTGGGCGCCCCCAGCGGGAGCAACATCTCCACCAGCGGCACCGGGCTCAGCGGCACCGGGTGCTACGGTCGGCTGAGCCGTCGCAGCTGCAGGCTGAGTCGCCACGGGCTGCGCGGGAGCGGCAGGTGCCTGGGTAGCTGCAGGCTGAGGAGCCTGAGCCGCGCCACCCTGACCTGCAGAACCCTGACCGGCACCATTCTGTGCACCGCCATTCTGGGAACCAGTGTACTGACGGGAACCGCCCTGACCGGCACCGCTCTGACCTGCGCCATTCTGGGCGGCACCGTTGTTAGCGGTACCCTGCGCGGCACCGTTACCCGAAGTGTTCGCGCCGGCGTTTGCGCCAGCATTAGCCGCCACGGTGCTGTCATCAGTCACCGTCGGGGTATAAGTCGACGAAGGATGCGCACGCGGAGTCTGAGTCGGCTTCGGAGTCAACGCCGGATCGTACTGCTGAGGCGCAATCACCAACCAGCGCTTCGCCTCCTCATCGTACTCAGCGTAGAGAGCCTTAATCTCCTGGGCCTCAGTGTCTTCCAGGGGCTTGGTCGTGTTGGTTGCCTTCTCAACCTGCAGACCGTGCGCCTGAGTCACGGTGCACGCCCACGAATACTTGGTGCCGCGGGTCGTCGGCTGCTTATCGGTCAGGCGGAAGGTCCACTCACCATCAACCAGCCAGTTCGTGCCGGGCGCATAGAAGGCGCGCAGCTTCTCCAAAGAAGCACGCTGAACAGAATTATCCTGATGAACCACCTGCAGAGCCGGACCGGGATCACCGGTCATGCGGGCGTAGTTCACCGCCGCGGCAAAATATGCGAAGGTGGCGCGCAGGCTACGCGCGTTCTTCTCGTACATGCTCTCATCTTCAACCGGGATGGGCACGGCGCTCGCCTTAGAATCAACACTCGCGGGGCCGGCGGTCGGCTCAATCGTGTAGACCTGACCGGTCTCCGGGTCGGTGCTGCTCATCGGGGCTGCACCGGTACCCGCAACGTACTTGGTCCACTTCAGCTCGCCCGACAGGTTATCGTAGGCACCCGCAATCGACGCGGAAGGAGTGGGGGAGGCGGTCGCCTCCGCAGTCTTTTTGGAACCGCAAGCGGCAAGCATCGCACCCAGGGCGGCAGTGCCCGTGAGCGCAATAAAGTGGCGGCGGCTGTGAATCATAGTGATCCCCTTGAATGTGCTGTGATGCGGAAGTATCGGTGATAGGTGAAGAGCTCACGCCCTAATCCTCAGCCTAACATCATGCCCCCATTAGAGGGCGTGAAGCAGTCACCCGCGGGGCGGGTAGAGGCGTATTGAGGCGAAAATGGGCGGACCTCATCTAGCCCTAGCCTATAGATTTCACGCGTGGCACACAAATAAAAGCCCTCATCCGTGCCTCATATCACCCAATATGACGGGATCTTTGAGGCACGGATGCAAAGAAGCTTTAGGCTGAGCCTCGAATGTAACGAGCCGCCTTAGAAGAGGGGCTCTCATTCGGGGTCGGGTGCGCGCTCGGAGTATTCGCGGACGGTTCAGTGGTAGCCGCCGGGGTGGCGGTAGCGCTCGGGGAAGACTTCGGATCTTCCAGCATCTGCCAGCCGTTCTCGCCAAAGTAGACGTAAGCATCTGCCTTCTGATTGCTGCCGTAGATGCCGGTGAGCTGCTCACGCTGGCGGGTCTCATGGTTGAACAGGAATGCGTTCTCGTCCACCTTCAGGGTCGCCTTCCAGCAGTAGACGTCCTGCTCGGTGGCGGGTACCGGCTGCGGGGAGCTCAGGTTAATGCACATGGGGTGGTTGCTCTTAGAGACCAGCCAGCCAATGTTGTAGCGGTAAATGTCGCGGTACATCTGCGCCATGTGGCTAAAGTGCTCCTGGCCGGGCAGGCTCATGAAGGGGTCGGTATCGCCGGTGAGGAGCATGTAGTTCTGCGCGGCACCCCAGTACTGCAGGAAGGCGTGCAGGCCCTCAACGGTACGTTCCTTAGCCTCCGGAGGCATGATGGGGCGGGGGACATTGACGGCACGGTGGCTGAGAGTGCCGTTCGAGAAATTGCCGACGCGCTCAAAGAACTGATCCGGCAGGATTGCCGGGCCGCGGCCGTCCAGAGCGGATTTGGGTAGAGGCTCGGCGTAGGTGATGCTGCGCGTGGTGGTCGCAGATTTAGTCTGGGTGCTCTGAGGCGCCGGTGCGGCATCAGTGGGAGAGGGATCAGTGAGTGGTTGAGGGCGAGAAACTGCGCTGGGGCTGCAGGCGCTTGCGAGTGCACTCAATGCTGCTCCGGAAGAAAGAGCAAGAAGATGGCGACGTGACAGCGAACCGAACATGCGCAACCTTTCGCAAGAGTAAAGACGGGCAGGCAGTAACGGGTAGCTCGGATGCAGTTGAGCGAGGGCTCTGTGAGCGTTCCCGAAGGGTGTGGCATACCGCGGTGAGTACGGATGCGATAGAAAGGGCAGGCCAGAAGCCTCCTGAGGGAATCGGTGTGGGTTATGACCTGCCTGGTTGTCGTGCTCAATGATTCTAAGCGTACTTTCAGGTTCGAAACGACCATATCTGCGCTTGAGCGTAAAAAGTTATCAAATCTTAATATTTGCCCGTTTTATGCGGGATATAGAACGTACCAATGTGTTCGGGGTAACCGCATTAAAATCTGTTGTTTCCCCTAGAAACTTAGGGATTTTTAGCTTTTTCTTGATGCGAGTAAATCGCAAATTGGAGTTGTTGCACTATGTGTGTAAATAGTATTTCAACCTCTCACGTTGTCCGAACACCCATCAAAAACACCCCGAAAAGCGCATCCAAACTCCCCGCAGTCGCAACGTGCCCACCACAACGCCCACACATGGCATGAAGCGGGTTCACCCTATGGGACAATAGCGCTGTGACTACCACCGACTATGCGCAGCTCAAAGCAGCGCGCGAACTGCTCACTCGAATCCCCCTCCCGCTCGACGTAGAAGCCGGCGAAACCCCCGGCACCCCCTACACCGTCGCCCACGACGGCACCGCAGAGCACGGCACCGCCTCCGCACGCACCCTGCTCGCAGCCATGGCACGCCAACTCGACGACTACATTCTGCCGCGTAGCGCCAGCGTCGATAACCCCCTCACCATCGTGGTCGGCGGCTCCACCGGCGCCGGTAAATCCACCCTCGTCAACACCCTGCTCGGCGAACCGCTCACCCAGTCCGGTGCGATTCGACCCACCACCCGCCACCCCGTACTCCTGCACCGCGCAGAAGACGAGGCGGCGCTGTCACCCGAACGCTTCCTGCCCACCCTGCCGCGCACCCGCACCTCCGGCATGAACGCCGGATCGCAGGCACTGCCGGGCCTCGACCCGACCATTGCGCGCGCCCTCATTCCTATTACTACCTCGGCGCTGCCGCAGGGCATTGCGCTCATTGATGCGCCCGATATCGACTCCGTCTCCGAAGAAAACCGCACCCTCGCTAAGGAATTGCTCTCCGCTGCTGACCTGTGGCTCTTCGTCACCACCGCCAACCGCTACGCCGATGCCGTGCCCTGGGAGCTACTCCACGAGGCCGCCGCACGCTCCATCGCAATTGCCGTGGTGCTCAACCGCGTGCCCGAAGGCGACGAAGAAGCCATCGAAAACGACCTGCGACGCATGCTCGACGAGGCGGGAATCCACGCCGTGCTGATTCACACCGTCACCGAGCAGCCGCGCGACGAGAAGGGCATGCTCGCCCCCGTCAGCCTCGCACCGCTGACCCTGTGGATCCGCGAACTCGGCGCCGATGCGCCCGCCCGCGCCGCCATCGCCCGGCAGACCCTCGCCGGTGCCGTCGAAACCCTCGCCGGTAACCTGCAGGTGCTCGCCGCCGAACAGGCACGCCAGCAGGCGGCGCACCAGTCGCTTGCCACCATCGTCGCCGAAGAATACGAGGACGCACTGACCACCATCGACGGGGCGCTCTCCGACGGCTCCCTGCTACGCGGCGAAGTGCTCTCGCGCTGGCACGACTTCGTGGGAACCGGCGACTTCTTCCGCTCCCTCGACAGCACCATCGGTCGTCTGCGTGACCGGGTCGGCTCCGCCCTGCGCGGTCAGCCCGCCGCCGCCCAGAAGGTAGAGGACGCCCTCGAAAGCGGTATTCACGCCGTGGTTCTGGATGCAGCCGCCCGCGCCTCCGAAAACACCCGCACCCGCTGGGGTGCCAGCCGCGCCGGACGCTCCCTGCTGGCACGCCTGGATGCGCCGCAGATGGCCTCCGCCGCACCCGAACAGAACGCAGGCGCAAACGGCGAGGCGAAGGGCAACGAAGCGAAGGGTGAAGTGCAGTCCGCCGAAGACATCTTCTCCGCAGCCGTTGCCGAGCAGATTCGCCTCTGGCAGGGCTCCGTCCTCGAAATGATCCGTGAAGAAGGTGCCGACAAGCGCAAACGCGCCCGCTTCCTCTCCCTGGGCGTGAACGCCACCGCCGTGATGCTCATGGTCGCCGCGTTCAGCCTCACCGGCGGCATCACCGGTATTGAGGCGGGTATCGCCGGCGGTAGCGGAGTGGTCGGCACCAAACTGCTCGAGTCCATCTTCGGTGAAGACGCGGTGCGCCGCATGGCAACCCGCGCCCGCACCGACCTGCTCGAACGCATGTCGGGGCTGCTCACTGAGCACGCCCAGCCCTTCACCGCCGTACTGGAAGAAACCGACCCGCAGGCTGATGCCGAGGACATTCACCGCGCCGCTGAGCAGGTGCAGGCAATCGCCGCAGAAATGAGCACCCAGAGTCAAACCACACAGCGCCAAGCCGCAGCCCACACTAACGGCACGGTTGCTCGCTAAACCACTCCGGACAGGCACCCCGCACCACAGACGAAGAAATAACGCACTATGACTACCCCCGAGAAGAAACTCGAGAACGCCGAGCGCAATACTACTGAGCGCAACACCGAGCGAGGCGCCACCCCCGCCGTGGCAACCTCGCCCTTCGCGCGCTCCGTCGCATCCCTCAAGGACGCCATCAGCTACGGCGAAGGACGAGTCCCCGAAACCGTGCTGCTCGACGCCGCCGCAACCCTCGAACGCCTCAGCCAACGCCGCGAACTCTCCACCGAACACACCGTCATCGGCTTCTTCGGCGCGACCGGCAGCGGCAAATCCACGCTCTTCAACGCCATCGCCGGGCAGAACATTGCCCTCTCCGCGCCCACACGCCCGACCACCTCCACCGTGCAGGCGGCAATCTGGGAAGCAGAAGGCAGCGAAGAGCTACTTGACTGGCTCGGTATCGACAAGCGCGTCTACCCGCAAACTCAGGCGCTCGCCGCCGAAGGAGAGGCAACCGAGGGTAATAAGGCAACCGGGGGAGCGGCGGCACCCAACGCCGTCACCGAACCGGCACCCGGACTCTTCAACCGCATCCGCCGAGCCGTCGGTGGACGCGGCGAAATGCGCACCCGCACCGGCGGCCTCATCCTGTTGGACATGCCCGACTTCGACTCGGTCACCACCACCAACCGCGACCTCGCCGCCCGCATGATGCGCTACGTGGACGTACTCGTCTGGGTTGTCGACCCCCAAAAATACGCCGACGCCGTCATCCACCGCGACTTCATGGTGCCGCTTGCCGCATCCGGCGCGCAGGCGCTCTGCGTGCTCAACCAGGCGGACAAACTCGCGCCCGCCGAGGTGCCCGCCGTGCTCGCATCCCTCACTCGCCTGCTCCAGGCTGAGGGCACCGAAGCGCACCTGCTCTCCGCACCTATCGCCGTCTCCGCGCGAACCGGTGAGGGCATCGACGTGCTCCGCGACCTGCTCGCCCAGGTAGCCGCCGCCAAGAGCCTATCCCTGCAGCGAACCGACGCGCAGCTGCACGCCACCGCCTCCCAGCTGCGCACCTACGCAGGGGGAGAAGGCACCGTACTCGCCGGAGCCTACGCCCTCGACGCGGAGCAGAAGCTCGTGAAGGCATGCTACACCTCCAGCCAGGCAGAGCAGGTTTTGCAGGCGGCAACCGCCTCCTACCGCCGTACTGCGGGTCAGCACACCGGCTGGATTCTCACCCGCTGGATGAGCCGCCTAAAGGCTGACCCCCTGCGCCGTCTGCACCTGGGGCAGCAAGACGAAACGAAGAGCACGTCTAAGGCTGAGAAGTCCGCGGGCATGCTCGGTTCCGATAGCGAGAACGCACCCGAGCTGGTGGCATCCTCGCTACCCCCGCTGAGCGCCGCGCAGAAGGCTGGCATGGCAAACGCTGTGCGCCAATACAGCAAGCAGATGGCGGCTCGCATCGACGAACCGTGGAAACGCAGCATGAAGGAAGCCGCCCTCTCCCGCGAGGCGGAGCTACCCGAACTGCTCGAACGCGACATGGTGCGCATCGACTACGGTCTGGGTCGCACCCGCGCCCCCTGGGTCATCTTCAATGCCCTGCAATGGATCGCGCTACTGAGCGCCCTGGTAGGTGTCGGCTGGCTGACCCTGATTTCCGGCATGGCATACCTGCAGATTCAGCTGCCGCCCGCCCCGACCCCCGAAGGCTCCCCAGTGCCCCTGCCGACCCTGCTTCTGCTGCTGGGTGTGTTGCTCGGTATCGCCTCGGCGGGTGTGGGTAGGCTACTTACCGCCATGGGCTCACGTTACTACGCACGTAAGCTGCGGGGTCGCCTGCAGACCGGCGTGGAGAAGGCGGTGCAGTCCTGCGTGGTCGCCCCGGTACAGCAAGAAGCAAAGCGCCTCAACGCCTACCGCAAGGCGCTGGACATTTAGCGGCGTATCATCCGAGAAACCGTATCAGGACAACCCGCATCAAACTAAGAGCGCACAAAAGAATCCCTCCCCACCTCAATCGAGGCGGGGAGGGATTCTTTTCGTTAAATCTACACGCTACTGAAGCTTAGTCCTCTTCAGTACTCTCACCGCAGGGAGCCTGCTGAGACGCCGCAAGCTCACGCAGACCGTCCGTAATCGCCTGAGCAGCCTTAACGACCAGCTCAGGGTAGTTGCGGTTCGGCTGGCGGGTCATGCGGTCAATCGGACCCGAGATGGACACTGCCGCAATCACCTTGCCGCCGGGCGCACGCACCGGAGCAGAGACCGAGGCGGTTCCGCGCTCGCGCTCACCCACGGACTGCGCCCAACCGATGCGGCGCACAGCCGCGAGCATGGCGGCGCTGAAGTGGGCGTCGCGCAGGCCTTCAACAATGCGGTTCTGGTCTTCCCAAGCCAGCAGAACCTGGGCGGCGGAACCAGCCTGCATGGACAGCTGGGTACCGACCGGGATGGATTCGTGCATGCCGGAGGGGCGTGCCGCGGTTGCCGCGCATACACGCCAGTCGCCCTGGCGGCGGTACAGCTGGGTGGACTCGTCAGCTTCGAGGCTAAGCTTCTGCAGAATCGGGTCTGCCACGGTGATGAGCTCATCGGAAATGGTGGCGGACGCGAGTTCGGTCAGGCGGGGTCCGAGCATGAAGCGTCCCTGCACGTCGCGGGCTACGAGGCGGTGGTGAGCCAGCGCCACGGCGAGGCGGTGCGCGGTGGGGCGTGCCAGACCGGTTGCCTTGACGAGGTCGCCCAGGGATACGGGGCCTGCCTCGAGGCAGTCAAGGATGAGGGTTGCCTTGTCGAGCACGCCAACGCCGGAGGAGCCGTGGGAGTGTACCTCTACCATCTGCTCGTCGGCGGCCATGTGTTCGGGCGGCTTGACGGGGTCGACAATCGGTGCGTTGTGGTGTGTGGATGCGTTGGGGTGACGCATTCCGTGTGCGTTAAAACGTGAGGCGGAAGGAGTCATTCTTATATTCTATCTCAGAATATGAAAGATACCCCGGACTTCATGGACTCTTTGAGATGCAGAGCTGAAGATGGAATCACCCCCTACGGGATAAATTGTGAACTTTTCATAATAAGTGTTTGTGTGGGTTTATGGGTGAAAATATGCGAAAAGACGCAGAAAAATGCGAATAATCTCGCAAAATTACCCTGGAGTCATAGAGTAAACCCACATAAAAACACTCGCTAGTTCGGGGTGTTTCTAGGCCGTCTCACAGGCTAAGAATCCGTGAAAAAATATGCGACACGCCGCAGGGAAATACCGATTTGAGGGTCCCATCGGGTACATAATCCGCCCCTCAACTCCGCAAACTTGCGGCACGCACCACACCGAACGCATCCACCGTAGGAACGCATCAAGCAGGAGAAAGCATGACTAGCGAACAGAACGCAACCACCGCGGGCACCCGTCCGCGCACCCTGGCAGAAAAAGTCTGGGACGCACACGTCGTCGTCCCCGGTGAAAACGGCAAGCCCGACCTGCTCTACATCGACCTGCAGCTACTGCACGAAGTGACCTCCCCCCAGGCATTCGAAGGGCTGCGCATCGAGAACCGCCCCCTGCGCCGCCTCGACCTGACCATCGCCACCGAGGATCACAACACCCCCACCGACAACATCTTCGGCACCATCGCCGACCTGACCAGCCGCACCCAGATCGAGACCCTGCGCCGCAACGCCAAGGAATTCGGCGTGCGCATCCACTCCCTCGGTGACGAAGAACAGGGCATTGTGCACGTGGTCGGCCCGCAGCTGGGTCTGACCATGCCCGGCATGACCATCGTCTGCGGCGACTCCCACACCTCCACCCACGGTGCGTTCGGCGCTCTCGCGTTCGGCATCGGCACCTCCGAGGTGGAACACGTCATGGCGACCCAGACCCTGCCCCTGGCACGCTTCAAGACCATGGCAATCAACGTTGAAGGCACACTCAAGCCCGGCGTGACCGCAAAGGACATCATCCTCGCTGTCATCGCGCAGATTGGTACCGGCGGCGGTCAGGGCTACGTGCTCGAATACCGCGGCTCCGCGATCCGCTCCCTCTCCATGGAGGGCCGCATGACCATGTGCAACATGTCCATCGAGGCGGGCGCACGCGCCGGCATGGTCGCCCCCGACGAGATCACCTTCGAGTACATCAAGGGTCGCCAGCACGCGCCCAAGGGTGAAGAGTGGGACAAGGCAGTCGAGTACTGGAAGAGCCTGCCCACCGACGAAGGCGCCGTCTTCGACAAGGAAATCTTCATCAACGCTGACGAGCTCGAACCCTTCGTCACCTGGGGTACCAACCCCGGTCAGGGCATTCCGCTGAGCCACGCCGTTCCCTCCCCGGACGACTTCGAGGACGAGAACGACAAGGTCGCAGCAGAACGCGCCCTCGAATACATGGGCCTGGAGGCGGGCACCCCCATGAAGGAAATCCCCGTGGATGTTGTCTTCCTGGGTTCCTGCACCAACTCCCGCATTGAGGACCTGCGCGCCGCAGCGGACATCGTTCGTGGCCGCACCATCGCCGAGAACGTGCGCATGATGGTCGTGCCTGGCTCCCAGAAGGTCCGCGCGCAGGCAGAAGCAGAAGGCCTGGACAAGGTCTTCAAGGACTTCGGTGCCGACTGGCGCTTCGCCGGCTGCTCCATGTGCCTGGGCATGAACCCCGACCAGCTGGCACCCGGTGAGCGTTGCGCCTCCACCTCGAACCGTAACTTTGAGGGCCGCCAGGGCAAGGGTGGCCGCACCCACCTGGTCTCCCCGGTGGTCGCCGCCGCAACCGCTGTGCGCGGTACCCTGTCCGCCCCGTCCGACGTCGTGGCCTAGCACGCCGCTATAGCTAAGGAGCCATTATGGAACCCATTATTAAGCACACCGGCATTGGCGTGCCGCTGCGTTCTTCGAATGTTGACACCGACCAGATCATCCCCGCCGTCTACCTCAAGCGAGTGACCAAGACTGGCTTTGATGATGCCCTCTTCGCTAACTGGCGTAAGGACCCCGAGTTCATCCTGAACCAGGAGCCCTACAAGCACGGTAGCGTGCTGGTTGCGGGCCCGGACTTCGGTACCGGTTCCTCGCGTGAGCACGCCGTGTGGGCGCTGCGCGACTACGGTTTCAAGGTCGTTATCTCTGCTCGTTTTGCCGATATTTTCCGCGGCAACTCCGGTAAGCAGGGCCTGGTCACCGCACAGGTTGCACAGGACGATATCGAGCTGATTTGGAAGGCGCTGGAGCACGAGCCCGGCACCGAAATCACCGTTGACCTGGAGTCCAAGACCGTAACCGTGGGCGCGCTGGTTGTTCCCTTCGAGATTGACGACTACGTGCGCTGGCGCCTCATGGAGGGCCTGGACGATATCGGTCTGACCCTGCAGAACCTCGAAGCTATTGAAGCGTACGAGGCGAAGCGCCCCTCCTGGATGCCCCGCACTCAGGAGCTCTAAGTAGGGGAACTCTAAGCCGTAGATATA
>NZ_CAXOMR010000024.1:0-36524 GCF_964210535.1 Rothia mucilaginosa
TGCCATATACAGGGCAGATACGAAACTGCCGCCGCTCCCCTGTCGGAAGCGGCGGCAGTTCTACATGTCATGTAAGAAGGCGGCTAGACGAGCACCGCGGTAATGACCACGCGGGTACCCTTCGGCTCATTAGCCTCCCAGCGAATCGAGCCGTTCAGCTCGCTCGCCACCAGGGTACGCACAATCTGCATGCCCAGGCCTTCCTTGCCGGTCACCGGGCGGTAGGCGTTCGGGCCGGACTCTTCAATCTTCTTATCGCCCATACCCTTACCGTCATCGGTAATTACGACGGTGAGGATGTTCTCGCCCTCATCATTGGTGCCGCGAATACCTTCGAGGGTCACGGTGCCGGTCTCGCCGTCTAGGCCGTGCTCCACAGCGTTCGCGACGACCTCGTTAATGACCAGCGCCAGAGGGGTAGCGAACTGGCTCGGCAAAGAACCGAAGGAGCCAATCAGCTTAGTGGACACGTGCTGGCCGGGCGACGCCAGCTCAGCTGCCAAGTGGAACTGACGCTCAATCAGCTCGTCAAAGTCAACATTCTGAGTCAGACCCTGCGAGAGCGCCTCGTGCACGGTCGCAATGGTTGCCACGCGGCGCATCGCCTGCTCAAGGCCCTGACGAGCCTCGTCCGTGGTCATGCGGCGCGACTGCAGGCGCAGCAGAGCGGACACAGTCTGCAGGTTGTTCTTCACACGGTGGTGAATTTCGCGAATGGTCGCATCCTTGGTCATGAGCTCCAACTCGCGGCGGCGCAACTCGGTCACGTCACGGCAGAGAATCACGGCGCCCTCACGCTCGATGCGGGCACGCCTCTGCGCCAGCAGCGGGATGGAACGCATCGTGACGCGGGCGCGGGCGATGACCAGTTCGGTGCGCAGGTCGCTGCGTCCGGCAAGGACGAGCTGCAGGGTTTCGTCTGCCTGTTCGCCGGCAGGAAGCATAGCGCGGGTGACGTCGGCGAGGTTCCGCTTTTCGAGGTAACCGCTCAGCCCCATGCGGTTGTACATGGAGTTCGCGTTCGGGGACGCAACGACCACGCGGCCGGCGCGGTCGAGCACAATAATGCCGTCAATTACGCGGGGGTTGCCCTGGGTGTTGTTTCCCTGGGCGAGGGGGTCGGGCCACAGGCCGGAGTGCACCATGGAAAGCATGGTGTCGGCGGCAAATTCGTAGACCTCGTCACTGATGGAGGGGTAGCCGTTGGGGGTGGCAATCTTGTGGCTGGTCAGTAGTGCAATGGTGCGGTTGTTACGCACGATGGGCACGAAGGTTACGTGTACGCGCGGGCGGGCACCAACACCTTCACCGCTTCCTTCGTCGGTGTAGGTGCTGATGTTCTGGTCAATCCAGACGCGGTATGCCTCGTCGCGGATTCCGTCTTCCATTTCCTGCTCAATGATGTCGTGGTGGAAGAGAGTTCGGACGTTGGAGGGGCGCACGTGCGCGAAGGCACGGAAAGTACTGGTTTCGCTGGGGCCAGATACGGCATCCGGGGAGCTGCCGTCGGCAACAACGTAGTCGGTGGGGAACCATAGAACCAGGTCACTCTGGGCGATGTCAGAGATGACCTGCCATTCACCCATGATGAGGTGAACGCGTTCAGTGTCGCCAGGACCGAAGTCGCAGGCGCTCATAATTCCTTCTGCAAAAGACATATGTTTGTGTGCTTCCCATGAGTTCGGGTAGATTCAACCATTTTACGGGTTTGGTCGTCGTGAGTCCCATTCAAACGACAATACGTGGAATAGTTTACAGAGCATTTCTTGAAGCACGCTTTTATTCCCAAATATGACGCAGAGAGATGAGATGCACCCCTCAGTTTGATAGTGAGACATTCGCACCACGACCCTGCCTTGGCCCCGGGTGAAGATGCAGAAAACCCGGCCTATCGACGCTCCTCGTTCCGAGAGGAATACCGATAAGCCGGGCCTTTAGCAAGCGCTAGTTTTAGCTGACTGATTTACGCGCCGGAACTGAAGTTAAGCGCCGGGGCGTACCGCGTACATGCCCTCGAGCATCGCTTCGAAGGACTGCACGACCGCGTGGCGGGGCGCCACCTCCAGCAGCGCTTCACCATTGCGGCGCAGACGGTCCATGACCTTACGCTCGTACGGAATCACGCCGGTGAGCGGCACCGACAGGTAGCGTGCCCAGTTATCGCGCATCTTCGCCTCCGGGTTGAATCCGGCGGCTTCGCGGCGGCTGCGGTTGAGCCAGTACTGCACATCCGTTTGGGGTGCGAACAGGTCCGGGCGCGACTGCACCTCGCGGGCGAGGTTAATCAGACGCGGCAGCCCGATAACGTCCGCTTCACCGAGCGCAATCACGCGGTCGGAATAGGCGAGCGCGGTGAGGGTCGCGGCGTTACGGCGCGGCGCCGGGCCGTCAAAGGTCAGCTCCTCGTCCACCTCAATGGGTGCGGCAACATCGCAAATGACCAGGTCGTATCGGTGCTTGAGCCATTCGAGGACCTCCGCGAAAGCGCGGGCGCGAACCTCCGGCCAACGCGAGGAGGAGGTGATGCCGCTCAAGAAGTCGAAGGTGCCGTTTTTGAGGGGCACACGCTCCATGATGGCGCCGGCTTTTTTCTCGTCGAGCTGGGCGCGGTCGGCGTCCGAGCAGAGAATCGCCAAGCCGGATCCGGTGTCCTCGAGAGCCATAAGCGCATCCAGGCTGGGCGCGTACGTATCCGCGTCGATGAGGCAGACCTGTTGCCCCTGCTGTGCCGCGAGGGCTGCGAGGTTGAAGGCAATGGTGCTTCGACCGGGCGCGCCGTGGGTACCCCAGACGGTCACGATCTTGCCGAGGCGGTGGCCCGGCTGGTAACGGGAGGGTGCGGCGGGATCCTGGTTGATGTCCGGGTGCTGCGGCAGGGTGCCGTCGTTGTTTTCGTTCTGCAGGTGCAGGGCGTAGTCGCTGCCGGGTGCGAAAGAATCGACGATGGCGGCGGCCTGACTGAGCACGGATTCCTCATTGCTGGGGGCGGTCGAGGAGGCTTCCGCCGGCTCAGGCGCACCGGGTGCCGGGGCGGCCGGTGCTGCGGGGTCGATTCCGTAGCTTCCGTAGTCGGCGCCGTAGGGCGCGCCGGCGTTTACAGCAGTACCCGCGGCGGGGTCGTAGCCGTAGCCGCCCGCCCCATAGCCAGTTGCGCCGTTATCGTAACCGTAACCGCTGTCGTAGCCGTAGCCTGCATCGTAGCCGTACCCGGCATCCTGCCCGTAGGCAGCCTCCGGGCGGTGCGCAACGGGCGGCGCGGGCACCTGGTTCGGGGTCTGCGAGGGAATGCCGTAGCCTACGGCGGGTCGGGCGAGCGCCGCATCCACCGCCTGTTCGAGCGAGCCCAGAATCTCTTCGAGGGTAGCTTCGGGGCGGATGCGGTGTGCCTGCGTGGGCAGGGGCAGGTTGTCCGGGGCGA
Source organism: Rothia mucilaginosa (assembly GCF_964210535.1). Taxonomy (GTDB): domain Bacteria; phylum Actinomycetota; class Actinomycetes; order Actinomycetales; family Micrococcaceae; genus Rothia; species Rothia mucilaginosa_F. Next base: position 3,419 of record NZ_CAXOMR010000024.1, read on the forward strand.
TAACCGCCAGGAGCACTTCGGAGGCGGCGAGCGCATCCACAGTGGAGGCGCTCATTTCTGCGGGCACGTGCACGCAGAGCAGCACGCGGGCGATGCCGGTGTGCGCCATGCCGACGGCTTCGCTGAAGTCCTGCACGGTGCGCGCCACGGAGACGCGGCCGCGCTGGGATTCGATGCGGTTCAGGAGCGAGCCGTCATCGCCGTAGAGGATGACGGGGATGTTCACTGACCCTCCCCGTAGGTGCCGGGGATGAGGCTGATCTTGGAGTCGCTATTGCTTTCCTTGACGAGGGCGGCGAGGGCTTCTTCCTTGACCCACAGCTGCACGGTTGCCTTGCCGTTGGCGCCGAGCACGCCCTCGTCGACCGTTACGGCGACGATTTCTGCGTTGGTGACGATGGCGCGGGCGCCGTTTTCGGTGCGGTTATCGCTCTTAGAGTCGGGGTTGCGCGGGCCGGAGGTCCACACGTCCACGCGCTCGCCCGCCTTCAGTGCGGAGGCTGCGGTGCGGTCAATGCTGACGGTTGCGAGGCGGCGGCCCGGGGAGGTTTCGGTGCCTACGGATTCCTTGCTGATGAGGTTGCCGGCGGGGATGCGCTGAATCGCGATTTTGCCGTTCATCTGGGCGGCGTCGGCGCGGGTGAAGTACTTGTCCTTGGCGGAGTCGATGTTCGCTTCGACTCGGGCTAGTTTGTCTTCGGTGATCTTCTCACCGAGGCGGATCTCGCTTTTGGCGGTGTAGTACTCGGTTTTGCTGTTGTTTGCCTGCACGTAGAGCTGCACGCCGGTGATGGAGACGAGCACGAGCAGCACACCGAGGATGAATCGCCAGTCCTTGACGGTGGGCCTTTTGAGGCGTTTGGCGTGGGGCTCGGTGAGGGTGGAACGCTTCGTCGCGTTCTGTCGTATGCGCATGATGTGGTTGTGCCTTTCGGTGCGGAAGCCGGCGGTGATTCCGGGTGTTGTTCAACTGACCGATGAGCGAGTGGTGTGTGTTCGTTAGTGCTTTGGTTGGTTCTGACACTAACCCTAACAGCATATTTCATTTAGTACTCTCTCTCAACAAGAGTCGTGTTTATGAAATATTTTTGAGTCTTGCCCCTTTTGAAGGGGTGATTAGATAACTTTTCAGCTCATATAAGGCTTTTTGTGAGCAAATTTCACGGTGATGGCATATACTGAAAGTACTCAATAGATGTTCTGTATGGACTCTATGTAAAAGGCCACTAACGGTGGCTAAGGGGCCCAGGATTTCACTCACGGAAAGGAACAATTCGATGACTGCACCTCGTTTCCTCACTCTGAGCGACGTTGCCGAGGAGCTGCAGGTTTCGCTTTCGCAGGTACGTGCTCTGGTGCGTAGCGGCGAACTTCCCGCCATCCAGATTGGTGGGCGTAACCAGTGGCGTATTGAACGCTCTCGTTTTGAAGAGTACATTACCGAGCGCCACGAGCAGACTCTGGAGGCAATTGCTTCCGGCAAGCTCACTGCAAAGGCTAAGGCTGAGTAGTATTCGACATGCACCTCGCGGGCGTAACGCTCGAGTGGTTTCAGAAAGGTCCGCTCCTCTCGCATGAGAGGGGCGGACCTTTTTGTATGTATTTATGCTTTGATGCGGGTGTTTATGCTTGTCGGGTAGGACATTACACTAAGGCCCTTTCCGACGGCATCACCCGCTATTTGTCGCATATTTTTAGCGTGAAATGCGGGCAATCACCGCGCTGACGCGAGCCAGCGGAATGGTGCGCACGCCGGCGCCGCGAGGTGCACGGGAGTAGCCGGAGGCACCCTGACCGTAACCAGCCTGCCCATAACCACCCTGACCATAGGTTCCCTGCGCCCTGTAGGCTGCACGCGCGTACTGGTCGCGTTCATAGATGCGCGGGTACTGGCCGCCGTTGAGCAGGCGCAGTTCAAGGAAGTCGGCACCGACTCGCTCGATCACGCCGTCGTAGCTGACGGTGCCACCCTCGAGGGAGAGGCGGACGGGTTCGCGCGCCATGGCGAGGGAGCGGAGGGCGAGCTGAATTTTCATGCGGTAGCGTTCGGGGCGAATATCGGCGCGCCCAGGCGCGATGCCACCTTCCCACCAGAGCATTCCGCGCAGGGGGATGATGATGTTCTCGCCGCGCGCTTCGATGCTGACCCATTCTTCGCCAACCATTTCGAGTTTGCCTTCGTAGGTTTGCATGTCGGTGGCGCAGATGCGGATGGGGCCGCCGACCTGCGCGAGGAGGCGGTCGTCGAGGGTGATGGTGGAGTACTGGACGCGGGCGACTTGGCGGGCGTCCTGTTCCATATCCCAGGCGCGTTCGGAGGCGAGGCGCGCCTCAATGTCTCGTAGGAACTTTTCCATGCTCATACTATGACCCTACCCGAGTAGCGGGTGCGGATACGAACCGGGGCGTTTTTCTGGCCGAATGATGCTTCTTGAGCTTAATTTTTGAAGCAAATTCCACCAAATTATATGTTTTTTATGCATTTTGATACGTTTTGCTTCATTTTTGGCACGTCTTCCTGTATAAATGAAACAACACCAAAAGCTATCAAACATACAATTTGGAGGTCATCGTGGACCAATTTTCCACCCCGGGATCAGCCCCCGCAGCCTTCGCTTCACGCCCTGCCACCTTCGCCTCACACTCCGCAGTCTCACACTCCGTAGCCGCGCCTCGTACTGTCAGTGCAGAGGTAGCCGCTGGCGGCGGCTCTGCGTCCGGCACCGGCTCTGCAATCGGGCCCGGCGCTAAGGCAAGCTACCAGGACGCGTTGCTCTTCATCGCCCCTCCTCTGCTTTCCGCGGCGGTCTTGGGCGCGTTGAGCGTGAACCTGCACCGCATCCCCTCGGCACACCCGCTGACAGATGCTTCGCTGCTCTGCGCTGGTGCGGTAGCAGCCCTCATTACCGCCTGGTGGTTCATCAGTTTTATCTACGCTCTCTTCTACGCTTGGTCTTTGCGCGTTTCGAGCCACAACGCTGACCGCGCGGTGCTGAAGGTTCCGGCGTTTTTCCGTCCGCGTTTTATGCGCCGCATCGTTCTGACGCTTGGCGGCACGGCTCTTGGAGTGGGCGCGGTCTTGGCTCCCGCGCAGGCTACGGTGGTTACGCCCAGCAACGCCGGGGTAAACGGCACGGAGGGCATGCCGCAAACGACCATTTCGGCGGTCATAACCACAGATTCAATGGGTACCGCGACTGCAGAGGTCAGCCCAGCCACCGTCTCAGATGCGGAGCCCGCCAGTACCACCACGGACAGCATCACCCCGGAAGCCGCCTCCGCTCCCCTGACCCTCTCTGCAGAGATTCCCGATATTCCGCTGGCTCCTCAGCCCACGGAGGCGGCAGGCTCGCTGCAGGATCGCAGCCCGTTCTTCTCCCCACCCCGCGCTGAGGCGGGCACCTACTCCTACACGGTCCAGGCGGGCGATACGCTCTGGTCTATTGCCGCCGAGCAGTTGGGTGAAGGCACCGACGCCTCCACCATTTACGACTACACTCTCGATATTTACGAGGCGAATAAGGACGCTCTGGGTCAGAACGCCGAGCTGCTCTACGAGGGGCAGGTTCTACAGATCCCCGAACAGCCCGTTCACTAACCTCACCCGCGTCTTCCACCCCATTCCGCCTCATCCCAACAGTCTTTCGTTCGCTCGACTCACCTCACATACCCCTGCACCGAAAGGAGCCGTCATGAGCTTCTCCAACCTTCTCCCCCGTTCCCCGTGGACCCCGCCGCATCAGCCTGCCTCCCGCGACAACCAGCCTGCCAGCCCGTATTCAAAGCGTCAGGCGGCTCGCACCTCCCAGCCGGTGGCTCAGTCGGTGCCCCAGCCCGCGAGTGCCGAGCAGGTCGCTCCGCTACCGGAGCAGGGGCAGGGCACGATGGCTCTGGTGCAGAGGCGGAACAGCGCGTCGGTCTATTCGCTGTTGCCGCTGCCGCGTTATGAGCAGCATTCGGCGCAACGCCCGAAGGTAGTGAAGAGGGGCCGCCCGCTGCGTCCTGCGGATGCATTGGCTCGCCAGTTGGAGGGTCGTTGCGCGGGTGTGGCGATTGCTTACCTGGAGATCATGTCGGCTCGTCGTTCGCGTCAGCAGCTGGCGCAGTGGGTGTCAGCAGATTGTTTCCACCGTCTGCTACCGTTCTTCCCCAAAAATCCGCGTCAGGTGCGCAAGGAGATGCTGTTGACTCTTCCGCCGGTTCTGCTGCGGGTGCGAGCGCAGAAGGTGCACGAGGAGCTTTACGAGGCGGTGGCGCTATTGCGTTGTGCGGATAAGGTTCGCGTGGTGACCATGCAGATGCGGCTGATTCACGGCATGTGGCTGATTACCTCCATCGAGCAGCCGCAGAGCCGCTTGGACGAAGACTAAGGCTTCCCCGGCTTCCCCTACAAAACACACAGACAAACAGAGAGGGTGCGAATCCGGTATTGGATTCGCACCCTCTCTGTTGCGTCTATAGCGTTTTCGGGTTTACGCCGGGTTTACACCGAGGCTAGCTCTCCTTGGTGCGCTCAACGTGAACCTGCTCGTGACCGTCCTCATCGGGGGCGGAGTACTGCAGGAACTTCGGGCGCGAAGGCTCAGCCAGGCGCACGGCAGAAGCCTGAGTACGCTGCTTGGACAGGTCCAGGTTGAACAGGTAGGTCACGGTCTCTTCACGGACCGCACCGAGCATCGACTGGTACATGTCGTAGCCTTCACGCTGGTACTCGACCAGCGGGTCACGCTGAGCCATTGCACGCAGACCGATACCTTCCTTGAGGTATTCCATCTCGTACAGGTGCTCGGGCCAGCGCTCACCAATGACGGACAGCATGACGCGGCGTTCAATTTCGCGCATGCTCTCTTCGCCGACGCTCTTTTCACGCTCCTCGTAGATGAGGTGTGCGTCCGCCAAAACTTCCTTCACGATCTGGTCGCGAGTGATCTTGGTGCGGTCGCCGGCGTCCTCTGCCAGGTCGTCCACGGTGATGGAGATGGGGTACACCTGCTTGAGGGCGCTCCAGAGCTCGTCGAAGTCCCAGTCCTCGGCGTGGCCTTCAGAGACGCGGGCGTCAATGATGGTGGTCAGCACCTCGTCCACGAAGCCGGAAATCTGTTCCTTCAGGTCGTCACCGTGCAGGATGCGACCGCGGTCCTTGTAAATCGCTTCACGCTGGCGGTTGAGCACGTCGTCATACTTGAGCACGTTCTTACGCTGCTCAGCGTTACGGCCCTCAACGTTTGCCTGTGCGGTAGCGATAGCGCGGCTAACGATCTTGGAGTCCAGTGCGGAGTCCTCGGGGGCTGCCGCCATGAGGCGGGTCGCCATGCCGGTGTTGAACAGGCGCATCAGTTCGTCGGTCAGCGACAGGTAGAAGCGGGACTCGCCCGGGTCACCCTGGCGGCCGGAACGACCGCGCAGCTGGTTGTCGATACGGCGGGACTCGTGACGCTCAGTGCCGAGCACGTACAGGCCACCGAGCTTGGTGACTTCATCATGCTCTTCTTTAGCGGCGTCTTCGCAGGCCTTCAGAACCTCGGGCCAGCGTGCCTCGTACTCTTCGGAGTTGGTGTTCGGGTCCAGGCCGAGCTCACGCATCTTCTCGACGGCCTCAAATTCGGGGTTACCGCCGAGCATGATGTCGGTACCGCGACCAGCCATGTTGGTTGCCACGGTGACGGCACCCTTACGGCCCGCCTGCGCAACAATAGCAGCCTCACGCTCGTTGTTCTTTGCGTTCAGCACCTCGTGGCGCACGCCTGCCTTCGCCAGCTGGCGAGAAAGGTATTCGGAGTTCTCCACGCTTGCGGTACCGACCAGAATCGGCTGGCCCTTCTCGTGGCGTTCCTTAATGTCCTTGACGACCGCCTTAAACTTGGCGATTTCGTCGCGGTACACCTTATCGGGGTTGTCGATGCGCTGCACACCCTTGTTGGTGGGGATGGGCACCACACCAAGCTCGTAGGTGTTCATGAACTCTGCCGCTTCGGTTTCCGCGGTACCGGTCATACCGGACAGCTTGTCGTACATGCGGAAGTAGTTCTGCAGGGTCACGGTCGCCATGGTCTGGTTCTCAGGCTTGATTTCGACGCCTTCCTTCGCCTCAATCGCCTGGTGGATGCCGTCGTTGTAGCGGCGGCCCGGCAGAATACGACCGGTGTGCTCGTCAACAATCAGGACCTCGCCGTCAATGACCACGTAGTCCTTGTTGTTGGTGAACAGCTCCTTCGCCTTGATGGAGTTGTTCAGGAAGCCAATGAGCGGGGTGTTCTTGGATTCGTAGAGGTTCTTCACACCCAGGTGGTCTTCCACCTTATCAATGCCGGATTCGAGGATGCCGACGGTGCGCTTCTTCTCGTCTACTTCGTAGTCTTCACCGCGCTTGAGCAGGGTTGCGGCAATGCGCGCGAACTCTGCGTACCAGCGGTTCGCCTCACCGGCTGCGGGGCCGGAAATGATCAGAGGGGTACGTGCCTCATCGATCAGGATGGAGTCCACCTCATCGATAATGGCGAAGTTGTGGCCGCGCTGAACCTGCTCCTCCACGGTCCACGCCATGTTGTCGCGCAGGTAGTCGAAGCCGAACTCGTTGTTCGTGCCGTAGGTGATGTCTGCGGCGTACTGCTTACGACGCTCGTCCGGCTCCATGGAGGACAGAATCACACCGCACTCCATGCCGAGGAATCGGAACACGCGACCCATGAGGTTCGCCTGGTACTCAGCCAGGTAGTCGTTCACGGTCACAATGTGCACACCCTTGCCGCTCAGGGCGTTCAGGTATGCGGGCAGGGTGGCGACGAGGGTCTTACCCTCACCGGTCTTCATTTCGGCAATGTTGCCCAGGTGCAGTGCAGCGCCACCCATGAGCTGCACGTCGTAGTGGCGCTTGCCCAGGGTGCGCTTGGACGCTTCGCGAACCACCGCGAAGGCCTCCGGCAGCAGAATATCGAGGGATTCGCCGTCCTTGACGCGCTCGCGGAACTTGTCGGTCTCTGCTCGCAGTTCCTCATCGGTCATCGATGCGAAGCTGTCCTCGAGCGAGTTCACCGCCTTAGTGTACGCTTCGAGCTGTCGCAGAACCCTCTTATCGCCGGTTCGGAGGATTTTCTCCAAGAAAGATGCCACTGAGCTTCTACTCCTTGTTTGTTTCGGTACCCTCACCAAGGGCGCGCGAAAGTGCGCGCGGTGAGGCCTTCCTACATATTGTATGGCAGAGCCGCCTAATTCGCCCGTCCGAGCTCTTTTTTACGCTGTGCGCCCACGAGGTGACATTTGGTGACACTCGAATCTTTCACCTTCCGCTTGAGGCAGAGCCGCTCCATCCGGCTGAAGGAACGTCTAAAGAAACAGATGTGTGGAGGGCAAAGAAAAACCCGGGGGCCTGGAGAAACACGGTGTGTGTTCCCAGACCGCCCGGGTCTTGAGCCTGCTTGCTGAGCTGTAGACCCCAGTGCTATAGGCCCCAGGGGGCTTACGCCTCAGCAGTCAGCAGGTACGTTAGTTTTACTCGTTGTCCAGAGTAATGATGCCGTAGCTCCAACCCTTACGGCGGTATGCCGCAGCCGGCGCGCCGGTCTCGCTGTCAATGTACAGGTAGAAGTCGTGGCCGACCAGTTCCATACGGTCAACAGCTTCTGCGGGAGTCAGACGCTCACCCTTGAAGCTCTTGTGGCGAATCTCGATGGGAGATGCGGCTTCGTCGGCGAGGGTGACCTCGCTGTTGTCGAATGCTGCTTCTTCAACCGGAACATCCGGCAGCAGAATCTCGGTAATTGCTTCGGTAACCACGGGAATCGAGCCGGTAGCGTCCGCCACGGAGACGGGGTGCTTGCCACCGCGCTTGTGCAGCTTGCGGCGGTCACGTGCACGGCGCAGACGCTCCAGGAGCTTGCCGTAGGTTTCATCGAAGACCGCGAACTTGTCGTGACCCTGGGCTTCGGAACGGAGGACAGGGCCGGTACCAACAACGGTAATCTCAACGCGGATGGACTCGCCACCCAGGTGACCGTCCTTGCTGAACTTGACGTCGATGTCCTTCACGTTATCGCCGAGCTGCGCGAACTTCTGAACCTTGTCGTTCACGTATTCTTCCAGGCGTTCGGTGACCTTGATATTGCGGCCGTAGATGTTGACTTCCACGATCATTCCCTCCAGGTTGGGGGCTTATACCGCGTCCGGTTGGACCCGGTACGGGGGTTCGACTCCAATGCCGTTCCCTTGTATTTATTCTAGTACGAAACATGGTTTATATCACTAGATATGACAAATATTTAGCCCAAATAATAGCTATTCGTCGGTCTGTGAACTTTAACAGCTAAAAATCGTGTATCTCTTGCAACTAACTGCAGGAAACGCTATATCTGAGCTTTTTTCGGTACCGCCGCCACAGCGCACACGCCCAGCACCCGCGAACCTGATTCCTGCAGCACGCGCACCATCTCGGAGGCAGTCGCACCGGTAGTCACCACATCATCACAAATAACGCTGAGCCGCCCCGCGCACAGGGCGGGTTCCATGACGCGCAAAGCACCGTGCATGCGTTCGGCACGACCCACAGCGCCCAGGCCCTTCTGCTCGTTCTGCGCACCGGAAATCGTATCAGAAATAATGGAAGCGCCGCTCCCCCGCCGCCTGCGAGGAGCGTACCCGATAACGTCCACAGCGCGCACCCGCACCGAGGCGGGCAGACGCTTATTAAGCTGACGCACCGCCTCCTGCACCAAAAGATTCGCCGGCGCATAGCCGCGGCGGCGCACGCTCTGGGCAGAGGACGGCGCCGGAATCAGCAGAACCTCAACCGGTGCGGCGGAGGTGCCCACAGAAGAGATAGAAGACCCCGGTACGCTCTGAAGCTCAACCCGATGCGCCCGAAGAAGCTCATACACGCTACGCGCCAAACCCTCTCCCAACAGGGGCAGCAGGTCGGTACGGCCCGCATTCTTCAACGCCAACAGGGCACGCGGCATGATCCCCTCATAACGGGATGCCGCACGCACTTCAGGAACCACCGCGCCATCAAGAGGTTGCAGAACCTGCACTCGCTCCACACGCGCCAACGCCGAATGCAGCTGCGGCAGGCAGCTTTCACACAGCGGTGAGCCGGCACCGTACGCCACCGGCACCGCACAGCACGGGCAGGTACGCGGCATCAGCACCTCACCCAAAGACCCGCCGGCGCTTTTGAGAGCGCCCGCAAGCCCGGCCAGAGACTTGCTCCAGGACCCATTCACGGAATCGTTCAAACCACGCTGTACTGAACTCACCGAAAGCACCCTTTCCTCGCTCGCGCCTACCCGAGGCTAACCGGCGTAACTAATCTCGTGCAGGGTCGTGTCCAGGCGAATCCAGCCGCGCTCCTCCATCAGGTAGCACGAACCGTCAGAACGGTGAGCAATAATATTCGACGTATTATCCGCCGTCGAAATGGTCATCACACCATCCAAACGGTCCAGCTTCGTCTCTTCACCGCTGAGGGAAATCACCTCAGACTCACCATTCTTCACGTTCACCACCACGACGCTCTGGTCGCCAGCCCAACGGGCATTACGCGGAGTCACAGAAGAGCTCAGACGCACCATCTCCGTCAGACGCAGAGGCTTACCGGCATCATCACGCACAATACCGGAAATAATCACAGCCGACGCACCCTCAGTAGAGGCCACAATCGCCATGCGGGCACCATCGTGTGAAACGTTCACGCTCGTAAAGCTCAAATTACGCTGCCAGGACAGACCAATATCAACACCGCGCTCACGCTCGGTTGCATCCTCAGAATCCGGTTTGAAGGCACGAACAATACCCTCACCATCGGCTGCCCACACCCAACCGTACGCATCAAAGCTCGGAGCAGTCAGAGCGGTACTCTGCCACACGCGGCGGGCTGTACCCTGATACACCGTGTACAGGCTCGCGGCATCATTCGCCAAGCAGGCGTAAACATCCGCAGTGTAGCCCATCGCCGGGGAGCTCAACTGGCTCACGCCACGCAGAAGCAACTGCTCACCCGCGTTGCTCATATAATCATCACGCGCCACCATCTGGCCGTTCGAATTAATAGCAACCGTGCGGGCAGGAACACCCGGGTTTAGCTTCACCGCAGAAAAGCCGCTCGGTGTATTCTCAGGAATCAAAGTTCCGTTGTAGAACACCTCAGTCTTGCCCAGACCGGAGAAGTTCTCCAAACCGTGCATGATTTGCTCACGCACACGCGCCAAACGGTTATCGTCCAGGTGCTCACCCGAAAGACGAACCAGCACATCCTGGTTATCGCTCATGTTAGCGGTCTCAAGGCTCATCGACTCGTTCAACGCCGAGAACGCAACATCCTTCAAATAGGACGCCGGGCCAGCCATCAGCGTACGCACCAGCAACTCAAAATAGCGGTCCGTATGCGGGAACCAACGGATATCCGGCACAGCATAACGGAACGCACGATCGTAGAAGTACAGGCGGCACGGGCTAAACACGCGCTCAAACTCGGCACCATCCAGCCACAGACCATCCGGGCAGGAGCTAATACGCCACTGGTTATCTTCCATAACCATGGTGAAGTCCTGAGTCTCAGTCTGAGCCTCCGGGAAGGTGCTCGTAATACCCTGACTATTCACAGTCGCCGTCTGCTGGAAACGCACATGGTAGGTACCCTCGGCAGCTCCACTATCGTCACTGCGAGGCTGCACCGTATTACGGTACACGCGAGTCGTACCCATAGGATTCCAACGGCGCGCAAAAGAAGAACTCAAATACTGGCGCGCCACAGCATAATTCTCGATGCTATCCACACCAGCACGCACGAAGCCCTCAATAATCGCCTCGGGGGTGGCACCCGCCAGGGGTCCCGGCGCACGCGCCGGAGAAGTATTCACACTCTTCACGTCCAGACCGCTGCTGTGCTGAGTCACTCGATCGTTCGAAGGAAGACCCGCGCAAGAGCTCACGAGCGTCGCCAAAGACACCGCACCCCACGACAGCGCGGCGCGTCGAGAAACAATAGCCCTGTGAGCCATGGAGGTCTTAACCTTCCTCTACGAACAAAGACAAACAATCACCAACTACCGTTGCAGGTCATCGCAACACGGTGAAAAGATAACCACGGCGAAATAGCAACACCGTGAAAATATATCTGCATTGATTGTACTGGGTGAACAGTGCAAATACGCAAGGATAAGCGCAAATACAATCACACCCATCCCAATCCTCGGCCCCAATCCCCCGCTCTATGACAGATGCTTTAGGCAGGAACCGGAGCCCTCTCCTACCGGCCTTTAGACGGCATCCTCAATATTCGCTCGAGGAGCAATATTGGGCAGCGTATCCTTCGCGGTCGCCGAACGATGCGCACTCACCTCAGGCTCACCCGTCACCAAAACCGGCGACTCACCCAAAGGCGCACCGTGAATCAGCGGCAGGTTCATCGTGAAGCAGGCACCGCGGCCCTTCTCGCCCCACGCCTCAATCGTGCCGCCGTGCAGACGCACATCCTCAGCAGCAATCGACAGACCCAGACCCGTACCGCCCAGGGTGCGCTTACGGGAAGTATCAGCACGCCAGAAACGGTTGAACACCTGAACAGCCTCATCCTCAGACAGACCGATACCGTGGTCACGCACCGCAACACCCAGGTTCGTGGCATTCGCACCCACGTACACGTCAATCGGGCGGGACTCGCCGTGCTCAATCGCGTTGTACAGCAGGTTACGGAGCACACGCTCAATACGCACGCGGTCCATATCAACCATGATGCTCTCATGGCTCGTATGCACGTTCAGCTTCGTGTTCGTGCGTTCCAGGTGCGGCAGAGCCTCCTGCAGAATATTCGACAGCACACGCATGAAGTCTTCGGTGTCGATGGTCAGCATTGCGCTACCGGCATCGAAACGAGAAATCTCCAGCAGGTCAGAAAGCATCGACTGGAAACGATCCACCTGATCGTGCAGAAGCTCCACGGTGCGGCTCTGCGTGCGCTCCATCTCGTTACGCGTATCGTACAGAAGCTCCGTACCCAGACGAACCGTCGACAACGGGGTACGCAACTCGTGCGAAACATCAGAAACGAATCGCTGCTGCAGAGTCGACAGGCGCTCCAGCTGAACAATTTTCTCCTGCAGCGAGTCAGCCATCAGGTTGAAGGAATAGCCCAGACGCGCCGCCTGATGCTCACCGTGTACAGACACACGCTGATCCAGGTCGCCAGCAGCCAGCTTCTCCGCCGTAATAGCGGTCTGCGTAATCGGGCGGACCACAAAACGAGTCACGATCCACACCACAGAAAGCACCACAGTAAGCAGTGCGCAGAAACCACCAAAAAGAACAAAGTTAATATGCGCAATCGTGGCGGAAGAATCCGTCATATCGTACACAAGGAACAAACCGTAATTAGGGTTCTGTGCAATAGAAATATGTGTACCAACAATAAGCACCGGATAGGTACGCTCACGATTATTTTCGACAGTAGTCACCGTAGACGTCTGCCAGAAAATACCATCTTTATCGCGAACAGTTTGTTTGAAATCATTCGGAATACTCGAAGAATTCAAAGAATTATTACTGCTCTGCTCAGGAATAAAACCCTGCTTACCTTGACCTTCCAAAGGCACAAGAATCCAATTGCGCTTACCCGAGCTGCCCGCATCCAGCACGGTCAGGGTACGGCTCACATTACGGCGAATTTCGCTGTCACTACGGGCCTCAGAGGAGTCCAGCACGCTCTGAACGTTACGGAAACCACTCTCCGATTCCGCCAGCGCCTGACCCTTCTGATTCTCAAAAAGACTCGTCGCAATCTGGCTCGACAAGGACCAACCCACCATCAAGAAGCTCAGGAACATCATGATGCCCGCAGTACCCAAAGCACGGAACTGCAGAGATTCCTTCCACAGACGCTGAGCGCGCTGCATCAGGCTCCTACTACTCTGCTTTTTCGCCTTACGCGGCTTGGAAGTGCGGGTACGCGAAGAGGCGGAGGCTACCGCCTCCGCCGTCAAAGCGCCGTGCTCATGGCTCGACTTCGCAACAGACAATCAGGTTATCCCTTCGCCTATGAATAGGTTCCGATTAGCTACCGGAAGATCCCACCAGCTCGGTCGGAATCTTATAGCCAACGCCACGAACCGTCTGGATAAAACGATCTGCACCCAGCTCATCAAACTTAGCGCGCAAACGCTGGACGTGCACATTTACCAGCGAATCGCTCACATCAGTGTAACCCCAGACCATGTCCAGCAGTTCCTGACGACTCAACGCCTGACCCGGATGACGAACCAGCGCAGCCAACAGGTCAAACTCCAGAGGAGTCATCGGAACCTCAGTGCTGTGGTACTTGACGGTACGACCGTCCATATCCATGACAATATCGCCAATGGACACCACCAGCTGACGGCTCTCACGCGGACGCAAACGGGTACGGATACGCGCCAACAATTCAGCGTGTTTAAAAGGCTTAGCAATGTAATCATCAGCGCCAGCTTCAAGACCCTTAACAACATCTTCAGTGTCGCTTTTAGCGGTCAACATAATAATCGGCACATTAGAAGAACGGCGAATTTGCTGGCACACTTCAATACCGTTCATGCCAGGAAGCATCAAATCCAAAAGCACCAAATCGGGAGTGGAGCGCATAAAAGTTTCAAAAGCGCGGCCGCCATTTTCGCAAAAAACAGCGTTAAAGCCCTCTTGCGCGAGCACGAGGCCAATCATTTCCGCCAGAGCATCATCGTCATCAACCACCAAAATGGTGTGTGCGTCGCTTGCGCTCACAGTACCTCCCTAAAGAAATGTCGTAAATACTTACATAAAAAAGCTGATTCTCTAATCATACCGCGCACTCAGCCAATGCACGGGCACACTCTGTCACGCGCGCCAACGAAGCCGTCGCGTCCAGCACGCTCACCGCACCCGGGGTGGATACAGAAGGCACCGAACCCGTTTGCGGGCGCTCATCAGCCATCAAACCCAGCGCATTCAACTGCGTCGGTTCAAGACCAACCTCACGCCACAGACCATACAGTCGACGCACCTGATCAGGAACCCGCACAGAAGTCACCACCGGCAACCACAACTGAGCCTGCGCCTCCAAAAGCTGCGCCACAGGTTCCCAGGAACGAGGGTCGCTCAGCGGCGGAACCTGCAGCATGCCCGGTCCCTTCAACCGGGCACGGTCAGGATGCAACAGCAAAGCACAGGGAGCGGCACCCTCGACCTGCATAGCTTTCAACAGCGCCAAAGCGTCAAGGGCAGGACGGGGCTGGGTCAGAAGCTTCAGCTCCTGCACCGGTTTGAGCGCGGTGCCGTCCACATCCAGAATGAGCTGCAGATTGAGTTCGACAAAACGCTCCGCCACCCGACGGTACACCTGCTGATAGTAGTGAGGTTGCAGCGAAGGCAACGAACGGAAGCCACTCACCGTAGGGATAGAGCCCTCCATCAGACGCTGAAACTCCGACTCGTCCAGTTGCACCGCAATCAGCGCTTGGGGAGACTGCAGAGCCTCACGCAGAGACTCCACCCAACGCTCCAGTCCTTCCAAGAACGATTCCAGCAGGTCACGGCTCGCCCCTGCATCACTGATGGCACGCTCGCCACCGGGTAGGTAGATGCTGGCTGCGAGGGTCAGCGGACCAACCAGCTGAATCTTATACACCGCAGCGGAGCCCTCAACACCGGAGGTGAACCTCTTCTTCTGCGCGCCCACACGGTCAGCTAGAAGGTTGATATCGGAGAGCAGACGGTCCTTCGCCAAGGCAGACTCGCGCGCTCCCCTGCCGCCGCTATGCACCATGCGCCAGCCAAACGAGACACCGTCAAAGGCAAGTCCCTCGCACACCGCCAGGGTGCGTGCCAGCGGGGTAGCCCGCCAGCCCAACGCCGGCAGATGCGGCAGGAACGGCAAGTGCGGGGAACCCAGCTCACCTTCTACACGGGACATCGCCTCAGCCAGATCATCGCCGGGAAAATCACCCCGACCGCTAGCGCGCACCAGCGGACGCTCAGTAGCGAGCGTAGCAAGGTCCTGCTCGGTCAGTTCGTCGCCTTCGGGGGCACGGTACTCACCGGGCAGTAGCAGGCGCTCCGGCACCGGCTCGGTGCGGGCATTCTGGCGGGAGGAAGATTGAGGGGGCATAAACGAGTGAGGTTAAGACAGGTTAGGGAAAAGTGCGGGCGGGTCGATGCTCTGCCGCTGGACGCTCAGCACGATGGATGCTCAGCAGGGATGAGAGCGGGGCTTTTCGGAGAGGCTGAGATCTCGAAGAGGGTGAAATCTTAGAAAGTCTTAGCTTTCAGACTTTTCAGTCTCTTCGTCCTGGTCAGCGTGCTCGTTCGCGATGCGCACGTGGTGGCGAATCACCTCAGAGATGATGAAGTTCAGGAACTTCTCCGCGAATTCCGGGTCCAGGCTGGATTCCTTCGCCATGGCACGCAGGCGAGCAATCTGTGCCTCTTCACGGCCGGGGTCGCCGGCGGGCAGGTTGTGCTCAGCCTTCAGGACGCCCACGCGCTTGGTTGCCTGAAAACGCTCCGCGAGGATGTGCACCAACGCTGCATCGAAGTTGTCGATGGAGCGGCGCATGGCGAAGAGCTCCTCGTAAACCTCCGGCGCGACTTCATCGCCCATGGAGGTGGCGTGGGGGTCAAATTCGCAGGAAGTGTGTTCGGCAGTCATCGGTCTCTCCTCAGTCCGGTTGTGGTCTTCTGTGCGTTGCGCTCGAGCAGGCTGTTGCGGCAACAGCTGCGAATAGCGGGGTACGCGGCTATTCTGTGCGGCTAGTCGGCGCTGGTGGAGGCGCCAGCAGACAGGGTTTCTTGAATGTCTTCGCGGTCCAGCGAGTAGGCGCGGGCGATGGTGGACTGGCCCAGTACGCGAGTGCCTTGGTAGAGCACCATGGTCTGTCCCGGTGCCACGCCGGAGAGCGGGTCCAGTAGGCGCACTACGGTTTCCAGGCGCAGCGTGCCTTCTTCTTCAGCTTCGGGGTCGGGTGCCCAGGTCATGTACGCCTTGGCGCGGACCGGGTCAGCGTGCGCGCGCACCTGTGCGGTCACCTCGAACTCTTCGCTACGAGCGCCCAGCTGTGCGGGCTCTTCCAGGAAGCGTGCCGCCTGTTCTACGGGTACGCCCGCCCAGGTGGCGCGGATACCGCGGATTTCGTGCACGGCAAGCAGCTCGCGGGAGCCGACGATAACTTCGTTTTCCTTGGGGCGCACCTCCAGCACGAAGCGGGGCTTGCCGTCGGCGGCGGGGCGGCCCAGTGCCAGGCCCTTGCGCTGGCCTACGGTGTATGCCTGCGCGCCGGGGTGCTCGCCGAGCACCTCGCCGTGGGTGTCCTTGATGAGGCCGGGGCGCATCCTGATGTGGTCGCCCAGCCAGGCGCGGGTATCGCCTTCGGGGATGAAGCAGATGTCGTAGGAGTCCGGCTTCTTCGCCACGGAGAAGCCGCGCTCTGCCGCCTCCGCGCGTACCTGTGCCTTGGAGGGGGTGTCCGCCAGGGGGAACCAGGCGTGCTTGAGCTGTTCGTGGGTGAGCACACCGAGCACGTAGGACTGGTCCTTGGCCCAGTCGGCGGCGCGGTGCAGTTCGCGGTTGCCGTCTTCGGTGGTGATGACGCGGGCGTAGTGGCCGGTCACCACGGCGTCGAAGCCGAGTGCGAGGGCGCGTTCGAGGAGCGCGGCGAACTTGATCTTTTCGTTGCAGCGCATGCAGGGGTTGGGGGTTCGTCCGGCTTCGTATTCGGAGATGAAGTCGTCGACGACGTCTTCCTTGAAGCGTTCGGAGAAGTCCCAGACGAAGAAGGGGATGCCCAGCTGGGAGCAGACGCGGCGGGCGTCCATGGAGTCTTCGAGGGTGCAGCAGCCGCGGGAGCCGGTGCGCAGGGTGCCGGGCATGCGGGATAGGGCGAGGTGAACGCCGACTACTTCGTGTCCTGCTTCTACGGCGCGGGCTGCGGCGACTGCGGAGTCAACGCCGCCACTCATAGCTGCAAGAATTTTCACTGCCTATCCTTCTGTTGTGTTGAGCCTTTAGAAAGGTACGCCTTATTTGTGTGGGCGGACTTTTCGTTACTGTAGCTACCCATTGTACGCAGGGGCTCGGCGGGATATTGGGCAGTGCACCCTCAGCCCGCCCTCAGCGAACGCTGATATTGCAAGCTGAGGGCGGTTCGGTACCTTTTTCTGTCTTTTAGTACCAGCGGGAGGCGTCCGGCAGCTGCGAGGACAGTCCCGCCTTTGCTGCCTGTTCGTAGGCGGCGGGTAGTGCCGCGATGAGGCGCGCAATATCGGCTCCGGTGGTGGAGTGGCCGAGGGTGAATCGCTGGGCGCTGCGGGCGGTGTCTTCGTCCATTCCCATTGCCATGAGCACGTGGGAGGGGCGGGTCACCCCGGCGTTGCAGGCGGAGCCGGTGGAGCTACTGATGCCTTGCATGTCCAGCAGGAAGAGCAGGGTGTCGCCTTCTGCGTTTTCGAAGGTGAAGTGGGCGTTGCCGGGCAGTCGCTTCTGGCCGGGGTACTCTTCGGTGAGCGGGTTTTCGCCGCTCAGGTGCGCCTGCGGGATGAGCGCGCTAATTGCCGCAACGAGTTCGTTGCGTAGCGCGGCGATGCGGGCGGATTCTTTGTCAAGGTGCTGAACCGAGTGCACGGCGGCCTCTGCGAAACCTGCGATGGCGGGCGCGTCGATGGTGCCGGATCGTACGGAGCGTTCCTGGCCGCCTCCGTGTAGGACGGGGGTCATCTGCACGGCACGGGTTGCAACCAGCGCGCCGATGCCCATGGGACCACCGATTTTGTGGCCGGAGATTGCGAGGGTCGCTACCCCGCTGGCGTGGAAGTCAATGGGGATTGCGCCGAATGCCTGCACCGCGTCCGAGTGCACGGGAATACCGTATTCGGCGGCGATAGCGGCGATCTCGGGGATGGGCTGTACGGTACCGACCTCATTGTTCGCCCACATGACGGTCACGAGCGCGACGTCTTCGGGGTTCTTTTCGATGAGTTCGCGGACGGTTTGCGGGTTGACGCTACCGTGCTCGTCTACGGGGATCCATTCGAGCTGCGCGCCCTCTGCCTTTTCGAGCCATTCGCAGGTTTCTTCCACGGCGTGGTGCTCGATGGAGGAGACGAGAATTCGGGTGCGCTGCGGGTCTTCTTCGCGGCGCTTCCAGTAGATGCCCTTGACCGCGAGGTTGTCCGCCTCGGTGCCGCCGGAGGTGAAAATAACTTCGGCGGGGTCGGCTCCGACGGCGCGGGCGATGCGTTCGCGGGCGTATTCGACGGTGGCGCGGGCGTCGCGGCCTACGGCGTGCAGGGAGGAGGGGTTGCCACCGTTGCGCATCTGTTCGACCATAGCGTCGATGGCGGCGGGCAGTACGTCGGTGGTGGCGGCATGGTCGAGGTAGACGCGGCCGTTCTGACGGTTGGTTTCTGCGCTCATGGTTCCTCCTGCTGGGTTGTCGGCAGTTTTTCGCCTCACTTATTTTATCGCGCTCTATCCGCACTCTTCTAGGTGTGTTCATCTGCGGCTGGGTCGGCGAGCGCTGCTGCCCCGGGATGCTCAATGCTGGTCGGGGGCTGTTCCGGGCTGGTCGGGGGCTGCGCGGTACACTTAGGAACGTGTTCAAGATTCTTTTCTATACCCCTGAGATTCCGGGCAATACCGGCAATGCTATCCGTTTGGCGGCGATTACTGGCGCTGAGCTGCACCTGGTGAAGCCGCTGGGCTTTAACTTTGATGATGCGCATCTGCGCCGCGCGGGTCTGGACTATCACGACCTGGCGGTGGTGACGGTGCATGAGACCCTTGAGGATGCGTGGGAGGCACTCGCCCCGGAGCGTGTTTTTGCGTTCACGACGACTGCTTCGACTTCGTATGCGGATATTGAGTATCGTCCCGGTGACGTGTTCATGTTCGGTCCGGAGTCGGTGGGTCTGCCCGCTGAGGTTCAGCAGGACCCGCACGTGAGCGAGCGGGTGAAGATTCCGATGAAGCCGGGCCGCCGTTCGCTGAACCTGGCTAATTCTGCGTCCATTGCGATTTTTGAGGCGTGGCGCCAGAACGGTTTTGAGGGAGGCGCCATCTAGCATGGCTGCAACACACCATAATCTGCCGGAGCATCTGGTTCAGCAGATTCTGGAGACAGCCCCTCCCCTGGCTGAGCAGATTCGTTTGGATCCGCAGAATAGGGAGTTTACGGAACAGGGCTGGGCGCCGGTCTTTTCAGCCTCCCCTCATGCTCGTATTGTGGTGATTGGTCAGGCGCCTGGACGCACCGCGCAGGAGAGCCGTATCCCGTGGAATGACCCGAGCGGCGTGAAGTTGCGCGAGTGGATGGGCGTGTCGGATGAGCAGTTCTATGACCCCGACCTGATTTCGCTGCTACCAATGGATTTCTATTACCCCGGTAAGGGCGCGCACGGCGATAACCCGCCGCGTAAGGATTTCGCGCCGAAGTGGCATCCGCAGCTTCTGGATCTCATGCCGAACGTTCAGCTGATTCTGCTGGTGGGGGCTTACTCTCAGAAGCACTACCTGGATGGTGTGCACGCCCCAAAGGCGCAGAAGAACCTGACGGAGACGGTTCGTGCGTGGGAGTCTTATCTTCCTAAGTTTCTGCCGCTGGTGCATCCTTCGCCGCTGAATTTTAGGTGGCAGGCGAAGAACCCGTGG
This sequence comes from Rothia mucilaginosa, assembly GCF_964210535.1. Taxonomy (GTDB): domain Bacteria; phylum Actinomycetota; class Actinomycetes; order Actinomycetales; family Micrococcaceae; genus Rothia; species Rothia mucilaginosa_F. Next base: position 23,055 of record NZ_CAXOMR010000024.1, read on the forward strand.
TTCGAGCAGGAGGTTATCCCGGCTTTGCAGAAGCGCGTGGGCGAGGTTCTCGAGGGCCTCTAACCTGCCCCTATCTGCAACACCAATACAGTTTGCTGTACTAACGAAAGAAGCTCCCACCCCGCGTATGGGGTGGGAGCTTTCTTTCGTTACACCATGTGGCACTCTTTTGAAGTTAGAGTTACTGAACGGTAGAGCCGGCTGAGCGGGTGTTTCCCAACCGCGTTTCTACCTGTTCAGAGGCAGAGTGCGTTTTACTTCTGGCTGTCGGCGTCGCCCAGGGTCACGGTGATGTCATGGGTGGAGGAGCCGCGCTTAATCTTCAGCTTCAGATCAGAGCCTGCTGCCGCGGCACGCACGGTACCGTTAAGCTCGTCGCTCTTGGTCACGGCGTGACCGTCGGCTTCAATCACGACGTCGCCGGATCGCAGGCCTGCTTTCGCGGCGGGGCTGTTAGATTCTACCGAGGCAATTTCAACGCCACCGGGGATGAGCTTGGACGAGCCCGAGCCGGTGTCCGCGGGGCTGTTCTTCACGCTCGCGCCCAGGTAGCCGTGGGTTGCCTTACCCTTGGCGATGATCTCGGAGGAGATGCGCTTGGCGTAGTTGGAGGTAATGGAGAACGCCATACCGTCGGCGGTGCCGCCATCCTGGCTTGCCTGGCCCTGCGCGTTAATGCCGACCAGTTCGCCCTTGAGGTTCACCAGCGGGCCACCGGAGTTACCGTGGTTGATGGGAGCGTCAACCTGAACCATGGGGATGTAGTTCTGGCCCTTCGCATCGGCAGGCTGCACGCGGTTTGCGTTCGAGACCACGCCGGAGGTTACCGATTCGCTACGACGATACGGCGCGCCGAGGGCAACCACTACCTCGCCGGAGACCAGCTTGGAGGAGTCACCCCAGGTGATGGGCTGCAGGTCCAGGCCGGAGGGGTTAATCTTCAGGACCGCCAGGTCAGCGGCAGAGTCCAGGCCCACCACGGTTGCGGTGCGTACGGTGCCGTCGCTCAGGCGCACCTCAATGGTGGATGCTTCTCTGGAAGATTCGAGGGTAACCACGTGGTGGTTGGTGAGGATGTGGCCTTCCTTGTCGAGGATAACGCCACTACCGCCGCCGGAGGAGGAGCCGTTCGAAGCAACGATGGTCACGGTAGAGGGCAGGACCTTCTTCGCGGTTTCTGCTACGCCTGCCACGGTGGAGGAGTTGCTGATATTGGAGCTGACGGAGCCGCGCGAGGAAGCGCTGGAGGAGCTGTTGTTCGATGCTGCGATGCCGCCTCCGACGCCCGCGCCAACGCCGCCGCCAACGAGGGCTGCGAGCAGAGCTGCGGTGAGCACAACACCGGCACCGTAACGCTTGTTGTTATCGGTGTTCTGAGGTGCAGACTGTGCCGAAGCGACCTGAGCAGCCGCCGCCTGGGGGTAGGTGTATCCGGGAGAGGCGTATGCCTGCGGGTATGCGTTCTGACCCTGCTGCTGGTTTGCGGGCTGGTAGCTTGCCTGTCCGTTCACGTTCTGCAGGGGACGGGTTGCATCCGTGACGCCGTCATTGCCGCCGTAAGACCATCCGTTGTTCTGAGTCATAAGTTCTCCTAGAGTCGCGCGTGTGCCTCACCCTGGGCGCACGCTATCTTTCTACTGTAGAGGGTGTTTTATGGCGTTCTATATTTTTTTGCTGTTGGTTATCGGGGAGTTCCCTGGGAATTTTCCTCACACCCTTTCATCGGCAGCTGATTCGCGGGTCTGAGATACCCGGAGATTTGCCCGACGGCTAGTTTGTTTTGGGGCTTTGTTCGCTACTCGCTCTCATGTTTCTCTTTTAAAGCGCCCAGTTTTTCTCCACGGTTTACACAGCATGATGCTTCTTGGTACACAGCTTGAACACAGGGTCAGTCCGTAATGTTGAAGGCACATAGAGCCGAGAACAAAGGCAAAGGACAAAGGCAAAGGAGAAACCCATGATGATCGGAACCCTGATTTTCTGTGCGGTCTTGGCAAGCTCCATCGGTATTGGTGCGGGTATTGTGGCGTGTTGCTCGGGAATGGTGTACCGCCGTCATCGTGCGGAAAAGGCCTCCGAGCTGGCTCAGCAGATGGCTACCCACGCACTGACTGCCGGTAGGTAGCGTATAGAGTTTGATAGTTTTCCGGGGCGGGAGATGAGAGCCCTGCACCGGGAGGGGCGAGAATCCCCAGTATGTCCCGAAGGGTCGGTGTGAGGACCGGCCCGGGTGTGATAATGAGTTGAGTGATGATTGATGCGGCGTGAGCCCCTACATGGGGCGCACGCCGCATCGTCTTTTAATTGTGAGGCGGATGCGGGAAGCACTGGCGGAGAGCACCCGGTACCCCGGCTACTTCCCTTTTAGTATGCGGTAAGGCAACGGCGTTGCGAGCACCCGGGATTTAGCTGGGTTATGGTGAAGTCATGAGGATTATTTCTGCTGTTTTCGCTCTTCTTGGCGCGTTGCCGACCCTACCGGCGGTGGCATCTTCGCTGGACGGCGCAACCCGCCTGTACGCGCTACTTTTGTTTGTACTGATCTGCGCGGTGGTGGCGTTGTTTGCGTCGTTGAGCCCGTCGCGCCGTCGTGCGCGTGAGATTAGACGGCAGGTATTGCAACAGCAGCAGCAACAGCAGAACCAGGCGATGAATCAGCAGGTTCCCCCTCACCAGGCACCCAATCAGCAAGTACAGGGCGCGGTGAGCTACCCGATGCACTACCAGCCGAAGCCGGCACAGCCGGGTAATGGTGCTCAACAGGCGCAGCCGGGTAATAGTGCTCAGCCGGGTCATAGTACTCAGCAGAGTCAGCAGGCTCAGGCGCCTTCGCCTCACACTGCCTCGCCTCACACTGCCTCACCTCAGCCTCCTCAGCCGGTGGCTGCACCTTCGCCGTTGGAGCCGATGCAGGTAGGTGGCGAGTCTAGTTCTTCTACAGCGCAGAACCATTCAGCAGAAAGCCCATCAGCAGAAAACCGGGAGCAGCAGAGCATGCCCCAGAACACCCCGGCGCATCCTGACGAGCGCCCGCAACAGGAAGCCGCCCAGCAGACTCCCAAGAGTAATCCGGCACAGAGTAACCCGGCACAGAGTAACCCGGCGCCCTCCGATCCGTTCTCTTTGAGCACCAATTTCAAGCTCATTCCCCCTCTAGAGAACGCGCAGCGCAGCCGCTACCCCATGGTGCTTTCTGTCAGTAAATCTGAGGATGAAGTCTTTGCGTTGCCGTCGATTAGCGGTGTGCCGCGGCATCTGCTGGTCGGTACGCAGGAGAATCATGTTCCGCTGAATCAACGTCCTCGCCTGCAGCAGGTCGATATTCTTGAGAACTATCTCATGCGTGCGGTCATGAACCTGCAGACGCTCGAGCGTGCACAGGTTTCTCCGCTACACAGTTTCAAGGAGACTGCCCAGGCTGACCGCACGGTACTTGCCGCTGAGCTGGAAGAAACCATCCGGGTATCTCGGCTGAAGCTGAGCGGGGCGCTGGAGTTTTATACGTCCCTGCCTCGTCTGGCGGATACCCCGGGCTCTTTCGCTTTTGCCCGTGATCACGCGCTCTCTTTGAGCGCCGCCGTCATTAGCCTGACCGAGGAGTGCTTTGAGCGTACCTTCCGTTGGCGTCTACTGGAGGATAGCCTCCCGGATTCTTTGAGCGACCGTCTCTACGCGGTGCGTTATCTGCGTGAGAGTGCCCAGAAGCTGGCGGCTTTTGTGGAACTGAGCGAATTTGAGCGCGCTATGCAGCTTGCCGAGACTTGGAAGAAGACTGTTCGTAAGGATTCGAAGATCGACGAGGCCAAGGTCTGGAATGAGATGACCGAAGTCGCCTTTGACGTTCTGCCCGAGTTGCGAGAGCGGGCGTTGAAGGGTGTGCAGTCTACGTTGGAGTTTAGCGAGCTTTTCTACCGTCCCGGCGAGGATGGTACGCACCGTATGTTCCGTCCGGAACAGCTGAGCGAGTTTGAGCTCAAGGGCGTGCAGTCCACGCTGGAAGAGCGCCTGGAGAAGGTGCGTCTTGAGCTTCAGGATGCGGAGTTCTGCGCCGCTGTTTTGAGCTTGCAGGCGCGCTCTGTCATTGAGCTTCTGGAGGAGCTTCTGCAGGTTGAGCAGGACGGCGTTCTGGCGGAGATTGTGACCGATTTGCGAGCGCTTGCTCATGACTCGCCCGACCTTGCCGAGCAGCCTATCCAGACGTTGATGTTCAGCCGCGAACAGTACGCCCCGGATGGGGAGGATCTTCCAACCATTGGCGAGCGCATCCGTTCCCTCTCGAGTGTTCCCGAGGTTCTAGCGTTCGTGCACTACGAGGGACCGGTGCTTCTGGTGGGCGTCTCGGATCCGTATAAGGCGTTTTCCGGGGAAGGTTCCTTCGAGGGTCTGCTTTCGGAGGAGAAAAGGTTATCTTCCATGCCGTTGTCAGTGCTGCGCACCCATTCGCGGCTTCTACGGCAGGTGCTTCGTCTGCAGAATCTACGGTTGAAGCTGGCGTGGGTGAGTAGCTGTAGCGGTTACATGCCTTTGAGCCTGGTTGATCGGTATTACGTCGGCCCTTCTGCCGGGGATGAGGATTTGAAGGAGCTGACCGAAAATATTGAGGCGCTCGCTGAGCTTCTGGATGCCCATTCTAATTCCCAGGTGTATAAGGGCCGTGGAGTGCCGACTACACCCTTTTTGTGGTCACAGATGCGAAAGCAGGCAGATCGCAGTTCTAGGTTGCTGAATACTGTGCAGTTCTTAGGCTGGATGTTCGCCTCGTCTTCGCGGGTTCAGGTGGTGAACGGCATGGCACAGAGCATCCACGATGTTGATTCCGCGGAGGTAGTAGGTCACCTGATGAGCAATCTGAAGATTGCGCGTCGGCGCTAACTAGCTGAATAGCCGGTGAGCCGGGGTCTGGCGTGAGGCTAGACCCTGGCTTTCCTATATACCGGCTTTCCTGTATAAAGCCTGGGAAGACGGTAAACGGTCGGCAAACAGCGGCGCAATATTCTCGTATCTGTGCTGTTGGGCCCCTGCGCCACCGCTACACTAATAATGTGACCAGCACTAAGGTGTGCGTTGAACAAGCACGCCGTGAAGTGCAGGTCCGTTCATACTTCACGACAACGGAGGAAAGACCATGACCGAGCACGCCTTTGCGCGTCAGATTCGTCCCGCACGCCCTCGCCTGCGCACTATCTTGGGTGCCACAGTGCTGGCGGCAGGTCTTTCTTGTGCCCCGGTAGTTCTGCCGGTTGGTTCTGCATTTTTGAGCACCTCGGCGCAGGCGGCTGACCCGATGCAGATTACGGGCACCACCGTGTACGATTCCACGAACTCTTTGGGTGATACCGCTACCCTGAAGTCTAAGATTTCTGCTCTGTCGAAGAAGCACAACGTGGATTTGCACGTTGTGGTCATCGATAAGTTTGAGAACCCGTCTACTTCTTCGAGCTGGACGAAGGCGCTTGCTACGAAGAACAATTGGGGTTCTGCCGATGTGGTGCTGGTGATTGCTACCGAGTCTCGCCAGGCGTATTTCTTGGCGGGTAGCACGAAGACCCTGTCGAGTGATCAGCAGACGAAGGTGTACCAGAACTACATTAAGCCGAAGCTGCAGAATAGCGACTATTCGGGTGCGGCTCTTGCCGCAGTTGAGGGTATCGAGGCTCAGAAGGGCGGTAGCTCTTCTGGCGTGGTAACCGGTGTGCTCGGTGTGGGTGCGGCGGCGACCGTGGGTGCTGGCGGTTACGCGATGTACCGCCGCCGCAAGAAGAAGAACGCTCAGCAGCAGCCTCAGCGTTCCTACGGTGCGCCTCGTAACTACTCCCCCATTCCGGAGGTTCCGCTGGAGGAGCTGCGCACCCGCGCCGGTAGCGCCCTGCTGCAGGCTGATACGACGATGAGCCACGCGAAGCAGGAACTGGATTTTGCGCGCGCACAGTACAGCGATCAGCAGGTTGCTGAGTTCGCCCAGGAGATTGCGCGTGCTGAGGATCTGATGCGTAAGTCCTTCCAGCGTCAGCAGCTTCTGACCGACAGCATCCCCGATACCGAAGCTGAACAGCGTGCGTGGCTGACTGAGATTATCGATAATTCTCAGGAAGTCACCCGCATTGCTCAGGAGCAGGACGCTAAGCTGGCTCAGTTGCGCAACCTGGAGCAGGAGGCGCCTCAGGCTATTGAGGCTCTGGCTCAGCGCCTGCCGCAGCTGCGTGCCTCGGTGGAGGAGATTGCCGCCCAGTACCGTGCGTTGAAGGAGCGTTACCTGCCCAGCGCTCTGGAGCCCATTTCGAAGACTCCCACCCTGCTGGATTCGAACATGGTGCTGTGCGCTGCGGAGCTTGAGAAGGCTCAGGCGACCGTTGCTACCGCCCGTTCGGAGGCGGTTGCTCACCTACGCACCGCAGAGGAAGCTGCCTCGCAGATTCAGGCTCTGGGTGCGGCTGTGAATACTCGCGCGCAGGAGCTGGAGCAGGCTCAGCTGGGCCTGAGCACCGACCTGCTGAGCATTCAGCGTGACGTGGCTGAGGCTAAGAGCCTCGCGGCGTCTCAGCGTCGCGATGATTTGGGTGCGGTCGCCGCCGGTATGGAGGCGGTGCTCAACCAGGTCAACCAGAGCGCTTCGGCTCGCCCGAATGACCCGCTGACTCTGGCGAACCAGCTGCGTCAGCTCTCTGCCGAGCTGGATAAGGCAATGACGAATATGCGTGCTACCCGCGAGCGTTCTCGTGCGGCTTCGCAGAATCTGGATCGTACGATGCGTTCTGCCTACGCTGCGGTGAACGGTGCGCGTAGCTACATCAACAACCGCCGCGCTGCGGTCGGCCCGATGACTCTGACCGCTGTCTCTGAGGCGGAGCGTCACCTGGGTCAGGCTCAGCGCCTGGCTTCTTCGGATCCGCTGAACGCTATGAAGGAAGCCAACATGGCGATCCAGAAGGCGACCGACGCACAGAACCGCGCTCAGAGCGAGGTCGGCAACTACTACAACAACCAGAACGACCGAGGCGGTAGCGGCTTCGGTGGCGACCTGGCGAAGGGCCTGCTGCTGGGCGCTCTGATGACCGCCATTAACTCCGGCACGAGTAGCTGGGGTAGCAGCGGTGGCCACAGCAGTGGCGGTAGTAGCGGCGGCAGCTGGGGCGGCGGCTTCAGCGGAGGCGGCGATTGGGGTAGCGGCGGCGGTGACGGCGGTAGCTTCTAACCCCCTCCACTAACGTTCCTGTCGGCTGGTTTCTGTAGGCGTTTCTACAGGCTGACCGGCAGGGTGCGTAGCTCACCTCACCGGTTTCTTCCCCAGTCGGAAAGTACCCGAGGTAATTTACCAAAAGTTTAGGTTGCAGAAATCAGGCGTGCATCATTTTCACAGCATGCACCCAGAAATCTGCCACATAATTAGTTATACGGGCACGGCTCACGAGGAGCGTAGTGCTCCCCCGCAGCCCGTTGAACAGAAAGTAGGAGATTATGGCTAAGCAGACCATCTTCGGCCGTATTGCACAGCTCGCTAAGGCAAACATCAACGCTCTGATTGATGCAGCTGAGGACCCGGAGAAGATGCTGGACCAGATGGTCCGTGACTACACCAACAACATCCGCGAGGCGGAGGCTGCAGTAGCACAGACCATCGGCAACCTGCGACTGCTCGAAAAGGACCACGCTGAGGACGTCAAGACCGCTCAGGAGTGGGGCACCAAGGCTCTGGCAGCTTCTAACAAGGCTGATGAGTTCCGCGCAGCTGGCGACGTTGCCAACGCTGACAAGTTCGACAACCTCGCCAAGATTGCGCTGAACAAGCAGCTGCTGGCTGAGAAGGCTGCACAGGCTGTTGAGCCTCAGCTGGCTTCTCAGACTCAGGTTGTCAACCAGCTCAAGGACGGCCTGGAGAAGATGCGCTCCAAGCTTGAAGAGGTCAAGTACAAGCGCGATGAGCTGACCGCACGTCAGAAGACTGCAGCAGCTCAGACCCAGGTGAACGACGCTCTGAAGGCGTTCGACGTTCTGGACCCGACCAGCGAGATGAGCCGCTTCGAAGAGAAGGTTCGCCGCGAAGAGGCACGCGTCATCGGTCAGCAGGAGCTGGCAGCTTCCTCCCTGGACGCTCAGTTCAACACCCTGGACCAGATGGAGCGCGACACCGAGCTGGACGCTCGCCTCGCCGCTCTGAAGGCAAAGAACGCTCCGGCAGCTCCGGCTCCCCTGGCTGTGGAAGCTCCCACCCAGACCCTCTAAAAGGCCCGGTGAAGAGCTCCCCAACAGGGAGCTTCCCCAGATAAGCTGTTCTAGCTGACCTGGTGGATGTAGCACATAAAAGAACCGCCCCGTTCCTGAATTTCAGGAGCGGGGCGGTTCTTTATGCGTTAAGGGGTGCGAGCCTAGTTCGCGTAAATGTACAGGTAGCCTGCCATAGCGGCGCGGGTGATGGCTGCCGAGGAGGTCGAGCCGGTACCGATACCATTGGAGGCTGCCCAAGCCAGAGCCTGGGACGCGTAGCCGCCCTGAGCCTGTGCCGGGGAGCCAGCCGCACGGTACATGAACTCAGCCATAGTGGACTCGGTGACGGCTTCCAGGGGGCGGAAGTCGCTACCGGTGATGCCCTGCTGGCTCAGCCAGAAGATTTCCTTGTACGCGGGGTGGTTGACCGGAACGTCGTTGAACGGCGAAACAGCCGGTGCGTTCACTGCGGGGCGACCAGCCACGCGGTACAGGTAGGTTGCCAGCTGCGCACGGTTGACCGATGCGTTCGGGCGGAAGGTGCCGTCCGCGAAGCCGAGCATGATGCGGTGATCAGAGTTCCAGCTGATCTCGTTGTAGTTCGGGTTCGAGTCGGACAGGTCGCTGTAGCCCAGAGCGGGGGTCTTGCCCGCGAAGTCCAGGGAGGACGCCAGGATGTGCGGCAGGTCGTAGTCGTGGTGGCTGAAGCCGTCAATCAGCTTCACGCGAGCGTCAGAGAAGCCTGCACCCAGGTATGCGTTGTAGCCGGACTCGACTGCGCCTCGTGCGCTCCAGGTGACGGGGTTGGTGTTACCGGAGGTATCCTTCGCGCCAACCCACCAGTACATCGGGGATGCCTTGGTGGTTGCGTCAGCGTCCACGGAGCCGTCCGAGTCGCCGCCTGCGACCATGATGGAGCCGCCGCCGTTACGCCAGGAGGTGTTGTGGTCGGTCAGCTCGTAGGTGATGAACTCAGCGCCACCGGAGTAGCCCATGGTCCACACCTGGGAAGCGTCCAGGTTGTTCTGGCTGATGAAGGACTTCGCGAAGGAGCGGAAGAACTCGCCGTTAGCGTCCATGTCTTCCCACCAGGTGATGCCGTCGCCAGACGCGTTGGTGTCCGGGGAGATGACCGGCACGAAGACCATGTTACGGGCGTTAGCAATCTTGCCCATTGCCGCGAGCATGCCCTCATCGGGGGTGTAGACCTTGGACTCGTTGCGCTGCCAGTAGTCGCCGTCGAAGTAGAAGACAACACCAACGGGCTTGGAGTAGTCCAGGTTGTTCGCGTACACGTGGTACTGGGAGGTGGTGCCCGCCGGGGAGGTGTAGCTCTGGTAGGTTGCGGAGCTCATGGTGCGGGCGCGAGGGCCGGAGGTCTGCTTCTGCTCAGACTTCTGTTCGGTCTTCTGTTCAGCCTTGGGAGCGGCGGTTGCCTTGCCCTTAGTCAGCGAGTTGCTCAGAATCTGCGAGAAGTTGTAGTCGAAGTGGCCAGAGCCGTTCAGCACGGTTGCGGAAGCGTTGGTGTAGCCGGCGTTGCGGTAGGCGTTGTAGCCGCCCTCAACGGCGCCTCGTGCGCTCCAGGTCTGCGGGTAGGTCTCGCCGGTGCCATCGTTCGAGTTTGCGTACCAGAACATGGGCTGGGACTTCAGCGCAGCCGAGGGGGTGCCCTCGTCCAGGCCACCGCCCGCGATCATGATGGAGCCGCCGCCGTTACGCCAGGTCTGGGGCTTGGTGTTCAGCTCGTAGGTGATGAACTCAGCGCCACCGGAGTAGCCCATGGTCCACACGTTGGAGGAGTCCACGCCGTTAGCCGCAATGAAGGAGGAAGCGAAGGAGCGGAAGAACTCGCCGTTACGATCCATGTCTTCCCACCAGGTCACGCCAGCATCGTAACGGTTGGTGTCCGGGGAGATGACGGGCACAAACAGCATGTTCTGTGCCGCAGCGGATGCAGCCATCTCTGCCAGCTCGCCGGAGGGGTCGTAGACCTTGGACTGGTCGTTACGCCAGTAGTCGCCGTCGAAGTAGAAGACCACACCAACGGGCTTGGAGAAGTCCACGCCCTCAGCGTAGACGTGGTACTGCGAGGTGGTACCCGCCGGGGAGGTGTAGGACAGGAAAGTCTGGTTGGTGCGGGTTGCGGGAACGGTGCTGCCGGCAACGGTGGACTGTGCCGCCTGAGCGGTCTGCGCGGGCTGCGCGGCAGGGGTTGCAGCGCTCTGGGTAGCTGCGGGAGCCTGGGTAGCTGCGGGGGTCTGTGCAACCTGTGCCAGGGTGGGCTGAGCGGAAGGCTGAGCCGCCTGTGCGGACTGGAAGGTAGCCGAGGGGGTTGTCTGCTGAGTTGCCTGGGCAGTGTAGGTCTTCTGGATGGGCTGAACCGCGGTCGTTGCGGGAGCCTGCTGAGTCTGCTTTGCCTGTTCTGCCTGCTGGCGGATCTGCACAGCAACCTGAGAGAGGGTCGGCTGCACGGTGGAAGTGAACAGAGACTTCGGAGCCTGGGATGCGGTAGCTGCGCCGGGGATGTCCTGAACGACAGGTGCGAAAGCAGAAGCGGGTGCGACCAGGGTGCTACCGAGCACGGAGGGTACGGCAATAGCTGCGAGAGAGCCAGCCTTAACAGTGCGGGGGCGAAGTGCCATGGGGTTGTCCTCGTTGTTGGTGTTTCTGGGGCGCGAACGCCCGAGAGTGGTTGAGTGATAGGTGGTCTATAGGTGAGAAGCCTATAGGCGGTCGGCCTGCGAATGTGATGCCGCATGGAGCAAGTCCAGTAACCGTCCCGTGTGTGTTGCGGGGGTTTCCTCGTGTGATGGAGGGGTGCAGTATTCATTTCGGAGAGCTACGCGGCGGACCGCGGTGACCACGTACTCAAAGCTACCAGGTCAAAAAGCCTTTTCCAGCGGTTTTTTGGGGCTATTTTTGGGTATCGAACAAGATTCAATCTTAACAAGAGCTTTTTCTAAGCTTCTAGTTTAACTTGAATCACCCTCAAGTAGAGGTTGAATGGGCTATTTTTCCTTGATTTTCCGGGGTTTTTGAGCGTTTTTTGAAAGAGTTTCAAAAAACTCTACAATTAACTTGAATGTTTCGTATGTGATTACAATCACTTTCAGAGTGAATTGTTGCACTCGAAGCCCAATTTTTGCCAAAAACCGCGGAATTCCGGGGCAAAACGGGTGATTTCCAAGCCCGGAATATAGGCACCTTTCGCATATTCCACTTTGAGAATGCACTTTGAGGCAAAAACAGCCCCCTCGCCACTCTCCCACCCAGGCATCCTATCGGACCCCTCATCACGCTCTTGAGACCCGCCCCAGAGCCCCCTTCAGGACCCCTTTCAGATCCCCTTTCAAGGAGCTCAAAAGCAGCGTCTCAAGAAGGCGTAACCACCCTCCAGCAACCGCTCGGAAGTGACTCCACCACCCCCATGGGCACACCCGCTTGAAGCCCCGATAGACGGACTGAGGAATACCTCGAAAGACGCATCGGGAGACGTTCCGAAACCAGTCCAGGGTACTTTCACGACGGTTCTATGAAATTCCGTGAGGAGGTTTCAAGAGGGGTTTCGAGAGGCCGAAAGATCCACCTCAAGCACCCCGGAAGGGGCAGCAGGCTGCCCCCCCCCATCAGTCTCCCCGAAGCACCGCCCCGACAAGGTTCAGAAGACCCCCTCCGCAGATTACAGAAGGCAGGAGATACGGAGAGGCCGGAGATATAAAGAAAGCCGCCCAGCAGGCGGCAGAAAGGTAGCACAAGAAGAAGAAAAGTAGGCGGCAAATGAAGACAGGTCGCCGACAGGAAAGGTGCAGGAAGGTGGCGAAAGAAGGCAGACCGGCGGTCGGAAGGTGACGGGAGGACAGCAGAAGGAGACAGGTCGGCGGGAGTACGGGTTTTAGGGAATAAAAAAACTCCCGATAGCTAAGCTATCGGGAGTTATCCGTTGCGGGGACAGGATTTGAACCTGCGACCTCCGGGGTTTTTACTAACGTCGGTGAAACGTGCATAGCTATACTTCACTTGGAAAAGCGTATGTGAGGATAGCTGCACTTCCAACGGATAGGTTTCCAAGTGACGGCAAAGCGAAGTCAGCGTTTGCTAAACTGTTCTATCGAATCCCAGTTTGAGATCGGTCCTTGCAAGTTCCACACCTTCGTTTTATTCCGCTATCACGAAGGCTATTTCCGGCTCTTCCGAGTTGAGTGTGGGTGACCAGGTATTGGTCGGGGGTTGTGGGTAGAGGTCGAGGTCCTTGATGATGAGCGGACTTCTACCACCGCGATCTTCAAAGGACCTCCTGTTGACTTCTTACCGTGACGGATCATGGGGCAGCCACACACAGAGCACGATGCAGTATTCACAGGAACGAGGCAAACACGACCAACTGAAAGAGTGACTTTCCCGCACCAGAAAGCCGAAAAGTCACCCAACCAGCAACACGTAGTGTCCTATAACCCAGAAAGAAAGCTCTCCCTGGAAGCCACTGAGGCTTCCAGGGAGAGCAGTCAGAGAGTGCGAAAGACGAATACACCGCTATCAAGCGTGAGGCGGCCGATGGGGGAGTCGTAGGTGGCGAGCGCCGGATCAGAATTGCTCGGGGTGATCGCGGTAGGCATACGCCCACACTGTCACGGCGACAGTCACAGCGCGAGTCCACGCGTCACGGACAGCGTCCAGTTCTGCGCCCTCGAAGCCCTCCGCCAGGAGACGGTGCCCGACCTCCACAGTCGGCGCGATGAAGGCGAGCACGTAGCGCAGAGGCACGAATGGCGTCGAGTCCGCCCCATCCGCCGCGTTCTTCGCCGCGGTCATGTGTCGAGCTCCGATCAGGTACTGGTAGTCCAACCACGCCTGATCCCGCTCGCGCGTGCACATGTCGATGACCCACTGGGCGAATCGGGGCTTTGACGCCTGCGCGTACTCGGGGTTCGGCTGTCCATCCGGATGCGCGGAATGTGCTGCCAGGTAGGTCTTTTGAGCCAAAATCCCGCGCCACGTGTCGACCATTTCCATGGCATGCGGCGCCAGGATGGGTTCTGCTCGCGCGAGTAGCTCTGCGTCACCGGGCTGGACGTGCGCGGCGGCCTCAATCTGGCGTAGATCCTCGAGTGTGAGCGGAGACGTGGGGACGGCATCGGTGCCGTAGGTGTACCCCGACGAGTGGTCGTAAGCGGTCATACGAACCTCCTTGAACTTATGCGTCAATTGTAGAACGTGCTCTTGCTCAGGTCAAGTCCTGTGGAGTGGTGTAATCGTTTTGTGTCCTTCGGA
>NZ_CAXOMR010000025.1:0-36287 GCF_964210535.1 Rothia mucilaginosa
AAGCACTCCCGGTACGGATGCGCTACACGATATTGTTACCCCAGTGCGGAGGACGCTGCTGACGCATCCATTCCAGACGCTCGCGCTCCTCCGGGGCCAGCGGCTGCGCAGAAGCAGCCGCCTTCTGAGAACTCGCCTTCTGGGGGTTCTGCTTCTGGGCATCAGCTTTCTTCGGGGAAGCCCCCGCGGCAGAGGAAGTACCCGAAGCCACAACCGGAGGCGTCGTCACGCCCACCAGCAGAGGCTCAGCCCCGCTCACCGAGCCGCCGCCGCTCACACGACGGTGCCCACGGCGCGGCTTCGGCGTTGACGAATAGCTAGCCACGGACCTCAGCATCCTCGTCCATATCCAGGTAGTGCAGCACGCGCGCCACCACGGCGTCCGGATCAGCAAATACTTCCAGGGTGCCCAGCGTAATGTAGTTCCAGCCCGTGCGGCTCAGACGCTCCGGCACCAGGCGGGTACGCTCACGCACCGAAGCACGCGCATAATTCGGCTCACCATCGGAGCACGCCACCAGCGGCATAGCCGCCGGAACACTCGGGTTCGAAGAGACCACGGGAGCCACACCCAGCGCGGGAACCGGCTCAGCCGCCAGCTTCTCCGGGGCGTGCGCAATCAGAGCGATATCGCCCTCACCGCGGGTCACACGCACACCGCGAGCCTGCAGACGCGCCACCAAATCGTTCAGCAGCCAGTCGCCCAAATCCGGGGTGTCCGCGTCGTCGACGGCCAAGAACGCGTTACGCGGCAGGGTCTCCGGCACGCGCTGTGCCTTCGCTTCCACCTCTTCACGCGCCTGACGTTCCGCGTGTTCACGCAGCAGGTGGTAGAAATCCACCGCGCCATGATGCAGCTTCTGCGGGTCCAGCTCGGAGGGGTCAATGCACGAGACAATGCGCAGGGCACGGCGTGCACGAGTCAACGCCACCACAAAGCCCTGGCGACCGTGCTCAGCAGACAGCTGACCCAAATCGTAGGACGCCTGACCCAGGCGGGCACGACCCACACCCAGGGAGAAAATCACGGTATCGCGTTCGAGGGTCTCGGCGCGGGTCAGGTCGACCACGCGGAAAGACTCTTCACCAGCGGCGAAGAACGGCCCCAGCTGCGGGTACAAGCTCAAGGCATGACGCACCGACTCAGCCACACGCTGAGCGTGCTTCGGGCTAGCCGTCACAACCGCCAGCGAACGGTCCGGGGTACGGTAGGCGTGCTCCAGTACCAGGTTTGTCACGCGCTCCACCTCAACACCGGGCGAATCCAGGTTCGCGTTATCGCTCACTTTACCGCGAGTATCAATGTACTCAACGGTCAGCGAACCGGCGGGCTGGGCGGAGGCGCGGCTCACCGGAGCCGCATGCAGCTGCGAACCGTAGAACTCACGGTTCAGGTAGTCAAGAATCACCGGGTCCATGCTGCGGTGCAGCATCGCCAGGGTGCGGTTGGGCAGTACGGTAGCGAGCACGTCGAAGGTGCTGTCCAGCTGCTCACCTGCCGGTTCCGGCGCCCCAAAGGTCGGGGCGGACACGATGAACGGCGAGGGGTAACCCGAATGCGGGTCGCCCAGGGCAATCACCTGGTCGGCGCGAGTAATCGCGGGCAGGTTCGCTGCCAGCGGGGTCGACTCGGAGTCCAGCAGCAGCACCGTATCAAAACGCATGGAGGCGGGAACCTTACGCGCCAGGGCGAAGGGGCTCGCAGTCCACAGCGGCAGCAGGGTACGTGCCATCACCGGGGCGTGAGTCAGCAGCTCCTCGAGCACGAACTCGTAGCCGCGCAGCTGGCTCTTCAGGTACGCTGCCTGATCATGCTTAGACTCAATACGCTCAGTCCACACGCGAGCAACCTTCGCCAGCAGACGCGCCGGGGCGCTAGTCATGTGGGCGTAGTCGGCACGGCGGAAACGGGACTCCGTATCGCGCAGACGGTCACCGTCCAGCAGCTTACCTTCGTGATGCTGTAGCAAGAATTCCAGGGCAGACTGCCACCAGGCAAGCTCCAGTTCAGCGGAAATAACCTCGGTCGGAACCTGACGCGCGTACAGGTCATCGAGCAGCTCCGACAGGCCGCGCTCACGCAGTTTCTGGGTCAGGGCGTCACGCTCCGGCAGGGTCATCAGCAGCACGCGGTCCGCCATGAGAGCATCCAGGCGCGCATCCAGAGCATCCAGGTCGGTGCGCACGAAGTCGGTGCCCTCAATGGTATCCGCAAGAACAATACCCAGACCCGCCAGCTCAGACACCAGAGAGTTCAGGGCTGCAGCCAGCTGGTCCAGGTTCTCCGGAATCTGCGGGGTGCGGGGCGCCTCAATGTGGCGAATCCACTCGGCACGCTCAGCCTGAACCACCTTCAGCTGCTCGTGCAGGTCACCGATATTCACGCCGGGCAGGATGTATTCCTTCGCCGCGCGGCGCAGGCGGGAACGCTGCATACTGCTCATCTCGATGCCGTTCTCACGGCGCCACGAACCGGAGGCAGTCGCCGCAATCAGGTCGGTCACCGGGCGGTCGTAGACATCCGCACGGAAACGCTTGAGCGTCTCACGGATACGCATCAGAATCGCCAGCTGCGACTCCCACTCAGCGATGGTGCGGCCGCGGCGCAGACCCAGCATGGCGCTGGTCTGGTTCATCGCCTCACGCAGGTTCAGCAGGGAGGACTTGAGGGTAATGACCAGGGCGTACGCCTCGGCGGCTTCCTCGTCATTGACCAGGCGGGCACGGTACCACGGGGAGGTGCGCGAAGCCGCCGCAAAACCATCAATCTCACCCAGACGCACCAGCTCGGCACGCACCTGCTCACGCTCCAAGAGCGAATCGAGCATAGGGCGGTCAAAACGCACGCGGGTTGCCGGGCCGTCCTCGGAGGCGGTCAGCTCAGCCAGACGCTGCAGCGCCGAGTAGACAGAAATCTGCCAGTTGGCGTCCTTGTTCAGCAGGGCACGAGTGTGGTCGAGCAGCGCGGCACGGGTCGCCACAAGCTCTTCGTTCAGGTCCTCAGAGTTAGGCTCTTCGGCGCCCTCATTACGCACGATTGCGCGAATGAACTCGGCGCGCTGAGCCTCAGCATCGTGCTCGGCAAGCAGGTCGTAGCGCAGGCTCTCAATACCGGTGCGCTTGAGCAACGCCGAGAATTCAGCGAGGGTGGAGCGCTTCTCGCCCACCACGAGCACGGATTTACCGCGACCCATCAGGGCGGATGCAATATTCACGGCGGTACGCAGCGGCTCGGTGCCGGGCGCCGCAGTGATGGTGAAGGAGAATCCGCTGACCGCGGTGTCGACAATTTCCTGGGCGTTCGCATCCGCGTCCAGCAGGAGCATTTCCTCTGCCGGGTCACGCTGGTCCAGGGGCGGCTGCAGGTTGTGGGCGTTGAGCTCGCGCGGCTTCACGCCGGGCACCTTCAGCGCCGCCAGGTCACGAACCAGCGGGGTGATGGCGGTGTGCGGCAGCTCGCCCAGGCTTTCCTTCAGGTCAGCAAAAGTGGAGATAAAGTACTTCGACTCGATGGTCATGCCCGGAATACGGCCTGCTGAGGCGCGCATACGTTCAATGACCGGCTCGGGGTCCAGACGGGACATGGAGTTCGCCAGCTGCGCCACATCCATGGTGCCCAGGTCGATGCCGTATTCCTGCTTGATCTGTCGGACCATCGCCGGGTTCAGGCGTGCAGAACCGGCGAGGCGCAGCTCGAAGTCGTCGTCCTTCGGGTGCGGGGTGATGCTCAGCGGCGCCATGAGAATCGGCGCGATGAAGCGCTTCTCGTAGGCGGCAGCATCCTCGCGGGTGTCGTGCGACAGCCAGGAGGCGGTACCCGCCACGAAGTAGCCGGAGTCCAGGCCGTGGTCGGTGGCGAGTTCGTAAATCTTGGTGCGCAGGGTGCGTGCGGAACGCATGCCCGCCTCCAGCTGCGACTTGTCGCGCAGAATCGTGGAGAGGCGGGTCTTACGTCCGGCGAGCAGCTGTGCCAGGCCGGAGGGGTTCGCCTCGGACAGGTCGATGTGCACGTAGTCGACCTGGTTGAAGTCGAGCATCGCGTCAGGGCCGGTGTAGACGTCCATCTGTTCTGCCCAGCGCTCAAGCCCCGCCGAGGGATCAAAGTCCTCGTGGGCGGGGTTCAGGTGTGCGGGCAGCTCGGCGATGTTGATTTCGTCGGCTACTTCGTGGGTTTCCTCTGCTGAGGTCGCGGCGGCTACGGCGGGCTGAGCGGTATCAGCCGGGGTGCCGGGTGCGGGCTGCGCGTCGGTAGGCTCGGGAATCTGGTTCACGTCGTGAGTGTCCTTGTGGGTCAGTGCGGTGTACGTTTGCACGTACACACCGAAGATGGTGGTTCTTCCGGGGTCCTCTGCCCGGTGTGCCTCATGCTGTGCTTCAAGCGGGGCGGGTGTCAGCGCACGCCCGTATGCTCAATGCTCCTGTGTGCTTAATACGCCGGATGCTTACTTCGACCACATTGCGATGTTGGCGACGAGCAGCACTACGGTCACCAGTACGTAGAAGACCAGGGCAGGCAGAAGCGCCCAACGGTACTTGGGTGCCAGTTCGCCTTCCAGGTTGCCGAAGCGCAGGGAGCGGAAGAGGAAGAAGCTCAGGATCGCGCCGGGCAGGTTACCGATGATGACCAGCAGAATGGTCAGGTACAGGGCGTAGGCTCGTTCGGTGCGTTCGTTCTCTGCGCCTGCGAACTTGAGGGTGCCGCCCAGCAGCAGGCTGAGGCAGGCGTTCAGGAATGCCACGGTGAAGAAGGGAATCTTCAGGGCTGCTTGGAAATCCATCTGGGAGTTCGCTGCGCCCAGAGCAATCCACAGCAGTAGCAGCGCGGGGATAATCATGAGGTACCAGAACAGGTACTTACGCATCTTCTCGGTGTTTTCGATGAGCGCGAAAATTGCGGTCACAGGGTGTCTCTTTCAGATGGTCTCAGGCGGATTCGGTCGGATTCAGGAGGAGTGAGTGAAGGAGCAGGTGGGCACAATAATACCTTGTCAGGCGTCGGTTTCGTCCCCAGCGTTGAGGGCGTCGTCCACCTGGTCCTGCAGGGATTCGCGGCGCTCATTCTCAACGAATTCAATGTAGCGGCGCACGATGTAGTCCAGCAGCACCGACAGCGCAACGAAGGAGTAGTAGGGCTTGCGCTGGGTGCTGATCTGGGTGGGGGTGGTCTGGTAGTGCAGGGAGTACTCGGCGTGCGAGGACATGTAGTTCACACCAATGGCGGTCACCGCAATCATGGGGATGCGGCGCAGCGCCAGCATCTTAATGTGTTCGCGCATGTTCTCGGTCTGACCGGAGAAGGACACAATGATGACCACGTCGTCCTGGGTCATATTGTTCATGGCGCTTTCGAACTCATTACGTGCCGGGATGACCTGGCAGAACTTACCGCATACCTGCATGGACTTGGTAAATTCCTGCACGGCATTGCGCTGAGCGTAGCCGGTACCGAAGCAGTACACAGTGCGAGCCTCATGGATGCGCTTGAGCAGTCCGCTCAGCTCCATGTGCTCGAGGTAGTCGTAGGTGCGCTGAATATCTTCGCGGCCACTCTCAATGAACCGCGGGTTGAAGGGTTCGCTGCGGTTCAGAGAGGACTTAATGAAGTACTTCAACTCAGCAAATCCGGAGAAGTTCAGCTTCTTCGTCAGGCGAATAATTGAGCTGGTCGAAGTATACGTTTTATGTGCCAAAGAGTTGATCGTTGACTCCGCAACGAACTCTTCATTTTCTAGCATGAATGCCAAAATTTCCCGTTCAGTTTCACTGAACCGGTGCTGGTTCGCATTCACGACGTCTTGTAAATCCACTCAAAGCTCCTGAATCCGATGGTGAGCAATATATAAATAGTACACGCTCTAGGGTCATCGGCCAGGGTGGGTGGGGATGGTCATCCCTCACTTTGAGTGGGGTCTCGTGCAGATTTGAGCTGGGCATGTGTCCAGGCACGCGCCTGGGTACAGCTTCGCCGGCGGCATCGGTGTTATCCGATACCGCCGGCGAAGTCTATACCTTATGAGGCGTCATGCCGTCAGACGGTTGAAAGCTGAGTCCTCTTAGGAGAGGGTCTTAGCTTCGTTCACCATGGTCTCGAAACGCTCGCGAACCTGGGGAACGTCCATGCCGACGATGACCTGGAATGCCTTGCCCTTGCGGACGAGGCCCAGAGCACCTGCATTCTTGAAGTCTGCATCCGAGGGGCTGACGAGGGACTCATCAGCGACGGAGACACGCAGGCGGGTTGCGCAGTTGTTCACGGTGGTGATGTTCTCTGCGCCACCGAGCAGTTCGAGGAAGCCAGCTGCGCGGGGTGCGTAGAGGTCGCCGTCAGCGGACTCAGCAGCTGCGCCGCCGTTCTTCTCAGCAGCCTTAGCTGCCTTGTACTCTGCCTTGCTGTAGAGCTTGGTCTCGCCGCCGTCTTCTTCACGACCGGGGGTCTTGAAGTCGAACTTCAGAATCATGAAGCGGAAGATTAGGAAGTACAGGACGGTGAAGCACAGGCCCACACCGATCTGCATGAGGTAGGTGCCGGAGTGGTTTGCCCACAGCGGGATCCAGTTCTGGAACAGGAAGTCGAGCAGACCGCCACCCATGTAACCAACCAGACCCAGCTGGTACATGATTGCTGCCATGGATGCTGCCAGGATTGCGTGGACCAGGAACAGCGGGGGTGCCAGGAACAGGAAGGTGAACTCGAGGGGCTCGGTGATACCGATCAGGATTGCGGTAAGGCAGACGGGGATCATCAGAGCGAGAACTTCCTTGCGCTTCTCGGGACGAGCAGTGGTGTAGAACGCCGCTGCGATACCGATGGGTGCAAAGACCTTGGAGTTACCGTGCAGTGCGAAGCCGCCGCCGGGGAACAGTTCCTTCAGGGGCTTGTCGCTCTTTGCGAACTCGGTCAGGTGGGTCGGCCAGTCCTTAGCAATACCGTTCGGGGTAACAACATTACCGAAGACGAACGGGGAGTAGATGAAGTGGTGCAGACCGGTCGGAATCAGGAAGCGCTCGAGGAAGGTGTAAACCCACACGCCGAGTGCGCCGGATGCGATGAAGAAGCCCTGCAGGGAGGAGATGCCGTGCTGAGCGTAGGGCCACAGCCAGGAGAACAGGAATGCCACGGGCATCATCAGGAAGAAGCAGACGCCGTAGACGTACTGGGAACCCTGGAAGATACCGAGGAAGTCGGGCAGCTTCTTGTCGAACCAGCGGTTGTGTACCCACACCACGATTGCGGAGATGATGATTGCACCGAAGATACCGGTGTCCATGGTCTTGATACCGGCGATCATCTTCAGACCGGTACCTGCCGCGCTCTTAGAGATGTCGGTGGTGTAGTCCAGGTCGAAGAAACCGGTGCCGCCCTTGCCCCATACCTTGAGCATGGCGCCGACGAAGTAGTTGAAGGTCAGGTAGACCATTGCAGCTTCCATCACTGCACGTGCGTTAGCGGTCTTTGCCAGTGCAATGGGCAGACCGATCACGAAGAGCAGTTCCATCTGGTTGAAGACGGTCCATGCGCCGGACTCCCAAACGGACCAGAAGTGGTTCCACGCGCTTTCCTTGTCAGCAGCGAGGGGGATCAGGTCGCCGTTCTGTGCAATGATCGCAATACCGACCGCGAGGCCAGCGAATGCGAAGAGAAGAACGGGTGCCAGCATGGCAGAGCCGAACCTCTGTACTTTTTCCATCATGAGGCTATACGCCCTTTCGGGTTGTCGAGTGAGCGGACGCAGGTGCCGGCGATCGTTGCCAGTCTGCGGTGACAACACCGTATCTTTATACCCCCAAACGAAAGTATATGAGACGGGTGCCACATATCCTGCGTGCGCTAAATGCCGAATGTGTTTTAGACAGAAACAATAATGCCAGGTATTACCTACCCGCAGGTACCAAAACTGTGAGTTTTGAAAGAGTTTTTCAGAACCTGAAACATATCCCGGCACTGGTTAAAAATACTTGCTGCAGATGAGACTTTTTCCCTATTACCTAGCGCACAGAATCGATAGCATAAACAGTGCACCCATAGGTCAGAGTGCATAAACACTCACCGCCTCAATACGCGGTGCGCATATCATTCTTCAACCTCACACATACCCCGGACTTAATACATGCGCTTCCTCACCCTCAATACGCACAGCTGGTGCGAAATCCACCAGATTGCCAAGATCCGTACCCTCGCCAAGTTCATTATTGAACAGCAGGTGGACGTCATTGCGTTGCAGGAAGTCAACCAGCTCACCTCCACCCCCGTGGTGAAGGAGCCCCTCAACTACCGCGGCGGCGCCGGCGTTCCGGTCCGCGAAGACAACTACGCCCTGCTGCTCGTGCAGGCGCTCAACGAAATGGGTGCCACTTACGAGTGGACCCTCACCGAAACCCACATCGGTTGGGACCGTTACGACGAATGCGTAGCTATCCTCTCGCGCCTGCCGATTCGCGGTATCAAGCCCATCAATATGTCCCCCGGCTACGGCTACCACCAGGTGCAGCGCCGCGCAGCACAGGCAACGCTCATCGAAACTGAGACGGGCACCTTCTGGTGCGCTACCACCCACATGTCCTGGTGGGACTTCGACGGCGAGCCCCTCTTCGCGCAGGAATACGCACACCTCTCGCAGGAGCTTGCCGAGTGCGCCCGCACCGCACCGGTACTGCTCGGCGGCGACTTCAACTCCGCAGCACATCTGAGCAATGAAGGCTACGCGCTGGTCACCTCCAGCGGCATGGTGGATACCCGATCCCTAGCGGAGCACACCGACGGCGAGAACACCGTCCACCGCGAAATCGCCGGCTGGGAAGGTAGCACGGATGCCAAGCGCATCGACTTTGTCTTCGCTGACCGCCTGGTCGACGTGGTATCCCACGCGGTTGTCTTCCGTGACAACTCCCCCGAGGCGATCTCCGACCACAGCGGCCTGCTGCTAGAGATTGACCCCTCCAGCTGGGCGCCGGAGAGCCTCCTTACGCCCCTCACCAGCCAGTCCTAAAGGGGCATCAGACGTTAGCCGCCCGCAGAGCGGCACCACACAACACTCATCCATACCAAGGGAAGGAAGAACAATGACGACCCAGACCCAGTGGTGGCAGGAACCCGTTGTCTACCAGATTTACCCCCGCTCCTTCAACGACTCCAACGGCGACGGCATCGGCGACCTGCCCGGTATCACCGAGAAGATTCCGTACCTCGCCGACCTGGGCATTCAGGTGCTGTGGCTCTCCCCCATCTACGCTTCCCCGAACGATGACAACGGCTACGACATCTCCGACTACCGTGCCATCATGACCGAGTTCGGCACCATGGAAGACTTCGATGAGCTGCTCGAAACCGCGCACGAGCACGGCATCAAGCTCATGATGGACCTGGTCGTCAACCACACCTCCGACGAGCACGAATGGTTCAAGCAGGCACGCTCTTCCAAGGACAACCCCTACCGCGACTACTACATCTGGCGCGACCCCAAGGGGTTCGACGAGGACGGCAAGCCGATCCCGCCGAACAACTGGATTTCCTGCTTTAGCCCCTCCGTATGGGAGTGGGACGAGGCGACCGGCCAGTTCTACCTGCACTACTTCTCCATCAAGCAGCCCGACCTGAACTGGGAGAACCCGAAGGTCCGCGAAGAGGTCTACGACATCATGCGCTTCTGGCTGGACAAGGGCGTGGACGGCTTCCGCATGGACGTCATCAACCTGATTTCCAAGGATCTCTCCTTCCCCGAAGACCCGGCAGTCCTGGCTGGCGGCCTCGACAACTCCCTGGCTGTCGCCGCTAACGGCCCGCGTGTGCACGAGTTCCTGCAGGAGATGAACCGCGAGGTCCTCAGCAAGTACCCGGTCATGACCGTGGGCGAAACCCCCTGCGTGACCGTGGACGACGCCGCGCTCTACACCGGTTTCGACCGCAACGAGCTGCAGATGGTGTTCCAGTTCGAGCACATGGACGTGGATGCCTCCGAGGGCGGCGTGACCGGCAAGTGGTCCGACCGCCGCTTCGACCTGGTGGACCTCAAGAAGGTCCTCACCCACTGGCAGGAGGGCCTGCACGGCCGCGGTTGGAATTCCCTGTACTGGAACAACCACGACCAGCCCCGCACCGTCTCCCGCTTCGGTAACGACTCCCCCGAGTACCGCACCGTCAGCGCCAAGATGCTGGGCACCGTACTGCACCTGATGCAGGGCACCCCCTACATCTACCAGGGTGAAGAGCTGGGCATGACCAACGTCTTCTTCGACGATGTGAAGGACTACAACGACCTGGAGATTCACGACTCCTGGCGCAAGTACGTTGAAGAGTCGGGCCGCGTCTCCGCCGAGGACATGCTGCGTTACATCAGTGCCTCCGGCCGCGACAACGCACGCACCCCCATGCAGTGGACCGCCGGTGAGAACGCAGGCTTCACCACCGGCACCCCGTGGCTGAAGCTGAACCCGCGCTACACCGAAATCAACGCAGAAGCAGAGCTGGCTAACCTGGATTCGGTGTTCTACCACTACCGCGACCTGATTAGCCTGCGCCGCGAGCACCCGATCATCCTGACCGGCGAGTACCGCCTCCTGGATGAAGAGGATGACCAGGTCTACGCCTACCTGCGCGTGAACTCTGACGAGGACGCCGATGCAACCGGCGAGCGCGCCCTGTTGGTCGTCGCCAACTTCACCGATGACACCGTGCAGCTGAACTACGCGGGCGGCAACCTGGATTCGGTGGTTCTGACCAACTCGCAGGCGCTCTCCCCGAACGAGCTGAAGGCTATCGAGAACGCTCCGAAGCTGATTAGCTCGAACTACCGCGATGAGAACCGCGAGTTCACCGACGAGGGCACCCTGCTGCGCCCCTACGAGGCGAAGGTTTACCTCTTCGGCAACGCTAAGTAGGCACGCCCCAAAAATGTAATGCGCGAGGGGGATCCGGCACAGACATTCCGGTCCCCCTCGCCCTATACTTCAATCACAGACACCTTTTCCCTCTTCGGCGTAACCCGCCGGTACAGAAAGGCAATTATGAGCAACTCCGAGGCATACGAGGTTCCCTCCTACGAGGGCCGCCAGTGGTGGAAGGAAGCCGTGGTGTACCAGGTGTACCCCCGCTCCTTCAACGACGCGAACGGCGACGGTATTGGTGACCTGAAGGGCATCACCGAGAAGTTGCCCTACCTGGCTAAGCTGGGCATCAACGTCATTTGGCTCTCCCCCGTGTTCGACTCGCCGAACGTGGACAACGGCTACGACATCTCTGACTACTTCGCCATCATGAGTGACTTCGGCACCATGGAAGACTTCGACGAGATGCTCGAAACCGCCCACAAGCACGGCATCAAGATCCTGATGGACCTGGTCGCAAACCACACCTCCGATGAGCACCCCTGGTTCAAGGAGTCCCGCTCTTCCAAGGACAACCCCTACCGCGACTACTACATTTGGAAGGACCCGAAGGGCTTCGACGAGGACGGTAACCCGATTCCTCCGAACAACTGGGCGTCCGAGTTCGGCGGCCCGGCGTGGGAGTGGGACGAGGCGACCGGCCAGTTCTACCTGCACATCTTCTTCAAGGAACAGCCCGACCTGAACTGGGAGAACGAGAAGGTTCGCGAGGACCTGTACTCCATGGTCCGCTGGTG
Organism: Rothia mucilaginosa; assembly: GCF_964210535.1. Classification (GTDB taxonomy): domain Bacteria; phylum Actinomycetota; class Actinomycetes; order Actinomycetales; family Micrococcaceae; genus Rothia; species Rothia mucilaginosa_F. The sequence goes on from NZ_CAXOMR010000025.1 coordinate 11,619, forward strand.
GCTGGACAAGGGCGTTGACGGCTTCCGCCTGGACGCTATCAACATCATCTCCAAGCCCGAGGGCTTCCCGGATGACCCCTCCACCGACTACGAGAAGCACACCTCCTCGATTCCGTTCGTCATTACGAACGGCACCATGGTGCACCCGTGGATGAAGGAACTGACCCGCGAGACCTTCAGCCGCTACGACGTGATGACCGTGGGCGAGACCAGCGCGACCAGCCCCGAGGACGCTAAGCTGTGGGCTGGCTACCACACCGGTGAGCTGAACATGATCTTCCACTTCGATCACATGGGCGTGGATAACGACCCGAACGGCAATCTGGGCGGCAAGTGGTCCTACGCACCGTACAAGCTGACCGAGCTCAAGCGCATCCTGAACGACTGGCAGACCACCCTGGAGGGTAACGCCTGGGGTTCGCTGTACTGGAACAACCACGACCAGCCGCGCGTTGTCTCCCGCTTCGGTAACGATTCGGATGAGTTCCGCACCCTGTCCGCTAAGCAGCTGGCGACCACTCTGCACTTCATGCAGGGCACCCCGTACATTTACCAGGGTGAAGAGCTGGGCATGACCAACGTGAAGTTTGATTCGATTGAGGATTACCGCGACGGTGACTCGATTCGCTTCTACGAGGACATGCACGTTGACCACAAGCGTCTGAGCCACGAAGAGGCGATGCAGGCGATCTACATCAAGGGCCGCGACAATGCTCGTACCCCGGTTCAGTGGGATGCTTCCGCTAACGGCGGTTTTAGCCCCGAGGGTGTGACCCCGTGGATTGCTGTGAACCCGAACTACCCGGCGATTAACGCTGAGGCTGTTCTGGCGGATGAGGATTCGATCTTCTACCACTACCAGCAGCTGGTGGCTCTGCGCCGCGGCAAGCTGAAGGACCTGATGGTTTACGCATCCTTCGCTCCGGTGGATTCGGTTCAGGTTCCGCACAACGAGGACGAGGCTGTGTACGCGTACACCCGTACCGGTGGCGCTGACGGTTCCCCCGCGAACGAGTCTCTGTTGGTGATTTCGAACTTCACCGCTGAAGAGCAGGAGCGTGACTTCGCCCTGCTGAACGAGGCTCGTGAGGCGGGCGCTCGTGTTGAGCTGGTGAGCTCCAACTACAAGGACGATGCGGGTTCGACCCTGCGCCCCTACGAGGCGAAGGTGTACCACATCGTACGCTAAGCGCTGTAGCTCGTTGAGTGCTACCGCGTGCCGATAAGGTGAATAGACAGTAAAAGGAGGGTGAGGCTTATGCCCCGCCCTCCTTCTGCTGTACCCGCAAGCCTTCTTAGCTCTGATTAGCTGGCGAACACGAGCTGCAGGATTGGCACGGCGAGCGCAATCATTCCCACGCTGACGACCGCCCCGGCGGCAATCACGGGGGCTGCGGTACCTTCGTGCCGGTAGTGTGTTTCCAGAATGACGATATTAGCTGCTGGCGGCAGAACAGCCAGAAGGAAAAGCACCTGCGGATGCGCGAGCAACTGGTCAAAGTGCACACCCGCCATATCGTGCGCCCAACGGGCGAGCGCCAGCACGCCAATACTGTAAACGCTCACGAGCCCGGCGCGTAGGAGAGCCCATCCGGCGGCGCGAGTCAGGTCGGCGCGGTGCAGTTTGGCGGCGCCGAGCCACATGCCCAGAACGATCATTCCGATAAAACTGAAAACCCAGGTGAGCACCCGGTAGAAACCCGCCCCGTGAACGCTCAGGAAAGAGCCGGCGGGCAGGCAGAGCAGACCCACCACCACGGCGATAACGGGCGGGCTGGTACGCAGACCCCGCAACACCGTGAGGAGGGTTTCATCGCGGCTTCTAGGGGCTTGCGCATCCGGTGCGTTGTCCTCCCCCGCTCTAGGGCGCCCTGCACTTGCATCACCGCGTAGCAGCGAGGTGCCCAGGATATTACCCATGATGGAGTTGCCAATATACGCGCCAATGTACACGCGCACGGCTTCTTCACCCCAGAATCCGGCAACCACGGGGATACCGAAGAGCCCCGCGTTCAGGTACACGAAGGCGAGCTTCTGCACGGGGTCGCCGGTGATGCGCCCGGCGCAGAGCACGCCGAGAACCATCAACACCATGGTGGAGGCGGCAACAAAGAACAGCTCGGGACGGCTGGTGGCGACGGTGTAGATGATGACGGCGGGAATAATCCAGCGGGTCAGCAGGGTTGAGGCACCTTCTTTGAGGCGGGTGCTCCGGCGTTCGGGTAGCAGTAGCGCGAGCCCCAGACCTAGACTTAGGTAGATGAGTGGGAGGATGATTCCCATGCTCGTTCCTTTCGCTGTTGCGGTGTCCCTGCTGTTTTTGCCGCGATGGGGCGTGTCTAATAACCCTACCCTGAACCTTCAGGTTGAGGTTGATTATTTTTTCTCTATGGTTTTCGGATTTTTCGCGTCATATTGCATCATATTCCGTCAAACCCTCGTTTTTTATGCGGTTCGCTTCTAGTCTTGAAATATAGAAAGAATATGTCCTCACCGTATTCTTTCAATCTATCGCCGACACTCATTTTCTCGCATCATTAGACGCGCTGTTGTTTCTTCTCATGCGAGGTCATATATCCAGGAGCCCGCAATGCAGCAACCGTATCTTTCTTCTCCTCCCGAATCTGGAGGCGTCCCGCACCACTCCGCAAAGAACCCCGCGAAGGCGCAGGGGCAGCACGCCGGTGTGCATATTCCGTGGCGCTCTTCTTCGGCTCCCTCAGCCTCGAATGTTTCGACCGTGGTAGCTGAACCTGTCGCCGTTGATAATGCGCCTGTAGCGCCTGCGAGCAGCCCTGAGCGCACGTTTAGGGTCCCGCACCCGGTGTTGAGTGTTATCTCGTGGCTGATTGCGGCTGCGAGCGCCGCGTGGCTTGTGATTCTGGGCGTCTCGTTGGCGTTGAATGTCGCTTCGGGTGTGAGTCACGATTCTGAGTTCATGATGCTGACCTACGGTGTGTACATGGCGTGCGCGTTTGGGTTCTGCTGTTTTGGCACGTTTTTTGCTCTGCATTTTGGGTTGGGGTCGAGCGCTCATTGGCGTGATTCGATTCGTCACCCGAACCACCCGCACTAAAAAGGTTTATTTCTTGGCGTAGTCTTTTAGGGCATTTATTTGGAGTGCGTTTTTATTTAGAGTCGCAGTTTAAATAAATAGACGATTTTTTATAAATTCAAAAATATCCGCCCAGAAATTTTCTACATGTTCTTACGCAAGAAGCCGCCCGGCGCATCCACAAACGGATGCACCGGGCGGCTTCTTCACGGGCTCTCAGCTACAAAGCCACGCAACCCAAAGTGGGGATTACTCCCACTCAATGGTTCCCGGGGGCTTGGAGGTAACGTCCAGCACCACTCGGTTAACGTCCTTGACCTCGTTCGTAATACGGTTCGAAATCTTAGCCAGCAGGTCGTACGGCAGGCGCGACCAGTCAGCAGTCATTGCGTCTTCCGAAGAGACCGGGCGCAGAACAATCGGGTGGCCGTAGGTACGGCCGTCGCCCTGGACGCCCACGGAGCGAACGCCAGCCAGCAGAACCACGGGGCACTGCCAGATGTGCTCGTCCTGGCCAGCTGCGGTCAGCTCTTCACGTACGATAGCGTCAGCGGCACGCAGGGTCTCCAGGTTCTCGCGGTTAACCTCGCCGACAATGCGGATGCCCAGGCCGGGGCCGGGGAAGGGCTGACGTGCCACGATCTTCTCGGGAACGCCGAGCTCACGACCGATAGCGCGAACCTCGTCCTTGAACAGGGTGCGCAGCGGCTCAACCAGTTCGAAGGTCAGGTCGTCGGGAAGGCCGCCCACGTTGTGGTGGCTCTTAATGTTTGCGGTGCCATCGCCGCCGCCGGACTCGACAACGTCAGGGTACAGGGTGCCCTGGACCAGGAACTTGATGTCTGCGCCCTCTTCGCCAGCTTCAGCGATCAGCTTGCGCTGTGCCTCTTCGAAGGAGCGGATGAACTCGCGGCCGATAGCCTTACGCTTCGCCTCAGGCTCGGTGATGCCCTCGAGTGCGGAGAGGAAACGCTCCGACTCGTCAATGGTGATGACCTTGATGCCCATGGATGCTGCGTAGTCCTGCTCGACCTGTTCACGCTCGCCCTCACGGAGCAGACCGTGGTCGATGAAGAAGCAGGTGAGCTGGTCGCCGACAGCCTTGTGCACGAGTGCTGCCGCCACGGAGGAGTCAACGCCGCCGGAGAGCGCGCAAATAACGCGGTCGCTACCGACCTGCTCGCGGATCTTAGCGACCTGCTCCTCGATGATGTTGTTGGTGGACCAGGTGGGCTTCAGGCCTGCCACGTTGTAGAGGAAGTTCTCCAGGGCGACCTGGCCGTAGTCGGAGTGCTTCACCTCGGGGTGCCACTGCACGCCGCCGAGCTTGCGGGACTCGTCCACGAATGCTGCCACGGATGCGCCGGGGGTCTTTGCCAGCACCTCGAAGCCTTCGGGGGCTTCGGTCACGGAGTCACCGTGAGACATCCACACGTTCTGGGTGGTGGGGGTGCCGGTGAGGAAGGAGGAGTTCTCAGCGCAGACCACAGCGTCGGTTGCGCCGTATTCGCGCAGACCGGTCTGGGCGACGGTGCCGCCGAGGGTCTGGGCCATCACCTGGAAGCCGTAGCAGATACCGAAGATCGGCACGCCGGCTTCGAAGAGAGCCTTGTCACCCTTGGGTGCGCCATCGGCGTAGACCGAGGAGGGGCCACCGGAGAGCACAATGGCGGCCGGGTTCTTGGCGAGCATCTTCTCGGTGCTCATGGAGTGGGGGACGATTTCGGAGTAGATGCCGGCTTCACGCACGCGGCGAGCGATGAGCTGCGCGTACTGTGCACCGTAATCTACCACCAGGACGGGACGCTCTTCGAGCTGGTCCAGGTTCACAGAGTTGGTCACGAAAATTACCTCAACGTGTTGGTACTAATCCGCGCACTTGCGCGGGGATATATCTATTTTACGCTATCGCTATACGCCGCCGACGGCACGTAGACACTCCCCCATTCTGGGGTGCCGCCACATGCCCTAACAGGGTAGAGCGCGCGTATAGAAAGCACCGCCCGGCGACCGGCAGACCAAAACCTGCCAACCGCCAAGCGGTGATTCATGAAGCTACATTAGCCGCGGTATGCGGGAACCACGGTCAGGTCCGCCTTCTGGAACTTCTTCAGGTCCAGGTAACCGCAGTTAGCCATCGCGCGCTTGAGCGCACCGACAATGTTGCTGGTGCCGTTCACGTGGTGCGAAGGACCGTACAGGACCTCCTCCAGGGAGCCGACAACACCCAGCGGGGTGCGTACGCCGCGCGGGAAGTCCAGCGAGTGCGCCTCGTTGCCCCAGTACCAGCCCTGGCCGGGAGCCTCAGATGCGCGAGCCAGCGGAGCACCCAGCATGACAGCGTCGGCGCCCAGTGCGAGTGCCTTCACCATGTCGCCGGAGCGGCCCAGGGAACCGTCAGCAATCACGTGTACGTAGCGGCCACCGGACTCGTCCAGGTAGTCCGAACGTGCCGCTGCGACGTCGGCAATAGCGGTTGCCATCGGTGCGGAGATGCCCAGGCCCTGGCGGGTGGTCTGAGCGGAGCCGCCACCGAAGCCCACCAGCACGCCGGCTGCGCCGGTACGCATCAGGTGCTTAGCCTGCGAGTAGCCAGCCACGCCACCGACGATGACGGGAACGTCCAGTTCGTAGATGAACTTCTTCAGGTTCAGCGGCTCGTGAGAGGTCGAAATGTGCTCAGCGGAGACGGACGCACCGCGGATAACGAACAGCTCAACGCCTGCCTTCACCACGGTCTCGTAGTGCTCCTGGGTGTTCTGCGGGCTCAGGGAGCCTGCAACAACCACGCCGGAGTCACGAATCTCTTCCAGGCGCGCAGTAATCAGTTCCGGCTTAATCGGCTCGGAGTAAATCTGCTGCATGCGGGTGGTTGCGGAGGCGGGGTCCGCCTCGGGCAGTTCAACAATCTCGTCGAGCAGCGGCTGCGGGTCCTCGTAGCGGGTCCACAGGCCCTCAAGGTTCAGCACGCCCAGGCCACCCAGCTTGCCCAGTGCAATAGCGGTCGCCGGGGACATGACCGAGTCCATGGGCGCACCAATAATCGGGGTGTCGAACTTGAAGGCGTCAATCTGCCAGGAGGTGTCGACGTCGCGGCGGTCGCGGGTACGGCGGGTGGGCACCAGCGCCACGTCGTCCAGGGAGTAGGTGGGGCGGGCGTTCTTGGAGAGGCCAATCTGAATTTCAGACATGGGGTGAATCCTTTCGAATTCGGTTTGAGGGGTGCCGCTGGGCGTTATTCGCGCCGATGCCCGCCCCGATACCCGAGCGGGTATGGGGCGGGCTCAACGGCGCATGGTGTGCACGCCATGCGGCGAATCATCGTTAGTGATGCGTTTTAGCGGCGGTAGTTCGGTGCTTCAACGGTCATCATGATGTCGTGCGGGTGCGATTCCTTCAGACCTGCGGGGGTGATGCGCACGAACTGACCCTTGTGCTTGAGTTCCTCGATGGTGCGGGAACCGACGTAGAACATGGTCTGGCGCAGGCCGCCTTCGAGCTGGTGAATCACTGCGGAGAGCGGGCCGCGGAAGGGAACCTGACCCTCAATGCCTTCGGGGATCAGCTTCTCTTCGCTGGAGACGTCAGCCTGGAAGTAGCGGTCCTTGGAGAAGGACTTGTGGCGGCCGCGGGTCTGCATCGCGCCGAGCGAACCCATGCCGCGGTATGCCTTGTACTGCTTACCGTTCATGAAGATCAGCTCGCCGGGAGACTCGGTGGTACCGGCCAGCAGGGAGCCGAGCATCACGGAGTCAGCGCCAGCAACCAGTGCCTTACCAATCTCGCCGGAGTGCTGCATACCGCCGTCAGCGATTAGCGGCACGCCTGCCGGGATTGCTGCCTTAGCGGACTCGTTGATAGCGGTCACCTGGGGAACGCCAACACCGGCGATAATGCGGGTGGTGCAGATGGAGCCGGGGCCAACGCCGACCTTCACGCCGTCAGCGCCAGCGTCGATGATTGCCTGTGCGCCCAGGCGGGTTGCAGCCTGGCCACCAATAACGTCCACGTGTGCTGCGGCGGGGTCCTTCTTCAGGCGGGCAATCATGTCGAGCACGCCCTGAGAGTGGCCGTTTGCGGTGTCCACGAACAGTGCGTCGACGCCAGCCTCGACCAGGGTCATTGCGCGTTCGTAGCCGTCACCGAAGAAGCCGATAGCGGCGCCGGCACGCAGGCGGCCGTCCTCGTCCTTGGTGGCGTTGGGGTACTGCTCGGTCTTGACGAAGTCCTTCAGGGTAATCAGACCGGCGAGCTTGCCTGCGTCGTCGACCAGGGGCAGACGCTCAATCTTGTTGTGGGACAGCAGCGCGAATGCTTCGTCCTTGGTGACGCTGGGGTGCGCGGTGACCAGCGGCATGGGGGTCATGATGTCGCGAACGCGAATGCCGTCGTAGTCGGAGCGGGAGATGTAGCGGATATCGCGGTTGGTGATGATACCTTCCAGCACGCCTTCTTCGCTGACGACGGGCAGACCGGAAACCTTGTAGTAGCCGCAGACCTCATCGTACTCGGCGATGGTTGCGTCAGCACCGATGGTGACGGGGTTGATAATCATGCCGGACTCGGAGCGCTTCACGCGGTCAACGTGTGCAGCCTGGTCCTCAATGGAGAGGTTGCGGTGGATAACGCCCATACCGCCCAGACGTGCCATAGCGATTGCCATAGCGGAGTCGGTCACGGTGTCCATTGCAGCGGAAATAATGGGGGTGTTCAGGGTGATGCGCTTGGACAGGCGGGTGGAGGTGTCCGCATCGGAGGGAATGACGTCGGTGTTACCGGGCAGCAGCAGCACGTCATCATAGGTCAGGCCGGTGAAGCCGAAGGGATCCTCGGACAGAGCGGTGGGAATGGTCATTGTCTACCTTTCGGATGCTGGCTTCATCGGTGAGAAGCTCAGCCTATACGTTGCGTATGTCAAGATGCGGTACAGCCCGTCTGCTCGCACCCCACAAGGTGGTTTGAGCGCAAACGGGAGCAGCTTACCTTCTATAGTAAACCGCTAAAGGTTTCTTTGCTGAGAAACACTCATAGTAAGCGCTCCTCAGCGGGAGGCTGTCGGCAGGTTCTAGCACGCTCAGAGGCGAGCGCATCCGAGCCTACCGACAGCGAGTGCCCGGTACCGCCTCCATAGTGGAGGAGGCGGCACCGGGCACACACACTATTTAGTCTTCTTCAGTTTCTTCGGGCTTCTCAACCACCAGGGTCTCGGTGGTCAGCACCAGAGCCGCGATGGAGGATGCGTTCTGCAGAGCCGAACGGGTCACCTTCACCGGGTCAATCACGCCGGCTTCGATGAGGTCCACGTACTCGCCGGCCTTGGCGTTAAAGCCGTGACCCACAGGCAGCTCGGAGACCTTCGAGACGATGACGTAACCGTCTTCGCCAGCGTTCTCAGCGATCCAGCGTAGCGGCTGAACCAGGGCGCGGCGAACAATCTGTACACCCACGTTTGCGTCGTGGTTGCCCAGGTCCATGCCGTCCAGTGCCTTCAGCGCGTGAACCAGTGCGGAACCGCCACCGGAGACGATGCCCTCTTCCAGGGCTGCACGGGTGGAGGACACAGCATCCTCGATGCGGTGCTTGCGTTCCTTCGCCTCAACCTCGGTTGCGGCACCGACCTTGATGACGCCCACGCCACCGGCGAGCTTAGCCAGGCGCTCCTTGAGCTTCTCGCGGTCCCATTCGGAATCCACACGCTCAATTTCACGGCGCAGCTGCTGCACGCGGTCCTCGATTGCCTCGGGGTCGCCGCCACCGTCCACGATGGTGGTGTGGGACTTGGTGACGGTCACGCGGCGTGCCGAGCCCAGGTGCTCCAGGGTGACCTGCGGCAGGTCAATGCCGAGCTCACCGGTCACGACGGTGCCGCCGGTCAGAATTGCCAAATCCTGCATGATTGCCTTGCGGCGGTCACCGAAACCGGGAGCCTTCAGAGCGACCACGTTGATGGTGCCGCGCAGCTTGTTCACGACCAGTGCGGAGAGCGCCTCACCGTCAACGTCTTCTGCGATGATGGTCAGCGGCTTCTTCGCCTGAACGATCTTCTCGAGCACGGGCATGATTTCTGCGATGGTGGAAATCTTGCCCTGGTAGAGCAGCACGAGGCTGTTCTCCAGCACTGCTTCGCCGCGCTCAGCGTCGGTGACGAAGGAGGGCGAGAGGTAGCCTTTGTCGAACTGCATACCTTCGGTGATGTCCAGTTCGATTTCGGTGGAGGAGCCGTCTTCGATGGTGATGACGCCGTCCTGGCCGACCTTCTCGAAGGCGCGAGCCAGCAGCTCACCGATCTGCTCGGACTGGGCGGAGATAGCGGCAACGTGCGCCACCTCGGGGCCCTGCACGGGGCGTGCGTTCTCGAGCAGGCGTGCGGAAACAGCCTCCACAGCAGCCTCAATGCCGCGCTTGACGTCGGCGGGTGCCGCGCCGCTGGTAACATTGCGCAGGCCCTCGTTGACCAGTGCCTGTGCGAGCACGGTTGCGGTGGTGGTGCCGTCACCGGCTACGTCGTTGGTCTTGGTGGCGACTTCCTTCGCCAGCTGGGCGCCCAGATTTTCGTACGGGTCGTCCAGTTCAATTTCGCGAGCAATGGACACGCCGTCGTTGGTGATGACGGGTGCACCCCACTGCTTGTCGAGCACAACGTTGCGCCCGCGCGGGCCGAGGGTTACCTTGACCGCGTTTGCCAGCTTATCGACGCCAGCCTGCAGGGACTTGCGGGCGGCATCGTTGAATTCAAGCTGCTTAGCCATGTGTTCGCTACTCCTAGTGCGTCACAGAAAGGAAATTTTTAAGGGGCAGATGATAGCTCATGCGCCGTACCGGATGAGCGGTACGGCGCATGAGCATCTGAAAGTATTAGTCGACGATTGCCAGAACGTCGCGTGCGGAGAGAATCAGGTACTCTTCGCCCTGGTACTTAACCTCGGTGCCACCGTAGCGGGAGAACACGACAACGTCGCCTTCCTTGATGTCTACGGGAATGCGGTTGCCCTTCTCATCCACGCGGCCCGGGCCAACGGCGACAACGCGTGCTTCCTGCGGCTTTTCCTTCGCAGTTTCGGGGATGACCAGACCGGATGCGGTGGTCTGCTCAGCCTGCTCGATCTTGATAACGACGCGGTCTTCCAGGGGCTTGATAGCCATAATCGGTTCCTCCGGGTTGTGGATTTACGTTTGATGCGAGACAGCGGCGCAGTGGCGCGCCCAATGACTGTCTCGAGTGCTACCTCAACTCTAGTTTCACCTGTGCTTTCGGTCAAGAAAAGCACCCCTCTGCCGGGGTGTTTCACCGCAAGGCGAACGCTGAGCAAAAAACCGAGCAGATCGGGCTCCCCACCTCTCAAAACCGGCACCCCGTAAAATGAGGAGCATGCCTATTCCCGCATCCCCTTTTACTCCCGCCGCCAAGCTTCCGTTCAGTGCCGAAGCGCTCGCGGCAGCCGATGAGCTCTACCCGCTGGGCTCGGATACGCTCAGCGCCGTTACTTCTTTGCGTTCGCGAGGTTTCAGCCCCGAGGAGTCTGCGCAGATTATTTCGCTGGCGCAGGCTCGTACCCGTGCGCGCGCCAAGTTCGGCGAGCGCGCCCGCACCCTCATGCTCACTCAGGAGGCGGCGGAGCAGGCGACCCGCCCGGTGATTGCGCATTATCGCGCTCAGCGTCTGCGCCCGGTTGCCGGCACGGTGGCTGATTTGGGGTGCGGTATCGCCTCGGATTCTGCCGTGTATGCGGCGGAGCGCGGTGCCGTGGTTGCGGTGGAGTTGGATCCGCTGACGGCTTCTTTTGCGGCGAAGAACCTTGAGTTTTGCCCGCAGGCGCGCGTGTATTCGGGGGATGTGACCGATTATGTGCACGGTGAACTTCTGGACGCTGCCGGTGAGCCGGTGGGCATTGTGTGGATGGACCCGGCACGCCGCGAGTTGCGCGGTGCTAAGAAGGCTCAGACGGAGCGTCTTTTTGATCCGGAGGCGTTCTCTCCCCCGTTCTCGTTCGTGCTGAATCTGGCGCGTACGGGTGTGCCGATGGGCGTGAAGTTGGGCCCCGGTTTTCCTCATGAGGGCATCCCCTCGCCCGAAGATATTGCGTCGGAGGCGAACCCCAACCCGCGCGTTGAGGCGGAGTGGATCCAGTCGGAGGGATCCCTCGCCGAGTTGGTGCTCTGGTTTAACGCACTGGCTCAGGAGGGGGTGGCTCGCACGGCAACCTCTGTGCGCGAGTGGCCTGCGGAAGAGGCTGCCCCTAATGAAGGATCAACCGAAGGCTCAACCAAAACCGGCGCCCTACTGCCTCCCTACGAGGCGGTGAGCTTCCGCAGCCCCTTGACGGCGGAAGAGGCGGAGCAGAGTGTTGACGTTCCGGTGTCCCTGCCGCAGCCGGGTGAATACCTGCTGGAGCCTGCCCCGGCGATTGTGCGCTCGCATCTGGTCGCTGAGTTTGCGCAGAGTATTGGCGCGCACCTGCTGGATGAGCACCTGGCGTACCTGTGTTCTGCCGAGCCGGTGGAGCATCCGTTGGTTGCCTGCTACGAGGTGCTGGAGGAGATTCCCCTGCAGGAGAAGCAGCTGAAGCGTTGGGTGCGTGAGCAGGGCTTTACGGCGCTGACGATTAAGAAGCGTGGCGTGGACATTGTTCCGGAGCAGTTGCGTGCGCGCCTGCTGGGTTCGGCGGGTTCTAAGCCTTCCAAGAAGAAACAGAAAAAGAACGTTAATTCTTCTTCGGGTGTGCAGGAGCCCTCGTACCGTCCGGCGACGCTGGTCTTTACCCGCATCGGTTCGGGTAGGGATTCACGCCGCGTCGGCTGGCATGTGCGCCCGCTCTAACCTCACCAGCCCCGGCTGCCCATACCGAACTACCCAGCGCTGACGACCCAGACCCGACTGCCCAGACCCGAGGACGGGTTACCGTTCGTGACGATTCATGACGTTTCCCGTTCCGGATTCTGCACTCGACAGGGCACCGGGCACCGCAAGACCGTACACTAGATACGGTGCCTAGTAGAGGTACTCCCCCGCAAAAGCCGGCTCCCACCGGCTAGCGCACAGCCGGGTAGAGCCCACCGATAATAACTTCCATAGTCGGCACCATGCACGACCCTATTTCCAGACGCAGGAAAGGCAATATGATTGACTTTGCTACCTCCCCGCAGTCCACTCTCGGCGTGGAATGGGAGATTGCGCTCATCGACCGTGAAAGCGGTGCCCTGACCCAGCGCGCCAGCGAGGTGCTATCCATCCTGCGCGAGCGCCGCCCCGAACTGCTTGAGCCCGCCTCCAACCGGGCGCATGTGACCGGCGAGTTTCTGGAGAACACCGTCGAAGTGGTGACCGGCATCTGCCGCACCGTCGCTGAGGCGTGCCGTCAGCTGCAGGATTTGACGGATACCCTGCGCGACATCACCGATGAGCTGGGCATTGAGTTCTACCCCGCCGGCACTCACCCTTTCTCCCACTGGGCTGACCAGCCGGTTGTGGCGAAGGAACGCTACCAGCGCGTGGTCGAGCGCGCCCAGTATTGGGGCCGCCACATGGTCATTTACGGCGTGCACGTGCACGTGGGTGTTGACTCCCGCGATAAGGTTCTGCCGCTTATTGACGCGCTGACCAACTACGGACCGCACCTGCTGGCGCTTTCGTGCTCTTCCCCCTACTGGGATGGGGTCGATACCGGTTACGCTTCGCACCGCACCCAGCTTTACCAGCAGCTGCCCACGAACGGTCTGCCCTTCCACTTTGACACCTGGGAGCAGTACAGCGACTACCTGGAGTCACTCGTGGCGACCGACGTGATCAACGACCCGAGCGAGGACCGTTGGGATGTTCGCCCGGTTCCGCGTTACGGCACTATTGAGATGCGCTATTGCGATGGCCTCGCCTCCCTGCCGGATGTTGCGGCGATCGTGGCGTTCACGCAGTGCCTGGTGGAGTACTTCTCCCGCCAGATTGAGGCGGGTGAAAGCGTTGAGGTGCTCGCCCCCTGGCACGCGCAGGAGAATAAGTGGCGCGTTGCCCGCTACGGCCTGGAGGCTAAGATCGTGGTCTCTAACGAGCCGGTGCAGCGTACCCTGCGTGAAGATTTTGAGCTGCTTCTGCCCAAGCTGGAGCCGGTGGCACGCGACCTTGACTGCGAGGTAGAGCTGGCGCAGGTACGCCGCATCCTCGCCGAGGGTACGGGTGCGGATCGTCAGCGTGCGGTCTTTGAGAAGACCGGCTCTCTGCGTGAGGTGGCGCTGGATGTTGCCGCGCAGTCTCGTGCGCGAGCGCTGCGTTAGAGCCGCCCCCAGCTAAAGTTTGAATACAGAAAATGCCTCGGCGCAGTCCTTTGTGAGACTGTGCCGAGGCATTTCTATGAGTATTTTCGAGGCGAGCCGCATCAACGGGCTCGCGCTCATAATCCCTGCGGAAGTAGCTATTTCAGAGGCAGCCCGTTTAGAAACAGACCGTGGTCACCGGCAGCGAGGAATCCGTCGTGAAGTCCACACCCGAGGGCTCACGACCGGCAGCGACCAGGCGGGCACCCAGCGCCGCAACCATCGCGCCGTTATCGGTGCACAGGGTGAACTTCGGGATAATCAGGCGCACCCCCTCGGAGGCGCATCGGGCGGCAAGCAGCTCACGCAGGCGCGAGTTAGCCGCCACGCCACCGCCGAGCAGCAGGGTCTTCATGCCCTGCTCTCGGCAGGCGAGCATCGCCTTCTTGGTGATAACGTCCACGACCGCCTCCTGGAAGGACGCGGCAATATCGGCAACCGGGACCTCTTCACCGGCTGCTTCAAAGCTTTCGATCACGCGCGCCACGGCGGTCTTCAGGCCGGAGAAGGAGAAATCGTAGCGGTGTGCGCCGGGCTCCTCGGCGGTGCCCATGAACTTGCGGTTCGACAGGCCGCGCGGGAACACGAAGGCGTTGCGGTTACCCTCGGCGGCGGCGAGATCAATCGCGGGGCCGCCCGGGTAGTCCAGGCCGAGCAGTCGGGCGACCTTGTCGTAGGCCTCGCCTGCGGCATCGTCGAGGGTCGCGCCGAGCAGACGCACATCGGAGGTAATATCGCGCACCTGCAGGATTTCGGTATGACCGCCAGAGACTAGTAGCGCACCCAGGCCACCGGATCCGGCATTCGCCAGCAGGTCGGAGCCGTCTTCGGTGCCGTTGTCCTCCAGCAGGCCAACGCCAACGTGTGCGACCAGGTGGTTAATGCCGTAGAGGGGCTTGCCGGTGGCAATAGCGAGCGCCTTCGCCGCGGAGACGCCCACCATGAGGGCGCCAGCCAGGCCGGGGCCAGCGGTGACGGCAATGGCATCCACCTCATCGAGGGTGATGTCCGCTTCGGCGAGTGCCGCCTTGAGGGCGGGAATCATGGCGTCCAGGTGGGCGCGGGAAGCGATTTCGGGGATCACGCCGCCAAAGCGCACGTGCTCTTCCATGGAGGAGGAGATGGTGTTGCTGAGCAGCTGTGCACCGCGCACAATGCCGATACCGGTCTCATCGCAGGAGGATTCGATACCCAGAACGAGGGGTTCGCGAGTGCTCATAGTTCGTCTTTCTGTTGCGCTGTCTGCGCGTAGTGCTTCTTGATGCTGTGATCTAGGGGCGGGTGCTCGCCCGTATTGCGGGGATTGCGCTTTAGCCTACCGTGATATTTAGAACGTGCATTCCATAATGATGGCGTCGGTTCCGTCATCGTAGTAGCCGCGGCGCACATGAATTGCGCGGTAGCCGTTGCGTTCATAGAGGCGCTGGGCGCGCGGGTTGTCGGCACGCACCTCCAGCAAGATGCGCTCGGCACCCTGCTCGCGGGCGCGCTTGTGCATCTGCTCGAGCATGGCGCGACCGTAGCCGTGGCCCTCGTACTCGGGGAGCACGCCGATAGTTTGAACGTCGGCGGTGTCGGCTACGACCATGGTTCCGCAGTAGCCGATAGCGCGCCAGCTGCCCTCGTTATCTTCCGAACCTTCTGCAGGCAGTTCGAGCATGTAGTAGGTGCGGGTCGGGTGGGTCAGTTCCTCGAGGAACATGTCGATGTGCCAGGCGTCGGCGGGGAACAGTGTGGTTTCCATGCGGTGCATGGCCTGCACGTCGGCAAGTTCGGCAATGCGCAGGCGGGCGCCCAGTGCCAGGTTGTCTCGCACGATATTTTCGGTAGCGCTCATTTAGTTCTCCTTCTGCGCGGCAGTCTGTGCAGCTGCCTGTGCGCCCTGCTTCTGCTGGCGGGCGAGCATTGCGGCGGGGACCTTTGCGTCCGAGTCGCGCAGGTACTGGGCGGAGGTGTCCTCGCTCAGGTTCTCTACGCCCAGGCGTGCCGCGGCGGCAACCAGGTACTCGGCGTGGGGGTGAACCTGACGGGCAGAATCGACGATGGTCCAGCCGTGCTCTTCGAGAGTTTCGGAGTACAGGCCGGCGCCGTAGCCGTAGGCGTAGGAGGGACCCCCACCGGGCAGAATTTCGGAGGCGAGGCATACGTTCGGTCCGTCCACCAGGCTGTAGCCTTCGGCGTTCACGCGGTAGCGGGCGGAGTAGACTTCGCGGCGGCGCGCATCGGAGAGTACGAGCAGCTCAGCATCTTCGATAAGATCAGCAGAAGCGAACGCTCGTTCTACGTTCTCTTCCTCGGCAACTGCGCCTGCTTCCCCGGCAGCCGCACCGGATACAGCGCGCTCAGCCAGGGCGG
Organism: Rothia mucilaginosa; assembly: GCF_964210535.1. Classification (GTDB taxonomy): domain Bacteria; phylum Actinomycetota; class Actinomycetes; order Actinomycetales; family Micrococcaceae; genus Rothia; species Rothia mucilaginosa_F. The sequence continues at coordinate 27,334 of NZ_CAXOMR010000025.1, forward strand.
TCAAGCTCATCATGCCGTACACCGGCACCGACCAGGCAAAACCCAGGGCGCGCGCAGTAACGATACCGGCGCGAAGACCCGTAAAAGGTCCCGGGCCGGTACCGGTCAGAATCGCATCCAAATCTTCGCCGCGCACGCCGGCGTCCTGCAGGGCCGCCTGCGCGTAGGGGCCCATCACCTCAGCGTGGGAGCGGGTATCTTCGCTCTCGTAACGGGCGAGGATTTCGAAGGACGCACCGGCTTCGGAGCCGTGCACACGGGCGAGCGCCACAGATGCGGTGGCGGATGAATCAAGGGCAAGTACTAGCACCCTATCATTCTAACGCGCGGGCTCTAGGCGCTCTGCAGGGCATCTTTCAGGGCATCGAAAGCGTGCTCCCAGCGGGGGCCGAAGGCGCGCACCCGCAGCAGGCGAGGCTCGGGGGTGTCCGCATCCTCGTCGCTTTCGTCGTCTTCGTCGTCCCAGCTGAATTCTTCGGCGCCCGAGTAGGCGAAGCGTGCATCCGCGCCGGTCAGGCGGGTGAAGTCCAGTTCCAAGCGGGAATCACTCAGGTGCTCAGCCTTATCGCGGCCCCACTCGATGACGGTCACCGAGCGCGGCAGGGAGAACTCCAGGTCCAGGTCGTCGAGCTCTTCGGCGCTGGAGAGGCGGTAGGCGTCCACATGTACCAGGTCGGGGCCGCCGGGTCGGGGACCGTCCGGCAGGTTCGGGTGCACGCGCGAGAGCACGAAGGTCGGTGAGATAACACCTTCGCGCACGCCCAGGCCTTCGCCCAGGGAGCGGGTGAACGTGGTCTTGCCCGCGCCGAGCTCACCCGAGAGGAGCAGTACGTCCCCGGCGTTCAGGTGCTGTGCCAGGGCGAGCGCCAGGCGGCGGGTATGGTCGGGGCCGGTCACGTCCAGGTCGAGGGCGGCAGAAATGTATTCAGCACTCATTAGCCCTCCTGTTCCTCGCCGGTGCCCCACAGCTCGTTCAGTTCAGCTTCAACCCAGGAGCCGCCAACGTAGAGGCGCTCCACGCGGGGAGAAATGCGGGTCACGATTTCGTAGTTAATGGTCTGCGCGGCTTCCGCCCACTCTTCTACGGGCGGGTTCTCGCCGGCACCAAAAAGGATGGCGGGCGCGCCCAGGTAGCCCAGGGAGGGGTCGCTCAGGCCGGGTTCGCCCAGGTCAACGACCATCTGGTCCATGGCGACGCGGCCGACCACGCGGTAGGTTGTGCCTTCCGCGTTGTTAGGTACGGTGCTGTCCTCTGCGTTCTGTACTCCCGGGTAGATGCGCACCGGCGCGTTCTCCGCAATGCGAGGAACGCCGTCCGCGTAGCCGAGCGGCACCAGCGCCAGGGTGGTCGCCTTGGGAGTGTGGTAGCGCAGGCCGTAGGAAACACCCTGACCTGCAGGAACTTCCTTCACCGCGGCAATGTAGCTACCCACCGTCATGACGGGCTTCAGGTCCAGGTCCTCAGCGGTCACCTCCGGCAGCGGGGAAAGACCGTAGAGCGCCAAACCGCAACGCACACCGTCACCGAGCAGACGCTCCTCCGTATCCCAACCCTCCAGCGATGCGGTCAGGGTCGCCGGCGAGTTCGCCAGATGCACAATCTTCGGGTCCAGGCCAGCCTCGCGTGCCCGAGCCACAAAAGTATCCAGGGTATTGAGCTGCTGTGCAGTCTCGGCGCGGGTCGGCTCATCCGCAACCGCCAGGTGGCTGAAAATACCCTCAACCGTAATCAGACCGGCATCCTCCAGGGAGGCGGCGCGAGCCACCAGCGCAGGCCAATCCGCCGCGGTGGCGCCGTTACGACCCAGACCGGTATCAGCCTTCAGATGCACGATAGCGCGCTCGCCGGTGCGTTCAGCGGCGGCGGCAACCGCCTCCAGGTCCCAACCGGAAACACCCAGGCGGATCTTCTCCTGTAGCGCCGCATCAAAGTCGGTAGAGGGGGTGTGCAGCCACGCCATGAGCGGCGCATCAATACCGTCGGCACGCAGTTCCAGCGCCTCGTTCACGTGCACCACGCCCAGCAGGTCAGCGCCGGCGGCGATAGCCGAACGTGCCACCGGGTACGCGCCGTGACCGTACGCATCCGCCTTAATCACTGCGATGAGCACGCGGTCGCCAATGAGTTCCTTGAGTCGGCGCACGTTATGTTCCAGCGCGTCAAGATCAATCGTGGCGCTACGTTCCACCTGGCCGGGAGCACAGGGCGGGCAGTAAAGCGGTTCGGCATGCTGCTGAGGGTGAGTCATGGTCCTTCGTTTCTGACGGGCGGGTACTACAGGCTGTACTTGAGCAGCCTCTCTTCTACTAAATTCTAGACCTCCCTCTGTGCGAAAGTCCTGTCGCGCTACACTAGGTCAGGTACCCCTTTAGAGAGGAAAGCATCGATGAGCACTCTGCCGCCGGTTCGGACGGTTCACGTGTATTCCATGCACACCGACCCTTTTGCGCAGCCCGGTAGCGGAGATGCAGGCGGCATGAACGTCTATATTGCCCGGTCGGTGCATGCCATGCTGGAGCTGGATCCCGAGCTACGGGTTGAGGTTTTCACCCTGGACCGCGGTGAGGCGCTTCCGGCTGATTCTCCATTCCGTCAGCCGCCTCAGCCCGGCGAGCGCCTTGTGCGCCACAGCCTTGATCTTCCGTCCGCTCGTGGTCTTTCGAAGAACGAGTTGGCTACGGTCACCGATGATTTTGCGCAGGCGTGCGTGGAGCAGGCGCTGTACACCCCGGATATTATTCACGCCCACTACTGGCTGTCGGGTCAGGGTGCAGCTCGTGCATCCCAGCTGTGGTCGGCTCAGGGCGCCGGCTTCCCGGTCCCCGTTCTTTTCACTCCGCATACGACGGCTGCCGCCAAGGATGCGCGCCGCGGCGAAGGTGAAGCACCCGAGCCTGAGGAACGCTACCGAGCCGAGCGCCTCATGAGTAGCTCCGCGAGCCGGGTGATTGTGAATACTCCCCTGGAGGCGCAGCAGATGGGCGAGTACTACGGTACGGACGCGCAGAAGCTTGCCATTATCCCCCCGGGTGTTGACACCTCGATTTTCCATACGATTCCTGGCGTGCATCCGCTCAATGACACCTCGGAGACTCGTTGCCGCATTGTGTTTACCGGTAGGCCTCAGCCGTTGAAGGGCCCGCATCTGCTGGTGGAGGCGCTCGCGCTGCTCCCCTCCGATCTGCAGGTGGATGTGGACATTATTGGTCGTTCCGATTCGGATTATGAGCGCCGCCTGTTGCAGCGTGCAGCTGAGCTGGGTGTGGCAGATCGGGTGCATTTGAAGGATCCGGTTCCGGCGTCTGAGTTGGCGAATATTTTCCGTGCTGCCGATATCGTGGCGTCCCCGTCGTCGTCTGAGACGTTCGGGTTGGTGGCTCTGGAGGCGCAGGCGTGCGGCGCGGCGGTGCTCGCTACGGATGCTGACGGTCTGCGCTTTGCGGTGGAGAACCACCGTACGGGCCTGCTGGTGGCGCCTCGTACTCCGCAGCGTTGGGCTGCAGCTATTGAGCGTCTGGTGCGTGCCCCGTATCTGCGTCATTCGTTGGGTGCGAACGCCGCGGCGCGTGCCCGCACGATGGGTTGGGAGCAGACGGCGCGTAAGACCCTGGAAGCTTATGCCGAGGTACGTGAGGGTATCTCGCAGTAATGTATTTTTCACGTTGTGAGGAGTTTTAATGTCTTTCTCGATGAGCCGCGATGAGTTCGCCGCGTACCTGGATTCTGTGCGTATTACCGGCGAGGTGGCAACCGCCCGAGAGAATAACCTGGACCATATTCAGGGTTTCCTGGATGGTAATGAGCACCTTGAGTTTGGTGTGCAGTGGACCCGCGAGTGGGATTACGATTCGGTGTTTGAGGTGATGGTTCGCCGCGCGGGTCTGAACCCGGATCGTTCGCATACTCACGGTCAGGACACTATTGGTGCTGAGCAGTGCATCAGCGCTCTGGAGGAATACGCCCGCATCTTCGGTGAGGCGGTACGCGCCGGTTCCCGCATTCTGTTTGCGACCGGTCACCCGGCGGGTCTGTTCCCCATTTACGCGGTGATGGCTGCGGCAGCGAAGGCTGCTGGCGCGGAGGTTCTTCAGATTGAGGAGGGCGAGCGCTTCCTCGACGGTGACGTCCGCCAGATTATGGATGTCGTGATGTTTGAGCAGTACGGCAACCTGCAGCATACGCATTTCCCCGGCCCGATGCGCATCGCTTTGGATCAGCTGGAGGCGCGCGGCGTGACCCCGGATCTGGTGGTTTCGGATCACGGTATGGGTGGTTATGCGGCGTCTACTCGTAAGCTGCTGACGATTGGCATTGCGGATTGTAATGATCCGGGTCTGTTTGTTGCGGCTGAGCAGGGAGATTTGCCGGTGTGTGTGCCGATGGATGATAACGTTCCGCCGCGTCGCTATGAACCGATGATTGATTTCATTTTGGATCGTGCGGGGCTTGAGCGCCCTTAATGTCCCTTTTACGCCGTGTGCGTAGGGCTTGTTATTGAGCCTCCGGGGTTTGTCTTTTTATATGCCGGTTATTGTTTTTCTGCAGATGCGTGAAACATACCGGTAGTTTTGGGAGTTTCTTAGCTCCACTAGGCATTCTTCCCGGAGGCTCTTATTCCCTTCTTTTTCTGTGATTGATTTCATCACACCGGAGCGACTTTGCCTCTTCATTCTTCGAGACTGAAGACCCCCGACCCCGTAGAATAGTTTACGGAACACGTTTATGCGCTCAGCGAGCTCATATAACGCTCCACTAGGCGTCTTACCAGCGCCTTTGCCGTAGTCTCTGCCATTATTCACTCAGCAAGATTAAGGGTTCACTCATTCATCAGGACAAAGACTAGGACACGTCTCCCTTACACCGATAATTAGGGGTAAATGTGCCTATTCGCCGCTCTCAGTCCGCAATACAGGACAAATTTCCGGGGAAGATTACACCGTTGAAAGTACAAGATCGTCTTAAAAAAATGTGGGGTTCAGACTTCGTTATCAAGCGAAGCTGGCATCCCAAGGTTCAGCGTGCCCTTTACTTTGGCGATTTTTTCGCCATTGCTGTTGCGGTTGTCGCTGCGCATCTAATTCGTTTCGGGTGGGAGAATGCTGACCTGCCCTATGTGAACGTTTGGCCTATTAATGTTCTCGATGGCCGCGTACCCGCGATGGACTATATCTTCTTGGGTATTGGTCTGACCGTTGGCTGGTGGTTTATTCTCCAGGTGAATGGCTCCCGTAGCCTGCGCATTATGGGTTTCGGTACTGAGGAGTACCGCCTCATTACTCGCGGCAGTACTTATTTCTTCTGTCTGCTGATTATTGTGGCGTTCTTCCTCAAGGTTGACGTCACCCGCATGTACCTGCTGATTGCTTATCCGCTGGGTCTGTTCTTCCTGTTGATGGAGCGTTGGGTTATTCGTCAGGGCCTGGTGCGTTCGCGTACTCGCGGTCGCGCGCTGACTCGCGTCATGATTATTTCTGATGTGACGACCGGTCAGCACCTGTACAAGAATTTGAAGGATGTGGTTGCTTCCGGCCTGTCCCCCGCTGCGTTCTACCTGCCCGGTTTCACTCCCGGCACTACTGTTGCTGGTGCGCCGATTCCGGTGCTTGGTTACAGCACCTCGCCGGCTGACATTATGGAAGCTATCCGCGAGAACGATATTCACATGGTCGCTGTTACGAATGGCCACCACTTGAGCCCGGATCAGGTTCGTCTGCTGGGTTGGAAGCTGGCGGATGCGCATATTTCGCTGATTATGGCTCCGGCTACGACCGATATTGCTGGTCCGCGTATGCACATGCAGCCGCTGAACGGTCTGCCGCTGGTGCACGTGTCGACTCCGCGTATTACCGGTCTGTCGGCGTTCTTCAAGCGCGCCGTGGACGTTGTGTCCTCGGGTCTGGGTTTGATTCTGCTCTCTCCGCTGTTCCTGGTGGTTGCTCTGCTGGTTAAGCGTGATGGCGGCCCGGTCTTCTTCCTTCAGAACCGTGTGGGTCTGAACGGTGAGCTTTTCAAGATGGTGAAGTTCCGTTCGATGCGTACTGATGCTGAAGAGGTTAAGAAGCGCCTCATGGAGCAGAACGAGGGTAACGGCGTGCTCTTCAAGATGAAGGACGATCCGCGTATTACCCCCATCGGTAAGTTCATCCGTAAGTACTCAATTGATGAGCTGCCTCAGCTGTGGAACGTGTTCATTGGCGATATGTCGCTGGTGGGTCCGCGTCCTCCGCTGGTTGAGGAAGTTGAGCAGTACGAGGATATTGCGTACCGCCGTCTGCTGGTGAAGCCGGGTATTACCGGCCTGTGGCAGGTTTCGGGCCGTAGTGATCTTTCGTGGGAAGAGTCGGTTCGTCTGGATCTCTACTATGTTGAGAACTGGTCGCTTACCGGTGACTTCATTATTCTTCTGCGTACTGTCCGTGCGGTTTTCGCTAAGGAAGGCGCGTACTAAGAAGGATTGTGGGAGTTTCTCCCACCGATGCGTATGCCGGTTTTTAGTGATGCTGTCCCGGCACAGGCAGCTCGGCATCGTGTATTGATATAAACGCGTTGAAGGGGCGTGAATCCATTTCCGGTGGATTCACGCCCCTTCTGCATACCCAGGGTGTCTGGTCTGCTCTTGGCTTCGTCTTGAGACGAGTGTCTGAGGGTTAGGGGGCGTTCCGCTCCCCTATTCTGCGACCTATTCTGCGATGAGCCGGGCGATAACTTCGGGGAGCATCTCCGCAACGCGGGTTGCGGGTGCCGGGCCGGGCCGGGCGTCCTTGACGCTTCCGGTGGCGCTGGCGCGTGCGGCTTCGCCGTGCAGGTAGACGGCGAGCGCACCGATGGAGGCGAAGGTGCAGCCTTCCAGGGCTTCTCCGCGGGCATCGAAGGCGGCTACGGTCTGGGCGAGCAGTGCGCCGTAGATGCCGGTGAGGGTGTCGCCGCTACCTGCGGTGGCGAGCCAGGGGCTTCCTCCGGCAACACTGTAGGTAGCGCCGTTGGGTGCTGCAATGAGCGTGTAGCCGCCCTTGAGCATGACGGTGGCGCCGGAGAGTTCGGAGGCGGCACGCACCCAACGGAAGGGCTCTGCGTCGATGTCCTTGCGGCTGGGTACGATGGCGTCGCCCAGGTGCTTTGTCCAGACTTCGGGGGCGAGCTCGTGCACGATGCGCAGGAAGCGTTCGAGTTCTGCCGCGTGCGGGGTGAGAATCTTGTGGGAACCGAGGTGCTTACCGGTTGCCATGTATTCTGCAGCCAGGTCGCAGGCGCCCGCGTCGAGGATGGCGGGTTCGGGCGAGTGGAGCAGGTAGCGGTTCTTATCCAGCGAATCGTGGCTGGATCCGGAGCCGCCCGCCCAGACGGTGACCCTCTGCAGGGCGGGTGCGCCGCTGAAATAGACGGTTTCGGGGTTGTGGGCGATCATGAGCTGGCGTAGCTCGTGGGAGTTGGCGTTAAAGCGAACCATACCAACGCCGGTGTTGAGAGCGGCACGCACGCTCATGAGGGCAGCGCCAGGGTATTCGAGGCTTCCGGTGAGCATGCCGAGTACACCGCGGGTGTACTTGTGGGAGTGTTCGTCGGGTACTTCGATGAGCTCGCGGTAGTCTTCGCGCTCGAGGACGCGCAGGGCGGGCTTGTGGGCGTTGAGGGCTTCGGGTACGCCCAGGTCGTAGAGCTTGATGTCGCCGGCGTGCACGCTGTGGCTGGTGCCTGCCGGCAGCTTGTGGCCGATGAAGGTGACGGTGCGGTCGGCGCGCAGGGAGGGTTCGTGCACGGTTCCGCGGTTGTTGTCGACTCCGGAGGGGGTGTCTACGGCGAGGACTGCGCCGAGCTTGCCGTCGAGCTGTGCGGCGCGCAGGACGTTCAGGCATTCCCCTGCTTCTCCACGGACGGCGCCGCTTGCTCCGGTACCGAGGATTCCGTCGAGTACGAGGTCATAGCTCTTCAGGTGTTCCTGTGCTTTGGCAGGGTCGAGCACGCGGGTGCCTTCACCGCCTTCGCGGGCGATGAGTTCGAGGTTCTTTTCGCTGGGGTCGAAGACGACGGCATCAACGCGGTGGCCTTTGGCGCTGAGACGGGCTCCAGCGTAGATGGTGTCTGCGCCATTGTTGCCCGGGCCGATGAGCAGCAGGATTTTTGCTTTCTCCTTGCCGCGGAGCAGGTCCTGCGCTTCGGCTGCGACGGCGTCTGCGGCGCGTTGCATGAGGTAGCCGTCGTAGTCGGCGGCTTCGATGTAGGGCTTTTCTGCTTCGCGTACCTGGGAAGCAGTGTAGATGAGCTTCATTGCTGTCTCCTTGGGTGGCACCGTGCGGGCCTTAGGGGTCACCTGGTGTGGTGTTGGTGTGGCTCTGCGTTAGTCGTCGGTGTCATCTCCGGCGATGACGCTGAGTCGGTAGCTTTCGGGGTTGAACTTTTGCAGGTGCGCCAGTTCTGCGTCGCTGAGGTATTCGGCGGTTGCGATGGCGATAGCCATGGGTTCGTCGTGGGTCAGCGAGAGGTGGATGCGGTTGATGCCGAGTTCTTTGGCTCGGCGGGCGATGGTGCCCTGAATGATGAGGTAGGGCTGGCCGCTTTCGGCGGTGGCTACTTCGCAGTCTTGCCAGTTGAGTCCTGCGGGTGCTCCGAGTACTTTTGCGACGGCTTCTTTGGCGGCAAATCGCACGGCTTGGGAGCGCACGTTTCGGGTGCGTTCGTTGGGGGTGAAGACGCGGCGAACAAACGCGGGTGTTTCGGTGACGATTCGTTCGAATCGTTCAATGTTGACGGTATCTACGCCGATTCCCATGATCATGAGCTTCACCTTCTGCGCTAGGGGTGGTGACCGCGTCCTGTTTGCGGTTTCTCTTGTTTTAAGTCTAGCGAGATTCGTTTCTTTTGGGCGGTTTACCGTTAAATATGACGCCTGGTTGATGCCTGTTTCACAGTGTCTATTTTTGTTGGATCATCACCGAATAACCGAGTGGTTAAACGA
>NZ_CAXOMR010000026.1:0-35753 GCF_964210535.1 Rothia mucilaginosa
ACGCGTAACTCTCACGAACACGTGGAAAAGACCGCCTAGACGCTCTCACGCGACGCATGATGCTGCAACACCGCACCCGCAGCCGCCGCATCCAGCTGCGCAGCCGCACGCGCCGCACGAGCCTTAGCCCGCGCCTGATGCTGACGCTGACGACGCAACTCATCACGCCCATCAATACGCATCTTCTTATCCACCGCATCCATCGACCAGTGACGCACAAACCGGCACGACGCACCCTCAACCGGTTGCGTAGTCTCCGTCAACGTATCCAACACAGCCTTCAACGCATGACGGCTCGCTGCGGTCAACGCATCACGACTCGTACCGCCACGAACACCCACCGTACGCTTCGGCGTGAACAACACACTCGCCCCACGCGGCACACCGCGATACTCAGCGAACGACACCGAATCCACACCCAGGCGCTTAGCCATCACCTCAATAGCCGGCGGATTCTGATCCACACACACGAACTTACGACCCAGCTGAGCCGCCGCCGCACCCGTAGAACCAGAACCAGCGAAGAAATCCAACACCCAATCACCCGGGCGGGAACTCGCCGCAATCATACGACGCAACAAACCCGTAGGCTTCTGCGTGGGATAACCCGTCTTCTCCTTACCCGTAGGCGACACAATAGTATGCCACCACACATCCGTAGGGAGCTTACCGCGAGAAGCCTTCTCCTCAGTCACCAGGCCCGGAGCCATATACGGTTCACGATCAACCTCCGCAGTATTGAAGTAATAGCTGCGGTGATCCTTCGCGTACACCAGAATATTGTCGTGCTTCGTCGGCCAGCGGCGCGTAGACTTCGCACCGTAGTCATACGCCCAAATCAGCTCATTAATGAAGTTCTCACGACCAAAAATCATGTCGCACATGATCTTCACGTAGTGCACTTCACGCCAATCCAGGTGCAGGTACAGGGTGCCGTCCTGTGCGAGCAGACGATGCGCCTGCTCAATACGTGGAGCAAGGAACGCCCAATAATCCTCAAACGAGTCGTTATAGCTCGCCAGAGTCTGCAGGGTGCTCGAATAGCTCTTGCCCTTAAAACCGGTGCGGTCACCCTTCTCAGAAGCCTCCGCGCTCAAGGTGCGGCGCGTCTGCTTCTTACCCGTATTGAACGGCGGGTCAATGTAGATGACCGTGAATGCACCATCGGGTAGCTCACGCAGATACTCCAGGTTATCTGCCTGCACCAGCAGCGACGGGCCCTGCGGGTCGAAAAGCGCCGAATCCGCGGAGTTCGCCTCAACGGCAGGGGAGGGCGCGGCGGGCGCCGGGGATGCTGAAATACCCAACCCCGGCCCTAGCCTTCAGAACCAGCACGGTCAGCGCCACGGCCCTTACCGAGCGAACCCTCAGCACGGGAGCCTTCACCGCGAGAACCCTCAGAACGGCGGCGGGTACGGCGGCGGCCCTCACCCTCCACCGGCTGACCCTCAACACGGCGGGTACGGCGACGCTGGCGAGGCGCACGCTCAGAACGCTCAGCAGAACGTTCGGTACGCTCGGATGCGCCTTGCTCGTTACGCTCCGCACGCTCGGAAGAACGTTCGGTACGCTCAGTACGCTTGCGGCCCTCGGAGCGGCTACGGCGCTCGCCGCGGCCTTCACCGGAACGACTCTCACGGCCACCGTCACGACCGCCGCGAGAACGGCGCGAACCCTTCTCACCATTACGGCCACCCTCGCGGGAACCGTCACGGCCACCGCGGGAACGAGCCGGGCGGCCATCACGCGAGTCACGGGCGCTCTCAAAGAACTCATCGCCCATGCCCTCAGCCACACGCTCTTCGCGCGGCAGACGGCCCTTAGTACCAGCCGGAATGTTCAGATCGTAGAACAGGTGCTCAGAGGAAGAGTACGTCTCAACCGGCTCGGGAACACCCAGCTCCAGGGCGTCGTTAATGACCTTCCAGCGCGGCAGGTCATCCCAGTCAACCAGGGTGATGGCGGTACCCTCATTGCCCGCACGGCCGGTACGACCGGTACGGTGCAGGTAAGTCTTCTCATCCTCGGGCACGCGGTGGTTAATCACGTGGGTCACGTCTTCAACGTCAATACCGCGAGCCGCCACGTCGGTAGCGACCAGAATGTCGACCTTGCCGGTACGGAACGCCTTCAGCGCCTGCTCACGCGCAACCTGGTTCAGGTCACCGTGCAGGGGAGCGGCAGCGAAGCCACGGTTCACCAGCTCCTCCGCCACGCGGGCAGCATCACGCTTGGTCTTGGTGAAGATGACGGTGCGGCCACGGCCGGTAGCGCGCAGAATACGGCCAATCATCTCGTCCTTGTCCAGGTGGTGCGCACGGTAGACAACCTGGCGAATCGACGCCTTAGTCTTCGAAGCGTCCTCGGGGTCAGCGGCGCTAATGCGCATGGGCTTGGTCATGTACTGGCGTGCCATCGCAATGACCGGGCCGGGCATGGTTGCGGAGAACAGCATGCTCTGGCGGTCCTCCGGCAGGTAGCTGAGGATCTTCTCAACCGACGGCTGGAAACCCAAGTCCAGCATCTCGTCAGCCTCATCGAGGACCACAATCTTAACCTGCTTCAGGTTCAGGAAGCCCTGCTGGTACAGGTCGATAATGCGGCCGGGGGTACCCACCGCAACCTCCAGGCCGCGGCGTAGCAGCTCAGCCTGAGGCTCAATCGGCACACCACCGTACAGGGTGGCGACGCGGGCGTTGCGCAGCTTCGCAGCAATCGCCAGGTCCTCGCCCACCTGAATAGCAAGTTCACGGGTCGGAACCAGAATCAGCGCCTGAGGTGCGCCGGGGTACTCCAAATCTGCCCAGCCCTCATCGTCGCGGCCGACCACACGCTGAATGGTGGGCAGACCGAAGCCGAGGGTCTTACCGGTACCGGTCTTCGCCTGACCAATGATGTCCTGGCCAGACAGGGCCACGGGAAGAGTCAGCTCCTGGATGGGGAAGGGGGAGGTAATGCCAACCGCCGCGAGGGCGTCGCTAATATCCTGGCGAACGCCGAAGTCGGCGAAGGACTTTGCAGTCTGAGTGGTTTCCTGCGTGTTCGTTTCAGTCACTGGACCGTATCTTTCTACCCCTGTTCGGGGTGTGTTTCTCCCCGTAACGGGGGTGTGCCAGCCAGCGCCCCAACGGTGGAGGCGGTGACGGGCGGGCGTCGAAAGCCGGCCGCGGGAAATTCTTACACGGGAAATTCTTGCCGAGACGCCGCCTGCACACATGCTCAATGCACATGGTTCATGCTCATGGTTGATTCATGATGAGGTGCAGCCTCGGGGTCTTGAAAAAGGTACGACCGGTCATTCACTTAACCCCTCAATATTAACCCGGATTTGCTTGTAACGCACCCCCGGCCGGCTGTGGTGTGCACCCGTGATGGGCGATATAGCGCCCCAAAACCGGGTGCCGCGAGGTTTTTGTGCGGGCGGTTTAAAACGCAAACCCCCGCACTCGGCACGGCGTAACCGTACGGCGCATAAAGCGCACGCACACGGCGCATAAAGCGCGGTTACGCATCGTGACGGATGCGGGGGAAAGCTAAAGCTATAGGGGGCTCAGCCGGCTGAATACTTAGACGAAATTAGGCGCCGATGCCGAAGCCCACGTGGCGCTTGGCGTCGCTACCGAGTTCGACGTAGCTGATCTGGCCGCCGGGAATCAGGGTGGTGTTGCCCTTATCGTCCATGATTTCCAGGATCGAGCCGTCCTCGATGGCCTTGGTGACCTTCTCGGTGAGAATTTCCTTAGCCTCGCTGGTCTCAACAACGATTTCGCGGGCGATGTGGCGAACGCCAATTTTGATTTCCATGAGTCTCCTCGCAGAATAGTCCGGCACAGCCAAACGTGCGCCGGGTATGGGAACTATCTTATCTAGCATCTACTCTAGCGTGAATGCGCCCATCGGCACCGTGAACGGGCAGTACTTCGCCGGGGGCTAATAAAATACTCGCCGCCGGATGCGTGAAAATGCGCGCAAAAACGCCGGGAAGAGCAGGGGAGGGGAGGCTCTTAAGAATCCTCCACCTGAATGCCGTAGAGGGTCTCCAGCGCCTGCACGTAATCCTCCGTGCGGCCCTCCGCCGCAAGCTTCTTGGCGCGCACCGTCGGGGTGTGCAGCAGGGACTTCACCATGCGGCGCATCGCCAGCTCAAACTGCTCCGTCGCCGCACCGCAACCAAACTGGTTACGTACCTTCTCCAGCTCGGAATCCAGCACATCCATAGTGTGCGAGCGCAGCGCAACAATCGCGGAGTCAATCGTGCGGGAACGCTGACGAGACACAAACGCCGCCAGCTCAGACTCCACGATGCGCGTAGCCGTCGCCACGGACTCCTCGGTCTCCTCGGGTGCGGCAAGGCGTACCGATTCGAGGGTAATCAGCTCAACGTTCGGCAGGTCAGCGACTGAGGGGTCAAAGTCACGCGAAAGCGCCAGGTCGAGGATCGTGTGGTGACCGCCCGGAATCTGCTCGGGAAGCAGCGGATCGGATCCGCCGGAGCAGCCAATAATGACGTCGGCAGAGGCCATGGCCTGCTCCATGCCGTCCACCGGCACCGCAGAAACCTCGCGCTTTGCCGCGAACTCGGCGGCACGACCCGAACGGGAATTGACCCAAATATCGGTGCAACCGCGCTCGCGCAGCGCCGCAATGGTCGCGCCCGCGTAAGCACCCGTACCAAAAATCAGGGCGCAGCGGGTTGCCCAATCCTTCTCGGCAACCTCATCCGCAAGATCGAGGGCAACAGACACAATCGAGCGGCCCTGGGCGCCAAGCGCCGTATGCTGACCCACCTGACGAGCGGTATGCGCCGCATGTTCAAATAGCTGAACCAGCTCACCGGGAAGGGGCACGCCGTCCTCTTGTGCCTTCGCCTGCGCGGCGGCCAGGGCGCGGCGCACCTGACCGGCGATTTCGCGCTCGCCAACCACGGCAGATTCCAGGCCGGAGGCGACCGTCAGCAGGTGGCGTGCGGCCTCCTCGTCCTCGAACAGGTCAAAGCTGGAGGCAACCAGCTCTTTGTCCAGGCCGGAGGCGCGCGCAATAGAGTCGACAATCAGCTCACGAACCATGGGCACATGGGCGGATACGTGTAGCTGAACATACATTTCAAGACGGTTACAGGTGGCAAGAACGACTGCACCCTTCACGCCCAGCTGACGCGCCATATCGCTCGCCAGAACATCGGGTACGCCGGAGGCACCGGCGCTCAACGCAGCGACGGTGGTCAGATCAACGGTGTGGTGCGATGCCACAAATGCATAAGTACTCACTAGAGATTAATCATAACCACGCCGACTAAGCCCCTGTAAAGCTCACAGAACCTAAGTTCACGGCTCCACGTGGCTTAGTGGGTGCCACATAGCGGACAGGAGGCGGGGGTATTCGCCGGGGTGTTGGTGTGGTGTTATCGGAGTGCTGGCGGTAATTCAAAAGCGCAAGTAGGGGAGAGCTCACCGGAATGCGAAGGGGTGCATTTGGTGCTTCACTTGCGTATTCGCCGCGCAAATCTCCGCGCAAACGGGCGCAAACAGGAAGCAGGCGGGGGTCTAACGGGTGTGAACTAAGGTGTCCCTCACCACTAAGAAAGTCGCCATTAGGTAAAAGTCACCATGACAAAGTGTCGCAAAAACGCCCACATAAACCTGTCACACTAGACACTATGAGCGAAAACCAGCACACCACTCCCGCGTCGGCAGAAGGCGCCGCACAGGCACCCGCCCTGCCCGCACACCCCACCGACGCCCAGCGACCCCTGCTCACCGATGAGCAGCTCGCACACCTACCCGCCAACCACCCCCTGCGCGCAGGCACCGCCGCCAACTCGCCCATGCTCCGCGCCCTCACCGGCCGCCCCTCCAGCCACCGACCCGTCTGGTTCATGCGCCAGGCCGGCCGCTCCCTGCCCGAATACCGTCAGGTACGCGAAGGCATCCCCATGCTCGATGCCTGCCTCACTCCCGACCTCGCCGCAGAAATCACTGTGCAGCCCGTCCGCCGCCACAAGGTCGACGCCGGCATCTTCTTCTCCGACATCGTCATCCCCATGAAGCTTGCGGGCGTCAACGTGGACATCGTGCCCGGCAAGGGCCCCGTGCTCGACCAGCCCGTCCGCACCCTCGACGACGTACGCGCCCTGCCCGAACTGACCGACTCCGCACTCGACCCCATCCGCGAAGCTGTCGCCGCCACCGTAGAAATGCTCGGCGACACCCCGCTCATCGGCTTCGCCGGAGCCCCCTTCACCGTCGCCGCCTACATGGTCGAAGGCGGCCCCTCCCGCGACCACCTGCGCCCGCGCACCATGATGCACGCCGACCCCGCCGCCTGGCACGAACTCGCAGCCTGGGCAGCCCGCACCGCAGGCCAGTTCCTGCGCGCACAGATTGAGGCGGGCGCATCCGCAGTGCAGCTCTTCGACTCTTGGGCAGGCTCCCTCGGCGAAGGCGACTACCGCCGCTACGTGCAGGCGCACTCCGCAACCGCCCTCGACGCCGTACGCGAATACGGTGTGCCGCGCATCCACTTCGGCACCGGCACCACCGCGCTACTGCCCGCCATGCACGAAGCCGGCGCAGACGTCATCGGCGTGGACTACCGCCTGCCGCTATCGGCAGCGAACACCCTGCTCAACGGTGCTGTACCCCTGCAGGGCAACATCGACCCGGCACTACTCGCCGCAGGCAGCGAAAACCTCTACCGCCACGTGGACGACGTGCTCGCCGAAGGCAACGCCGCCCCCTCGCACGTGGTCAACCTCGGCCACGGCGTACCCCCGACCACCGACCCGCAGGTGCTCACCGACCTCGTGGCATATATCCACGAACGCACCGCGCAGGCATAGGATAAATAACGATAAATAGACAGCGCAGATGCCTGGCACCCTCCGGCATCTGCACCGAACATCTGCACCCCGAACCAACCACCACACCCGTTACCGCAATGGGCAACTCCACTGCACGCAGACCAAAGGAGAACCACCATGGGCCACACCAACCAGGCACCGCACCGGACCGCACAGGTCAGTTCCTCCGCCGCGCCCCAGAACGCACGAGCTTTCACCCGCAACGAGAAGGCACCCACCGCCATCGTGATCGGTGGCGGCCCCTCCGGCCTCATCTCGGCACGCCGCCTCGCCGCGGCCGGCATGCGCGTCACCCTGCTCGAACAGCGCCACCACCTCGGCGGTGCAGTTGGTGCCCACGAAGTTGGCGGCCTTCTGCTGGACTCCGGCGCAGAATCCTTCGCAACCCGCAGCCCCATTGTCAGCGACCTCGTCAAAGAACTCGGTCTGGGCGACCAGATCGTAACCCCCAACTCCTACGGCTCCTGGCTGTACCTGCCGCAAGGTGCCCGCCGCACCCCCAGCACCGGCATTATGGGCATCCCCGGCAACGTGAACGATAAGTCGCTAATCCCCGTCATCGGTAAGAACGGTCTGCGCCGCGCCCAGGTGGACAAGTTCCTGCCCGTCTCCGCCGGTGAAAACGCAAAGACCCTCGGCGAGCTCGTGCGCATCCGCATGGGCCAGAAAGTGCTCGACAACCTCGTCGCACCCGTCGTCTCCGGCGTGTACTCCACCCACCCCGACAAGCTCGACGTCGATGCGACCATCCCCGGTCTGCGCGAAGCCTTCCGCAAGCACCGCTCCCTCTCCGCCGCAGCGCACGCTTTCCGGTCGGCAGCCCCCGCAGGCTCACAGGTCGCCGGTATCGTGGGCGGCATGAACCAGCTGTCCGAACGTCTCGTCGAAGACCTGTACGCCGCCGGTGTTCGCATCGTCACCGGATTCGACGTCATCGCCGTTGACCGCGACGAATCCACCAGCCAGTGGTTCATCATCCAGCGCCACACCACCGACGGCGAAAACACCCCCCTCTACGCCGACTACCTGGTGCTCGCCACCGACGGCCCGACCGTGGCACGACTCATCGGCCCGCACGTCTCCACCGCACTACCCGCCCTGGAACCCGGCCCCGAAGTCGCCCTCGTCACCCTCGTCGTGGACGCCCCCGCCCTGGACAAGCACCCCCGCGGCACCGGCCTGCTCGTCTCCGAACAGGCAACCGCCGTACGCGCCAAGGCACTCACCCACGCCACCGCCAAATGGCAGTGGGTCGCCGACGCCGCAGGCCCCGGACGCCACGTCGTGCGCCTCTCCTACGGCCGCGGCGGCGAAGACTCCCGCTTCTCCGAAGTCGCCCTCGCAGACGAACAGCTCATCACCCTCGCCCTGCGCGACGCAAGCCGCATGATGGACGTAGCCCTCACCCACAACAACCTCGTCGACGCGGACGTCGTACGCTGGCGCGGTGTACTACCCGCCTCCACCCCCGGCCACCGCGACCGAGTCAAGGAATTCCGCGAACGCGCCAGCGAACTCGGAACCCTCAGCACCGTCGGCTCCTGGGCGGCAGGCTCCGGCCTGGTCTTAACCGTCAAAGACACCTACGAGCAGATGGACCGCCTCATCTACCACGCGGCACAGGACTGGGAAGGCGTCACCTCCCCGAAAACCGCAACCGCCAAGTAGACGGCGCAGCGGCGGCAGAAGCTCAGCCAATAACTCAGCTCAGCCAGTAACTAGACCAAAAAATTGAGAAAACGCGCAGCTACGGAAGCCGCGCCTCCAGCACAGCGAACCCTCGCTGAAGAAAGGAACACACAATGTCTCACGATCACGCAGCACACGGCGCACACAGCGGCCACGGTCACGGCGCAGGTCAGGGCGGCTACACCCACGCCGGCCACGGCTACGGCGGCGCCCCCAAGGGCTACGCAGTCCAGCACTCCGCAGCTGACGAGAACCGCCGCGGCCGCGAAGAAGGCGAAACCCTGCACTACGCCCTCTACACCGTATTCGCACGCTCCGGCGCACGCCCCGCAGAATCCAACACCGACGAGGCACGCGCCGAGTTCGAGAAGGTCGCCGAGCAGCTCGCAGCAGACGGCGTGACCCTGCGCGGCATCTACGACGTCTCCGCAATGCGCGACAACGCAGACGTCATGATCTGGACCCACGGTGCAACCCCCGAAAAGCTGCAGGCAGCAGTCCGCAAGATCCGCCGCACCGCACTCTTCGCAGGCACCACCATCGTCTGGTCCACCATGGGCGTACACCGCGAAGCAGAATTCACCCGCAACCACGCACCCGCCTACGCCCGCGGCAAGGCACCCGAGGCTTGGGTCTGCGTGTACCCCTTCGTGCGCTCCTACGACTGGTACTACATGAACCCCGAGCGCCGTGCCGAGATGCTGAAGAACCACGGCATGAAGGCAATCGACTTCCCGCAGATTCTGGCGAACACCGTCGCAACCTTCGGCATGAACGACTACGAGTGGGTTCTCGCCCTCGAAGCACCCCAGCTGGTTGACCTGGTCGACATGATGCGCCACTTCCGCAACACCGAAGCACGCCTGCACGTGCGCGAGGAAACCCCCTTCTACACCGGCCGCCGCATCGGCGCAGACGAAGTAGCAGAGGTTCTGGCGTGAGCCATCAGCCGAACGACGGCGTAACCCTCAACGGCACGCTCCTGCCAGACGACGTGGTACCCAACCGCACCGACCCGGCAAACACCGCATCCAACGGCCCCGCCGCGCTCAACGAGCAGACCCTCGGCGACTACCGAAGCGAACGCAGCATCACCCGTGACCGTGCCGAAGAGGCACGCCCCTACGACCTGGTGATTCTCTCCTCCTTCGGTGGCCCCGAGGGGCAGGAGGACGTCATCCCGTTCCTGCGCAACGTAACCGCCGGCCGCGGTATCCCGGATGAGCGCCTCGAAGAGGTCGCCACCCACTACCGCGCCAACGGTGGCGTCTCGCCGATTAACGAGCAGAACCGTGCCCTGCTTGCCGCGCTGCAGCAGGCGCTCGCCGAGCGCGGCCCGCACATCCCGATTACCTGGGCGAACCGCAACTGGAAGCCCTACGTGAAGGACGTGCTTGCTGAAGCCTACGAGAACGGCCACCGCAACGTGCTCGTGCTGGCGACCAGCGCCTACCCGGGCTACTCGAGCTGCCGCCAGTACCGTGAGGACTACGGTATGGCGATCGAGCAGCTCGGCCTGGAAGGTCGCGTGCACGTGGGTAAGATCCGTCAGTTCTTTGACGTGCCCGGCTTCTCCCGCGCTTTCGCTGACGGGCTGAAGGACGGCCTCGCCACGGTGCGTGAGCAGCTTGCCGCGCGCGATAGCGGTTCGCTGAACCCGCGCCTGCGCATCATGTTCTGCACCCACTCGGTGCCGACCTCCGCGGCGAATGAGGCAGGTCCGCGCGGCGTGAACTACGAGGGCGGCTCCGCCTACGTGGAGAAGCACCTGCAGGTCGCTCGCGCCGTGCTTTCGCTGGTTCGCGATGAGGCCCCGCAGCTTCTGCAGAACGTCGAATGGGAGCTGGTGTATCAGTCCCGTTCCGGCCCGCCGTCCATGCCGTGGCTGGAACCGGACGTCAACGACGCCCTGGAGGCGCTACCCACCCCCGCCAACCCGGCGGAGGACGGCGAAGCCCCCGTGGAAGGCGTCGTGCTGGTGCCTCTCGGCTTTGTCTCCGACCACATGGAAGTCAAGTGGGACCTGGACACCGAGGCGCTGGATACCTGCGAACGCCTGGGCGTGGTTGCCGTGCGCACCCCCACCCCGGGTACGCATCCGGCGTACGTGGAGTCGCTGCGCCGCCTCATTGAGGAGCGCGTGGAAAACGGCGTTTCAGCCGACCTGCGCCCCGAACGTGAGAGCGTCCTCGCCCCGAGCGCGAGCGGTCAGTACGGCTGGTTCGACGAGTGCGACCCCGGCTGCTGCAAGCCCGGTCGCGGTGCGCCGAAGCCGGTCATCGCTGAGTACGCAGCCGCTGCTGATACCGCCGAGTCTGAGGAAGCTCCCGCCAGCCGCTCCGGTGGATGCGGCTCCGGCGGATGCTGCTCCCACTAACACCATCTGTAGCTCCGGCTCGCCCCAAAACCCCCTAACCGGGGTGCACGGGCGGGTCGGAGCGCACGTGCCTACAGGCTACCCCCCCCCAGAATTTAGACAAACACACAGCGTCGCAAACACACAGCCTCTGGAGGAAACGCACACGCCTACGGGCTATCACACACATCACCGAAAAGGAGAGATATGAGCCATCACGAGTACATCTTGGGCACCCGCGGATCTGCTCTCGCCCTGACCCAAAGCCGTATTGCCGCTGAAACCGTCACCTCCCTCTACACCGAACACCAGGCACACCACGGCGCCGCAGATGCCGAGGTCGTGGACTTCACCCTGCGCACCGTCAAAACCGAAGGCGACGTGCTCACCGGCCCCCTGGCAACCCTCGGCGGCACCGGCGTATTCGCTGCGGCACTGCGCCAGCGTCTGCTCGACGGTGAGAACGCCTCCGAAGAAAACCGCGTGGACATGGCAGTGCACTCCCTCAAGGACCTGCCCTCCGCACCCTGCCCCGGCCTGGTGGTTGCCGCAACCCTCAAGCGCGAAGACCCCCGCGACGCCCTCGTGGCACGCGATGGTCTGACCGTCGACACCCTGCCGGAAGGCTCCCGCGTGGGCACCGGCTCACCCCGCCGCGCCGCCCAGCTGCGTGCACTGCGCCCCGACCTTGAAATCGTGGACATTCGCGGTAACGTGGGCACCCGCATCGGCCGCGTGAAGGGCCTTGAAGAGCACGCCGGTAAGCAGGTCGTACTCCGCCAGAACACCGAAACTTCCGAACGCGCCGACCACGGTGTAGGCACCGAACGCAGCGGCGACTGCGACGCCGTGGTGCTCGCCGTCTCCGGCCTCAAGCGCCTGGGCAAGGAAGAACTCATCACCGAGTACCTTGACCCCACCCGCATGCTGCCCGCCCCCGGCCAGGGTGCGCTCGCCCTGGAAGTGCGCGAAAGCGAATTCGAGAACCCGGACCCCGCCGTGCTCGCCGACCCTGAGATGGCGCGCCCGGTGCGTGCCCTCGGCCGTGCCCTGCTCGCCGCAAACCACAACGAAACCCGCCTCGCGGTCAGCGCCGAACGTGCCCTGCTGCGCCGCCTCGAAGCCGGATGCGCCGCGCCTATCGGCGCGTATGCGCACGTGGTTGAAGGCGACCTGGTGCTTAACGTTGTGGTGGCGTCTCCGGACGGCACCGACATGCTGCGCCACACCTCGGCAACCGCCGAGCTGGATGTGCCCGGCGCCGAACGCCTGGGCGTGCGCGTGGCAGAAGACCTGCTGCAGATGGGCGCCGCCGCCCTGGCTGGTTTGGACCTGAAGTAGGGGTCATGTCTACCGCTAGTCCGCAAGCTGAGGCCCCGGAAACTGACACCCTGCGCACGGTTCTGCTGACCCGCTCCGCCGCCCAGGGCGCCGCCTTCGCACGCGCCCTCACCGAAGAAAGCGCACAGAACGGGTTGGGGGAGTGTCGGGTACTCTTCGCACCGCTACAGCAGGCACGCACCGTCGAACCGGACGCAGACCACGCCGCCGCGCTGGAGGCGCTCGCCTCCGGTCACTACGCGTGGGTGAGCTTCACGAGTGCCAACACGGTTCGCGCCTGCGCCGAGCTGTGGGGTGCGGAGTTTGCCCGCGCCTGCGCGAGCGGGGGAGTGCGCATCGCCTGCGTGGGTGCGGCAACCGCCCGTGCCGTACACACCCAGCTGGGGCTGGGCACGGATTTTCAGCCGCAGGTGCAGAGCGCCGCCGGTATGCTCGCGGAGTTTGAACGCCCCGCAACTGATTCAGCTGCAGCGCTGGTTCTGGAGGGCTCCAACGCCCGCCCGACCCTGCGCGAGGGCCTCAAAAACCTGGGCTGGGACAGCCGCCGCTGCGTGCTCTACGATATGGTGCCCGCCGAGCAGGTGGCACCTGGCGAGCTGAGCCTCAGCGCCGCCCGCGCACTCGTGCAGGGGACTGCCGTAGAGGCCACCGGCCCGGAAACCCCCGCGCCGGATGTGCTGGTGGTGACCGCCCCCTCCCGCCTGCACGCCCTACTCGACGGCGCGCTACCGCCTGAATCCGTGCCGCCGGTGGTGGCGATTGGGGCGAGTACCGCCTCCGCATGCCGCGCCCTGAACCTGCGCCACGTGCAGGCCGATTCGCCCTCCCCGCAGAATTTGGCGCGCGCCGCCACGTCCTTCATGTAGGCGCATCCCTCATCTACTAAGACCACATATTTTTATCGAGTTTTCAGGAGAGATCATGAACCTCACCCGCCGCCCGCGCCGTCTGCGCACCACCGCAGCCATGCGCTCCCTCGTCGCCGAGACCACCCTGCGCCCCGCGCAGCTGATTCAGGTGTTCTTCGTGCGCGACGGCATTGACGAGAAGCAGCCGATTCGCTCCATGCCCGGCCAGTACCAGCACACCCTGGAGAGCATCATCCCCGCCGTGCGCGAGGCGTACGAGGCGGGCATCCGCTGCATTGACCTGTTCGGTATTCCCCGCGACGAGGACAAGGACGAGATCGGTTCGACCGCGTGGGATCCGCAGGGCATCCTGAACCGTGCGATTGCCGTGTGCCGTGAGGAGTTCGGCGACGACCTGGTGGTTATGGCTGACACTTGCCTGGACGAGTTCACGAGCCACGGCCACTGCGGCGTGCTGGTCGATGACGGCCACGGCACGCTCGTGGTGGACAATGACGAGACCGTGGAGCTGTACTGCAAGATGGCGGTTTCGCAGGCTCGCGCGGGCGCGCACACTGTTTCGCCCTCGGGCATGATGGACGGCCAGATTGCGGCGATGCGTGCCGCCCTGGACGAGGCCGGATTCGAGGACGTGTCGATTCTGGCGTATTCGGCGAAGTACGCTTCGGCGTTCTTTGGCCCGTTCCGTGATGCGGTGGAGTCGACCTTCAAGGGTGACCGTAAGACGTACCAGCAGGATCCGGCGAACCGCCGCGAGTCGCTGCTGGAGGTGCGCGCCGACCTGGAGGAGGGCGCGGATATGGTGATGGTGAAACCTGCCGGTAGCTACCTTGATATTGTGCGCGAGGTGGCGGAGTTTTCGCCGGTGCCGGTGGCGGCGTATCAGGTGTCGGGCGAGTACGCGATGATTGAGGCGGCTGCGGCGAACGGCTGGATTGACCGTAAGGCTGTGGTGTTGGAGTCGCTGCGTTCGATTCACCGCGCCGGTGCGGACGTCATCCTGACTTATTACGGTACGGAGGCGGCAGGCTGGCTCCGCGAGCTGGACGCCTAACCCTCCCTCTTTGAACGCTGAGAAGCCACATGTGTTTCGAAAAGCCACGTTTTTGGTGGCTTCTCGAAACACATGTGGCTTTTCGCCGTTTATGCTTGTTCCTCGCTGACGGGTTTGTACCCCAGCGAGGTGCACACAATGTTGCCGTTGGTGAAGTATTCCGCGAGCTTTTCACGGTCGGCGGGGGAACGCAGGTCCGCCCAGCGTTCCTGCTCCAAGTAGAACGCAACCTGGGAAGTTAGGCAGACGACGCGCTCATCATGCACCGCCACAATATGCTTGCGCAGCCACGGCATGCGCTTGGCGAGGTTCGGCGGAATCTTGGACGGCACCTTGATTTCTATCTGCCACTGCGACGGCTCGTAGAAGGTCGGCTTGATCTGTTCGGGGTTCTTCGGGAAGACGCAGAACTCCACAATATCGGGGTAGCTGTACTTCTTCGCCGGCAGGAAGAGCCGCCCGACGTAGAACGAATCGGGGTTGAACAGCAGGTAGACCTTCAAATAATGCCAACGCAACGCTAACGCCGCGGAGACAGTAACCGCCAGCAGGATTGAGGCACCACCAATAGGCATCGGCGGCGTGTACAGAATCGTCCAACCGACCAGCGAGTAGAGGAAAACGATGAGTGCCAGCACCAACGCCACCACCACGGTCACGCAGAGCCCCAGGTAGAGTCTAGGCGTCGAACGTACCGGTTTGGCTTGGGGGTGAGCGTCCTGCGGAACGAAGAACGCGTCAATACGGTTCAATATTTCGCCCAGGACTCGGGGCATACCCGTGGTGTGGTTATCGAGGTTGAAGTAGCGGGAACTACGCCAAATGAAACGGCTCCAGCACACACCCAGATAGACCATGTAGAACGGCAGTATCAGAGCCGGTAGTAGGATGCCGTCACGGGCAATGTCCTTGTACAGCAGAAAGACGGACCGTGCGATAACGCAAGCCCACAGGTACATGACGGCGTGCATCCACGCCTCAAATTTGGATACGCCAGAAATACTGTCGAGTTCTTTCCGGGCGCGCGTGAGGTTGGAACGCAACTTATGTTTGGAGAGCGGGTCACCGTCTAGGGAGCGGCGTTCGGCGTACCTCATCGCCTTGTCTACGGGGGAGCCTTTGTAGAAAACGTGCAGCCGCCTCGCTTCTTCCTTGCTCATGGTTGAGGAGTAGGCGATATCGATTGCTACGCACACCACCAGGTACAGCAAGAAGGCGATGAGCCATATGTAGCGTACCGGCTCTAGGGGTATCCCCAAAGCGCTTAGCTCCATGAATTGTCCTCTCTACGGGGTATCGGTGATGATGGTCGGTGATGTTCAGAAGCCACATGTGTTTCGAAAAGCCACGTTTTATGTGGCTTCTCGAAACACATGTGGCTTCTCGCCGGGTATAGGTCGCCAACTATTAGCCGTGCAGCTTAGCCGCTAGTCTGCCTTGATGTAGGACGCTACGATGCGCGCCACCGCCTTTTCCGTCAGTTCGTTCGTCGGCTTGTAGCCCAGCGTCAGGCAGGTAGCCCGACCCTCCACAAAGTATTTCTCCAACAACTCACGGTCTGCCGGGGAATCCACATCTGCCCAGCGTTCCTGCTCCAGCTTGAACGCAGCGTGCGCAATCAAATGGTCGATGGAGCTGTCGTAGAACCCAAAAGTCTCGTACGAATCATCCGAGAACGTGACGACAAACTGCCACCCACTAGGCATGTCCTTCTGAGGATTCGTGTCCTCGCCATACCAGGGATAAACCTTGAACCGCTCAATATTGGAGTACTTGTACACCTTCGCAGGTAGCAGGAAACGTCCTTTCTTTACCCGACCCAGGGTGAACCAGTAGTATGTGCTAACCACAGACCACATACATAAAGCTGCCATAACGTACGGGACCCACAAGAGAATAGAAGGCAGACCAATATCGGATGAGACATACGTATGCATGTTAACGTTCAACAAGGAACGCAGGTATAGAACCAGGCAGAACCCACTAGCGGGAATAGCCACAGAGAAAAGAATCATGTGCCCCGTCCCAAATCTAGTGATTGGCAGTCTCAACGACGTGTCCTCAATCCGCGGGGACTTAACACGTTGGGGCATAACACGGCGGAAGAGGCTACTCAGCTTCTCCAGCGTGTTGATGTAGATTGCGGGCATGCCCAGGTGCCTGTCCCATGAGTTGAAACCGCGTGCTTCACGCCAGCCTCGACGGCCCCAGCCCGCCGCCCAACACACCACAACGAAGGGCAGAAGGAGAGCAGGGATAAGGTTGCCTTCATACACCATGTACCAGTACAGGACAAAGGTCGCGTAGGTGATAAAACATGCCACGGCGTACAGGAGGATGTGCCCTAAGTCCATAGTGACGCTGGAACCCTTGATGTCCTCTAACTGAGCCTCAGCCTTGCGGATTGCTTTTTCTTCCTGCTCGGGGGTGAGGGGATCTCCTGCTTCTGCGCGCTCTTCAATCTTTTTCTTTGCTTCCTCGATGGGGGAACCCATGACTGAGATATAAACTTTGCGGGCGCGTTCAGCGTCAATCATTGTCGGGTAGGCGACCTCCACCAGCAGGCAGCACGCCAGGTAGATGAAGAACGCCACCAGCCACACGTTACGTACCTGCTCCATGGGCAGGCCCAAGGCGGCAAGGTCCATGAATTGTCCTCTCTACGGTGTCGGTGATGGTGTGTTTACGGTGCTGAGAAGCCACATGTGTTTCGAAAAGCCACGTCTTTGGTGGCTTCTCGAAACACATGTGGCTTCTCGCGGTATGTAGGCTGCAGGTTTACTTGTACTGCGCCTTCTGGAAGGAAGCGCGGCGTGCCGCCTCCTCCGCATGCTTACCGGCAGGCTTGTATCCCATGGTCGTGCAGATCACGCGGCCGTCCACGAAGTACTTCGCCAACATTTCACGGTCCGCCGGCGAATCCAGCTGCGCCCAGCGTCCCTGCTCAATATTGAACGCAATCTGCGCCACCAAACAATCAATCTGGTGCTCATTCAGCGAATAGTCGTGCTTGCGGCCGCCAGGAAGCAGAATCTCCAGCGTCCACTGGCTCGCGTCTTTCGGGTTCAGCTTGATAGCGTCCGGGTTCTTCGGGTACACACGGAATGCGCGAACCTCAGAGTAGGGGCGGGACTTCGCCGGAAGGAGCAGACGCCCAGCCTGGAACGAATCCGGGTTGTACAGCACGTAATCGCGGCTACGCATCAGCAATATGATAATCAGCAGAACGCCCGTCGCCAGCAAGAACCAGGATGCGTGACCGATATAGATCGCTTCCCAATCCTCGTCAATGCTCCAGCCCGCCAACGAAACCAGGAAGACCGAGGCGAGCAGGAACGCAATACCGCCGAGGATCCAGTAGGCGGTGCGGTCGTCACGAATCGGCTCCACGCCCGGCACCGTGCCGCGCACACGGAACGGTGCGCTCAGCTTACCCAGCGTCGCCGAGTAGATGCGCGGCATGCCCAGCACACGGTCATCCTTGCTGTATCCGCGAACTGCACGCCACTGACGGCGGCCAATACGCGCACCCAGGTACACCATGAGGAACGGCAGAAGCAGCGCCGGCAGTACAACGCCGTCATACACGACATCCCAGTACAGGGTGAAGATAGAGACCGCCACAATCCAGCCCCACAGGTACATGACCGTGTGGAACCAGCCGCTAAACACGCCCGCGCCCTCAATAGAATCCAGCTTCTTCTTCGCCTTCTTCGTGGCGCTACCCTTGCGGGAGGAGCTTAGCGGCGCACCCATCGCGGTGCGTTCCGCGGTGGCGCGGCGCGCCTCATCAACGGGCGAACCGGACACCTCAAGGTACAGTTCCTGAGCTTTTTCCTGCTTAATCGGCACCGGGTAGGCGATATCCACCAGCAGGCACAAGCCCAGGTACACCATGAAGGCGATCAGCCACACGTCGCGTAGCTGCTCCATAGGCAGTCCCAGAGCGCTCAGATCCATGAGCGGCTCACCTCCTTACGTCTCTCAAACCCCTAAGCGGATGCGGCAGCAGCTGCGGCAGCCGGAAGAGCCGAGATGATACGGTCCATCGCCTCATCATTGTGGGCGGCAGAAACGAACCACGCCTCGAACGCGCTCGGCGGCAGGTACACGCCGGATTCGAGCATGGAGTGGAAGAACGCGTTGTAGCGGCTGGTTGCCGAGGCCTTGATGTCGGCGTAGTTGTGCACGCCCTCCTGAGAGGTGCCGAACGCGACCGAGAAGAGGTTACCGGCGCTCTGGATGGAGTGGTCCACACCGGCGGCGTTGAACGCCTCGGTCAGAGCCTGCTGCAGCTGGGCGCTACGCGAATCCAGGTGCGCGTAGACCGCGGCATCAGCCAGGGTCAGGGTCGTAATACCCGCCGCAACGGACAGCGGGTTACCCGAGAGCGTACCAGCCTGGTAGACCGGGCCGACCGGCGCCAGGTACTCCATGACCTCACGCTTACCGGCCAGCGCCGCGATGGGCATACCGCCACCAATGACCTTGCCGAACGTGAAAATATCGGGAACCCAGCCGCCATCCCCGGGAGCCGCGTAACCCCAGTAACCAGCCGAAGAGACACGGAAACCGGTCAGCACCTCATCAAAAATCACGAGCGCACCGTTCGCGTGAGCAATCTCGTGCAGGCCGCGGTTGAAGCCGGGCTCGGGGGTCACCACGCCCATGTTGCAGGGCGCCGCCTCAGTAATAATTGCGGCAATCTGACCCTCATGGTTCGCGAACGCCTCACGCACAGCGTCCAGGTCGTTATAGGGCAGAACGATGGTCTCCGCGGCGGTTGCGGCAGTCACGCCAGCAGAACCCGGCAGCGCCAGGGTAGCCACACCCGAACCAGCCTCGGAAAGCAGCGCATCCACGTGACCGTGGTAGCAGCCCGCGAACTTAATAATCTTGTCACGACCGGTCACACCGCGCGCGAGACGAATCGCAGTCATCGTCGCCTCAGTACCGGTAGACACCATACGCACCTGATCAATAGCGCCGGGAATCGCCGCGTTAATACGGTTGACCACCAGCTCAGCCAGCTCAGCCTCCGGCGCGCTCGCCGCACCAAAGGACAGGCCGCGCTCAGCCGCCTGCTGAACCGCCTCAACAACCTGAGGATGCGCATGACCCAGAATCGACGGGCCCCACGAGCAGACCAGGTCAACGTACTCGTTGCCGTCCGCATCGTACAGGTACGCGCCCTTAGCCTTCGCGGCAAACGCGGGGGTGCCGCCCACAGAATTGAAAGCACGCACCGGGGAATTCACGCCGCCGGGAATCACCGCGCGAGAACGCTCAAACAGCTTCTCGCTGGCTTCGTGGTGCAGCGGGTGGGTAGAGGAAGGAGTCATCGTATCGGTGCCTTTCAACAGAGACGGCGAACTAAAGAATTACAAGGGACGATGCGCACCAGGCAACGGAGCCCGCACGCCACTAGCGTCCCGTACCTAACCATCATAGGCGCTACAGATGAACCGCAGGTGACAAGCACCTGAACGTACCGAAAGGTGACGATAAAACACAACAGACAAGTTAGGGAACAGAGAGGACGCGCAACGCGCTAACGCAGGTGCCGGTCGGTATCCAGGCGGTTCAGAACCTGGGTGTCCTGATCGAACAGCCAGTTCTTGTCGAAGATTAGACGCACGAAGGCCAGGCCCATACCCAACGCCATGAAAATCAGCAGGGACTGCACGAAACCGCTTGCCGCCGAGTACATGTCACCGCTAGCAAAATGCGACATCGAACGGTAGAACGGAACACCCGGAACCATCGTCACCACCGCCGGAACCGACAGGGAAATACGGGTGTACTTGCGCTGATGCAGCGGCGCCACAATCTCAGCCAAAATACCCACACCAAACACGGCAATCGTCGCCGCCATATGCGCGGGCATACCAGCCTCAACCATGTGAATACGGATGGGGTTCGCCACCGCAGCAATCACGCCACCCCACACGCACGCCACTGGGGAAGCGGCAAAAAGCATCGCGAAGCCAGCCGCCGCAACACCCGAGGAAAGCACCTGCAACACCAAATACAGGGTCGGATCCAGGTTAAGAGGCGCAGGAGCCGCCAACGGCAGGTGGAAGAGCGAACCCAAAACCCACACCGCAAACGACGCACTCAGCAACAACAAACCCACATAGGTTAGACGCGAAATACCCGCCAAAAAGTCCATGCGGGAAATATCGAGCATGCCCGTCACCATGGGGAAACCGGGCACCAAGAACAGTACCGACGAAATAAAACCAATCATATGGTTCGGGCTAATCCAACCCGCCGCGACCAGCACATTAACAAGCGCAATGTACAGGCCCGCCGCCAGGAAGCCGCACGCCATCCACGTTGCCAAATGGCTCACCCCGCGCTTGAGCAGAGTCGAACGCAAAAACTGGCCGGCACCCGCCGCGAAGAACACCACCGTGCACTCCACCAGACCGCCACGGTTTAGGAACGCGAACCCGGCACACGCCACCGCCGACGCCAGCGCCAACATCCAGCGGGTGTACAGAGGCTTCGCCGAATCAATAAGGTCAAGCTCGGCGTTCGCCTCCGCAGGGGTGATCTTTTCAGGAAGCTCAGAAATGAACTTACCCAACTGATCCAGCTTATGAGCGTTAATGCCCATCGTGCGCTGCTCAGCGACCTCGGTACGGAAATTACCGTCAGTGTACGAAGAAGTCGAAATCTCGGTGAAGGTCACCTGCGCGTGATGCTCCTTCAACCCCACAGCCTTCGCCAAACGCGCCATCGACGCCTTAATACGGTATGCGCTCGCACCCGACTTCATCAGGATGCGGCCCAGGCGGAGCACCACCTGCGACTGCGCCACCAGGTGCTCATGAGCCAGACGGGTAGACCCCAGATAAATACTGCGCGTATTAGTGTCAGGGTACGGC
The DNA here is from genome assembly GCF_964210535.1 of Rothia mucilaginosa. Lineage (GTDB taxonomy): Bacteria > Actinomycetota > Actinomycetes > Actinomycetales > Micrococcaceae > Rothia > Rothia mucilaginosa_F. The sequence continues at coordinate 21,062 of NZ_CAXOMR010000026.1, forward strand.
TCGGTAGTGCGGGGCTGATCATCCATGAGAGGCCTTCCGGGTCGTGCTATTCACGTGCTATTCGTGTAGGTGCGGTTACCTTCTAGCATAGGGGAGAAGCCCCTGCGGGGATAGTGTCAGCCCGTCAGTAAAGGAGAGGTGTTTGGGGATGCTGCCTAGGTTTTTAGCGGCGCAGTTTTATCGGCGCACCGGCCAGCGGCCGTCAATGACCTCAGATTCCTTACCCGGCTGCGTTCGCAACCACGCCTGGAAGCTCGCCGCCTGCTCCGCCGCCCACTGAATCTGCTGCTCGTGCAGCTGGCGCGCATCCACGTTGAGAACCTCGGGGAACTGCTCGGTCAGCTTCACCAGCAGACGCTCCGCCGCCAGGGCATCATCAGCGGACGTGTGCGCATTCTCCAGGGAGACACCGTACTCGGCGGCAAGAACCTCAAGGGTGCGCTTGCCGCGCTTACGCGGAATCACGTGCTTATGCAGAACATACGGGTCGAGCACCACACCCGGCGGCAGCTCGCCGTTGGCAATATTGTGGCGCAGCATCTCGTGGTGCAGCACCGAAAAATCGTAGGCGGCATTGAACGCAATAATCGGCACACCATCAATATTGAGCGCACCAATCGCGCCGGCAAGCTCCCACACGACCTCACGGGCGGGACGGCCATGCTCACGCGCGTACTCGGTCGTAATACCGTGCACGGCGGCGGCACCGGCAGGAATCTCAACGCCGGGGTCGGCAAGCCACTCGCCACGGCGCACCACATTACCCTGAGGGTCCAGCAGGATTAGGGAAGCAGTCACGATGCGGGCGGTGGTGACGTCCACACCGGTGGTTTCAAGGTCAAAAGTGGCGCGCAGGCCGTTCATCCAGGTCATGCTATAAGACTAACCCAGCGGCGGTGCAGGCGCGCGCCCGGTCGTCACGCAGCTGTGGATAAACCCTCGGCGGGGCGGCATATTAAGTCACCGAGGCGGCACATAAGCAGCTGACGAGCCCACATGACCGCCCACAAGGTACAACCGCGCTACAGCCGATAGACTGAAACCATGACAACCCAACTTCTCACCGGCATCCCCGGAACCGGTAAAACCCATCACCTCACCGAACGCGCCCTGCGCTACCTCGCCGACGGGAACGACCCCGCCCGGCTGCTCATCCTCGCACCCACCCGCACCGCTGCGACCCGCATGCGAGACACCATCGCCGCCTCCAGCGACCGCAGCCTCTCCGTAGCACCCACCCGCGCCTGGGCAGCATACGCCTTCGACCTGCTCAAACGAGCCCAAACCCGGGGGCTGCTCAGCGGCGTAGAAGGCAACCTCAAACTCCTCTCCGGCCCCGAACAAGACGTCATCATCGGCGAACTACTCGCCAACCACGCCGAAGGCATCGCACCCGGCCCCGCCTGGCCCGACGTACTCCGCGACGCCCTCGCAACCCGCGGATTCCGCCACGAAATCCGCGACTTCTTCGACCGCATGGCAGAATACGACCTCACCGCCGAAGACGTACACGCCCTCGCCACCGAACACAACCAGCCCGCCTGGCACGCCCTCGCCCAACTGCACACCGAATACCGTGCCGTGCGAGCCCTCCGCGCCAAAAACGCCTACGACCCGGCAGTACTCATCAACGACGCCTGCCGGCTGCTGTTGCGCGCCCCCGAATTCCTCGCCGAAGAACGCCGCCGATACGACCTCATCCTCATCGACGACGTGCAGGAACTCAGCCCCTCCATCTACCGACTGCTACGCCTCATCGCCGCAGAAGTCGCCCCCGCAGACGCCGCGCACCTGACCGAAACCCACCCCGACCTCTTCGCTGAAGGCCCCCAGGTTGTCATGACCTACAGCGACGAAGCCGTCGTCCAGGGCTTCCGAGGCGCCCGCCCAGACCTCGTCACCACCCTGCAGGCAAGCTTCCCGAGCATGCGCACCCGCACGCTCACCACCTCGTACCGCCTGCCCGCTCTCATGATGCCGCTCGTGGCAGACATTCGCCGCCGCCTGCCACGCTACACCCGGTTTGTGCCGCTCACCGCTGAACAGGATAGGGCGAAGAATGGTGTGCAGGGAGGCGCAAAGAACAGTGCGCCCGCAACCTTTGGACGCATCAACACCACCCCCGCCGACGAAGCCCTCACCTGGGGCGCCGCAGACGAACCGCTGCTGCACCTGGGCGCCGACGGCAAAATCCTCGACCCCGCGCACTACCGCACCGCACCCGCCGGCGTGTATAAGTATGCGCTCTCCAGCTCTCAGGACGAGGCGAACCTCATCGCCCAAATGCTGCTCGAAGAACGCATCTACGGCAACCACCCCTACCGCGAGTCCGCCATCATCGTGCGTAGCAGCGCGGACGTGGCGCGCATCCGCCGCGTGCTCTCCTCGAACGGTATTCCCTCGCGTACCTCCGCGGCGCTCGTGCCGGTGCGCGACGAGCCCGCCGTACGCCCCTTCCTCGACGCGCTCAGCCTGCTCGTCTACGCCCGCAAGCGCGGCGAGAAGGCACTGAACCCCGCCGTGCACATGCCCGTTGCAGAAGGCGTGGAGGCGGCGGAGCACGGCGGTTACGAAACCCTCAGCGCATCCGAAGCTGAAGAGCTGATGCGCCGAAGCCTCGACGACGTCATCGCCGAAGAAAGCCGCGCCAACCCCCTCGGTGGCGCGCAGAGCGCCATCACCCTGCTTACCTCCCGGCTCGGTGGCGCATCCAGCATGGACGTGCGACGACTCCGCCAACAGCTGCGATCCATCGAACTGCAAAGCGGCGGTCACCGACCCAGTGACGACCTGCTCCTCGGTGCCCTGCTACACCCCGAAACCCTCCCCGAAGAGGGCGTAGGACGCGCCGTGCACCGCATCGCAGCCGTGCTCTCCGCGGGACGTAAAGCACTCGCGCGCCCCGAATCCACCAGCACCGAAGTGCTCTGGGCGCTCTGGGAAGCCAGCGGCCTCGAAAAGGTCTGGGTCACCCAGACACGCAACGCAGGCCCCGACGCAGACGCAGCCCACCGCAACCTCGACGCCATGATCGGACTCTTCGAAGCCGCCGACCGCTTCGACGAGCAAATGCGCGGCGCCGGTGCCGAACAGTTCCTCGACTTCATCGACGCGCAGGACCTACCCATGGACACCCTCGCCGCCCGCGGCGTACGCCAAGACGCAGTCGAAATTCTCACCCCCGCGCTCGCCGCCGGCCAGTCCTGGCGCACCGTATATGTATGCGGCCTGCAGGAAGGCACCTGGCCCAACACCACCGTGCGCGGCTCCCTGCTGGCTACCGGCGACCTCGTGGACCTGTGCGATGCGCGCATCCGCCAGCGCGCCGAGCAACAAGCGGGGGAAGAACAGGTGCCGCCCGCGCGCATCCGCAGCTACCCCGAGCGCGTGCGCGACACCCGCCACGACGAGCTGCGCATGTTCGCCGTCGCCGCCACCCGAGCCAGCACCCGCCTGGTGCTGACCGCCGTGCGTAACGACGATGAGGCACCCGGCGAGTTCTTCGACTTTGTGCTGCCCACCGACGCGGTCGGCGACTCCACGGACGTGCCGATCACCCGCGTGCGCCGCCCCGCAACCCTGCGTTCCCTGGTGGCGGAGCTTCGCCGCACCCTCGTTGAGGAGTCGCTGAACGCCATGCGTGCCGAAGACGCGCAGGATGGCGCACAGATGCACAACGCGCCGGAGGAGGATGCCCTCACCCCGGAGGCTTCCGCGTACCGGCTCGATGCCGCCTCCCGCACCCTGGCGCGCCTGGCGAATGCCCAGGCGCCCGGCGCCGCACCCGACGAGTGGTGGGGTCTGCTACCGCTGTCTAGCACGGAGTTGCTCTTTGCACACCGTCCGGCAGACCACGCCGAGCCGGGCGAAAACTACGGCGAAGAGCCTGCCGAAAACCCCGGCCGCCGCACCATTACGCTTTCGCCCTCGCGCCTGGAAACCATTCACAGCTCGCCGCTGGACTGGCTGGTTTCTGCCGCCCGTGCCGAAGCGCAGACGGACCTGTCCCGCTCCCTGGGCACGCTCGTTCACGCCATCGCCGAGGAGTACCCGACCGGCACCCTCGAAGAGCTCCAAACCGCCCTCGACGAGCGCATTAGCTCCCTCGGCGTGCCCGCTCGCAAGGACGACGAAACCGACGAAGAATACCGCGAGCGCGTGCCCTGGGAATCCTACGCCCTCTACGAGCGCGCCAAGCGCATGATTCTGCGCCTGAGCTACTACTACCGCCAGCACATGGGCGACGCGGGCTGGCAGAACCTCGGTGTTGAAGGCTCCTTCGCTGTGCGTGTGCCCGTGCCCTTCGACCCCGCCGGCGAAGTGGGCGAGCTGGATGCGCTGCTCACCGGCCGTGTGGACCGCCTCGAGGGTACCGCCCCGGCTGAGGACGGCACCCGCCGCTACGCCATTGTTGACCTGAAAACCGGCAAGTCCAAGCCAGACGGTAAAACCATGGAAACCCATCCGCAGCTTGCCGCCTACCAAATCGCGGTGGAGGCTGGCGCGGGCGAACAGCTGGAGGAGCGTTACCGCGCCGAAGCCGCCGCTCTGGAGGCGGACGAACCGCTACCGGATGCCCGTCCCCAGGAGCTGGAGTACACCGGCTACACGGGTCGTTCCGGAGGCGCGGCGCTCGTGCAGCTGGGCGCCTCGGGCGTGAATGACGAGAGTAAGACTCGCCTGCAGGTTCAGCCCGCCCTGACGGAGCACGATTCGTGGGCGGCTGAGCTGGTGCAGCACGCCGCGGAGCTGATTGCTGGCGCGCAGGTGCAGGCTCGTCACCGTGAGGGCGGCTATGGGTGCCGTCTGCCGGAGATTTGCCCGATTTGTACGCGTGGCCGTCAGGTGACGCAGCCCTAGTACCCCCTGTTCTTTCGGTATCACTCACCCTGAACCTCCCATGAGAATGACCCATGAGGAAGAGGAAACATGACTGACTCTGGCGCACACGGCGCTACTAACCCCGGCGCTACTAACTCCGGCGCTAATCCCGGTCCTGGCACCGGCATGCTCACCCCCGCCCAGTGGTGCGAGCACAATAGCTGGCAGCTGCCCAACGGCGCGCTCTTCTCCGCAGAGGCCGCCGCGAACAACCCCGAGCTGAAGCCCGCTGGCTACCGTAGTGCCCTCGATATTGCCGAGATGCTCAACGGCGCCGACGGCAAGAAGCCGACCCCCGAGCAGATCCGCATGATTGAGGCGGGCCCCGCCCCGACCCTCGTTATTGCGGGCGCAGGTTCGGGTAAGACCGCGACCATGGTTGACCGCGTGATTTGGCTGGTCGATAACGGTTTTGTGCGCCCTGAAGAGGTGCTCGGCGTGACCTTCACCCGCAAGGCGGCAACCGAGCTGCGCAGCCGCATGCGCGCCGGTTTGAACACGCTACGCCGTAGCCGCCGCATCGCCCCGACCGACGAGGAGCTACGCGAGGGCATCGCTGATCCGACCGTGCTCACCTACCACTCCTACGCGAATAACCTGGTCAAGGAGTACGGTCTGCGCCTGGGCGTGGAGCAGGACGCGCAGATGCTTGGTGACGCGCAGAAGTGGCAGCTTGCCGCGCAGATTGTGCAGTACTGGGAGGGGGAGCTGCCCCTCGACCAAGACGGTGTGCCGGTGTCTGCGGCGACCATGATTAACCAGCTGCTGCAGCTCTCTGATGAGTGCGCGGAGCACCTGGTTGAGCCGCAGGAGGTTATTGACTTCTGCACCGAGCAGTTGGCGGCGTACGCGGCGGTACCCGATCCGCGCCGTGCGACGAAGACCGAGAGGGATATTCAGAAGGTTCAGCGTCTGCTGCGTAACCGCCGAGTGTACGCGCGCATGGCGATGAGCTACGCCCGCGTGAAGGCGCGCATGCAGGTGCTGGATTTTGGTGACCTGATGCGTTTTGCTGCCCGCATTGCGGAGGCTGACCCGGCGATCCGTGAGGGTGAGCGCGCCCGCTTCAAGGTGGTTCTGCTGGACGAATTCCAGGACACCTCTCACGCTCAGATGAGCCTGTTCTCCTCGATTTACGGTGCCGATGAGGCGGCGGGTATTCCGGCTCATCCGGTGATGGCTGTGGGCGACCCGAAGCAGTCGATTTACGGTTTCCGTGGCGCTTCGGACGGCCAGATGTTCAGCTTCTACCGTCATTTCCCGACCGAGCACGCGCAGCCGCTGTTTCTGTCCATTGCGTGGCGTAACGACATTTCGGTGTTGAACGCGGCGAACCATGTGGCGGAGAAGCTGAAGGAAGTGCCCGAGTGGGTGCGTGCCGCCGACGGCGATATTACTGCCGCTCAGGTGCCTGACCTGCGCCCGCGCTGCGCGCTGGTGGGGGAGCCCGGTTCGCCCGCCTTTGAGCAGGTAGCCGCGGGCATGGTGGGTCGCGTGGATTTGACGTACCACGACTCTGACCGCGAGGAGGCTGTGGCGATTGCCGAGCGTATTGCGGCGATGCGCGCGCAGGCGGTGCGCGAGTATGAGCGCGCCTACGCGGCGCATCGTTCCGGTGATGGTTCGGTGCGTCCGCGCCTGCAGATGCCCGAGATTGCGGTGTTGGCGCGTGTGCACGGTCAGCTGGACCCGATTCGTGTGGAGTGCGAGCGTCTGGGTATTCCGGTGCAGCAGGTGGGTTTGGGCGGTTTGCTTTCCCAGCCGGAGGTTGTGGATTTGGTGTCGGCGTTGCGTGTGCTGGCTGATCCGAACCGTTCGGATGCTCTGGCGCGCCTGCTGACGGGTGCGCGTTGGCGTTTGGGCGCGGCGGATATGTTGGCGCTGGGTGATTGGGCTCAGTCGCTGGTGCGTGAGCGTGAGCGTGCCCTGCGTGAGCAGATGGCGTTGCGTATGCTCGCCGAGGCTGAAGACGCCGACGACGCTGCTGCTATCAACCTGCAGGCGGAGCACCTGCGTGCCGCTCAGGAGCGTCTGGACGAAACTCTCAAGGGCGCGGTGGAGGATTCCTCCGGCTACGCCTCCCTGATTGAGGCTGTGGAGAACCTGCCGCAGGACGGGGTGGACGGCGAACCTCTCTACGGAGAGCAGTACCGCGGCCGCCGTTTCTCCCCGGCGGCGCTGGAGCGTCTGCGTGCTTTTGCCGAGCAGATGCGCGTGCTGCGTGCCGGTTTGAGCGAGGACTTGGGCACGCTGCTGTACGAGATTGAGCGGACCATGCTGCTGGATATTGAGCTGGCGGTCCGCCCGGGTACCGACCCGCTGGGTTCACGCGCGAACCTGGACGCTTTCCACGAGGTTGCCGCTGCCTACGGCATGTCGGCGCCGCGTATTAACGCGATGATTTACGCCGGTTCTGACGGCGTGAGCGCGGAGGAAGGCGACCCGGGTGCGCGCCGCTTCCTGCTGTCTTCGGGCGGCGTGAGCTACGTGATGGGCTTCCTCGCCTGGCTTGAGCGTGCCGATAATGAGGAGAAGGGCCTGGCACTGGGCACTGTGGAACCTGACCCGAATGCGGTGCAGCTGATGACCATGCACGCCGCGAAGGGCCTGGAGTGGGATCATGTGCTTCTGCCGGGTCTGTGCGGTAGCGCGACCGGCGGGCAGACCCCGAACCTGTGGCAGATGTCGGCTAATACGGCTCTGCCCTGGCCGCTGCGTGGCGACCGCGAGTACCTTCCCTCGCTCCTTGAGACGGCGGAGGAGATTACCGCCTTTGAGAAGGCGAAGGACCTGGAAGACTACCTTGCCGAGCATAAGGATGACGCCACCGAGCACACCGGCATGGAGGACCGCCGCCTCATGTACGTGGCGATGACCCGCGCCCGTAACCTGCTGGCGATGAGCGCCTACCGGTGGAAGAGCACCGCCGCAACACCCCAGCCGGTGCAGCCCTTCTGGGAGGAGCTGCTGGAGATGCTCTTCAACCCGCTCGTAGGTCTAGATGCGCCCTCGGTGCATCTCCCGGAGACGATGGATGCGCCCTGGGCGGCACCTCAGTTGGTGGGCATGGGCCTTTCCTACACGATGCCGAACCCCGCGGACAAGCGCAAAAAGGTGCATCTGAACCATGTGCGCCGCTGGGCTGAGCAGCTGGCTGAGTCGAAGTACCGCCTGATCGAGCCGGTCACCCTGGTACACGGCACGGTCGTGGATCCCGCGAACCTGCCGCTCGCACCCGATGAGGCGGCACTGCTGGAGGAGCTGGAACGCTACCCCCTAGACGCCGACGAGCTCACCCCCGAGCAGGCGGAGGCGCGCGCGGGCGCCCAGGCAACCTACGTCGAGCAGGTGCAACGCTACGCCTGGGCGCTGGTTGAGGTCATGGCTCCTGCCCTCGCGCAGGATTGGCAGCTGGCGGCTCCACATACCCGAGCCCGCACGGTGGCGGAGAATTGCGCCCGCCTGAACCTGCCGGTGCCCGAGTGGGTCATTGAAGCCACCGAGCGTGAGAAATGGCGTGAAACGCAGCCGCTCGAGCCCGGTTTCTCGCCCACGGTAGCGGCGGCGCTGCCGATTGAAGTGCGCGGCCAGTTCGCCCAGAAGAACTACGAGGACAGGAACCCGAACCTGGGTGCGGTGCTGACCGCCATGTGGCCTTTTGACCCGCTGGAGCGCCCCGTTATTTGGCGTTGGGCGTCTGATGATGCCCTGACGCAGGGCACGGAGGCGATGCTTCGCCGCGGCCAGCACGAGAACCTGCAACGTGAGATTGCGATTAACTCCTCGAGCCGTCGTGAGGCGGTGGAGCGTGCCGCCCTGGCGGTGGAGCTTGCCGTCGGTGAGGGTGACCCGCACCGGGGCGCGGAGGTAGCGGGGGAGAGCGCAAACCACTCTGCATCCGCCATTCCCGAATCCCTGCGCCAACAGGCGGTGGACTGGGAACGCGAAGCCGACCTGCTACTGCTCATGATGGGGCAGACCGACCCGGTGCTGAGCGATCAGCTGCCGGGGCACCTGTCCGCATCCACGTTCATTCGCCTGAGCGAGGACCCGCAGGGCACGGTGCATCAGCTGATGCGCCCGGTGCCTCAGCGTCCCTCGCGCGCGGCAACGATTGGTACGGCGGTGCACGCGCTAATTGAGGAGCACTTCGGAGTGGCGCCGACCGCCGACCCGCTGGAGGCACCCGATGCGGAGGACACGGCGGGCGTTGACCTGCCTGGTTCCGCTGCCGCCTCCGCCGCGCTCGCTGAGTCTGCAGATTCCTCTGAGCTTGCAGATTCCTCTGGTTCTGCAGATCCTGCTGACCTGCAGGAACAAGGCGAGTTCACCTTCGAGGATGATTTCGAGGAGTCCGAGAGCGAACTGGATGCCTCCGTTCAGCGCCTCTGGGAGCGCTTCGCCACCAGCGAGTGGGGTAGCGACGAGTGGAAGGACCGCATCTGGGCGGTCGAATACCCGGTCGAAACCCACATCGAGGGCGTAAGCCTGCGCGGCCGTATCGACGCGGTGTTCCGCACCGAGGACGAGGACGGCGAACGCTGGGTGCTGGTGGATTGGAAGAGTGGTTCCCGCCCGAAGATGGCGACCATGCAGTCTCGACGCTTCCAGCTGGGCCTGTACCGTATCGCGTTCTCCCGCATTATGGGCGTGGACCCGGAGCGTATCAGCACCGTGTTCGTGTACCTGGGCGGCAAGGGCGTTGCGGAGGTGTGGGATCACCAGATCCGCGGCGGCCTGCCCACGGAGGCGCAGCTGGCGAAGGTGATCCGTGAGGCGCGCAAGGGCTAGGTAGCGGATCTCAACAGCGAATCTCCCAGCGCCGGGCGGGCGGCGCTCGCGTGCTAGCGCTTACTGTCACCGAATAGAGAAAAGCAGCTCACGTAGGCGTTGCGCCTCGTGAGCTGCTTTTCTGCGCGGACTTTTACGGTTAATGGCAGAGGACGCCTCTTCACCCCACTGCATTAGGGTGATGAGGCGTCCTCAGCCGCTGAAGAACTATAGAGGTACTTCGTGCCCTCGCACGCTCCGGGAAAGAATCGCGCCGAACGACTGCCGCTCTCGCGGCCTCACTCGCGCCGCCGGCGCCCCGTGGGGTTTGCGTGCGTCTTTACTCTCAAACACAACCTCGAAAGTAACTCTATAGATTTCTGCCATCGGTGATTGGTTGCGCGGTGCATGAATCCGGCTCGGGTCTGACATGACCGGTCAGGGTCCCGTCCAATCTGTCTCCCCAATTTATCGCTGCCACGATATCAGCGCTGGTCAGTGCGCTATGGGGAGTGTGTCCGCTGGTATTCTCGCGGCACAGCAAAAGTATTCCAGGAGTTTTTGAAAAAATCTACAGGGTAAGTTTTTACCCTAAAATGCACTATTTTGAGCATAGTTCAAGGTGAAGTTGAGACTCTGTGGACTCCCGAGGTCAAAAGTTGGTTCATGTGGGTTTGTGGCGTATTTGCACCCGGGAAATATTGTGAATGGCGCCTTTAGCGCACCTTCAAGTCTCAGCCTTAATCTGAGTCATTCATGCACAAAAATGCAAAACTGGTGCTCAAAAGGTGAGGGGAAACACTTAAAGAAATTTCGGCAAAAAGCCCACTAAAGCCCCTCCACTAGCCCTTATAGGCATCCTCCCGTCGGTTTGACAGACAGTCAGGAGAGCAGGTTTCACCGGGCGCGAGTCAGCGGATATACAACCCAGTAGGTACAGTTCAGCCCCGCAGCGCAGTACTGCGGGGCTGAACTGAAAATCTAGCTGAACCGAAAACCTATGCGGTAAGTAGCAACCTAACAGCTACCCGACCCAATACCTACTCGGTGGGGCCGACTAGCGGGCCGACCTCCTCCTGTCCGAGCAGTTCGCCGGAGGCGCGCAGGTCGTCCTGAATGTCCAGGAGCATGGACACGGCGTGGGTTGCGCCGTCGCGGTCACCAACCTCCACGGTGTGGGTGAGCCACTGGGCAATCGCGAACTCTGCGTAGAAGTTCGCGCGTTGCGCCAGGTAGGCGTCGGGCAGCTGAGGCATCTGCTGGCGGTACACCTCGATGGCCTCGTCGGTGAAGTCGATGTCCTGGCAGGAGTACAGCCACGCGAAGTCCTGCGCGGGGTCGCCCACGTGCACCTCGGACCAGCCGGTGACCTCCACGATGCGCGCCTCCGTAGGAGTCACGTGCAGTACGAGGTTCTCTGCGCCCATGTCGCCGTGGACCACACGCGGGCGGAACTGCCACATGGGGCCGGGGGAGAGCACAGCACGCCAGTGCGCGAGCAGGTCGGCGGGCACCTTACCGGTTGCGGCGGCACGCTCCAGCTCGGCGTTCTTGCGCAGACGAATCTGCTCCGAAGAGTAGGAGGGCAGATCAGCTTCGTAAATAATGTCTTCGGGCATCACGTGCAGGGTCGCGATGTCCTTGGCAATGATGGATGCCAGGGAGGGGCGGTTCGCCGCAACTTCGCGGCGGCTCAGCTCGGCGAGCTGGTCCACGTCGTAGATGGTGCCGGGGATGTGCGTGTACACGAACACGTTGCCGCCTGCGTAGGGTACGGTGCCGGCGACGGTGGGTACGGCGAAGGGCAGTCGGGCGCGCAGGCCGGGGCTGAACGACTGCAGGATGAGGTGTTCAGCTTCCAGACGCATGCTGGCGTCGGGGCGGCGCGGGGCGCGCACTCGCCAGCGGCGACCGGTGGAGTCGGCGATGATTGCCGAGTCGAAGTCGTCGCTGTCTTCGCGAACCGGTTCGGCGCCGACGGGGTAAATCCCGGGCACTCCGGCGGAGACAATGGCTGCTAGCTGAAGGGGAGATAAAGTCACGGGTTAAGGTTACCAAACCAATGTGTGCCGTTTAGTAGTTTTTGGAATCTTTATGCCAAGTGGTGAAGATACTTGTGGACAAGCCTAAACGTGCTCGCCTGCGCTGCCTGTTGAGCTTCTACTTGCCCCACTCCACAAGAGGCGGGTTCCTCACGCTCTGAATGAAAGAAGCGACAGCTAAGAAGCCGCGGCGGGTCTGGAGAACACAGTCTGGGAGAATACAATGGAAGACCGGCTATCACCGCCTCGCATACACGCATGCCCGTATGCCCGCGCGAGCGCATGCCGCCTGCCCGTATCGCCCGCCTTACTGATGGAGCATTATGACCGCCACACCTCAGCAGCCTCAGCATATGATCTCCACAGACGATATCCTCGCCGGGCTTGACCCGGATCAGCGTGCGGTCGCCACCGAACTGGACGGCCCCATGCGCGTGCTGGCGGGTGCCGGTACCGGTAAGACCCGCGCGATTACGCACCGCATCGCCTACGGTATTGCGATTGGCCGCTACCAGGGCCCGCGCGTGCTTGCCCTGACCTTCACCCTGCGCGCGGCGGAGGAGATGCGTACCCGCCTGCACCAGCTGGGTGCGCACGGCGTGCAGGCGCGTACTTTCCACTCGGCGGCGCTGCGTCAGCTGGTGTACTTCTGGCCGCAGGTGGTGGGCGGTACCTTCCCATCCATCGTGCAGAACAAAGCCTCGCTCATTACGGAGGCGGCGAACCGTCTGCGCATCAGCACTGACCGTTCCCTGCTGCGCGATTTGGCCTCGCTGATTGAGTGGGCGAAGGTTCAGCTGCTCACCCCCGACACCCTCATGCAGCGCCTGAGCGAGAAACAGCTGCCCTCGGCGATTACCCCGCAGAACATGCAGCGTATTTTCCAGGCGTATGAGGATTTGAAGGATGAGCGTAACCTCATCGATTTTGAGGACGTGCTGCTGCTGACCATCGCCATGCTGGAGGAGGATGAGAAGCTCGCCGCGACCGTCCGCAACCAGTACCGCCATTTTGTGGTGGACGAGTACCAGGACGTGTCCCCGCTGCAGCAGCGTCTGCTGGATGTGTGGCTGGGCGGCCGCGACGATATTTGCGTGGTGGGCGACGCCTCCCAGACGATTTACTCTTTTACCGGTGCGACCAGCCGTTACCTGCTGGATTTTGCGCGCCGGTACCGTGGCGCGCACACGGTGAAGCTGACCCGCGACTACCGTTCCCATTCGCAGGTGGTGGAGTTGGCGAACCGCCTGTTGGCGGCGCGCCGTCCGCATCCGGATTCGAGCCCGCATTCGTGGGCGCCGCCGCTGGAGCTGATGTCTCAGCGCGGCCCCGGCGTGGATGTGGAGTGGTTCGGCTACGCCGACGATGAGCAGGAGGCCGCCGGCATTGCCGAGGACATCCGCGACCTGATTGAGAAGGACGGCGTGCCGCCTTCGGAGATTGCGGTGCTGTTCCGCACGAACGCGCAGTCGGCGGCGATCGAGTCTGCGCTGGCTGCCGCCCACATTCCGTACCAGCTGCGCGGCGCGGAGCGTTTCTTTGAACGCCCCGAGGTCAAGCAGGCGATGCTTGCCCTGCGCGGTTCGGCGAAGTCCACGGACGGTACCGAGGACGTCACCCGCTACACCCGCGATGTGCTCGGCGGCCTCGGGTATAAGGAGGAAGGCCCCCTTTCGGGAGGCGCCACCCGCCAGAAGTGGGAGTCCCTCGCCGCCCTGGTGCACATGGTGGACATGATGGCGCAGAACCGCCAAGAGCAGCTTCAGGAGCACCGCGCGAACCCTCGCCCGGGCGTGCCCGAGCCGCTACCGTTGACCATGCACGAGGTGGTGGCGACCCTGAACCACCGCAGCGAATTCAACGACGCCCCGCAGGTCAACGGCGTCACCCTCGCCTCCCTGCACGCGGCTAAGGGCCTGGAGTGGGACGCCGTGTTCCTGTGCGGCCTGAACGAGGGCCTCATGCCCATCACTTTTGCGACCACCCCGGACGAGGTGGATGAGGAGCGCCGCCTGCTGTACGTGGGCATTACGCGCGCCCGCAAGTACCTGTGGCTGACCTGGACGATGACCCGCACCGTGGGCGGTCGCGGTCAGCGTAAGCGTTCGCGTTTCTTGGACGATATTGATCCGGCGAAGCGCCGCCGCAGGGCTGAGAGCGCCGGCTCCTCGTATAGCCAGGCACGCTCAACACAGGCTCGCTCGGCGCAGGATCGTTCGGCTCAGCCTCGTTCGACTCAGCCCCGTGCCGCACAGCCCCGCCGTTCGTCGAAGGGAAGAGGAGATTATGGCTCAGCGTTTTAAGCGTGAGATTCTGCCCGCCACCGAGGACCGCCCGCAGATTGAGCTGGTCCGCTCGGCGCGCCGCACCCGCACCATCAGCATGCAGCGTGACGGTGTGGATGAGCACGGCAACCCCGCCTACCGCCTGCTCATTCCCGCCGCGAGTACGAGCGAAGAGATTGACGAGCATATTGCCCGCCTGCTGCCGCGCATTCAGCGTCGTGCCGCGCGCCGTGAGCGTGCCACGCAGCTGACGGTCACGGACGAGTACCTGCGTTCCCGCGCTCTGCACCTGGCGCAGAAGAACCTGCCGGAGCTGGTTGCCTCGGGCAGGCTCGAGAAGCTGTCGATTCGCTGGGTGAGCAACCAGCGTCAGCGCTGGGGCTCGGCAACCTACGCGAACACACAGATCCGCATCTCCTCGGAGCTGCAGGGCGTGCCCGAGTACGTGCTGGATTCGGTGATTCACCACGAGCTCTGCCACCTGCAGCAGCCGAATCATTCGGCGGCGTTCCGTGCCCTGGAGGCGCGTTACCCGCAGCTGCTGCGGGCGCAGGCCTACCTGGAGGGGTACGCGCTGGGGCGCTCGCGGGCTGAGGGCGAACGGGGCGAGCACGGCGAAAACAGCGCCGGCTAAAAATCTCTCCGGCTAAAATCCAGCTGGCTAAAGCGCTTCCCGAAAATCAAAGAAGCAAAAACCAAACGAAACACTCGAGC
>NZ_CAXOMR010000027.1:0-33710 GCF_964210535.1 Rothia mucilaginosa
CTCAGCGGAAACCACTGTTTAGTTATTTTTCCAAGCCTTCACGACCTCATTGCTCTGGTACTTTTTCAGAACCATCACAGTAACACACGAAAGAACAGCAAGAATCAATAATTTCTTCATTATTGCCTTTCATAGTGTGGAGTGGGCGTACCAAGAATCGAACTTGGGACCTCTTCGTTATCAGCGAAGCGCTCTAACCGTCTGAGCTATACGCCCTCCCTCTGCGGAATTTCTTCCGTAGAACGAGATATAACTATACAGGTGTTTGAAGGTAACACCAAATCGAAAAAGCATGTTCTGTATCACACTTTAATATTGGGGGTTCCCGAGCATACAGAGCGGGGCATGCAAAACGGGCGGCACCACCTCCATCCAGAGGGGCACCGCCCGCACACAAGCTCAAAAAGCTACAAACTAGGACTCATCGCTCAGAGTCAAGGTCACGCCACCAACCAGCTTCGCAGCCAGGTTGTACAGAATCGCGCCAATCATACCCAGCAGAGTAAAGACCACAGTGTTGACCACAGCAAAAATAGTAGTCACCAAAGCAACCTGACCCAGCGAAATCATCTGCGAAATATCCACAGTGGTCGAACCGGTACCCAGAGAGCTAATCAGCTGGTTCACACCGGTAAACGCGCCAGAAGCCTGCAGGAACAGCCACAGAATCACCGACGCCACGACGGTCACAATACCCAGGGCAATAGACAGCAGGAAGATCAGCTTAGCCACCGACCACGTATCAACCTTCTGAACCACCAGACGCGCACGACGAATCTTCGAACGCGGCGCCGGACGCACCAGCTGACGGCGCGAACCAGTAGGACGCTTAGCATTCACAGGGCGCTTACCGGCAGGACGCTTAGCGGTACCGCCAGGACGGGCCTGGCCCGAACGTGCCTGAGCCGGGCGACGCGCGCCAGCCTTAGCCGCACCCGAAGACTTAGATGCACCAGCCGACGCCGAACGCTGTGCCGACGCAGGAGAGGAGCTCGCGGGAGTGCTGCTCATTAGTTACCTCCAGTAGCGGTGAGATCGGCAGCCGCCGCTTCACCCTCGTTGTCCGAACCGGGCGCCTCAGAAGACTCCGAAGCCTCGGTGTTCTCAGTGGTTTCATCGTCGCTATCATCCAGCTGACGATCCTGGTTGCGTGCAACACCAATAATAGAATCGCCCTTACCGGGCTTTGCAAAGATAACACCCATAGTATCGCGTCCCTTCGCAGGAACCTCATTCACGTTCGAACGAACGACCTTGCCGCTGGCCATAACCACCAGCACCTCGTCCTCTTCGTCCACAATGAGGCCACCCACCAGGGCGCCACGATCCTCAACTAGCTTAGCAACCTTAATACCGAAACCGTTACGGCCCTGCACGCGGTACTCATCCACGCTCGTACGCTTCGCGTAACCACCCTCAGTGACCACGAAGACGAAGGAGCCCTCAGTAACCACGTTCGCAGAAATCAGCTCATCGCCGTCACGGAACTTCATACCGGTCACACCCGAGGTCGAACGGCCCATCGGGCGCAGCGACGCATCATCAGCGTGGAAGCGCAACGACATACCGTTACGCGACACCAGCAGAATATCGTCCTTCGCCGAGACAGTGAACGCCGAAACAACCTCATCGCCCTCACGCAGGTTAATCGCAATCAGGCCGGCAGTACGGTTCGTATCGTAATCGCTCAGGCGGCTCTTCTTCACCATACCGCCGCGAGTAGCAAGCACCAGGTACTCAGCATCCTTGTAGCTCTTCAGCTCCATGACCTGAGCAATATGCTCACCGCCCTGGAACTCCAGCAGGTTCGCAATATGCTGACCCTTCGCATCGCGGCCAGCTTCCTGCAGCTCGTAACCCTTCGCACGGTACACGCGGCCCAGGTTCGTGAAGAACAGAATCCAGCTGTGCGTGGTCGTCACAAAGAAGTGCTCCACCACGTCATCGCCGCGCAGGGAGGCACCCTTAATGCCCTTACCGCCGCGGTGCTGGCTACGGTACTGATCACTGCGGGTGCGCTTAATGTAGCCGCCGCGAGTAATCGTCACCACGACCTCCTCCTCGGGGATGAGGTCTTCCATCGACATGTCGCCGTTGTAGCCGTACATAATCTGGGTGCGACGCTCATCGCCGTAGCGGTTCACAATCTCGCCCAGCTCCTCAGAGATAATCTCGCGCTGGCGAGTCTCCGAAGCAATAATCGCGTTGTACTCAGCAATCATGCGCATCAGCTCATCGTGGCGATCCTGAATCTTCTGACGCTCCAGAGCAGCCAGACGACGCAGCTGCATATTCAGAATTGCCTGAGCCTGAGCCTCATCAATCTGCAGGAACTCCATCAGGCCGCTACGCGCCTCATCAGCGGTGGGGGAGCGGCGAATCAGGGCAATAACCTCATCCAGAGCATCCAGGGCCTTGAGCAGGCCGCGCAGGATGTGCGCCTCTTCCTCCGCCTGGCGCAGACGGTAGCGGGTACGGCGGACGATAACATCCAGCTGGTGGTTGACCCAGTGGCGCACGAAAGCGTCCAGGGACAGGGTGCGGGGCACGCCGTCCACGATGGCCAGCATGTTCGCGGAGAAGTTCTCCTGCAGCTGGGTGTGCTTGTACAGGTTGTTCAGCACAACCTTCGGGGAAGCATCACGCTTGAGCACAATCACCAGGCGCTGACCGGTACGACCCGAAGTCTCGTCGCGCAGGTCGGCGATACCGGTGACCTTGCCGTCCTTGATGAGCTCGGCAATCTTGATGGCCAGGTTATCCGGGTTTGCCTGGTAGGGCAGCTCGGTGACGACCAGGCAGGTGCGTCCGTGGATTTCTTCGACGTTGACCACGGCACGCATGGTAATCGAACCACGGCCGGTGCGGTACGCATCCTCGATGCCCTTGGTGCCCAGAATCTGCGCACCGGTCGGGAAGTCCGGGCCCGTAATGCGAGCCATCAGAGCGTTCAGCAGCTCCTCATTGGTAGCGTGCGGGTTCTTCAGGAACCACTCCACACCCTCAGCAACCTCACGCAGGTTGTGCGGCGGAATATTGGTCGCCATACCCACAGCAATACCCGAAGAACCGTTGACCAGCAGATTCGGGATGCGCGCGGGCAGAACGGTCGGCTCCAGGGACTTGCCGTCGTAGTTCGGCTGGAAATCAACGGTGTCCTCGTTGATGTCGCGCACCATCTCCAAGGCGATGGGTGCCATCTTGGTCTCGGTGTATCGAGGTGCTGCGGCACCGTCGTTACCGGGAGAACCGAAGTTACCCTGACCCAGCGCCAGCGGGTAACGCATAATCCAGCTCTGAATCAGACGCACCAGAGTGCCGTAGATAGCGCTATCACCGTGGGGGTGGAACTGACCCATCACGTCGCCGACCACGCGGGCGCACTTGTTGAAGGCGCGATCCGGGCGGTAGCCACCGTCGTACATCGCGTAGATCACGCGGCGGTGCACGGGCTTGAGGCCGTCACGCACATCCGGCAGGGCGCGGCCAATAATAACCGCCATTGCGTAGTCCAGGTAGGAACGCTGCATCTCAGTCTGCAGGTCCACCTGTTCAATGTGACCGTGGTGGTCTACATTTTCAGCGCCACCGTTGCTGACTACGTCAACCTCAGTGGATTTATTCTGCTGTTCTTCGCTCATTACTTTCTCATTCCTCAATGACTCGCTCGGCTATATAGCTCACTTGGCATATTCCCCATAGGGTATATGCCGTTTCGTGCTAGATATCGAGGAATCGAATGTCCTTTGCGTTCTGCTGGATAAACTCACGACGAGCCTCAACGTCCTCACCCATCAGAACAGAGAAGATCTGGTCAGCCGCTGCCGCATCCTCCATCTTCACCTGAAGCAGGGTACGACGAGCCGGGTCCATGGTGGTGTCCCACAGCTCGGTGTAGTCCATCTCGCCCAGACCCTTGTAGCGCTGAATGCCGTTCTCCTTGGGCAGACGCAGGTTCTTCGCCGCACCACGAGCCAGAGCCTCATCACGCTCAGCGTCCGAGTACACATAATCGTGCGGAGCGTTCGACCACTTGATGCGGTACAGCGGCGGCTGAGCCAGGTACACGTAACCAGCCTCAATCAGCGGACGCATGAAGCGGAAGAGCAGGGTCAGCAGCAGGGTCGTAATGTGCTGGCCGTCGACATCCGCATCCGCCATCAGAACAATCTTGTGGTAGCGTGCCTTCTCAATATCGAAGTCGTCACCAATGCCGGTACCGAAGGCGGTAATCATCGCCTGAATCTCGGCATTGGAGAGAGCACGGTCCAGGCGAGCACGCTCAACGTTCAGGATCTTACCGCGCAGCGGCAGAATAGCCTGAGTATTCGGGTCACGACCCTGCACCGCCGAACCGCCCGCAGAGTCACCCTCCACCAGGTAAATCTCAGAGATCGACGGATCCTTCGAGGAGCAGTCCTTGAGCTTACCAGGCATGGAGCTGGTCTCCAGCAGGCCCTTACGGCGGGTGGTCTCACGAGCCTTACGGGCTGCAATACGCGCCTGAGCGGCGGTGATTGCGCGGCGAACAATGTCCTTCGCCACCGCGGGGTTACGGCCGAACCAGTCGCTGAGGTGATCGTTCACCTCACGCTGGGTGAAGGACTTCGCCTCCGAGTTGCCCAGTTTGGTCTTGGTCTGGCCTTCGAACTGCGGCTCAGAAATCTTAATCGAAATGACCGCGGTCAGGCCCTCACGCACGTCTTCACCGGTGAGGTTATCGTCCTTATCGCGTAGCAGCTTGTTCTCACGCGCGTAACGGTTCACCAGGGAGGTCAGAGCGGCGCGGAAACCCTCTTCGTGGGTACCACCCTCGTGGGTGTTAATCGTGTTCGCGTACGAGTAGACGGACTCCTTGTACGCACCGGTCCACTGCATTGCCACTTCCAGGCTCATGTTGCGGTCGGTATCTTCGGACTCGAAGGAGACGATCTCCTCGTTCACAATGGTCTTCGCGCCAGCGTTGAGGAAGTGCACGTAGTCGAACAGGCCGTTGTCGTAACGGTAGGTGACGGTCGTGAAACCCTCAGCGTTCGCGTGCACGCGGTTGAGGATGTTTTCCTTCTTCTCGCTCTCTTCAGCAACCTCGTCACCGACGAACTTCTCGCGCTCATCGGTCAGGGTGATGGTCAGGCCCTTGTTCAGGAACGCCATCTGCTGGAAACGGGCGCGCAGAGTCTCAAAGTCGAACTCGACGGTCTCGAAAATCTCGGGGTCCGGGTAGAAAGTCTGGATAGTGCCGGTCTTATCGGACGGCTCACCCTTGCGCAGGGGACCATCCGGCACGCCACCGTTGGAGAAGGAAATATGCCATGCGTAGCCCTGGCGGTGCACCTCGGTAATCACGCGGGTAGACAGCGCGTTCACCACGGAGATACCCACGCCGTGCAGACCACCGGAAACGGAGTAGCCGCCGCCGCCAAACTTACCGCCAGCGTGCAACACGGTCATAACGACCTCAACAGTGGACTTGTGCTCGGTGGGGTGCTCATCCACGGGAATACCGCGGCCGTCGTCCTCTACGCGAACACCGCCATCAGCCTGAATGGTCACGTCAATCTTGGAGGCGTAACCGGCGAGCGCTTCGTCGACCGAGTTATCTACGACCTCGTAGACCAGGTGGTGCAGACCGCGCTCAGTGGTCGAGCCAATGTACATGCCGGGGCGCTTGCGAACCGCTTCCAGACCTTCCAGCACGGTAATATCGGATGCACCGTATTCATGCTGCTGTTCAGATGCATTCTGTTCAGATGCCACGAGGCAGAACTCCTTGAGTAGATGATGCAACCGGCGAAGAAAAGTTGCGGGCAGCCAAGAACGGAGCCTAGAACGCCTCACAGGGGGCACAAGAAAGTGCCTGCACAACCCGCGTTGCCGGTGGTGCCCATAGGTGGGCACACTTTACGCATTGTCTCTTTTATTTTACCGAGCAAGAGAGCATAAAACCATCTACGGGCGTCATTTATTGAGCTTTTTGAGGGCTATCACCCGCTCAAAAGCCCGCAAAGGCGGTTTAGAGTGGTTCAACCCCCTCTTGAGGTAGGGGGTACAGTTCACAGCCTCGTGGGGGTTGCCGGCGCTTCTATAGCTTTCATACCGTGCAGAAAAAGGCTTATTTTGACCTAACACCGTTCAATCAGAAGGTGAACGAGCACCAGAGGCACTCAGAAGGCTACCCATAGGTGTCGCGCACACCGCGCATGCCGGTGGCACGCCGATAGCCTCGCTGATTCCAGCGTCCGTTGTTCGGACCCAGCACGCGAACCTGAGCCACGACACCATCACCCAGTTCACGGCGGAAAAGTTCGATGAGGTGTCCGTGCATCAGGCGCAGCTGAGTCGTCCAGGCGGTAGAGTCGCACTGGACTTCAACAATGGAGTTTTCGAAGCTGATGGGGCGGGTGTGCGCCGCAATTTCAGGGCCCACGAGCTCAGCCCAGCGAGCCAGCACGCTAGAGACTGCCACGGGCTCTTTCCAGCCGCGAGAACGAATCAGGGCACTGACGATGCCACCGAGGGGTTTGGGGTCGCGAGAGCTCTCTCCTGGGCCGCTATAGCCACCCATGATTCGAGGGTCCCACCCCTGCGCTCGCCGGGATTTCTTCTTCGAGGCGGTTCCAGACATGACCGCACCAAAATCGCGCATGATTTTATTCGCAGAGAAGGCATTCAGGGGCGCCTCGCCGCGTTCTTGAGCCGCCACTCGCATACGGGTCAGTAGGGCGGAGGGGGCGTCCACCTCGTCACGGTAGAACTCACCCACGCCGTCAACCTCGTACGGGTTTTGAGGCTCCGCAAACTGCGGTTCCGCGAATTCACCGAATGTTTCACGTGAAACATGGTTTTGAGGGCGGACGGGGTTACTCATTGCCGTCACCCTCCGCGAGTGCAGAAACGGTCGAGTTCGACTGCCCCGCAGAGTCAGTGACAGAGTCGGTGGCAGGACCAGCGGCAGGCTGCACATACTCGGCGTGCCCCGCCGTCACCGACACCAGGCGGTAGTCGCCCAGCTCCTCCGGAATATCGCTGAGCACCGCACAGGTAATCAGTACCTGCTCCGCGTCGGCAACCATCGCACCCAGGCGGTGGCGGCGCGCAGAATCAAGCTCCGCAAACACATCATCAAGAATCAGAATCGGCGAAGAACCCGCCGAGGAATCATCCTCAACATGCACAAACCAGGACGCCAGTTTCAGCGCCAGCGCAAAAGACCAGCTCTCGCCGTGCGAGGCAAAATGCTTCACCGGCATACCACCGAGCAGCAGGGTAATATCCTCACGATGCGGACCCACCAGGGTCACGCCGCGCTCAATCTCATCGCGCCGACGCTCCGCAAAACCGCGCATCAAAGCCTCCTTGAGGTCCTCAATGCGCATCAGCGCCGCATGCTCGATAGAGCGTTCACCCATGCTCGAAAAAACAGTCGACTCATAGTTGAAACCGACCTCTTTAGAGCCGTCCGTCAGCCCCGCGTAGGCGCGGCGAAGCTGCGGCAAAAAGCGCTGCAACAGACGGAAACGCGCAGAAAGCAGCTGAGCGCCCAGGGTCGACAGTTGCTCATCCCAGACCGACAGGGTACTCAAAGCGTTCTCGTCCCGCGCCTTACGCTGCATGGATTTCAACAACGAATTACGTTGCCGCAAAATCCGCTCATACTCGCTACGGTACCCGGAGACCACCGGACGCAAAGAGCTGGCCAAATCATCCACAAAACGACGACGACCGGCGGGATCCCCCTTCACCAGTTGCAGATCCTCCGGGGAAAACAGCACCGTGCGGGCAATGCCCAGCGCCTCCTTGGCGCGCACTGGCGCGGCACGATTAATGCGCACCCGATTACTCTGCCCCGGAGCAATCTCAAACTCGGTCACTGTCTGCTGCGAACCGCGCACCGTACGGGTGCGAATATAGGCGCGCGAAGCACCCGCTCGAACCAGCGGCCCGTCATGGCTCACACGGTGCGAAGAGAGCGACGCCGCATAGTCGATTGCCTCAACAATATTGGTTTTCCCCACACCATTAGAGCCCAGAAACACCGTAACTCCCGCCGAAAGAGGCAGGCTCAGCAGGGCGTAGGTACGGTAATCCAACAACGAAATATGGTCAATATACACCGGTGCGGCTCCTTTCGTGCGGTTCGGTTGGGGGTGGGTACGGGCGGGCAGAAAGCACAGCCCCGCGGGCTTCCTTGGGTAGAACCTTGGGAGGCGCGCGGGGCGGCTAGCTACTAGTTCGAGGGCAGACGAACCGGCATCAGCAGGTAACGGTAGTTGCGGTCGTCCTCAGCCAGCGGCTCGTCCTGACCGGAAATCACGGCGGGCTTCGGCGCATCGGTGAAGGAGAAACGCACGAACTCGGTACCGAACACCTTCAAACCATCCGACAGGTATGCGGGGTTGTACGCAACAGTGATGTCTTCACCGGACAGGTGCGCCTGTAGGGTCTCGGAAGCCTGAGCCTCATCACCGCGGCCGGCGTCAATAGCGACCGAACCCTGGGTGAACTTCAGGCGCAGGGGAGTGTTACGTTCCGCCACGAGGGAGATACGGCGAGCTGCCTCAGCCAAGTCGGAGGTGCGAACCACCGCGTGAATCGGGGTCTGGTCGGGGAACAGGGCACGGATGTTGGGGTAGTCGCCGTCCATCAGAACGCTGGTGGTGCGACGGGTGCCAGCGGCGAAGCCAATCAGCTCACCTGCGGCGGGCAGAGCAATAGACAGCTCACCGGAACCGGAGAGGGTGCTACCCACCTCAGAGACGGTCTTAGCCTTCAGCAGCACAGCCGCCTGAACCTCGGGGTTGACCG
The DNA here is from genome assembly GCF_964210535.1 of Rothia mucilaginosa. Taxonomy (GTDB): domain Bacteria; phylum Actinomycetota; class Actinomycetes; order Actinomycetales; family Micrococcaceae; genus Rothia; species Rothia mucilaginosa_F. Next base: position 8,806 of record NZ_CAXOMR010000027.1, read on the forward strand.
GGTTCCACTTGATCTCGCGCATAGCCAGGCGGTAGCGGTCGGTGGCGAGCAGGGTCATGGTGTCACCGTTGATTTCCACGCGGATACCGGTCAGCAGCGGCAGGGTCTCGTCCTTGGACACCGCAATCTGAACCTGCTTGACGGCCTCAGCGAATTCGGCGCCGTCCACGGTACCGGAAATTTCGGGCAGTTCGGGAAGCTCGGGGTAATCCACGACCGGCATGCCAGCCAGCTGGAAGTTAGCGGAACGGCAGTGAATACGAATCACGGACTCATCTGCGGTGAACTCGACAGGTGCGTTCGGCAGGGAGCGGCAAATTTCAGCCAGAATCTTGCCGGGAACCAGGCAAATGCCTTCTGATTCAACGTCAGCTGCGATGACCTGGCGGGCGCTGGTCTCGTGATCGAAGCTTGCGATGCTGACCTCACCTGCGGAGGCGGTAATCAGCAGACCGTTGAGTACGGGGGAGGTGGGACGCAGCGGAAGTGAGCGTGCCGTCCAGCCGACTGCTTCGGCAAGGACATCGCGTTCAACGGTGAATTTCATCGAGAAGGCGCCTTTCACGGAATTGGAGAGTCATTTTGGGGCGCACGTAAAGCTTATGGGCGAAAGAGCCGGAAATATCGCGTGCTCTGGTGCGCAGTACATCTTCCCGCGCGCGCGTCTATCCATCCTACCGGATTTTGTAATTACACAGAGACACAGAGGTCGCTCCTGCAGCGAAAAATCGGGTGAGATGAGGCATGTAGGGCTGCTGTATTTTTGTAATTACAAAGATAGGCGGAAGGTGCATCAAATCCAGTCGAAAACAGGTTCGAATTAGGTGATGGTTCGGTGTTGGTTTCTTCTTCAAACCCAACCCTCACATCCAACCCCAGAGATAGCGTGCAGCTATCGATCCAAATCCGCGAAAATCTACATTTTCAGTAGGGGCACACAGAAAAATCTGAACCAGCTCGGTTGGTCGAGCAGAACTACTTGTTATGGGGAGGATTTTTTCTTTAAGTACAGTAGTATTGTTAACGCTTGTGGAAACGGTGGAAAACCCCTTCCTTGCCTGCAATGACACGGAAGTAGCCTGTGGACATTAAGTGGAAGAAACCACTCAATGCTGAGGATGCATTGTGTATGGATATTTATACATTTCCTCAATTCCACACCTTTTGAATATTCATGCACTTAACATCCACACGAACGCATGAGTTAAAGCACAGCTTATCCACACCCCAAAAATCTAGCTTTCAGAGTCGCTAAAATCTTGGATCCAGCGTGAAGCCCCTGCCCCGAAGCCTATAAAACACCTAGTCGAGGCACAAAATAAGCTACGGGACAGGAATAAAAGCACATCTAGCCGGCGGCGCGCTGCTCCTGGCGAATCAAATTCGTCAGCTCAGTCACCTGATTGAAAATCGTTTGACGCTCCGCCATCTGTGCGCTCACCTTACGCACCGCGTGCATCACCGTCGTATGGTCGCGGCCGCCCAAATCGTTACCAATACGCGGCAGGGACATCTCGGTCAGCTCACGCAGAAGATACATCGCCACCTGACGCGCATTCGTGAGCGTACGGGTGCGAGACTTCGACTGCATATCCTCAATGGACACATCAAAATACTTCGCCACCGTCGCCAAAACCAGCGCCGACGTAATCTCCGCACCACCGGTATCAGAGAGCAAATCCTTCAGATAGGTCTCAGCCTCAGCCAGGGTAATGGGCTCCGGCGGCTTCTTCATCGAGGCGGCAGCGCTCGCACGAATCAGAGCGCCCTCCAACTCGCGAATATTGGCCGTGACATGGGAAGCAATGTACTCCATGACATCATCGCGCACCGGCAAAATCTCGTTCTGAGCCTTCTTCCGCAGAATCGCGATACGAGTCTCCAGCTCCGGAGGCTGCACATCCACATTCAGGCCCGAGCCGAAACGCGAACGCATACGCTCAGCGAAACCGGTCAACTGCTTCGGCGGCAAATCAGAGGTAATCACGATCTGCTTCTGGTGGTTGTACAGGGCGTTAAACGTATGGAAGAACTCCTCCATCGTCGCCTCTTTACCCGCCAAAAACTGGATATCGTCAATCAGAAGAACGTCAACATTGCGGTAAATCTGCTTGAACGACGAACCCTCATCGTCACGAATCGAGTTAATGAAGTCATTCGTGAACTCCTCAGAATTCACGTAGCGCACCCGCAAATTCGGGTACAGATACTTGGTGTAGTGGCCGATCGCGTGCAGCAGGTGGGTCTTACCCAGACCCGAACCGCCGTAGATGAACAGCGGGTTGTAGACAATACCGGGCTGCTCCGCCACCGCGAAAGCGCTTGCGTGCGCAAAGCGGTTGGACTGACCAATCACGAAGGTGTCGAAGGTATAGTTCGGGTTCAGTCGGGCCGAGCTATCCCAAGTCGGCGCGTTTTCCGGGTCTTCATGCGGATGCACCTGCTGAGCCTCCGGTACCGCCGGGGCGTCCGGAACGAAAGTGGGTGCCGGGTACTCGCGAGGCGCCGGCGCACCCGCAACAGGAGCAGTCGACTGCTGCGCGGAGGGGAATCCGGCACGCTCCGCCTCCAAAGCCTGCAGGGAGGGGCGGGTGACCTGCTCATCAGCGGGTACCTCGTAGTGGTCAGGGCCCGGATGCGGCTCAGTGTAGTACTCAAAAGCGCGCGAACCGGCGGGCGCCTCAGGATGCACAGAAGCCGCCGCTACCGAAGGGGCGGGCTGGTGCTCGACAGGAACCTCACGCTCACCATGGAAAACGTCCTGACTTGCAGGTTCAACCGGAATCATCGACTCATTCACATCAAAAAGCGCGGTAGTCGACGGGCCAAACGCCTCGTGCAGAGCCGCACGGAACGAAGCACTAATCTGCTCCTCAAAGACCGCACGGGTGAGCTTATTCGGAACCTCAATGATCAGGCGAGAAGAACCCATCAATCCCTGAGGCTGCGCAAGATTCACGAAACCGCGCTGACGTGCCGTCACCGCCGGATCGGCGGCAAGAATGGAGAGCAGATGCGCCCAGCGCGCCTGAAGGGAGTCGGTCATGGAATTCTTTACTTTCACTCGATGTGAAGCGGTGGTGCAGTAAAGAAATCATGCCGGAAACCACCGCGAGGTCATTAAGATTCTACCCGCTTAATACACAGGGGGAGAAAGTTATCCACAAGAGTTTTCCACACAGTGGAAAACCTGTAATTACAGAAGTGGATAAGCGGTGGATTTAAGTGTATAACAGGTCTTCTTCCCTGATATTTAGCGGAAAACTCCAAAAGCTCAAGGGTGTGGATAACTCGCTGATAGTAGGAGGTATGGGTGGGATATGCACCGTGGTGGATACCGTACCGCCGCAAATATCCCCAGGTTTACGCCCCGTGAGCACGTAGCGTCTCCACAGCCTGTACACCCGCCGCAATCACCGCCTCCACACCACAAACGAGCCCGGAATCACGCGGAAAAAAGCGTTAAGAACTTGATTTACGCCCTCCACTCTTCTAAAGTTGTGCTGTTGTGTGTGCACCGCCTACTGCGAATAGTCGCGGTACCTCCGTGCACCAAGAAGCGTACGGTTCCGATACCCGTGAGGGCACGAACCGCAAAAATCAAGGAGACAAAGTATGAGCAAGCGTACTTTCCAGCCGAACAACCGCCGTCGCGCCAAGAAGCACGGCTTCCGTCTGCGTATGCGTACCCGTGCAGGCCGCGCGATTCTGTCGAGCCGCCGCGGTAAGGGCCGCGCAAAGCTCTCGGCCTAATCACGGCATATAGTTCGCCCGCCGATGCACACGCATCGGCGGGCGAACTATCATTAAGCGTGAAATACACGCGGAGGTCAGCTCACCACATGAGCCGAATCTCCCACACTACGTAAAGGGGAACACGTGCTGCCTCAACGGCACCGTATGCGCACCAGCGCAGAATTCTCCCACGCCTTCCGTTCCGGCATCCGTACAGGACGTCGGAACATCGTTGTATCTACGGCGAAAAATCCTGGAAAAACAACCCAGGTAGGTTTCATTGTGTCGAAGGCGGTGGGCAACGCAGTCACACGCAATCTGGTCAAGCGCCGGTTGCGTGAACTTGCCGCGTTCACCTGCGCCGCGCATCCGGAAGGCTACGCCATTGCTGTGCGAGCGCTTCCCGCCTCCGCGAGCGCTAGCTGGGATCAGCTGCGTCGCGACTACGAATCGGCGCTCGAGGCCGCTTTCGCTAAGCTCGACCTGACTCAGAGCAAGGAGAAGCCGTGAGTCGTCCCCAGCATGAGCGCTGCGAAGAACGCTTCCACGCGCATCACAGCGGCACCTATAGCGCATCTGCCGAGACTCTGGGCCCCGACGAGCTGCTGGCACTAGCACCTAACGAATTCGTGAGGCCTGAAACTTTCCTGCAGGCACTCTGCGTTCTGCCGCAGAACCTGCTGATTGCATGCATGAAGGCCTACCGCAAGGTCGTCTCCCCCCTCTACGGGGATGTCTGCCGCTACTACCCGACCTGCTCAGCCTACGCCCTGGAGGCGCTGACCACCCACGGTGCGATGGGTGGGCTTTCCCTGACGGTGCGCCGTATTCTGCGGTGTGTTCCCTGGGCGACCGGAGGTATCGACCCAGTCCCGGAGGGGAAGCGTACTTTCGCTCCCGGAGCAGAACCGAAAATTATTCTGCTCAACCACCCCCATCTTTACACCCCTCACACCGGTGGTGACGCCCGCCCTGAGTAGGCGGCGCCTCCCACACAATGACTTAGCCGAGTCCTTAAGGAGTATTCCCGCGTGAATATTTTTGATTTGATTCTTTGGCCGTTTAAATGGATCGTCTCCGTGGTCCTGTGGCTGTTCCACACTCTTTTCACTTCGCTGGGCATGGATCCGGCGTCCGGTATGACCTGGGTTCTGTGCATTATCTTCCTGACTCTGGTGATGCGTACCCTGACCATCCCGCTGTTCGTCAAGCAGATTAAGGCTATGCGCGGCATGACCGCGATGCAGGGCGATATGGCGAAGCTGCAGGAGAAGTACAAGGGCAAGAAGGACCAGCTCTCCCGCCAGGCTATGGCTCAGGAGCAGATGGAAATGTACCGTAAGCACGGTACGAACCCCTTCGCGTCCTGCCTGCCGATTCTGGCTCAGATGCCGATCTTCTTCGGTCTGTACCAGGTGCTGATGGGCGTTCCCACCGCGGCGCAGAGCAATGAGAGCGTGCTCATGCTACCGGCTGATCTGGTGCACCAGTTCAACGACTCCCAGATTTTCGGTGCTCAGCTGTTCGCGACCATGCTGCACCCGGGTGCCGGTGACACCACCGCGACCGTTGTTCAGGCGGTCATCATGATTGTTCTGATGAGTGCGACCCAGTTCTACATTCAGAAGCAGCTGAGTGTGAAGAACATGTCGGAGGCGGCTCTGAACTCTCCGATGTTCCGTCAGCAGCAGATGATCATGTACATCTTCCCGATCATCTTCGCTGTTTCCGGTATTAACTTCCCGCTGGGTGTTATGTACTACTGGACCGTGTCGAACCTGTGGTCGCTGGGTCAGCAGTGGTGGGTTATCCGCAATAACCCGACCCCCGGTTCTCAGGCGGAGCGTGAGCTGAACGCTCGCCGTGCGGCGAAGGGCCTGCCTCCGATTGGTAAGACCCGTGAGCAGCACGAGAAGGATCTGCAGGAGGCTCGTGAGCGTGCCGCTGCGGGTCAGCGTCAGCAGCCGGTCAGCAAGAAGCGCCAGAAGCAGCAGCGCAATAAGCAGAACGGAAAGAAGTAGTTTTCTTCCGTGATTCGGGCCGGGTTCTCGCCACGTGTGGCGCGGGCCCGGCGCCGTGTATGAGATACTTTTTACCCCTAGGACACCCCTCCGAACACCCCGAGGATTATTGTGACTGAAGCTATGGAATATGAGGACGAGCAGCTCGTTGAGGAGCAGCTGGTAGAGGAGCCCCTTGAGGGCGAAGAAGACGATTTTGAGGACATCGACGAGGAAGGCGATATTGCCGCTGATTACCTCGAGGAGCTCCTCGATATTGTCGATATGGACGGCGACATTGATATTGAGGTGCGCAATAACCGCATCTACCTGTCGGTCGTCAATGACGATGATGACAATGAGGAACTGCGCCACCTGGTTGGTCGCCACGGCGAGGTTCTGGAGGCCCTGCAGGAGCTGGTGCGCCTCTCCGTCTTGGCTGGTAACGGCACCCGTTCCCGCCTGATTCTGGACATCGCTGGTTACCGTGCTGAGCGTCGTGAGCAGCTGGAGAAAATTGCTGCTGACGCGATTGAGAAGGTGCGCACTACCGGTCGCGATGAGCACATGAAGCCGCTGAGCCCGTACGAGCGTAAGGTCGTGCACGATGTGGTGGCTGCTGCTGGCTTGTACAGCGAGTCTGAGGGCGAGGGCCCCCGCCGTCACGTGGTGATTTCTCTTCCCGAGGTAGGAGCCTAGTATGGAGACTTTGATGGTTACTCTCAACGAGAGTGAGCGCGCCGCAGCGGAGGCTGTGTTCGGTGAGCGTCTGCCTTTGGCGGAGCGCTACGTGCAGCACCTGGCGACGACCGGTATTGAGCGCGGTCTGATTGGCCCGCGTGAGGTGCCGCGCCTGTGGGCTCGCCACGTGCTGAACTGCGCCGTGGTGCAGGAGTACATCGCGCCGAATGCGTCGGTGGCTGATGTTGGCTCTGGCGCCGGCCTGCCCGGTCTGTGCCTGGCGATTGCCCGCCCGGATTTGAAGCTGACCCTGATTGAGCCTCTGGAGCGCCGCGTGATTTGGCTGAACGAGGTTGTTGAAGATTTGGGGCTGGAGAACGTGACGGTGTTGCGCTCGCGTGCTGAGCAGGCTGTGGGCGCTGTGGAGGCCGATGTGGTGACTGCGCGTGCTGTGTCCGCCCTGGTGGGTCTGCTGGACATCACTCTGCCGATTCTGCGCGGCACCGGTGAGCTGCTGGCTCTGAAGGGTCGTAGCGCCGCGGAGGAGATTACTAAGGCGAAGAAGAAGCTGAACCGTTACGGTGCGCGTGAGACCGAGATTCTCACCGCCGGCGGCGATCTGCTGGAAGAGCCGACGACGGTGGTTCGAGTTCGCCTCTAAAGGTTTCGTCCTGAATGGGCGGTACCGCAATGAGCTAGTGAATAGGCTGGCTTACGCGGTACCGCCCATTTTTTGTGCGCCGGCTTGCCGGATGCGCACAGTAATTGCATCCGTAGAGTACATAGAATGACCTCTCGCGTGGAGTATTGACCTCATGCCGGGTACCCTTAAGGGAGGGTTGAAACCATAGACTCTTCTGCACCATTGCCCAGTAGCTTATTCGTGGAGCTTACGCCCTTCAAAGCTTCTGATGCGGAGGCAATGTTTCACGTGAAACATTGCAGGCGCCATCACCTCGGGAAGTATGTTTCACGTGAAACATATGGAGAATGGGCGACGGTAGGGGAGTGTGGGAGTAGATCCTCCTCGCACGTGAACATTTCAGAACATCACGCCAAGCGAGGCACCAGAAGAAGCATCACCGTAGACACACCACCCGGATTATGGAAGGCACTCGATGACTCCTCAAGCTCAGAAATCTGTTGCAGATTTGCTCCCCAAGCCTGTGCATACGCGTGTCTTCACCGTGTCGAACCAGAAGGGTGGAGTGGGTAAAACCAGTACTGCCGTGAACCTTGCCGCTGCGCTCGCGGAGGCTGGGCTCAACGTCCTGGTCATCGATAACGATCCGCAGGGTAACGCCTCGACCGCACTGGGCATTGAGCACGGCGTGGACGTCCCCAGTGTCTACAATGTCCTGATTGAAGATAAGCCGCTTTCTGAAATCGTTCAGGAATGCCCCGACATGCCTGGCCTGTTCTGCGCCCCCGCTAATATCGACCTTGCGGGTGCGGAGATTGAACTGGTCTCCCTGGTGGCACGCGAGACCCGCCTCAAGAACGCGCTGATGGACTACACCGAGTGGCGCGAGAAGCAGGGCATGGAACGCCTGGATTACGTTTTCATCGACTGCCCGCCGAGCCTCGGCCTGCTGACCGTCAACGCCTTCGTCGCGGCGGAAGAGATTCTAATCCCGATTCAGTGCGAGTACTACGCCCTGGAAGGCCTGAGTCAGCTACTGAAGAATATTCAGATGATTCAGAAGCACCTGAACTCTAAGCTGCGCATCAGCACGATTCTGCTGACCATGTACGATGCCCGTACGAACCTGGCGTTCCAGGTGGCGGAGGAGGTGCGTGAGCACTTCCCAGAGGAGACTCTGAGTGTGAAGATTCCTCGCTCGGTGCGCATCTCTGAGGCCCCCAGCTACCAGCAGACCGTCATCACCTACGACTCGTCGTCGACCGGTGCTCGCGCCTACCGCGAGGCGGCACAGGAACTCTCACGCCGATCTGCATAATCTAAATCTTTTGAATGAGCCCTTTTGAATTGTCTTTCGATGATTCAAAAAGGGCTCATTTTATGCGGTATTTTCTGGGTAAAATCCTCAAAAACAGCCTCATCGCATTAATTTTTGAAAATAGTGCGGATTGCGTACCGCATGGTTTTCACTCCTGCTTTCGGGTGCTTATTTCGTTTACACTAGATGAAGAAGAAAAAATGAGCGGGCTCGTCCGGGAGTCCTAAGGAGTAACGATGGCTGAAAAGCGACGCGGCTTGGGTCGTGGCCTGGGGGCACTGATCCCTCAGAGTACGAAGAATTCTGGTAATGCTGAGGCGAAGGCATCCGAAAATACTGCTGCAGTAAAGACTGCACCCAAGAAGGTCTCTGCTCCGATTGAAGAGCCGATGACTGACGGCCTCTTCGAAATGGCTCACGAGGCTAAGCCGGAGAAGCACCGCAAGAGCACTAAGACCGAGGCTGTAGAAGCTAAGCCTGCTAACCCTGCACCCGCTCAGGAAAAGCCTGCTCCCGCCGAGAAGGTAGAGAAGAAGGCGGAAGCCCCCGCCTCCTCGCAGGATGTTTCACGTGAAACATCGAAGAAGAAGTCCCGTGTGGACATGGGTGCGGCGCTTCGCAACACCACCTTGACCCGTCGCCCGGTGGACTTTTTCTTTGGTGAAGATGTCTCCACCCCGCAGTCTGCATCTGAAGAACAGAACGGCCTGGTTCCGGTTCCCGGTGCCCAGTTTGCCGAGTTGAATGTTCGCGATATCCACCCGAACCGTAAGCAGCCCCGAACCGATTTTGATGAGCAGGACATGGAGGAGCTCATCCACTCGGTGCGTGAGATTGGCGTTCTGCAGCCGATCGTTGTGCGTCCCTCGCGCGAAAACGGCGCCGAAAAGTATGAGCTGGTTATGGGTGAGCGCCGCTGGCGTGCAACCCAGGCGGCTGGTCTGACCACCATCCCCGCGATTGTGCGCGAGACTGAAGATGGCGACCTGCTCCGTGACGCCCTGCTGGAGAACCTGCACCGCAGCCAGCTGAACCCCATTGAAGAGGCGGCGGCATACCAGCAGCTCATGGAGGAGTTCGATACTACTCAGGAGCAGTTGGCTAAGCGCATCGGTCGTTCCCGCCCCCAGATTTCGAACACGATTCGTCTGCTGAAGCTGCCGGCTCTGGTGCAGCGTCGCGTTGCGGCGGGTATCCTCTCCGCCGGTCACGCGCGCGCCCTGCTGGCTCTGACTGACCAGGCTCAGATCGAGACTCTCGCGCAGAAGATTGTGAATGAGGGTCTGTCAGTTCGTGCAACCGAGGAGCTGGTGAACCACGCATCCGGCGCTGCAGAGGTGAAGGAGCGTAAGGCTCCTCAGCCTCAGAAGCACCGTGAGCGCCTGGACTATATTGCGGAGGCTTTCGCGGATAAGCTCGATACCTCGGTGAAAATTTCGCTGGGTGCCCGCAAGGGTAAGATGACCATCGAGTTTGCGAATGTCGAGGATTTGAATCGCATTATCCGTGTTCTGGATTCTGATTTCTCTGGCTAGAACCCGGGTTAGAATTTCAGGTTAAACAATATTTCGCAACTGAATTCAGTTGAATATATAGAAAACCCTCGGTGATGTTTCACGTGAAACATCACCGAGGGTTTTCTATAGCCTCTCGAAAGATTAGCCCAGGTGCTCGGAGAACTCAGCCAGCAGAGCGGACTTGGTCTTGGCGCCTACGGTCTTCTTGACGACCTCGCCACCCTTGAAAAGGTAGATAGCGGGAATGGAGGTAATGCCGTACTTCATGGCGGTATCGCCATTTGCCTCAACATCCACCTTGATCACATCGACCTGACCGGCGTACTCGCCAGCAATCTCGTCAATCACGGGACCAACCATGCGGCAGGGGCCGCACCATTCAGCCCAGAAATCTACGATAACGGGCTTGTCGTTCTTCAGAACCAGTTCGTCGAAGGTGGCGTCAGTTGCCTGCTGTGCACTGCTCACGGAGTGCTCCTTTCTGACACGGGGCGGATTCCCCAGCGAGTAATACGAATAGTTTAGAGGTTTTCGAGGTAGTGCTGCGCGTCCAGAGCGGCAACAGCACCGGAACCGGCAGCGATAATTGCCTGGCGGTAGGTCGGGTCAATCACGTCACCGGCAGCGAAAACGCCGGGAACGGAAGTCTTCGAGGAACGACCTTGAACCGCGATGGTGTGGTTCTCGGTAATCTCCAGCTGATCGCGCACCAGCTCCACGCGAGGATCGGAGCCAATAGCGATGAACAGGCCCTGGACAGCCAGCTGGCGCTCGGAGCCGTCCTTGGTGTTGGTCAGGGTGATCGACTCGAGGTTGCTCTCGCCGTGAACGGCGGTAACAGCCGAATCCCAGACAACCTCAATCTTCGGGTTGTTGAACGCGCGGGTCTGCATGATTTCAGAGGCGCGGAAAGAGTCGCGGCGGTGCACCAGGTATACCTTGGATGCGAAGGTCGTCAGGAACAGTGCCTCCTCCAGTGCGGAGTCGCCGCCGCCGACCACTGCAATTTCCTTGTCCTTGAAGAAGAAGCCATCGCAGGTTGCGCACCAGGAAACGCCGTAACCGGAGAGTCGGTCCTCGCCCTCAATGTTGAGCTTACGCACCTGGGAACCGGTGGTCATGATGACGGTCTTTGCCAGGTGAACGGCACCGTCAGCGGTGTAGACCTTCTTCACGTCGCCGGTGAGCTCGACCTTTTCCACGTCCTGGTAGCGGATGTCCGTGCCGAAGCGCTCAGCCTGCTGGCCGATGTTCTCCATCAGTTCGGGGCCCTGAATGCCCTGAATGAATCCGGGGAAGTTCTCGACCTCGGTGGTGTTCATGAGGGAGCCGCCGGGTGCCAGGGAGCTGGCGAAGAGGACGGGCTTCAGCTCGGCGCGCGCCGCGTAGATTGCTGCGGTGTAGCCGGCGGGGCCGGAGCCCACAATAATGACGTTGTGGACGGTTGCGTCGGCCTCAACCTCGGCTGCCGGTGCCGCCTCGGTGGCGGGTGCGGATGCGAGGTTCAGGTTGCCCAGGGCGGCGCCTCCGAAGAGGCCTCCCAGATTCTCAGTCATCAGATATGTCTTTCGTTGTAGGTCTTTCGTTATGCCCCTATAACAGGGCTTTACCCTCGATTATTCCATCTTGGGGGACCCTTATCCAGATACTCCGCCCACTGTGAATCTTCGGGTAGTAACCCTGCCATAAAGAGTCATAAATGGACATCAAAAGGGCGGGGCTTCCGAACTCAGTAAGTTCAGAAGCCCCGCCCTTGTGTCTGGGGTGCGAGCGTCCTGCCGGCGTCGCGTTATGGGGTGATTAGTCCACCTTGATTTCGTTGATGCGCAGACCGTAACTCCAGTTTCCAATGGGCAGGGAGAGGCGGGGCAGCTCGTTGACCACGATAATCACGTAGGCGCCCTTTTCTGCGCTCTGCTTGGAGGTGTCCAGGGTGACGACCGCGTCCTTACCTTCGAAGGTGCCCTTGCCGACCTCAACTGCGCCGCTCAGCGATGCGGAGCTGTTGGTGTAGACGGTGAAGGAGCCGCCGGTGCCGGTGGTCTGCTGGATGGTCAGCTTGGAGACGACGGTGGGGGTCTGCAGCTTCAGTGCCAGGCCGAATTCCTTGATGGTGCCGGCGTAGTTGGCGGTGCCGAAGCCGTAGCTGATCCATGCGGTGTTGGCGTTACCGTCGGTCAGGTTGGGGATGAGGGTGTCCATGTCGTTCATGAACGTGGGGTCCGAGGGTGCGAAGCGAGCCACGGACGCAATCTTAGCCGGCGCGTTCGATGCCTTAGCAGTCGGGGATGCCGATGCGCTAGCGCTTGCCGCAGCCGATTCGGATGCCGAGATAGAAGACTTGGGGGTGTGGGGGCCTGCTGCCTGGTTGGAGCCGATTGCGCCCAGGGAGGTGAGGATACCGCCTGCGACGATGACGAGCAGCAGGACTGCTGCCAGGGCGACTGCCCAGGTGCCGCGGCTGCCGTCTTCTTCGTCTTCGTCATCTTCGTAGATGCTGGTGGGTTCGGAGTATGCGGTCACTGCTGCGCCGTCGGATGCGTTCCAGTTCTTGGCGGCGGTGATGCTCTCCTGGTTGGCGGTGGAGGAGGAGACCTTCTCGTAGGTGTTGGGGGAGCTGCCGCTTTCGGAGTCGCCGAAGATTTCGGTGCCCAGTGCGTCTTCTGCGTTGGAGAGTGCGTGGTTTTCGACCAGCAGGGTGTCCAGCAGGGTGTCGGGGCGGGTGTGGGAGGTGACGAGGTAGCGGCTACCTTCGGGGGTGATGCCCAGGTCGAGAATCTGGATGTTGCCGCGTGCGTTGGTTGCGAGCGCGCGGGAGTTTGCTTCCAGCAGTGCGCTGCGGCTGGGCGATGCGACGACGACCGAGACCTTACGGTTGAGAATCTGGTCGGTGCCTTCAAGCACCATGTCGGATTCTGCCGTAATGATGATGTGTGCGGTGATCTCGTAGCGGCCTCCGAGGACCGATCCGACCGGAATCTGTTGCGACAACGTGTTCTCCCGAGGTGGTTTCATAGTGCCTGCCGTGTGGCGGGCCCTGACTATTAGATTCTACCCGGCATTGAAGGATGCTGGGGCTGAGTGATAGTTTGTGGCGTCCGGGTGGTTGCCTGTACCTTCTGCGGGCCCCGGTGTGGGGTGTAGAAGGCGCAGGCGGCAGCTACCCGGTTTGTGCGTTGTGTGCTGCTTTAGCGGCGGGCAAAACGCTCAAGTTTGGAGGTGAGGGGCGCCAGTAGTGCGTTGGCTTCCTTGACGCGGAAGATCTGCACGCCGGCGAGGTATGCGAGGCCCATGACGGTGCCGCATACTGCGAGGGTGATGATTGCGGTGAGCTTGGATGCCCAGGCGAATCCGTCGAGCTGGTAGCCGCCGAGCAGCCAGAGTGCGATGGCTGCGATGCCGCCGGCGAAGAGGGACGCGAGGATGGTGCGGGCGTAGGTGCTGACGATGCCGCGCTGGCCGTAGTAGCCGAGGCGGCGGCGGACCATGTGGTGGCTGATGAACAGGATCAGGATGTTGTGCACCGGGTAGATGAAGGCGAGCATGTACACGGTGTACTGTGCGTCGAGCAGGGACGCTGCGAAGCTCATGATGACCATGATGATGGCGGAGTACACCTGGATGCGGAAGGGGGTGCGTGCGTCTTCGCGGGCGTAGAGTACGCGGCTGTAGAGGTAGTTGATGGTGAGGGTGGGGGTGCCGAGCGCGGTGATGACGATGAGCTTGGCGATGATGGTTGCTGCGATGGGGTCGCCGCCGCTGAAGAGTACGGCGACGGGGCCTGCAAGTACCATGAGTGCGACCATGCAGAAGACGGTGGCTACGGCTGCGTTGCGTAGGCCGTGGGAGAGTGCGTAGATGACGCTGTCGCTGTCGTCGGCGATGGCGGAGGCGCTCATACGGTTGAAGAGCACGGTGGCGATGGAGATGCCGATGACGCCGTGCGGGAGCATGTACAGCATGGAGGCGTAGTTGAGTGCCTGCAGGCCGGGGATTTGGATGCCGAGGGCAGCGTAGTGTTCGCGCTGACCGACGATGCCTGCGGCGACCTTGGTCATATAGAGGAATGCGAGGTTGGAGATGATGCCAGAGGCGAGGGTCCAGGCGGCGAGCTTGGAGGCTGCGCGCAGGCCGATGCCTCGCCATGCGAAGTCGGGCTTGAGGCGCAGGCCGAGCTTGCGTAGGGGGATAAACAGGACGAGTGCCTGCATGATGACGCCGAAGGTGGAGGAGCCTGCGAGCACGAGGGTTTGTGCGTTGGTCCAGTTGTCTACGGTGTGAATCGGGTTGGGGTTGGGGGTTTGTGCGCCGAAGAGGAAGATGAACAGGATCAGCGACAGGATGGTGATGACGTTGTTGAGTACGGGCGACCACATGTAGGCGCCGAATGCGTCTTTGGCGTTGAGGACCTGTCCGATGACGGTGTAGAGGCCGTAGAAGAAGATTTGGGGCAGGCACCAGAGGGAGAAGATGAAGCCGAGCTGTCGTTGTTCGGGGCTCCATCCTGAGCCCATGATGCTGATGATGGGCCAGGCGCAGGCGACGGTGATGATGGTGATGAGGCCGATTGCGGTGACGGTGAGGGTGACGAGTTTGGAGATGTATCGTGCGCCGCCGTCTTGTGCTTTGGCTGCCTTGATGATTTGGGGTACGAGGACCGCATTAAAAACGCCGCCTGCAACAAGCACGTAGATGAGGTTGGGTAGGGTGTTGGCGGTTTCGAAGACGTCGCCGACGGTTGAGAGTGAGCCGATGGCTACGGTGAGCAGGATGGTCTTGACGAATCCGAGGATGCGCGAGACGAGGGTGCCTGCTGCCATGATTGCGCTTGAGCGGGCGTCGTTACGTGCCACGTATGTCTCTCCTGTGTCGGCGGGTGATTGCTTCTTTTAGTTTTGGGGCTCTATTTAACGGGTGTTTAGAGCTGGGTGGTGATGTATTCGCGCGCGCTACGGGCAATGTGTTGCTCGTTGGCGAATGAGAGGCGGGTGGGGAGCTCTTCGAGGGGGACCCATGCGACGTCGATTGCTTCGTGGTCGGGGTCGTTGTCGATGCTCAGTTCGCCGCCGGTTGCTGCGAAGAGGTAGTGGTGCACGGTTTTGTGGATGCGCGTGCCGTTGGAGGTGAACCAGTAGGCGATGGTGCCGAGGGAGGCTACGGGGTAGCCGGTGATTCCGGTTTCTTCGCTGATTTCGCGTTGTGCGGCTTCGACGGTGGTTTCGCCGTGTTCGATGTGGCCTTTGGGTAGGCACCATTCGCGTTGTCCGTTGCGGTTGATGCGGGCGATAATGGCTACGGGTAGCTGTTCGGGTCGGTCAAAGTCGATGATGAGCCCGCCTGCGGAGACTTCTTCGGGGGCGGGTACCGCTCGCGCGGGCGCGGTGAAGCGCGTTTTGGGGGCGCGGGGTACGGGAATGCTCATGGTTCTACCTTAACCGATATGTGAGGGTTTGTGTGTCTCGGTTTGGGGTGAGATAGCTGTCTTTGGTGGGGTGTTGTGGGTGTGGGGTGGGCGCGTGGGTGGTTTTTCTGGCACGATTAAAGGATTATGTCGCTGTTTATTGATGTTGTGTCGAAGTACCCGGATGCCGCCGAGCTGGGAGAACTGTACCGTGCGGCGGGTTTTGAGCTGTACTTGGTGGGCGGTATTGTCCGCGACAATCTGCTGGATGATGGCGGCCATTTCACTGATTTTGATTTGACGACGGATGCTACTCCGGAGCAGAGCGAGCAGATTTTGCGTGCGTGGGGTGAGCACACGTGGGATATCGGCAAGGAGTACGGCACGATTAGTGCGCGGAAGAATGGCGTGGTGTATGAGGTGACCACGTACCGTGCTGAGGTGTATGTTTCGGATTCGCGTAAGCCGACGGTTGAGTTTGGCACGGATTTGAGCGCCGATTTGGTGCGTCGTGATTTCACGATTAATGCGATGGCGGCGGCTTTGCCCAGTGGTGAGGTTGTTGACTTGTTTGGTGGCGTTGAGGATTTGCGTGCGGGTGTTTTGCGTACTCCGCGCTCGCCGGAGGAGTCTTTTTCTGAGGATCCGCTACGTATGATGCGTGCGGCTCGTTTTGCTGCGCGTTTTAATCTTGAGGTTGCCCCGGAGGTTTTCGAGGCGATGCGTGAGATGGCCGGCCGTATTGAGATTATTTCGGCTGAGCGTGTGCGTGATGAGCTGGTGAAGCTGATTGAGGCGGATTACCCGCGGGTGGGTTTAAACCTGCTGGTGGATACGGGCCTGGCTGATTATGTGTTGCCGGAGCTTCCTGCGTTGCGTATGGAGATGGATCCTGCGCATCACCATAAGGATGTGTATGCGCATTCGTTGAAGGTGATGGAGCAGGCGATGGAGAAGGAGACGGACGAGGACGGCCCGTGCCCGGCTCCTGATTTTATTCTGCGTTTTGCGGCGTTGATGCACGATATTGGCAAGCCGAAGACTCGTAAGTTTGAGAAGGACGGCTCCGTCTCGTTCCTGCACCATGAGGTGGTGGGCGCGAAGATGGTGAAGAAGCGCATGCGTGCTCTGCGTTTTGATAATGACACGATTAAGGCTGTGGCTCGTCTGGTGGAGCTGCATATGCGGTTCTATGGTTATCGTGAGTCGGGTTGGACTGATTCTGCGGTGCGCCGTTATGTGCGTGATGCGGGGGATCAGCTGGAGCGTCTGCACCGTGTGTCGCGTTCTGATGTGACGACTCGTAATCGTCGCCTGTCGCGCTCGCTGGCTGAAGCGTATGACGATTTGGAGCGTCGTATTGCTGAGCTGGCTGCTCAGGAGGAGCTGGATGCGATCCGCCCGGACCTGGACGGTGGCCAGATTATGCAGATTCTTGGTATTGCGCCGGGCCCGGTGGTGGGTGAGGCGTATAAGTTCTTGTTGAATTTGCGTCTGGATGAGGGTTCGCTTCCTGAGGAGGAGGCGAAGGCCCGTCTTTTGCAGTGGTGGGAGCAGCGTCGCCAGGCGTAGCTTCTGCGGTTTTTCGGTACCGCATCGCATGGTTGAGCTCACGCGGTGCGGTACTGTTCTATCTGCTTTTTCTCGTGTATTGTTAAGAAATCTATGCGTGTTCCCCACCCGGTGTGCTTCACGTGTAGAGCACAATGAATCTCCTGCTATGGAAATCCCATAGCCGTTTAGCCCAAAGGAGGGGTTTAATCATGCGTGCATATGAACTGATGGTTATCCTCAGCCCCGAGGTTGAGGACCGTGCGGTTGAGCCGTCGCTGTCCAAGTTCCTCGAGATCGTGACCAACGAGGGTGGTTCCATCGACAACGTCGATATCTGGGGCCGTCGTCGCCTGGCATACGAGATCCAGAAGAAGTCTGAGGGTATCTACGCAGTGGTGAACTTCACCTCTACCCCCGAGACCGCAGCTGAGCTCGATCGTGTTCTGAACCTGAACGAGTCCGTCATGCGTACCAAGATCATCCGCCCGGAGGATCAGAAGATCTCCAGCAAGTAGTTGTTTCTTGCCGGTCGGCTGACCCCCTAAAAATGTCAGGGGGTTGCGCTGTACTGGATTCAACATACTTGTAACTCTTATCGAGGAGGCATCAAATGGCAGGCGATACCGTTATTACCGTTATTGGTAATCTGACTGGCGATCCGGAGCTTCGTTACACCCCCGCGGGTGCGGCGGTTGCTAATTTCACGATCGCATCGACTCCGCGTACTTTTAACCGCCAGACGAACCAGTGGGAGGATGGGGAGACCCTGTTCCTGCGTGCGTCGGTGTGGCGTGGTTACGCTGAGAATGTTGCAGAGACCCTGAAGAAGGGTACTCAGGTTATCGCGCAGGGCCGTCTGAAGTCTCGCTCGTACGAGACCAAGGAAGGCGAGCGTCGTACTTCGTTCGAGCTTGAGGTCGAGGAGATCGGCCCGACTCTGCGTTTTGCTACTGCTCAGGTGACTCGCGCACAGCGTTCTGCCGGAGGTAATAACTTCGGTGGCGGTGCGCAGGGTGGCTTTGGCGGTGGCGCTGGGTACAACGCTGCTGCTCAGGGCGGTTTCTCCGCTCCTCAGCAGAACAATTTTGCTGCTGCTCAGGGTAATGGTTACTCTGGCCAGTCTGGCTACTCCGCTCCGGCTGCTCCGGCGGCCCCCGCAGCTCCTGCTGCTGATCCGTGGAGTTCTCAGTCTGGTGGTAACTATGACTGGGGTAGCGGCGCCGACGACGAACCTCCGTTCTAAGCCGGTTTCGTTTTCCGAATAGTAATTTATCAATCCATCCCGCGGTTATCCGCCGCGGGCTCCCAACTCTAAGGAGCACCACGATGGCTAAGGCTGAAATCCGTAAGCCCAAACCCAAGCAGAACCCCCTCAAGGCTGCTGACGTCACCGTTATCGACTACAAGGACGTCGCACTTCTGCGCAAGTTCATCTCCGACCGCGGCAAGATCCGCGCTCGCCGCGTGACTGGCGTGACCGTTCAGGAGCAGCGCAAGATCGCTCAGGCTATTAAGAACGCCCGCGAAGTTGCACTGCTGCCCTACTCCGGCGCTGGCCGCTAAAGAGAAGGAGAGACAGTAACATGGCTAAGATCATTCTGACTCAGGAAGTTTCCGGCCTCGGTGCAGCTGGCGATGTTGTCACCGTTAAGGACGGTTACGCACGTAACTACCTGCTGCCCCGCGGCTTCGCCGTGACCTGGACCCAGGGTGGCGAGAAGCAGGTTGAGTCCATCCGTGCCGCTCGTGCGGCTCGTGCTAAGGCTTCTCTGGAAGAGGCTCAGGCAATTGCTGCGGCTCTGGCTGCTAAGCCGGTTGTCGTTGCACACAAGGCTGGCGCTGACGGCCGCCTGTTCGGTACCGTCAAGGCTGAGGCTATTGCTGAGGCTATTGAGGCTGCTGGCATTGGCTCCGTTGACAAGCGCACCATCCACCTGGGTTCCGCTATCAAGCGCACCGGTGAGTACAAGGTGACTGTCCGCCTGCACCCTGACGTTGTTGCTAACGTTGTCCTGGACGTCGTTGCTGCTGCGTAAGTAGGTTTTTAGATATTTGACGCTGAGGCTTTGAAGCTTCGGTGTTGAGTGTCGGACGGGGTGTCCTTCCTTCGGGAGGGGCACCCCGCTTGTTGTACCCGTAGCTGTGTCGTGGTTGCGTTCGTTCCGGTGCATGTTTCACGTGAAACATTGTTTTTGAGAGGTTGAGAATAGGGGGTGGGCAGCAGAAGGATTGGTGGTTGGAACGGTTGCGACTGCGGGGTAGGCTAAATGACCCCGTAGACTGGTAGACATGGCTCGATCTTTTTCACGTTTGTCTTCTAGTGCTCAGCTGCTGCTCACGGGTGTGGTTCTGGAGTGCATTACTTTGTTGCTGTGTGCTCTAGCGGTTATCCCGTTTGCGGATGCCAATATAGCCACCATTATTTTTCTGTTGTTGCTGATAGTAGGCGGCCTTGCCTCCAGCATTGCCCTGGTGTGTGCGCTGGTGGGTCTGGTGAAGTTCCGCCAGTACCGCGTGGCTAATATTTGCCTGGCGGTTACTTCTGTAGTTGCTAATCCGCTGGTGCTGCTGGGTCTGTATATGGCGGCTTATTAGCCCGGTTTGAACCTCTAAAACTGCACAATATCAAAGCTCTCAGGGTTCTGTTGGTTTTCTCCCAGCTTGTTTCCAGCGAAATTCAATCCTCCCATAAGGTTGGGGGTGTTTACTATAAGTGTTGGTTCGAGAGGACTGCGATGTGAATGTGTGTGTTTCGTGTAGCGGGGTCGCCCGCTAGCGAAAGAAGGATGGCAAGGCAAAAGCGCCTTGCCTTTCTTCTTTTAACGCCACATATGAATTTAGAGAAGTGTATCCGAAGGGGCGCTGCATATCTGAGGTGGATCTGTGGCGGGCTCGTATCTCAACAGGCGCCGGATATGGGCGTGGATTATGGGTGCCGTACCCCTGATTTTGAGGAAAAATCTATTCCCAGGTTTCTTACAGCTTTAACCTACAGGGAATAAAGGTTTACGCGTAATACTTTATATAGATGGTTCGAGAGGACCATCAGAAAGTTGGACTTTCCTTGCGGAAGTGGCTCTGATTTTCGTATGTATGTGTGTGTGATGAGACTGGGGTTGGATCGAGAGATCCAGCTCCAGTTTCTGTTTAACCTCTGAGCTTTGCCGTGGTGGTGACCGGGATAGTGTTAGGGCATGCCGTAACCATGGTGCACCGTAATAAAGGGCAACCATACTTCCACGTAACGTCATATTTCCTTTCCTGTGGGTGGCGGGTCTAGAATTAGGGAAGATAAATTTTGCATATTAAATACAAGTATTGAGGAGTTGTCTCCCGTGTCTAAGACCCCTTCCGTTCCCGGTACCGACCGCCCCGCTGAAAAGGCTGCAGGCCACTGGTTGCTTGCCCAGCTGGGCAAGAAGGTTTTGCGCCCCGGCGGCCGCGAGACCACCAACTGGCTGCTGGCTCGTGCCCTGGGCGGCGACATTGACGTCGTGGAGTTTGCGCCGGGCCTGGGTATTACCGCCCTGGAGATTGTGAAGCGTTCCCCCAAGAGCTACACCGGTGTGGATCTTGACCCGAAGGCTGCTGAAATCGTGACCGAGCGTATCAGCGCATCGAGCCATCCTAACTACCGCGTCGTGAACGCTAGCGCCCAGGAAACCGGCCTGCCCTCCGAGAGCTACGACGCCGTGGTGGGCGAGGCGATGCTGACCATGCAGACCGATAAGCACAAGCTGGAGATTATGCGTGAGGCGGCCCGCCTGCTGCGTCCGGGTGGCTACTACGCTATTCACGAGATGTCGCTGGTTCCCGATTACCTGCGTCCCGAGTTGAAGGAAGAGATTCAGAAGGATTTGGCGCGCACTATTCGCGTGAATGCCCGTCCGCTGACTGTTGCCGAGTGGACCGCCCTGGCTGAAGAGGCAGGCTTCGAGGTGCTGGATGTGTACCAGACTGATATGGCTCTGCTGGAGCCGAAGCGTCTGCTGGCTGATGAGGGTCCCGCAGGCGTTGCGAAGATTGCGTTCAACCTGGCGCGTAAGCCGCAGATTCGTGAGCGTGTACTGGGTATGCGCGGTGTGTTCCGCCGCCACGCGGACCACATTGGCGCTATCGGTCTGGTTCTGCGTAAGAAGTAAAACAGACTCACACCGCAAAACTCACACAGTGAAACGGAGCCTTAGTATTCCTCGCTATCCGGGGGAATACTGAGGCTCCGCCTGCGTCGCCAAGCCCGACTAGCCTGCTAGCCCGAACAACTTCACCAGGACACCTATACTATCTACCACAGCACGCACCCACCCTGCAGTAACAGCCTCCATGCCGGCGGCGCTCTCCACTCTCGCCAGGTATAGCAGCACACAGCACCTGAACAGTGCACCGACTACGGCGCTGAGCACTAGTACCAGCACTACTGCTGGATACTGCATCAGTATCAGATACTCACCCAGCATCTGCTGCACTCTGACTTCCCAGTGACGCACCACCCCCACACCCGTATATGCCCAGCTCACCTCATTAGCGAGCCTGTAGTAGTAGAGCACCGCTGACACCCGCAGGTGCTTGAGTACCGCTACATAATCTGCTGGGATAGATGCCCTCCAGATATGCAGTAGCAGAAGTGCCAGGAGATGCGAGACTATATGTAGGGTGAGGACGGGGAGAATAACGAACACGATCGACTCACTTCCAGTAGCTATGCCCTCGACTCTGATATCGAGGGATCTACTAGGCACATAGCAGTGGCCGAAAAATTTTTTCCTTGGATGCGATAACAGCGCAGATTCGTGAGCGCGTGCTGGGTATGCGCGGCGTGTTCCGCCGCCACGCGGACCACATCGGCGCTATCGGTCTGATTCTGCGTAAGAAGTAAGACAGACTCACACCGCAAAACTCACACAGTGAAACGGAGCCTCAGTATTCCTCGCTATTCGGGGGAATACTGAGGCTCCGTTTTACACTGAGGTGTATGAGCCGCGGCGCATGAGCCGCAGAACCGGCTCAGTCATGTGTGCGCCTGCCGGAGTTTGTTATGAGCCGTATTCTTTTCTCTCCTGAAAGCTTCAATATGGGTGAAACCACGCGCTGTATCGAGATAGCGCGTGCAGCTCAGGAGCGAGGCCATACGGTCTTATTCCACGTGTATTCCCCTAAATACCTGGGACTGCTGGAAAACGCGGGGTTGCCCGTGCATCTTCGCGAACCGATTATGAGCGATGCTGAGGCTGAGCAGATTATGGCGCTGGATCAGGGCAGGGGAGTGCGGCACCCTTTTACGACCGGCATGGTGCGTCGAAGGGTTGCCGCTGAGCTTGCGGCTATCCGTGACTTTAGCGCGGATGCTGTGGTGATCGGTTCTAACCTGACGATGTTGCTGTCTGCGCGTATTGCCGGTGTCCCCATTTTCTATGCGCGCCCGTATGCGTACTCGTCGACGTATTTTTCGAAGAAGCCTGCAGCCAGCGAGCTCGCGGCGCCGGGATGGTTGCGGGCTGTGGCGCGGGTGTTTTCGTATAAGCCGGCTTCTTTTACGCGTGTGGCGCGTGAGCATGGGCTCACGCTTCCTCGCCGTACCGTCGATATGCTCAGCGCCGATGTGAACCTTATCTGCTCTCTGTTTACGCAGCTACGCGGGGACTCATTGGTAGAGCCCGACGTTAGTGTGGGTCCTATCTATTACCGCGCGCCCGGTGAGCTACCGCAGATTGTTCTCGAACCGAGAGAGCGGCCACTGGTCTACGTGGGAATGGGTTCCTCAGGGTCTGCAGATATTTTGGCGCAGGTGCTACGGCAGCTGTCAGCTGCTCCGGTGGATGTGCTGGTCGGCGGCGGGGTGCCGCTGCCGGACGCAGAAACCAGCCTACTGGGCGATAACATCCACTTTGCGGGGACCGTTCCGGCTCATCTGCTTGCCGGTCATATTGACGCCTCGATGACCCACGGCGGTGAGGGAACGGTGCAGACGGCGTGCCTGGCGGGTGTACCGTTTGCCGGTATTGCGATGCAGGCGGAGCAAAGCTGGAATATTGAGGAGTGCGTGCGCTACGGTAACGCCCTGCGTTTTACGAAGAATGATGTGCGCCGCGGCAATGTGCGCGATATTCTGGGCCGTCTGCTCAGAGATGAGGGCATGCGCGCTAGGGCGCGGCAGCTGGGTGAGGCAATGCGCACCATGGATGGGGCGGCGCTCGCCGTTGAGAAGATTGAGGATTATCTGCGCGCTGCCCATTAGGCGTGTATATGTTTCGCGTGTGCCTTCGTGAGAAACTAGCATAGGAGTTCTGCAGAAATTGTTTCTGGAACGTCGTAGATATCGGATTGAAACGCGAGGATAAGCATGTCTGAAACTGCCATTGATTATGGTTCCCGCACTATGCCTCATGATGATGTGGCTGAGCAGTCGGTGCTCGGTGGCATGCTGCTGTCGAAGGACGCTATTGCAGATGTGGTTGAGAGCCTGCGTGCGTCTGATTTCTATAAGCCGGCGCACGAGACGATTTATGAGGCGATTCTTTCTCTTTACGGTCACGGTAGCCCTGCGGATGCGATTACGGTTGCTGATGAGCTGAAGAAGCGTGGCGAGCTGACTCGTGTAGGTGGCGCGTCGTATCTGCATACTCTGATTGCTTCGGTTCCGACTGCTGCTAACGCTCAGTATTACGCTGAGATTGTTAAGGAGCACGCGATTATGCGCCGCCTGATTGAGGCGGGTACGAAGATTGCTCAGCTGGGTTACGCCAATGAGACTGAGGTTGATACTTTGGTGGATCAGGCGCAGGCTGAGATTTATGCGGTGACTGATGGTAACGCGAAGGAAGACTATGTGTCTTTCTCTGAGGCGTTGGAGGAGACCATCAATGAGATTGATGCGAACTCGAACCGCCCGGATGGCGTGTACGGTGTGCCGACTGACTTTATTGAGTTTGATGAGCTGACCGGTGGTCTGCATGGCGGCCAGATGATTGTTATTGCGGCTCGTCCGGGTGTGGGTAAGTCGACTCTGGCTTTGGATATTGCTCGTTCTGCTGCTATTCATCATCAGATGACGACTGTGTTCTTCTCACTGGAGATGAGTCGTACTGAGTTGGCAATGCGTATTCTCTCTGCGGAGGGAAAGATTTCGATGGGTCGTCTGAAGAAGGGCGACCTGGATACTGAGGGTTGGACGAACTTGGCGACTCTGCAGGGTCGTATTGATTCTGCTCCTCTCTTTATTGATGATTCGCCGAATATGACTCTGATGGAGATTCGCGCGAAGTGCCGTCGCCTGAAGCAGCGTAATGATTTGAAGCTTGTGGTGCTGGACTACCTGCAGCTGATGAGTTCGGGTAAGAAGGTGGAGTCGCGTCAGCAGGAGGTTTCGGAGTTTTCTCGTAGCCTGAAGCTGTTGGCTAAGGAGCTGGATGTTCCGGTGATTGCGCTGTCGCAGTTGAACCGTGGTTCGGAGCAGCGTACTGATAAGCGTCCGATGGTTTCGGATCTGCGTGAGTCTGGTTCTATTGAGCAGGATGCGGATATGGTGATTCTGCTGCATCGTGAGGATATGTATAACCCGGATAGTGAGCGCGTGGGTGAGGCGGACATGATTATTGCGAAGCACCGTGGTGGTCCGACCCGTACTATCCCTCTGGCGTTTAGCGGTAAGTACTCGCGCTTCAACAATATGGCGAATGAGGCGCCTCCCCAGTACTAAGCAACCCAGCACTAAGCGTTACTAAGCTTCAGCACTCTCGTAGCTGTGCCCCTCTTCTTCTGTTCCTCTCGGGATGGAAGGGGAGGGGCTTTCTGTATCTATAGGTATGGGTGTCTAGTCGCGGCACAGGAGCGGGGGAGTAGGAATAGGGGCTGCTGAGAGGGCTTTCACCGGGCTTTCTTCGAGGGTTTGAGTGGTTTCTTCTGCGTTTATGAGGTTTTTTGGAAGTTTTTTGAAGATTTTTTGCCACCCTTAAAACACTCTGACTAGGCACTTTAGTGCCTGGAAGGGTGTTTGAGACCCTTTCAAGGCCCTTTTTGTGTGCTACTTCACCCGTTTTCGGGTTGCAGGGGTGTTGAG
>NZ_CAXOMR010000028.1:0-32404 GCF_964210535.1 Rothia mucilaginosa
GTGCGGGGGTGGGGTCTGCAGTAGCAGAGGGATCAGCGGTAGGCTCGGCAGTCGCAGAAGGCTCTGCAGTTGCACTGGGCTCAGCGGTAGGCTCAGCCGTCGCAGAAGGCTCAGCGGTAGGCTCGGCAGTTGCAGTAGGCTCTGCGGTCGGTGCCGGGCTCGGAGCCGGGTCGCTCAGCGTAATATTCTGCGACACAGATGCACGACGGTCGTAGGTGTTGCCGTCCGCATCCGTACCGCCCAGGGAACCGGAAAGCACCTGAATACGGTGGCTGGTACCCTCCACGGTCCAGCCCTTGTTCTTCAGCTGTTCAGCGGTCAGACCGGTGTTTTCGGGGGTCGGCAGGGACACCTCAACCTCGAAGGTGCCGTCCTCCTTGGCGGTTCCCATGAAGTTTGCGGGCGAGTTGCCACCCTTCTTGGTGATCGGGTTAATCGCCTGGTGCGCTTCATCCGGCAGGGCGTCGAGGAACTTCACTGCGAACACTGCGCCGCGACCGGGTGCGGTGCTGGTAAAGCCGGTGCCGCGTAGCACGAGCTTACCTTCGCGCCACTTCTCGGTGGAAATCGTCACGGTAGCCTTATCAGCCTGCTGGGTGGCGGCGGGGGTGTCCGCGTAAGCAATGGTGGTGCCGGTCAGCGCTGCTCCGGGGGTGATGAGCGCGCCGGCGAGAGCCACGACGGCACCGTAGCGGGCTGCGGTGCGCACGGGTCGAGTTTCGGTCATTGTGGTCCTTGAGGATGGTGTGGTGGGTCGTGCATCCCCTTCCCGCCGCGGTTTTTAGGTCGCGGCGGGAAGGGTGGCGGAAGCTTCAGCGGGTGATTGCTTCACAGGGTATTTAGAACGGGGTGTTCAGAACAGGGCGTTTAGAGCGGAAGCGCCTTCTTGACGTCTTCGATAATGCCCTCGAGCAGCAGCGGGCCGCCGGTGGAGGTCCACTTGGAGCCGTCCACGAGAATCACGTGGTCGTCCTTGACTGCCTTCAGGTTGGTGAAGCCGGAGGTTTCCTTCGCCTTGTTCAGTGCTTCTTCGGCGCCCTGCAGACCTGCGGAGCCCTGCGCGTTCGGGTTCTGCTGGCTTGCGCCGCCGAGGGTGCCCAGGAACATGTAGTCCGCGTCGATGGTTGCCAGGTTCTCGAGGGAGACGGGCTCGGAGTGGCCCTGACCGTTTCGGTCCTGCGACTCGGGGCGCTTAAGGCCCAGGTCGTTGAGTACCTGGCCGGCGGGCAGTTCCTTGAGGATCAGGGCGGGGCCGTTGCCTGCCCAACGGACGATGGAGAAGGTCTTGTCGCCGTACTTGGGGGCGAGCTGATCCTTCAGCGCTGCGGCGTTTGACTCGTATGCCTTGATGACTTCTTCGCCCTTGTCGACCATGTTCATAGCGTTGGCGACGTTGCGGAAGTTGATGCGCCAGTCGCCGCCCGCGTAGCCGCAGTAGACGACGGGAGCGATCTTCTTGAGGGTTTCGAAGGCCTCAGAGCGCTTGTCTACGCCGGTGGAGTCGACCAGAATCAGGTCGGGATCAAGGTTGCCAATCTGCTCGTAGTTGACCTGGGCGACGGTGCCGATAATCTGCACGCCCTTGGCGCGGTCGGCAAGGTAGTTGGGCACGCCGGACTGGCCGCGACCGGAGACGGAACCGACGGGGGTCACGCCGAGGGCGAGCAGGCCGTCGAGGGTGGGCTCAGAGAGGACGATAACCTTCTGCGGGTTGGCGGGAACTTCTACGTTCTCCTCGTCAATGTCCTTGATGGTGCGGGTACCGCTGTTGCCGCCGGAGGTGGAACCGCCGGAAGTGGTGGTCGTGGTGGTCTCGCTGCTGCATGCCGCGAGGGCGAGAGCAGCCGAGGAGGCGAGCGCCAGGCCGAAGAATGCGCGGCGGTTAACGCCCGATGCGCCGTGGTTTTCGGCGTCGGTCAGCTCGGTTCGGTTGAAAGACATAGTTCCCCCTAGATTTGACTAAACTATACCTAACCTTACAGATATCTGAGTGTTACATCAAGATGTGTTCTGTTTGCCTTCTCTGACCGCCAGGATACCCGGTTTTGCCGCGGAATTGCGCGGGGTAACATATATCACGCTTTGTCATAGTCTTGCTGACACTATGTCATTTAAACAGGCCCTCTCCCCTGCTGTTACCTTGCTATAAATCTGCGGCGGTTGAGAACGCCTGGTACGCAAAACGCCCCGCCGCGAAGAGCCGCGACGGGGCGCAGACTTCACAACGGGG
Organism: Rothia mucilaginosa; assembly: GCF_964210535.1. GTDB lineage: Bacteria > Actinomycetota > Actinomycetes > Actinomycetales > Micrococcaceae > Rothia > Rothia mucilaginosa_F. The sequence continues at coordinate 2,231 of NZ_CAXOMR010000028.1, forward strand.
CGTTGAGGTTTTATAGATGCGGGCAGTGACTGGGCACTGTTACCGGCGGGGCACCGCTAGCAGCCGCAACCGCAACCGGCGCTGGAACGCTTGACCGATGCGGCCGCCGCACGCAGGGAGGCGATTGCTGCCTCCGGGCCGCCGAGCGCCTCATCCACACCGTAGACCGAGCTACCGGCAACGAAGCAGGTTGCGCCCGCCTCCGCGGCACGCAGGATGGTCTCTTCGGTGATGCCGCCGTCCACCTGCACGGTCACCGGCAGGTTCGCACCCTCAATCGCCTTGGCGGCGCGGGCGATCTTCGGCAGGGTCACGTCCAGGAACGCCTGGCCGCCGAAGCCGGGTTCCACGGTCATGATTAGCAGCATGTCCAGTTCGCTGAGCATGTCCAGGTAGGGTTCCACGGCGGTTGCCGGGCGCAGCGCCATGCCAGCCTTCGCGCCCTCAGCACGCAGGGTGCGCGCCAGCTTGATGGGGGCGATAGCCGCCTCCGCGTGGAAGGTCACCGATTCGCAGCCCATGCTGGCGTATTCGGGTGCCCAACGGTCGGCGTCCTCAATCATCAGGTGCACGTCGAACGGCATCGGGGAGATTTCGCGCAGACGCTTGACCACCGGCGGGCCCCAGGTGAGGTTGGGGACGAAGTGGTTGTCCATCACGTCAATATGCGCGGCGTCTGCGGTGGAAATGCGCTCCAGCTCGCGCTGCAGGTTCGCGAAATCCGCCGAGAGAATCGACGGGTTAATGGCAATACCCATGGGGGTTCCTTTCAAATCCGTGCCGTATGGCCAGTGATGCTAGGCGGTGAAGCGGCTAGTTCTTACGCAGCAGGGCGAGGAACATGGCGTCGGTTCCGTGCACGTGCGGCCACAGCTGCGCGGTAGTCGGGTGCTCCGAAGCCTTCACGACCGGCGCACCCTTCTTGACCTTGATCTCGGGGGTGTGACCGGGGTCCTTCTCCCCCGCCAGCACGCTCACGGGCTCGCCGTTCGCGCCTTCGGTGTGCAGGGCGACTTCGCGCAGTGCGGCGGCGGAATCAAGCAGGCTGACCGCGCCGCTTTCGAGCACCTCGGCAACAATGTTCTGGGTTTCTGCCGCGTGCGGGGAGCAGGTCACGTAGGCAATCACGCCGCCGGGGCGGGTCGCCTCAATGGCTGCGTCCAGGAGCTGACGCTGCAGGGGCAGCAGCTCGGCAATATCGCGCGGGGACTTGCGCCAACGCGCCTCGGGGCGGCGGCGCAGGGCACCCAGACCGGAGCAGGGAACATCCACCATGACGCGGTCGAAAAGCTGACCGGGCTCAATGGAACCGGGCAGGTCGGAGGCGTTCTTGCGCAGGGTCTCGCGGATTTGGCGGCCGTCGCCGGTGAGTACCGTGTAGCTGTCCTCGGGCAGGGGGCGCATGGAGGATTCCACGAGCTGCGCGCGGTGCGGTGCCGCCTCGTTGGCGACCAGGGATGCGCCGCGCTGAATACCGAGCGCGCCGAGGAGCGCCGCCTTACCGCCGGGGCCTGCGCACAGGTCGAGCCATGCGGTGTCGGTGCCGTCCAGGGGTGCGGCGGCGAGCGCGCGTGCCACCAGCTGGGAGCCAGCATCCTGGGCACGTACGGTGCCTTCACGCACGGATTCCAGGCGCGCCAAGTCGCCGGAGGCGTACAGCGCCGAACCTTCAACCAGCTCGCCGTCGACGGCGCCCTGTTCGCGTGCCTCCTCGAGGCTACCCAGGCCGGGCAGCGCAACCAGGTTCACCACGGGGGCGAGGTTGTCCGCTTCGAGCAGCTGCTCAATTTCGGAGGCGGGGCGGCCGTGCGCGACGAGTGCCTGGCGCATGGAACGCACAATCCAGCCGGGGTGCGAGGCGAGCAGCGCCATGCGCTCGGTGTCGTCCTTCGCGTCCTCAATGATGAGTTCGTACCACTCTTCGGGGGTGCGCTCGGAGACGCGGCGCAGCACCGCGTTGATGAAGCTTGCCGGGCCCGCACCGATCTTTTCGCGTGCCAGGGACACGCTCTGGTTCAGCGCAGCGTGGGCGGGAACGCGCATGTTCAGCAGCTGGTGCACGCCCATACGCAGCACGATCAGGGTGGTGGTGCCGACCTTCTCAATGGGGCGGTCTACACAGCGGCTGAGGATTGCGTCGTAGGTGCCCTGGTGGCGTAGCGTGCCGTAGGTCAGCTCGGTGGCGAAGCCTGCGTCGCGGTGGTCGAGGCGGTGGCTACGAATCGCCTTGGGTAGCACGAGGTTCGCGTAGGCGTCAGATTCGGCAACGGAGCGCAATACGTCGAAGACGGTTGCGCGTGCGGTGTCTGCGGTACGCGAGCGTGCGGAGGGTGCCGCCGCGGAGAATTCGCGGGCGGACATGGAGCGGCGGTTGCGTTCGTGGCCGCTCTTATTGCGCTGGGAGGTGCCGCCGCCACCGCGTTTGGTGTCGTCGTGCTCGGTCTTGGCGCGGCGTGCGGCGCGTTCGACGCTGGTCAGGCCGTCGAAGCGGCGGCCGGTGCGGGACTCTGCGCGGTTCTCATGACGATTTTCGCCGCGCGGTTCGAAGCGCTTCTTGTCGCCGCGAGAGTTGTCATCCCACTTCTGCGGGCGGCCCTGGGAGCGCTGATTCTGGGAGCGCTGGTTCTGCTGGCGGTTCTGCTCGTTCACGCCAGCACCCGAGCCGGTACCCGAGCCGGAGCGGCGGCGACGCTTACGCTTCGCACCGCCCTCACCCTGACCGTTACCCTGGCTGAACTTGCCGTTGCCGGGCTTGCCATTGCCAGCGTGACCGGGCTTGCCGTGTCCTCCCTTGTAGGGGCGCTTTTCGTTGCTCATGCGAGTACCACCAGGCCTTCCGCCATGTCCTTGCCAGCGCCGCGAGCCCACGCGGGCGCATCCATCATTTTCTTACCGGCAGGCTGAACCTGCAGCAGCATCAGCGGTTCGGTACCGGTGCCGACCAGTACCTTCTTCGCGTGCAGGCGCACCGCACCGGGTGCGAGGGGGCCACCGTTTGCCTCGGTCAGGGACTGCACCAGGCGCTCGTCGGCAACCGCCAGGCCGCCGATTTTGAAGCGGTTTTCGCCCAGTTCGCACCAGGCGCCGGGTTCGGGGGTCACGCCGCGGAAGCGCGCCAGGATCTGTTCGGCGGGCTCGGTCCAGGTGAGGCGGCCGTCGGCGATGCTCATCTTGGAGGCGTAGCTGACCGACTCGTCCTCGACCTGCGCGGTGCCGCTCTCGCCGGCTTCGAGACGTTCAAAGGTGCGCTCGAGCAGCGCACCACCGCTGGTGGCGAGGCGCATCAGCACGCTGCCTGCGGTGTCGTCGGCGGCCACGGGGGTGGATTCCTGTTCGAAGGTGGGGCCGGTATCCAGGCCTTCTTCAAGAAGGAAGGTGGTGGAGAAAATTTCCTGCTCACCGGCGATGAGGGCGCGCTGTACGGGGGCGGCGCCGCGCCATGCGGGCAGCTTGGAGAAGTGCAGGTTGACCCAGCCGTAGCGCAGGGATTCCAGCGCGGACAGCGGCAGCAAGGCACCGTAGGCGACCACGGCGGCTGCGTCAGCGTTCAGTTCGGCGATGGCCGCGGCGGCTTCGTCATTCCAGCGGTTTGCCTTCACGATGGGCAGGCCGAGCTCTTCGGCACGCTGCGCGACCGGGGAGGGGGTGAGCACGCGCTTGCGGCCCACGGGGGCGTCTTCGCGGGTGAGCACGCCGACCACGCGCACCTTATCGGAGTTCGCGAGGTAGTCGAGCGGAGGCACGGCGACGTCGGGGGTGCCTGCGTAAATAATGTTGAGCATGTGGACCTACTTTCCGAAGCTACCGAAGGAAGAACCAGCAGAACCTGCACCGAACGCGCCACCGGCACCGAAGGCACCGCCCACGCGGGTTGCACGCTCGGTCACGGTCTTCGCGGCGACAGTGTTGTAGTCTGCGGCGCGCAGGGCACGCATGACGCGCTGGCGATCTTCTCCCACGAGGCGGTCGATGAAGAGCTTGCCGTGCAGGTGGTCGGTTTCGTGCTGCAGCATGCGCGCGAACAGGCCCTCACCCTCCAGTACGAGGGGTTCACCGTGGCGATCCACGCCGGTCACGCGCGCCCAGTTCTTGCGCGGGGTCGCGGACTTCTGACCGGGCACGGACAGGCAGCCTTCGCCGCCTTCCTGGTCTTCTTCGCCGACCTCAAGCACGGGGTTGATGATGTAGCCTTCGCGGTCGTCAATGCCGCCGAAGGTGAAAATCTGCTTGGAGATGCCAACCTGCGGGCCGGCAAGGCCCACGCCGCCCACGTCGTACATGGTTTCTAGCATGTCGTCGATGAGTCGTGCCAGGTCGTCGTCGAAGACGGTGATGGGGTCGCAGACGCTGCGGAGCACCGGGTCGCCCACGGTGCGGATGCTCAGGATGGTCATGGTTCTCCTCTGCCGGCAGGTGCCGGGAATGTGCTTACGGATTTCAATGTGGTGGCAGAACTGCGCTGGGAGGCTCTCCCAGTAGCGGGTTCTTGCCAGCGGGCGCGCGGGCGCCGTTCTGTCTTGTGTTCTATTGTCGCCGATTCGGTAGCGCGAATCTAGAACGAATCGAGGCGTTGGGGTGAGGGCTGAGCCTCACCTCACCAGCTATTGGGGCCTCTCCCCTATGCTGCCTACTCCCCTACGCCGCGGGCGGGGTACTGGCCTATGCCGCGGGGAGAGGCTCTCCCCTATGCCGTCGGCGGGGGCACTACGGGCATAAGCGCAGGGTCTTCAAATTCTTGAACCTGGCGGTCGAATTCCCAGACGCGGCGCAGCGCGCAGAACTTGTACCAGTTGCGTTCGAGCACGGCGGGGTTCGCCTGCTGCGGCAGTACCTGCGTTTCTCCGAGTGCCACGCCCATGAGGACGGGTGCGTCGCCGTATTTCCAGGGTTCCCATGTGCCTTCGTCGGGATCGACGAGGGATTCTTCGGCTTTGAGTCCGGCGACGAGCTGCATGACGACTTTTTCGTCGAGTGCTTTGACGCGGCCGCGTTTGTCGGTGCCTTTAGTTTTGTAGTCGATGATGCAGGTTCGGCCCGCGATTTCTGCGACGAGGTCGAGGGTGCCCGCATAGCCTACGGTGTCGTTCCAGATAGTGACTTCGGCGGCGAGGGGGCGGGGCTTGAAGGCTTCCCACCATTCGTCGAAGCGGTCGGCGTAGGCCTGTTCGCCGTTGATGATGAGCTGTTCGCGGCTTTCCTCGAGGTTGTGTTCGCGGCCCATGGCGCGCAGGGCGACGGCTTCGGCGTAGTTGTGGACGCGGTCGCCTCGGGCGGCGGCTGCGTCGCGGTATCGTTCGGAGGCGCTGGCTGCGTCGCGGATGATGGCGAATTTGAGGCCGTGGGATCCGGTGGCGCGGTAGGCGCGCTGGTCTTCGAGGGCGGCTTTGGCTGCCATGTACCCGTGCCAGCCGCTGAGGTCGCTGGCGTGCTGCCCGATGACGGTGGTGATGGAGGGGACGAGGAGTTCTCCTCCGCGTTTGCGGGAGTACATGCGTCCGTAGTCGGTGGCTGCGGCGAGTTCGGGTGTTGTCACGGGGTACCTCATTCTCGGGTGGTTGTGTCCGCTGCGGTGGACTGTTGCCGGTGGGTTTGACCCGGTGGGCATAATAAAACCCCCGTTCCTTGAAACGGGGGTTCTTTGGTGCGTGATACTGGGTTCGAACCAGTGACCTCTTCGGTGTGAACGAAGCGCGCTACCACTGCGCCAATCACGCTTACGGATAAGACTATACCGAGGCTTGGCGTGAAGGTCAAATTCTGCGCTCTCTTTTTTTACTGCCGCCGAGAAGCCACTTGTGTTTCGAAAAGCAACCAAAGTGGTGGCTTCTCGAAGCGCTTGTGGCTTTTCGAGGAGATTCTTGCGAACCATAGAATCTGGACTCAGTTTTCACCGGATAAACAAAAAAGCCTGGCTTCCGAAGAAACCAGGCTTTTTCCTAGTGGTGACCCCAACCGGATTTGAACCGGTGTTGCCGCCGTGAGAGGGCGGAGTACTAGGCCGCTATACGATGGGGCCGCAACCTCCGTAAGGAGGTTAGCTGGGATACCAGGACTCGAACCTAGAACAAAGGAACCAGAAACCTTCGTGTTGCCAATTACACCATATCCCATTACTCTATTGAGTTACCGTTCCGTTTTTTACCTTTCGGCTTTTCACCGGAACGAGTAATAACTATACGGGTCTTTCTGGAGGCGTGCAAGCCGAAATCTGGAGAGCCGCCTCACATTCACGGTTTCATGCCCGCTACTTCCGCGGAATTTCGGGGTTTTTGGGGTCGAAAAGTTTTTTAAATTTCTTCAAAAAGAGGGTTTTGGGGCCGGTTTTCACCCTTCAAAGCAGCTTTGAGAGGGCTCAGAGAGCAGTTTCAGTCTCTCCCCCGCAAGCTTTGCACCCCAAAATTTTTTGAAGATTTTTCTTCCCGCCCTGCTTCCCCAGCAGCAAGCTCGCCAAAGCAGTCACTCCGGAAAAAGATCGCAAGACTCCCACCCGGCACCCTCACCCCCGAAGGCTAATAACTTCTGGAGACATAAAACTTCTGGAGACAACGAAAAAGCCCCGAGGCGAACCTCGGGGCTTCAGTGGAGCGGTTGACGAGACTTGAACTCGCGACATCCACCTTGGCAAGGTGGTGCTCTACCAACTGAGCTACAACCGCATGTTTCGCTTTGAACTTTTCAGTTCGTCGCAACAACAGGTAATACTATACGAGTCTTTGCCGGGGTGCGCAAACCAAATTCTTGCCACACTCCCCTAAATAACCCCAGATAGAACCCATTAAAAGATACTGACTAGTAGTTTTATAGGAAATACCCATCACAAAAAAATATTTTAAAATGAACGAAAAATCCCCTTATCCGCCGGGTTTCTTCAGACCTTTTGGTCGTCTGATTCCCGCTGGATAAGGGGATTCTCTAGAGCTTAGTCGCTGCTACCGCCGGAGTCGCCTCCGCCAGAATCGCCGCCACCGGAGTAGTCGGAGCTGCTGTAGCTGCTGTAGTCCGAGCTACTGGAGCTTCCGGCGTCGAAGTCGCCTGCGTCCGGGTCGGGGCCCGGGTCCACGAAGTCGTCTTCTTCCTCTTCTTCGTCCGAAGAGTCAGAAGAGTCCGAAGAATCAACAACAGACGACGAGGTGCTCACGTCGCCGCCGCGAGCCGCGTTCTGCATGGCGCGTGCCTCCAGGAACGCGGTCACGTAGGCGAGCGCCGCGCCGGCAATAATGATGACGACCATCCATACGGAGCGGTCAAAGCCAGCAATGTAGGCAAACACCCAGATAATGCAGGCGTTGGTGAGCGCCATGAGGGTGCCCTTGAGCAGCGCCTTGCCGATGATGGATTGGTTATTCGGCCGACTCATGGTTAGCCCAGTTCAGCGGCAAGCTTGCGCAGGCGTGCGAGGGAGGATTCCTTGCCCAGGATCTCCATGGATTCGAACAGCGGCGGGGAGATGCGCTCACCAGACACTGCGATGCGCACGGGGCCGAATGCGAGGCGCGGCTTGATTTCCAGGCCGTCGACGATTGCGGCGCGCAGGGCTGCTTCGATGTTGGCTGCGGTGAAGTCCTCGAGGGGTTCGAGGGCTTCGATTGCTGCGGCGAGGACCTGCGGTGCGGATTCCTTGAGCTGCTTGCGTGCGTCGTCAGCCACGGTGATCTCGTCGTCGCTCTTGAAGAGGAATGCGAGCAGGCCGGGTGCTTCGCCGAGCAGCTGCATACGCTCCTGAACGAGGGGTGCAGCCTCGGTGAGGACCTGCTCTTCACGCTCGGTGAGGGTTTCGCCGAGTACGCCTGCAGCCTGCAGGTACGGAATCAGGCGGTCGCGGAAGTCCTTGGGGTCGAGCGCACGGATGTGGTCGCCGTTGATGGACTCTGCCTTCTTCACGTCGAAGCGTGCGGGGTTGGCGACAACGTCGTGTACGTCGAAGTGCTCGACGAGCTCGTCGATGCTGAAGACGTCCTGGTCTGCGGAGAGGGACCAGCCCAGCAGGGACAGGTAGTTCAGCAGGCCTTCCTTGATGAAGCCGGAGTCACGCAGCAGGAAGAGGTTCGACTCGGGGTCGCGCTTGGAGAGCTTCTTGTTGCCCTGGCCCATGACGTAGGGCAGGTGGCCAAATTCGGGGATGAAGGTGGTCACGCCGGTGTCGATGAGTGCGCGGTAGAGCGCAATCTGGCGCGGGGTGGAGGAGAGCAGGTCTTCGCCGCGCAGCACGTGGGTGATGCCCATGAGTGCGTCGTCGACGGGGTTCACGAAGGTGTACAGCGGGTCGCCGTTGGAGCGCACAACCACGTAGTCGGGTACGGTGCCTGCCTTGAAGGTGATTTCACCGCGAACCAGGTCGTTGAAGGTGATGTCCTCGTCGGGCATGCGCAGACGCCACACGGGCTTGCGGCCCTCGGCGCGGTAGGCTTCCTTCTGCTCCTCGGTGAGGTTGCGGTCGTAGTTGTCGTAGCCGAGCTGCGGGTCCTGGCCGGCTGCCTTGCGGCGCTCCTTCACCTCGTCGGGAGTGGAGAAGTCTTCGTACACGTAGCCGCCTTCAACGAGCTTCTGGAAAATCTCGTTGTAGATGCCTGCGGTCTTACGCTCGGACTGGCGGTAGGGTTCGTGGGGGCCGCCGACGCCGACGCCTTCGTCCCAGTTGATGCCGAGCCAGTGCAGGGATTCGAGCACCTGGTTGAACGACTCTTCGGAGTCGCGTGCTGCGTCGGTGTCTTCGATGCGGAAGATCAGCTTGCCGCCGGTGTGGCGTGCGTAGGCCCAGTTGAAGAGGGCGGTGCGGACCATGCCCACGTGCGGGGTGCCGGTGGGCGAGGGGCAGAAGCGGACGCGGGTGTCTGCGGGGCTGTTGAGTACGGGACCGTGGTATTCGGTCATGATGTCTCCTTGACGGTGTGTTTCAGGATGTACGTTACGTTTTTGGGTGCGGGCTGTTTAGTCGCGCACGCGGGTGACGAGGGAGCCGATACCTTCGACTTCGACCTCTACTTCGTTGCCGTCGCGCAGTACGCTGATGCCGGCGGGGGTGCCGGTGAGCAGTACGTCGCCGGGCAGCAGGGTGAAGATTTCGGAGGCTGCGGCAACCTGTTCGGCTACGGAGTAGTGCATTTCGGAGGTATTGCCTTCCTGCACGACGTCGCCGTCAACCCAGGTGGTGATGTTCAGCGAGTCGGTGTCCAGGTCGGTTTCGATCCAGGGGCCGAGCGGGGTGGAGCCGTCGAAGCCCTTGGCGCGGGTCCACTGGCGGTCTTCGAGCAGGTCGCGGGCGGTGAGGTCGTTGGCTACGGTGTAGCCGAAGATGACTTCATGCACGCGCTCAAGAGGCACGGACTTGGCGATACGACCGATAACGACGGCGAGTTCACCTTCTGCACTGACGGCTTCGGAGTACTCGGGCAGAGTCACGGGGTCGCCGGGGCCGATGACGGTGGTGTTGGGCTTGAGGAAGAACTGCGGGGAGGCGGGCGCCTCGGTTCCTGCCCAGTTTGCGATCGCTCCAATCACCTTGGAGCGGGGGATGATCGGGGCGAGTAGGCGCACCTGGTCGATGGGGTAGGTGGTGCCGGTCGGTTCGACGCCCGAGTAGAAGGGGTCGCCGGCGAGTACGCGCAGGGTTTCTTCGCCTGCGTCGCCTTCTACCAGCCCGAAGTGGAGCTCATTATTTACGGTAAATCGTGCAATACGCATACTTTCTAGGGTACCAGCCTTCGAGGGCTGGGGCGGCGGGCGGAATTGGCGAGGAGGGTTTTAGCGGGCACAGCGAATCCCCGCGGGTTACTCGCCGCGCGACGTGCGGGTCGGGCGGGGCATCCTGCGGGGATTTCGCGGATTACGTTAGATTCACGTTTTAGATGAGGCGGGTCATCCAGCCGTGGCGGTCCTCAACGGTGCCGAGCTGAATACCGACGAGCTCTTCGCGCAGGCTCTTGGAGATTTCGCCGAAGTGCTCGGTGGGTGCCGGAATCTCGAAGTCTTCTGCCTTGAGCTTGCCGATGGGTGCGACCACTGCTGCGGTGCCGCAGGCGAAGATTTCGGTGATGTCGCCGTTTGCTACGCCTTCACGCCACTCGTTGAGGGTGATAGCGCGCTCTTCGACGGTCATGCCGCGGTCCTTAGCCAGCTGAATCAGCGAGGAGCGGGTCACGCCCTCCAGGATGGTGCCGGTCAGTTCGGGGGTAACAATCTTGTTTTCCTTGCCGAAGATGAAGAACACGTTCATGCCGCCGAGCTCTTCGATGGCGTCGCCGCGGTGCGGGTCCTTGAAGATGACCTGCTTGCAGCCGTGCTTCTCACCCTCGGTCTGGGCGATCATGGATGCTGCGTAGTTACCGCCGCACTTTGCTGCACCGGTGCCGCCTTCGCCTGCGCGGGCGTAGGTGGTGGAGAGCCAGATGTCCACGGGTTCGGGGGTGCCGAAGTAGTTACCGGCGGGCGAGCCAATCACGTGGTACTGCACGTGGCGTGCGGGGCGAACGCCCAGGAACGCCTCGGTCGCAATCATGAAGGGGCGGAAGTAGAAGGCCTCACCGTCGCCGGTGGGAACCCACTGCTCGTCCATCTTCACGAGTTCGCGCAGGGATTCGATGAAGGTCTCTTCGGGCAGCACGGGCAGGGAGAGGCGGCGTGCGGAGTTCGCGAAGCGTGCCGCGTTCTTTTCGGGGCGGAAGGTCCACACGGAGCCGTCAGCGTGACGGTAACCCTTGATGCCTTCGAAGATTTCCTGACCGTAGTGGAAGACGGATGCTGCGGGGTCGAGGACGAGCGGGCCGTAGGGGCGAACTCGTGCGTCGTACCAGGTGCCACCGGTCTTGTAGTCGCCTTCCCAGTCGATGGTGACCATGTGGTCGGTGAAGTAGTCACCGAAGCCGGGGTTTGCAAGGATTTCGGCGCGGCGTTCGGCGGAGGCGGGTGACTGGTTTGCTTCGTGGCTGAATTCGATGGCCATCGTTCTGCGTTCCTCTTTGTCTAGTTGCTTGTGCAGGCGTTCTTTGATTCGCGGTTCTCGCGTCGGGGCGTAGAACCGGTGTGTGTGCCGCCGGGCGCGTTGTCGTGCGGGGCAGATGGTGCATCTAGCGGTCTGTGCTAGTCGGATGCATCGCAGTGAGTGGTGGAGGGTGTCCACCGCCGAGGTGCCGGGCGGGTGTGCCTGACCTGTTTAGAGTACCGGAAAGATGCGTTTGCCGCATGCGCACCTTTTCTCTCATTCAGGATGTGAACAGGTGAAGCCCGGAAGGTGTGTTCCTTCCGGGCTTCACGGGTGTTTTGCGTTCAGCGGCTACGGCTGGCGGGTTTTAGCCGAGCCAGTTTTAGCCTGGTGAATATTAGCCAAGGCGTGCGAGCACGTCCGCGCCGACCTGATCGGTTCCGCGCACGCTCGCGCCGTTTTCGCGCATATCTGCTTCGACGGCGTCCTCAATGCGGGCTGCGGCTGCAGCGTGGCCGAGGTGGCGCAGCAGCATGGCACCAGCGAGGATTGCGGCGGTGGGGTTTGCCTTGTTCTGGCGGGCGATGTCCGGTGCGGAGCCGTGTACGGGCTCGAACATGGAGGGGAATTCGCCGACGGCATTGATGTTGCCGCTTGCCGCGTAGCCGATACCGCCGGTGACCGCACCTGCGAGGTCGGTGATGATGTCGCCGAAGAGGTTGTCGGTGACGATCACGTCGAAGCGGGCGGGGTCGGTGACCATGAAGATAGTGGTCGCGTCAATGTGCAGGTAGTCGGTCTCGACCTCGGGGAATTCCTTCGCAATTTCGCTGAAGTAGCGGTTGTAGAGGCGGCCAGCGTGGGTGAGCACGTTGGTCTTGTGCACGAGGGTGACCTTCTTGCGGCGGGTGGAAGCCAGCTCGAAAGCGTAGCGGACCAGGCGCTCCACACCGTGTGCGGTGTTGAGGGAGACTTCGGTGGCGATTTCGTGGGGGGTGCCGCCGCGGATGACGCCGCCGTTGCCAATGTAGGGGCCTTCGGTGCCTTCACGCACGACCACAAAGTCGATGTTGCCGGGGTTGGCGAGCGGGGAGACTGCGCCGGGGTACAGGCGGGAGGGGCGCAGGTTGATGTAGTGGTCGAAGGCGAAGCGCAGCTTCAGGAGCATTTCGCGTTCGATGAGGCCGGAGGGAATCTTGCCGCTGCGCGGGTCTGCACCGATGGCGCCGAAGAGGATCGCGTCATGCTGCTTGAGGGCGTCCATGGTGGAGTCGGGCAGGGTTTCACCGGTTTCCAGCCAGTGCTCGGCGCCGAGCTTGTAGTGGGTGGGGGTTACGGTGATGTTTTCGAGCTCGCAGGCGCGGGTGAGGATGCGCTGGGCTTCGGTAATGATTTCGGGGCCGATGCCGTCGCCGGGGATGACGGCAAGGTCGATGCTACGTGCTTCAGTCATGCCTCTACCGTAATACGCGCCGCGGGTGGGCGGTAGAGTGTGCGGGCGGGTTCTCAGACTCTGGGCTAGGGAGGGGTGGGATAGATGGATACTACCGGTTAAAACAATATTCCCCGGCTGAATCATCAGCCGGGGAATATCGTTATGAGTTCTCACTCAGAGTTAGAGCCCTAAAGGTCTATGCAATTACGCGGTGCGCTTGCAGAGGGAGACCTTGACGTAGCCGTTGCCACGAACGCCACGTTCGGTCGGAGCGTTACCTGCGGACTCGATGGAGCCACCGGAAACACCGGGAGCAACGTAGGAGCCACCAGCGCCACCGCCGCCACCGAACTGTGCGAAGCCAACGTTCTGGCGCAGACCGTTGGGGTTGTTGTTCCACTTCTGGGTCAGAACGATTGCGGAGGAGGAGGTAGAAGCACCGGAGCCACCGCCACCGTAGCCTGCGCCACCACCTGCGGAGATGACGGACTCGTAGCCGTTGAAGTTGAAGCCGATGGATTCGTACTCGAGAGCGTAGCCCTTACCGTTCTTGGTGCCCTCTTCCTTCTTGGTGCGATCGTTGTTGTCGATCAGGTAGGAGTAGGAGCCAACGCCGTCGCCACCGTTACCCTTGAAGCCGTCGCCACCCTGGTTACCGGACTTGGAGGAAGCGTAGATTTCCTGGTTGTTAGCGGAGGAGTAGCCCAGAACGCCGTTGGGGGACTTGCCGGAGGGCAGGTCGGTCTTGGAACCACCGTTACCACCGATACCTGCGGAGCCACCCTCACCTGCGTTAACAGTGGTGGTGACGGAGGTGTCAGCAGCGTAGGTCAGTGCACCCTGCTTACCTGCGGAACCTTCTGCACCATCAGCGGAACCACCGGTGGAACCGATAACGGGGTACACGTTGCGCTTTGCGCCGGAGGGCCACAGGCGACCTGCGTCAACTGCGCCAGCCGCAGCGTACTGCTCGTTGTTGTTAGCGCCACCGGAGTTCACGAAGCCAGCGCCACCGCCGCCACCTGCAACTGCAACGGGGGTACCGTTGATAACCAGAGCGGAGGAGCCACCACCGGATGCGGAGTAGATGATGCGCTTCAGGCTGGAGTCCTTCGGCCAAATAGCGTTGACGCGCTGCATGACGCTTGCGGGGATGGGGGTGGGCAGGTTGGAGGAACCGCCGTTACCGTAGCCCTCGCCACCCTCTGCGGGGGACAGGGGGCCCTTACCGATACCACCGGCTGCGCCGATGAGCTGAACGGTCTGGCCGGGCTTGACCTCGATGATACCGGTGATCTTAGCACCGGAGCCTGCTGCGATATCGTCGTAGTTGGTACCACCAGCGCCACCGACAACCTCGAACTTAATCTTGTCGACCAGCGGGGGAACGACGAAGGACTGGGTGCCCTTAGCACCCGAAGCGTTACCTTCAGCGGTGTAAGCTGCGGTGGACTCCCACTCACATTCGGTGGAGGAAGCAAAAGCGGGAACTGCAGCAGATGCTGCGACAACCGGAGCAGCCCATGCTGCGCCAGCGACAACCTTGCGGCGAGAAATGTTAGTAGACATGTATGTCCTTCGAGAGTGATGTCATTTTGAGGAATAAAAGTTATCACCCGCCGTCGTGCACGGCGAAGAACGTCACCTGATGAGATTCGAGTGAGTGAAGTAGGCTTGCGCCTAACCTCTGGTGATAACGACATAATGCTGTAACCGGTCCCCTGCATAGGGACTTTCGCGTTTCAGAGCGCTTGGTGTTCACTCTGCGAGGCCTTGCCTCCTGGACGCAGAATTTCGGTACAGCCAAAACTATACCCATCAAAGACCTGTACCGCAATGGTTCCAAAAATGGTTTGATGAGGGGGTTTCCCTTAAACTCTCCGCCTTGGTTGAAGGTTTTTCAACCAAAATAGGTTACTTAAGGGAGTTTCAAGTCTCTTAAACTCGAATTCGAACCCCATACAACCCCAAACTCTCAAGTTTTAGTTGAGGGAATATTTTTCGAAAAAGTAACCAAGGTCACTAAAAATAGGTGTTTTCGGCGTGTCATACTCACTCAAGCACACAACCCCACACGCAAACCCACAAAATATCCCTGCATGTGAGAGCAGAAAAAGGGTTCCCGGTCCCTCCCAAACGCCCCGATACACTGGAAGCATGCCCCTCAAGCGCACCCAACCCCAGAAGAACCCACAGAACAGCACTAAGACAGCTGAATCAGGCTACGCCGTAACGCATACCCGCGGTATCTCAGAAAGCAGCGACCTGCCCGCCGACGCCATCACCGCCTCCAGCCACGTACAAACCTTCCTCAGAGACAAACGCGGCTGGATGAACGTCCTCGTCGTCGCACACATGCAGTTCTTCTGCTGCATGCTCTCCGTTGCCTTCGTCAACAGCTACGGCTGGATTCCGCTCGTCTCCGCGCTCTGCAGCACCACCGCGCTCTACTTCCGCTACCGCTTCCCCTACGGCAGCATCTACGTGGTCATCGCCGCGCTCTGCCTCACCCTCGTGGAGCCTTTCCCCGACTCACTCGCCATCACCTGCTACCCGCCGGTCAGCCTCGCCGCCTACCATATCGGTCGGCACTGGCGCCGCCGCGCCCGCTTCCGCGGTCTCATTCTCGGCTGGGTCGGTGCACTCGCCGTCACCGTGCAGGCCTCGCTCTCGCTCCTCTACCACTGGGACGACCTGCCCGCCCGCATCTTCATCTCCCTGATGCTCGGCGTGCTCTGCGGCTCCATCTTCACCGTCTTCTGGTTCCTCGGCGACTCCCGCCGCATGCGCGAACTGCGCAGCGAAGAGTTCAAAGAACGCGCCCGCCGCCTCGAATACGAGCAGGAGCAGGAACGTCGCCTCGCCGCGCAGGACGAACGCACCCGCATCGCCCGCGAAATGCACGATATTGTGGCGCACTCGCTGTCCAGCATTATTTCTCAGGCGGACGGGGCACGCTACGCCGCCGCGAGCGCCCGCACCGCACGGGCACAGCAGGCGGGTCAGGCTCAGCAGCAGACTGAACAGGCGCAGAACACGCCGGATATTGCTGAGCAGACCCTCGAACTCATCGCAGACACGGCACGCGACTCACTCACTCAGATGCGCTCCCTGCTCGGGCTACTCCGCACCGACGAGGCGACCGCCTACGCACCCGTGCCCACCCTCAACGACGTGCCCGCCCTCGTGGAGCAGAGCCGCCGCGCCGGGCTGCCCGTCACCTTCACCGGAATCACCGGCACCATGGCGCGCACCCTACCGCAGGGCGCAGAACTTGCGGCGTACCGCACCGTGCAGGAGGCGCTCACCAACGCGCTCAAGCACTCCCCCGGCGCGGCAACCACCGTCACTATTCACTGGGGTGAGGAGGGCCTGCAACTGCGGGTGCAGAACGAACCGGTTTCCCCTGCCGCAACTCGACGCACAGCTAACCCGGTACCCGGCAGCGGCAACGGTCTGCGCGGCATGAGCGAACGCATCGCCCTCTACCACGGCACCCTCACCTACGGTCTGCAGCCCGACGGCGGCTGGCTCGTTGAGGCGGCGCTGCCCTACCGCGACCTCTAATACCTCTATATCGAATACCTCTGCACCCTGCGACTTAGGATTGAAACTATGTACTCTTCCGCACCACAGACCACCCAGCCGATCCGCGTGATGCTCGTCGACGACCAGCGCCTAGTGCGCGGCGGCTTGAGCATGCTCGTGAACTCCCAGCCGGACCTGCAGGTCGTCATGGAGGCTGACGACGGGCTGGCGGCTATTGACGTTTTTGACCGCATGGTGTCTGAGGGGCAGGCGCCGCAGGTCATCCTCATGGATGTGCGCATGCCGCACTGCGACGGTCTGGAGGCGGCGCGCCGCATCCTGGAGCGTGACGGCCAGCGTGAGGTGACTGAGTCCGAGCGGGTGCGCATTATTATGCTCACGACCTTCGATATTGACGAGTACGTGTATTCGGCGGTGCGTGCGGGCGCGAGCGGGTTCTTGTTGAAGGACACTCCGCCGGAGCAACTGTTGGAGGCGATTCGTACGGTGCATCGCGGCGATGCGGTGATTGCGCCCTCGGCTACTCGCCGCCTGCTGGAGCATATGATTCCGGTGCTGGACTCCCCCGCCGCTACTCCCGGTGTTCCTGCCGCGCCTGTTCCTGAATCTGCTCCTGTTGCTCCCCCGGCTGTAGCATCTGAGCTTCCTAAAGCAACCTTCATTCCGGCGGAGCCTGCGCAGGATTATCCGCATCGTGAGTTGATTGAGCAGTTGTCGCCTCGCGAGTTTGAGGTGCTGGGCCTGATTGCGCGCGGCTTGTCGAATGCGGAGATTACGCGGGAGTTGGTGCTTTCGGAGGCGACGGTGAAGACTCATGTGTCGCATGTGTTGGCGAAGTTGGGTGCGCGTGATCGTGTGCAGGCGGTGATTATGGCGTATGAGGCGGGTATCGCCCACTAGCACTTTTCTATAAAAGGACACGGTAAAGCCCCGGCGGGCGCCTCCATTTCGAGGCACCCTCCGGGGCTCTTTAGTTAAGTGGTTTCTTGTATCTCATCAATGATTCGTTCAAAGTCGCTCATGAGCTCAGGTAGTTTATTCCGCGCGACATCCCATAGGACAGCAAAATCAACACTCACATAGCTATGAGAAATAACGTTACGAATAGCAATGAGGTACTGCCACTCAGCCCGTTCATACCGTTCATAATCTTCTGGGTACTTTGTGCGAATCCTATTGAGGGTTTCGCCAATGACCTGAAAGCGCATGCAGAGCGCATCTTGGACTACCGCGTTTGAGTCGTCTATCAGGTCTTCGTACCGTTTCGGGGTAAAAGTGTAGATACGCTGAGCCGATTCAAGAATCAGAGAGAAGTCGTCAAGTGAGCTTTTCATAGCGGCAGCTCCACCATGTCCGGTTCTGCCTCCGCGTAGATGCGGGGGCGTAGCTGGGTAACCATATCAACGCTACGGCGGGTCAGCTGTTCAATGCGGTGCTGAGCGTCCACCATCTGCATGAACTCGTCAAAAGGAGCTACACCCGGCATCTGCACCAGAAAATCCAGGTCGCTGGTTTCGGTCAGCTCACCGCGGGCGGCGCTGCCGAAGAGTCGGGCACGGCGCACACCAGCGTCACGGAGGATCTGAAGAACCTCCGCTTCATGGGGTAGCGTGTACCCGCGACGCAGATTGGTGTGGCTAGTGCTCATACACCCATCATACGCGCAAAGCCAGATGACAGGTCAGCCACTTAGAACCTAGCTCTATGAATCCACCCTGTGCACGGCAAAGCCCCGGCGGGCGCCTCCTTTTCGAGGCACCCTCCGGGGCTTTCTCACGCCGAGTATCCGGGTTCGCCGGGTACTGTGACTATGCCAGATACAGCGGGTTAGCCGCGCATACCCTCAACCGGGGACATGCGAGCCGAACGAGCCGCCGGCAGAGCCGAAGCGAGCATCGCAGCGAGCACACCCACAATGAGGATGACCACGTACCAGACGTACGGCAGGTCAAGCACGAGCGGGGCGCTGGCGCTCGTGGACGCCATCACAATCTTCGCGGAGACCGTGCCGATGACCGTACCGGCAATCATGCCGAGCACCACTGCGGCGAGCGTAATCAGAATCGCCTCAATGGAAATCATGCGGCGCAGCTGCTTGCGGGACAGGCCCAGCGAGCGGAGCATCGCGTTCTCGCGGCGGCGTTCGTTGACCGACAGGGTCATCGTGTTCGCCACACCAATGATGGAGATGACCACCGCAAGCATGAGCATCACCAGGGTGAAGGTCAGCATGACGGTCAGCAGCTGGTCAAAGGTCTGACGTTCCTGCAGGCCACCGTTGAAGGAGTTGTCCGGGCTGATTCGGTTCAGCTCAGTCTGCAGAGTTGAGCTTTCACTGCTGGTCAGCGGGGAGGCGGCACGCACCAGAATGACGGTACCGTTACCGGTTGCCTGGCTGGTGACAGTCAGGCGAGCTGCCTTTGCCTGAGCTTCCTGGTCGCCGCTGGCGATTGCCTCCTGCATACGCTTCTCGGCTTCTTCAGCGGCGGGGTTGGGAACTTCCTGCGGGTTCTTGGCGTCCTGCAGCTTGGCGGCGGTGGTCGGGTTGACGATCATCAGGTGCTGCTTGGTTACGGACTTGATGGGCTTGAGTTCCACTTCGCCGAGCGGGCCGTGTGCCTTCAGGCGGCTGGACTCGTTCAGACCGGCGGACTTCCAGAGTCCCTGCGGCACGAGCACGGTGTCGTCAGCAATATTCGAGTTTTCGTCCGGCAGGATTGCCTTCATGTCGGAGGAGCTCAACGCCACCAGGTTAGCGTTCTGGTTGACGCTCTGGCCCTCGTACTCGGTGGTGTAGTCAACCACGCCACCAGCGTAACCGACGGCGGATGCCTGAACGTTCTTAATACCCTTGACCTTGGAGGCGATTTCCTCCGCCTTGGTCACGGTGGAGGCTGCATCGTTGTGCCCAAACGGGTGGTAAGTCGTCTGCGCAGAAATCGGGTACTGCTGATCCAGAGCCTTGACGAACGAGGCGCTCAGAACCGTGTAGCCGGTCAGCACAGTCGACACGACCAGGGTGCCGACGAGCACGGCGCGGCCGGTGGAGACGGTGCGCTTGGGCGAACGCAGTGCGTTGGCGAGCGCAAGCTTGCCGGTCTGGGTGCGGGTGACCGCGCCGAGGGCACGTACCAGCGGGGGCAGCACCAGCGGGGTGATGAGGAAGACCGCGATACCGAGCAGCAGTGCGGCGAGCATGCCGAGGAAGATTGCGGAGTTACCGTCACGTTCGGTGCTGGTTGCCTTATCGAGTGCAGTCACGACGGCGGCAACGCCACCGATGGCGAAGAGGGCACCGAAGATCGGGCCGATCTTGCCGGGCTTGCTGACTTCGCGGTTGGTGTGCTCGCTCATCGCACTAATGGGCGAGATGCGCAGGGCGCTTCGTGCCGGGGAGAGCGACGCCAGAACCGTGACGAGGGTGCAGAGGAGCACGCTCACCAGAATCGGGGTAATCGAGTACGAAATCATGATGGTGGTCAGGTTCGCACCAACTAGCGCGCCAACCGGGTAGGTCAGCAGCGCACCAATGAGGGAGAACACCACGCCCACGGTAACCGATTCGATGAGCAGCATTCGTACGAGGGAGCCGCCGCGGGCACCGAGGGTGCGCAGCAGGGCGAGCTCGCGGATGCGCTGGCCGACCAGCACCGCGAAGGTGTTGGAGATGACGAACGAGGAGACCAGCAGAGCCAGCGCTGCGAAGGCGCCAAGGACCACGCTAATGGAGGTGAAGACCGTGGAGATGCTCTTCTGGTAGTCCTCCAGCAGCTTCTGACCGGTCATAACGCGCGGGTCGTTCTTGCTGTCGCCGCTGCTCAGGGAGTCCTGCAGGCTCTTGAGTTTGGCGTCGGTTACGCCGTCCTTGAACTTGAGGTAAATGAGGTTCGCGCCAGCCATGCCCCGGTAGCCTGCCGCGGAGCTCTTGTTTTCTGTCTCGGCTGCTTTCAGGGTGGCTTCGCCGAGGCTGGTACCGCCAATAAAGACAGCCTGGTTGGTGGTGGAACCTTCAAAACCGGGGTCGAACAGGCCGACGACGGTGTATTCGGCGGTCTTAGTGGTGCCGGGGGCGCTGACGGATTCCACAACGTCGGTGCTGGTGACCTTGCCGTTCAGCGAGAGGTTATGCTTCTTCGCGAAGTAGGTGGAGACCATGATTTCGTGGTCGCTACTGGGGATTTTGCCCTGCACCTTGTACGGGAAGAGGCTTGAGTCGGCGGGCAGCTGGTTGTACTGCACGGGGGTTTTCTGGTCGCCGGTACCGATCGAACCCGTGACGGCGTACTGCACCCAGTATCCGGAGAGCAGGTCACTCTGCTCTACCTTCTGAATCTGGTCACGAGTCAGGTAGATAGAGGTGCTGTCTTTACCGTCGTAGGTGGTAGCGGCGGAGGCGACGACCGCCTCGGCGCGGGAGAGCACGTCACCAACGGAGGAGTTGACGGTCGCCTGCAGCGAGTTGGTGAGCATCATAATGGCTGCGATGAAGAATGAGGAAATCGCGATGCCTATGCCCGTGAGGACGTATTTTCCTTTGGAGGCGCGCAGATTGGAGCGCGCCACCGTGTTCAGTGTGGTTGCCACGGCTTATCGACCTTCCAGCTGTGCCATTGCGCCGAGCACGGCGTCGTAGGTGGGTTCGATCATTTCGCCGGCGACCATGCCGTCCTTGATGAAGACCACGCGGTCTGCGTAGGAGGCGGCGTTTGCGTCGTGGGTGACCATGAGGATGGTCTGTGCGTGGTCGGTTGCGGCGGCACGTAGCAGGCGCAGCACCTCGGCGCCGGAGTTGGAGTCGAGGTTACCGGTCGGTTCGTCGGCGAAGACCACTTCGGGGCGTGCGAGCAGGGCGCGCACGATGGCGACGCGCTGCTGCTGACCGCCGGAGAGCTGTTCGGGGCGGTGGTCGAGGCGGGTTTCCAGGCCGAGGGTCTTAACTAGGTAGTCGCGCCACTGCGGGTCCGGCTTCTTACCGGCAAGGCCCAAGGGCAGGTCAATGTTCTGGCCCGCGGTGAGGGTGGGCACCAGGTTGAACGCCTGGAAGATGAAGCCGATGTGTTCGCGGCGGAATTCGGTGAGGGCGTTGTCCTTCAGACCGAAGAGCTCGGTACCGCCAATACGGATGGAGGTTGCCGGGTTCGGGTCGGGGGTGTCCAGGGTTGCGATGGTCTGCATCAGCGTGGACTTACCCGAGCCGGAGGGGCCCATAATGGCGGTGAACTTGCCCTGCTCAAAGTCGACGGAGACGTTGTTGAGGGCGTGGACGGTAGCTTCACCCATGCCGTAGGTTTTGGAAAGGTTTCGTGCGGAGACGGCAGGCTGTGCCGTCTGGGCGTGAGGAGTTGTCGTAGTCATAGTTCAATTATTTCACGCGATGTGGCGCTGACTACGGTGTTTTTCTCATCCTCAAGGTTGATTTTGGTAGGTGTTCACCGGCTCTTGACCTGCGGACGCAGGGGCTATCGCTAATCCCACGGGCTGAAATGAGCCTGAGGCGGGCTGGTCGGGGCGCGGACCTCATCCTTAAGTATGAGTGGTGTCTCAGCCGGTACATCTATCCCGCACCCATACCCCTATATATGTGCATGCGAAAAGCCCCCGGCTCCTCCCCCATTCGGGGTCAGGAAGCCGAGGGCTTTCATACGCTATTCGCTATGCCAGAAGCAGCCGTTATGCCTTGGGTGCTTCGTAGCGGGGGAACACCGGTGCGGGTGCAGGTAGTTCGGTGCCGGGCACGAGCGCGGTGCCGAGGGCTGCGAACTGGCGGGACTCGCCTTCGGGTACGCCGAGCAGGGTCAGCAGCTTGGCGGTCGAGTCGGGCATGACGGGCTGCAGCAGCAGGGCGACCTGGCGTACGACCTCGAGGGTCACGTACAGCACGGTGTTCATGCGGTCGAGTTCGCCGTTCTTGCGCAGGGTCCAGGGCTCCTGCTCCGCGAAGTAGGCGTTGGTGTCTGCGAGGACGGTCCAGATGCGGTCGAGTGCGCGGTGGAATGCCTGCTCGTCGAAGTCTGCACGGACGGGCTCGTAGAGGGCTGCCGCCTCGTCGAGGATCTTGCGGTCGGCCTCGGTGAATTCGCCGTGGGTGGGCACTGCACCGCCGCAGTTCTTGGCGACCATGGACAGCGAACGCTGGGCAAGGTTGCCGAGGTTGTTTGCCAGGTCGGAGTTGATGCGGTTGATGATGGACTCTTCGGAGTAGGAGCCGTCCTGGCCGAAGGACACCTCGCGCATGAGGAAGAAACGCACGGCGTCCAGGCCGAATGCGTCGACGAGGTTTGCGGGGTCGACGACGTTACCTACGGACTTGGACATCTTTTCGCCGTTGACGAGCAGGAAGCCGTGGCCGAAGACGCGCTTGGGCAGTTCGATTCCGGCGGACCACAGGAATGCGGGCCAGTAGATGGAGTGGAATCGGGTGATGTCCTTACCGATGAGGTGCAGGTCGGCGGGCCAGTACTTGGTGAACAGCTCGTTGTCGGTGTCGGGGTAGCCGAGGCCGGTCAGGTAGTTGGTCAGCGCATCCACCCACACGTACATGACGTGCTTGTCGTTGCCGGGTACGGGCACACCCCAGTCGAAGGTGGTGCGGGAGATGGACAGGTCGTTGAGGCCGCCCTTGACGAAGGAGATCAGTTCGTTACGGCGGGATTCGGGGAAGACGTAGCCCTCGTTGGCGTAGAGTTCGAGGAGCTTGTCGCCGTACTTGGAGAGGCGGAAGAAGTAGGATTCTTCCTCGGTCCATTCGACTTCGGTGCCGGTGGTGATGGCGTAGCGCTGGCCGTCGCGGACTTCAGTTTCGTCTTCTGCGTAGTAGGCTTCGTCGCGGACGGAGTACCAGCCGGCGTACTTGTCGAGGTAGATGTCGCCGTTTTCTTCCATGCGCTTCCAGATTGCCTGGGATGCGACGTAGTGGTCGGGGTCGGTGGTGCGGATGAAGCGGTCGTAGCTGATGTTCAGCGCGTCGTTCATTGCTTTGAAGCGTGCGGAGTTCTCGTCGGCGAGTTCCTTAGCGGTCTTACCGAGCTTCTCGGCGGTGGTCTGCATCTTCTGGCCGTGCTCGTCGGTGCCGGTCATGAAGCGCACGTCGAAGCCGTCGAGGCGCTTGAAGCGGGCTAGCACGTCGGCTGCGATGGTTTCGTAGGCGTGGCCGATGTGCGGGTTGCCATTGGGGTAGGAGATGGCGGTGGTGATGTAGAACGGAGTTGCAGTCATAACTTTCAGTTTACCGCAGTATTAGGCGAGGCTCTCACCGGGGTTACACTCTGATACGCGGTGACTCGTTGTTCGCGGGTGGAGGCTGCCATGTGGCTTGCTTGAGGGGCGGTGCACGTCCTCGCTCCTACAGGGGCACCCGCCCTCGCTTCGCTTCGGGCACCCTGATGTCGCTACGGACGGCACCGACACCTCGGCGCGCACCAGGCTAACCATCAAGCAGCAGGCTAAAAGGGCGACAGCCTCCCCCGCCACAGTTCGCTAGGCACGGGGCGCACACAAAACCACCGCGCACCCCAACGAACCGGCGGGATTCCGTGAACCCCTGAACCACAGATGCGCAGAAGTATAGATATTCCCCACCGCACCATCAGGTAACCAAGCGAGAAAGACGGTATCGCCCGTAGTGACATCAGGGTGTCCGAAGCGAAGCGAGGACGGGTCCCCTGTAGGAACGAGGGCGAATACCGTCTTCCAAGCATCGAACACCAGAGCAAGAGGAAATATCTACACCCCAGCCCTCAAAACTGTATTTCAAGGGGAACGCAAAAGTCCCGCCGATTCCTAAGAATCAGCGGGATTTTCTTTGAAGTGCGCCCCCTGGGACTCGAACCCAGAACCCATTGATTAAGAGTCAATTGCTCTGCCAATTGAGCTAGAGGCGCTTATTTGTTTTTCAGGTTTTCCCCTGCAACAAGTAAATACTATACGGCATCTTGTGGGCGCCCGCAACTCGAGCGAGCATGAACTGCATCACACCCCTTGTTTTGGGGTTTTAGCAGGCTCTCATTAGACAGAAATCCGGCGCCCCACCCCTCCCCTGTAGCGGGGTGAGGGTGGTGCGCCGGATTCTTAGAAAGCTATTGCTGAGCTACAGCTTAGCGAGCGACGGAACCTTCGGTGTAGTCGTCGTCAGCGGTGTTCCAGGAGAACAGCTCGCGCAGCTTGCGGCCGGTTGCCTCGATGGGGTGTGCCTCGCCCTTTGCGCGCAGTTCCTTGAACTCGGGTGCGCCTGCAGCCTGGTCTTCCATGAAGCGCTTTGCGAAGTTGCCGTTCTGGATGTCTGCCAGGACAGCCTTCATGTTTTCCTTGACCTCGGGGGAGATCACGCGGGGGCCGGAGACGTAGTCGCCGTACTCTGCGGTGTCGGAGATGGACCAACGCTGCTTAGCGATGCCGCCCTCGATCATCAGGTCGACAATGAGCTTGAGCTCGTGCAGGACCTCGAAGTATGCGATTTCGGGCTGGTAGCCAGCCTCGGTCAGAACCTCGAAGCCGTACTGGACGAGCTGGGAGGTGGAGCCGCAGAGGACTGCCTGCTCGCCGAACAGGTCGGACTCGGTCTCTTCGGTGAAGGTGGTCTTGATGACGCCTGCGCGGGTTGCACCGAGGCCCTTTGCGTAGGACAGTGCCAGTGCGAGTGCTTCGCCGGATGCGTCCTTCTCGACTGCGACCAGGGCGGGAACGCCGCGGCCTGCTTCGTATTCGCGGCGGACGGTGTGGCCGGGGCCCTTGGGGGCGACCATTGCCACGTCGACACCCTCGGGTGCGGTGATGTAGCCGAAGCGGATGTTGAAGCCGTGTGCGAAGAACAGTGCGTTGCCGGGCTTCAGGTGGGGTTCGATGCTCTCTGCGTAGACCTTTGCCTGGACCTGGTCCGGGGTCAGGATCATGATGACGTCTGCTTCTGCTGCTGCTTCTGCAACGGTTGCGACGCGCAGGCCTTCTGCCTCAGCCTTGGCACGGGACTTGGAGCCCTCGGACAGACCGACGATGACCTTCACGCCGGAGTCACGCAGGTTCAGTGCGTGTGCGTGGCCCTGGGAGCCGTAACCGATAACTGCTACGGTGCGGCCCTGGATCAGGGAGAGGTCTGCGTCGTCGTTGTAGAAAATGGTTGCTGCCATTTCTTCTCCTCAGTAAGTTTGATATGCGGCCCAGGCTGGGCTCAACATTCACTATTCTACTTGATAGCTGTTTAGTTGCGGGCTGTCGAGATTACTTCTCAGCATCTGAAGTATCCGGAAGGTCTGTGAGCCCATAGGGTCGGGTATCGCATCGCTGCCGGTTTTCCCGGTTGTAGCGGTGCGATACCCGTTGCTATCCCCAGCTGGTGCGGGGTTGGTGTGGCACCCTGGTGGGTGTTAGATGCGCTCGCTCATGGCGCGGGGGCCACGTGCCAGGCCGATGGTGCCTGCGCGGACGATTTCGCGAACGCCATAGGGTTCGAGAACGTCCAGCAGTGCGTTGAGCTTCTCCTGGGAGCCGGTTGCCTCGATGACAAGGGACTCGGGGGAAACGTCGATCACGGATGCGCGGAACAGGTCGGCTGCCTGAACGATCTGCAGGCGGACTACGGGGTCTGCCTTGACCTTGATCAGGATGTGGTCACGCTGGGTGGAGGAGTCGGCCGGAAGCTCGACGACCTTCAGCACGTGAACAAGCTTGTTCAGCTGCTTGGTGATCTGCTCGATGGTGTGGGCGTCACCTTCGGTTACGACGGTGATGCGGGAAACACCGGGGTTTTCGGTGGGGCCCACAGCCAGGGAGAGGATGTTGAACAGTCGGCGGGAGAACAGACCGGAGACGCGGGTGAGAACGCCCGGCTTGTCTTCTACCAGAACGGACAGAGTGTGCTGAGACATTAGTTCTCTCCCTCACGATCGAACTCGGGCGAAGTGTTCTTCGCAATCCAAATCTTGTCATTAGATACGCCTGCCGGGACCATGGGCCAGACCAGGGCGTGGGGGCTGACGGTGAAGTCAATGACGACGGGGCGGTCGTTGATTTCGAGGGCAGCCTTGATGGTTGCGTCCACGTCTTCGTCGCGTTCGCAGCGGAAGGTTGCGCAGCCGTATGCTTCGCCGAGCTTGACGAAGTCGGGGATGCGTACGGTGCCGTGGCCGTCCTTCAGGTCGGTGTTGGAGTAGCGCTCGTTGTAGAACAGAGTCTGCCACTGGCGCACCATGCCGAGGGAGGAGTTGTTGATGATGGCAACCTTGACGGGGATGTTGTTCTGTGCGCAGGTGACCAGTTCCTGGTTGGTCATCTGGAAGCAGCCGTCACCGTCGATGATCCACACGGTGGAGTCGGGGTGTGCGACCTTTGCGCCCATGCCGGCGGGGACGCCGTAGCCCATGGTGCCGAGGCCTGCAGAGCTGACGAAGTGGCGGGGGCTTTCCTGCTGGATGTAGTGTGCGCCCCACATCTGGTGCTGGCCAACGCCGGTGACGTAGTATGCGTCGGGGCCGGTCAGAGCGCTGATGCGCTCGAGAACGTACTCGGGGGAACCGAGGCCGTCGTTGGGCTTCTCGTAGCCGAGCGGGTAATCCTTGCGGATGACGTTGAGCTCGTTCCACCATTCGGTGAGGTTCGGCAGCTGCTGTGCGAACTCGGTGGAGAGCAGGTCGGTCAGCTCGGGCAGAACGTACTTGAGGTCGCCGACGATCGGCACGTCTGCGAAGCGGATCTTCGAGATTTCTGCCGGGTCAACGTCAATGTGGATGACCTTAGCCTCGGGTGCGAAGGAGTCGAGCTTACCGGTGACGCGGTCGTCGAAGCGTGCGCCGAGGGTGATGAGCAGGTCAGACTTCTGCATTGCGGCGACGGCGGGGACGGTGCCGTGCATGCCGGGCATGCCGAGGTTCTGGGGGTCAGAGTCGGGGAACGCGCCGATAGCGTTCAGGGTGGTGACGACGGGTGCGCCGATGAGCTTAGCCAGCTTGTGGAACTCTTCGGAGGCACCTGCGCGGACCAGGCCACCGCCGACGTAGAAGACGGGGCGCTTGGACTCGGTGATGAACTTTGCAGCTTCGTGAATCTGCTTGGAGTGGCCGCGGGTGACGGGGGTGTAGCCGCGCAGCTCCAGGTCTTCGGGGATGCCGCGGTATTCCATCATGCCGACCTGTGCATCCTTGGTGACGTCCACGAGCACGGGGCCGGGGCGGCCGGTGGATGCAATGTGGAATGCTGCAGCCAGTGCGCGGGGGATGTCCTGCGGGTCGGTGATCATGAAGGAGTGCTTGGAGATGGGCATTGCCATGCCGACGATGTCGGCTTCCTGGAATGCGTCGGAGCCGAGCAGTGCGGTGGATACCTGGCCGGTGATTGCGACGAGGGGGACGGAGTCCATGTTTGCGTCTGCGATTGCGGTCAGCAGGTTGGTTGCGCCGGGGCCGGAGGTTGCGATGCACACGCCGGTCTTGCCGCTGGACACTGCGTAGCCCTGGGCTGCGTGGCCTGCGCCCTGCTCGTGGCGGACCAGGATGTGGCGGACCTTCTTGGAGTCGTACAGGGGGTCATAGGTCGGCAGAATAGCTCCACCAGGCAGGCCGAATACGTCAGTCACACCCAGGTCTTCGAGGGTGCGGACGATTGCCTGAGAACCGGTCATGCGTTCTGCGGGAGCGTTTGCCGCGTCATCAGAAGTGGAAAATCCCATGGTCATGGAAATGCCTCGTGTCTTAATGGTTCTTCGTTGTACTCAATGTTCTGCGTGGGGTTTGTGTGATTCTCACGCATCCTATGCCCGGGGGTACCAAGCTATAAAAAATGCCCCTCGCTGTTGGTGGTAGCGGTAGGGGCGCTCAGTCGCAGTGAATAGACCCTGCCACTCGCCCTAGGCGACGTCGACAAGGTTTAGAATTCGCTGGAACATTGCTGTCTTCACCCTTCTATGGTGCGCCCCGAGAGGGGGTGAGTCAAATCTCTGTCGGGCAACACACCCGTTTTTGTTCATAAAGGCGCAGGTCGAATACTTTCTTTCATGATGTGGACACCTTGTGCGCGTGCGTGCACTCTTGGGCGCTCTTTTGAACAGGTGAGAAAAACTCGCATTTTTGGACGTCATGGCGCGTAATATGTGCGAATACTCGTGACCTTCGTTGGTTGCCCCGGTAGACTGAAGCTATGACCGAACCGATTATCACGGTCGCTGATGAGCTGACCGAAGCAAGTAAGTACGCAGAGGTTATTGACCCCCGTAACTCTGTTGAGAGTAGCGAGTTTTTGACGGGTGAGGAACTTATTCGGGTTCTGCACCCGGTTTTTGACGAGCAGATTATTAATTACGGTGCATACAATTTGGTGTATGCGACGGGCCGTGCGGTTTACCGTAATCCTGATTTGGCGTTGCATCAGTATCCTGATCAGCAGCATTTTATTGTGGGTTATCAGGATGCGCCGGATGAGGTGATTATTGCTCCGGTGAATTTGCCTGCTTTGACGCCTGCGGGTACGGCTACGACGATTGATAATACGAATGCGCTGCATGCTTACCGTGTGGGTGATGATGCGGTGACGATTGAGTCGGTGAATGGCAGCTCGTTTTATTTGTCGTTTGAGGATAATGCTGAGGTTGCGACTCGTTTTGGCACTGGTCTGCTGGAGCAGGGTAAGGATGTTGAGGATTTCCGTGAGTTTGTGACGCGGATTTGGCCGGTCCTGTAGCCATGTGACTTTTTGAGGTGAATGCCCGCTGCAACTCTTAGGGTTGCGGCGGGCTTTCCTGTACCTACACCCAGCTATATTGCCTGCTTGAGGGGCGGTACACGTCCTCGCTCCTACAGGGGCACCCGCCCTCGCTTCGCTTCGGGCACCCTGATGTCGCTACGGACGGCACCGACCCCTCTGCGCACACCAGACTGACTATCTCGCAAAAGGCTAAAAGGCAACAGCCTTCCCCCGCCCCACGCGCAAAACACCAGCCACCAAGCAACAGACCAAACAGGCGACAGCCTCCCCCGCCCCACACACAAAACACCAAACCACCAAGCAACACACTAAAAGGCGACAGCCCTCCCCCCGCCCCAGTTCGCTAGGCACGGGGCGCACACGCTGAACCACCGCGCACCTACCGCAACCACGGCGGGACCGCAGCGTACCCCGAATACCGATTACACGCGGAGGTGTATATATCCTCTGCTGCGACATCAGGGTGTCCGAGCTCTGCGAGGACGGGTCCCCTGCAGGAGCAAAGAGGATATATACACCTCAAGTCTCAGAACTGTATTTATTCGGGGAACGCAAAAATCCCGCCGATTCCGAAGAATCAGCGGGATTTCTTGTGAAGTGCGCCCCCTGGGACTCGAACCCAGAACCCATTGATTAAGAGTCAATTGCTCTGCCAATTGAGCTAGAGGCGCTTGCTTGTTTCAAGGTTTCCCTCGCAACAAGAAAATACTATACGCGCTTTTTTGTGGTGTGCGCAAGTTGAAATGAGGTGAGCCTGGACACATTGTTTGGGTGGAGTGTGTGGGACACTAGACTGTGTGTATTGTGTGGGGCGCATCCGCCCCTCCCCTAGTTTTTATTGTTTTGAGGAGTTATTGATGAGTGTTCGTCTTGAGCCGGGTACTCCGGCGCCTGCTTTTACCCTTGCTGACGCGTCGGGTAAGGAGCACAGCCTGAGCGATTATGCGGGTAGCAAGGTGATTTTGTATTTCTACCCGAAGGCTTCGACTCCGGGTTGCACGAAGGAGGCGTGCGATTTCCGCGATAATTTGGCGTCGTTGAAGTCGCTGGGTTACGTGGTGTTGGGTGTTTCTCCGGATTCGCCGGCGGCTATTGCCCGTTTTGTGGAGAAGGAGTCGTTGACGTTCCCGCTGCTGTCTGATGCTGATCATGCTGTGGCTGAGGCCTATGGCGCGTGGGGTGAGAAGAAGAATTACGGCAGGGTGTATGAGGGTCTGATTCGTTCGACGTTTGTGATTGATGAGCAGGGTGTTATTTCTGTGGCTCAGTACAATGTGCGTGCGACGGGTCATGTGGCTAAGTTGCGTCGTGATTTGGGTATTGACCCGAAGTAAGGTCGTGCTTTTTAGGGTTTGCGCATCGCCGTTCGGTGGCTTCTCGAGGAGGCTGCTGTTCGGCGTGCTTGCGGGCTTTTTGCCCTATGGGGGCTTCTTTTAAGGCTTGGCGAACCTTGGTTCCTGGTGTACACTAATTTTTTGTTGCCTCAGACGCATGCATCTTCGGATGTGGGGTGACACTGCGCGCGAGTGGTGAAATTGGCAGACACGCAGGATTTAGGTTCCTGTGCCTTACGGCGTGGGGGTTC
>NZ_CAXOMR010000029.1:0-30614 GCF_964210535.1 Rothia mucilaginosa
AAAAAAAAGAGGTAGGTGGAGCCATTCGGCTCCACCTACCTCACCCTCTATCTACTTAGAAGCGCTGGTCTTCCGGTAGAAATTCGTGGTGCTTGTACATGATCTCGAGGGTCAAATATTCTCGACCCAACTCTGCCGATTCGCCCTGCATCATCATCTGCAGCTTTAGCTGCATCAGCATCATCGGCGTAGTATTCTCCGTCTGTGGTGCCTCAACAATCTCGAGACGGTCACGTCCAGGGGTGAGCGCGAAGGCCTTCGTGACGTATTCGCTGACCGCTTCGGGCGTGTACTCAAGCGGTTCAGGGTGAGTCCAGACGGTATAGAAATCCGTCGCGCGATCCACAATGTCCTGCAGCTCCTGTACTGAGTACCGATTCATTGGCTTCTTCAGGACATGAGGATAGACGCGCACTAGTCGAGCCTTCGGGTCATCAGGTACGCGCTCCAAGGCACCCTTTTCATCATTCTCTGAATGGTGCAGCCATCCGTGAGTCTCCTCAAGATCCTTACCAGGCTCAGGGGGAATCACCTTGCCATCAAGGTTGGTCGCAATGGCCTGCATTTCCTCGAGCCAAATAAGGGCCGAGGAATTGTAGTGGTCGAGCCCGTCATCAGTGACGGTGCGGCCTGCGCCGCGACCAGAGGCGGCCCAATAGGCGATGCTCTCGAGGTCATTAATATTCTGTGCCACCGGGTACCAGAATTCTTCATCCTTCACGGTCAGGTCACGCCTGTACACCGTGGCATTGTAGAGCGGCTGGTCGTAGAGGGATTCGGTCTCGTGCATAGAGTCTCCTTAGGCGGTCGTTGCATTACAGTGATATATCTACTCTATCTAGGTGCTTGAGATTGTGTCTTGAGATTCGTCATCTCCGCGCAAAAAGACCCCTTAACGTGTCAGGGGTCCCCTCTAGTCTTGAGACAAATACCCCCGCATATCTGGGGGTGAAATGCAGAAATACGGTTTTCTGTATATCTGTATGGTCGAAATTTTTTGGACTCGAGAGGAGGAGAGACAGCATGACCGCAGCCACCGGCACTACGCTCCGCGCCTACAAATTCCGGCTCGACCCCACCCAGGCGCAAGCATCCGCCCTAGCACAATGCGCAGGCGCAGCACGCTACGCCTACAACCTCCTCACAGCCCACAATCTCGATGTCTCCCGCACCCGAGCAGACTACTGGCACACCCGCATCGACGCAGGCGCCGACGAGACCACCGTAAAAGCTGAGCTCAAGGCCCTCGCCCAGAGTGACCCCGCCACCTACAAGGCAATAGGTTTTCAGGCATACGCCACCGCCCACCTCACCCCCGAAATCACCCGACACCGCGCAGCAGGTAAAGCGATCGCCGACGGTGCCGACCCCACCATTGTCTGGCCCGAGACCGAGCGATCCTCCGAGCCGTGGATGCACACCATCCCCCGCCGAGTCCTCGTCTCAGGACTGCAATCTGCCGATAAAGCCTGGAAGAATTTCTTTGATTCTCGTACCGGTGCTCGTGCTGGCCGACTCGTCGGCACGCCCCGCTTCAAGCGCAAGGGCGCTAGCCGGGACTCCTTCACTATCCCTGCACCGGAGACCATCGGCGCCTACGGCACCGCATACCTACGCGGAGAGCCCGAATACGTACGCCGCAAGGCGCAGCTGAAGCGCCGCGGCATTAGCGCCGCCCCGACCATTGAGGATTACCGACACGTACGCCTCTCGCACCTGGGTGTTATCCGCACCTATGACACTACTCGTCACCTCGTCAAGGCGGTGCGTGCTGGCGCTCAAATCCGCTCCTACACGGTATCTCGTGCCGCCAACCGGTGGTACGTCTCCATCCTGGTAGAGCTCACCCGCCCGTCCGCCGCTCCCACTCGTGCGCAGCGTTCCGCTGGCGCCGTCGGTGTAGACCTGGGTGTACGATACCTCGCCGCGCTCTCTGACGAGCAGGCACCGCAGCGCTTCGCGCAGTACCCCTCCCTGGAATTCAGTGGTGACGGGTCCCCCAC
This sequence comes from Rothia mucilaginosa, assembly GCF_964210535.1. GTDB lineage: Bacteria > Actinomycetota > Actinomycetes > Actinomycetales > Micrococcaceae > Rothia > Rothia mucilaginosa_F. The sequence goes on from NZ_CAXOMR010000029.1 coordinate 2,004, forward strand.
CCTGGCTAACCCTCGCTGGGCACGTGCCGCTGAGAAGCGCCTGGTGCGTCTGCAGCGTGCCCTCGCGCGAGCCCAGAAAGGCTCGAATCGTCGTACCCGTCTGGTCCGGCAGATTGCGCGGCACCACCACCTAGTGGCTTTGCGTCGTGAGTCCGGTCTGCATCAGGTCTCTAAGCGCTTGAGCACCGGGTACGCCCTCGTCGGGCTTGAGGACTTAGCTGTGGCGGGTATGACCGCCTCAGCTGCCGGTACCATCGAGGCACCGGGCAAGAACGTGCGCCAGAAGGCCGGGCTCAACCGGTCCATCCTGGACGCCGCTTTTGGTACGCTGCGCCGCCAGCTGGAATACAAATCCAGCTGGTACGGCTCACAGGTACAAATCATTAACCGCTTCTTTGCATCCTCTCAGACGTGTAGCGCCTGCGGAGCACGAGCGAAAACCAAGCTCGGTCTTGCTGTGCGTGTCTTTGAGTGCGCGGCCTGTGGTGTGCGGATTGATCGTGACGTGAATGCGGCACGTAATATTCGTGCGGAGGCTGTGCGGGTGCATGAGGCGCAACAACTCGCCCCCGGCACGGGGGAGAGTCTAAGCGGACGCGGAGCTGTGGGCTCTGATGCTGCCGGTTCGGTGGCGTTGGGGGATGTGGCGTTGGATGCGTCAAGGCCAGCCGCCACGGGCGGCGGGTCACCGTAGACGAGTAATCGTCTACTCATCCCCCCTTATATGTATACGCGTGGATGAGCCCACCCCTTATCTTGTCAGGGCTCCTCGAGTCGTGTTCCCCGCGTGTGTGGGGATGGGCCCGGACGCGGAGTCGCAGGCTCTGATGCTGCCGGTTCGGTGGTGTTGGGGGATGCGGCGTTGGATGCGTCAAGGCCAGCCGCCACTGGCGGCGGGTCACCGTAGACGAGTAATCGCCTACTCATCCCCCTATATGTATACGCGTGGATGAGCCCACCCCTTATCTTGTCAGGGCTCCTCGAGTCGTGTTCCCCGCGTGTGCGGGGAGGAGCCCGGTCCGGTATCTCTGAGCCTCACCGCAGGTGCGGCGTCCCCGCGTGTGCAGGGAGGAGCCCTACCGCCTTCTCGAGCACGAAGCAACCGAAGCGGCGTCCCCGCGTGTGCGGGGATGAGCCGACCGTCACCAGCACCTACCTCGCTCACGCCCTGTGTTCCCCGCGTGTGCGGGGATGAGCCGGCCTTTGCACTTACCCCTGGTCGTGACCGTCTGTGTTCCCCGCGCGAGCGGGGCTATACAGAAATGCAGAAATCTGTATATCTGTATATACAGATTTCTGTATGGGGGAGGTATCCTAGAAGCACCCCTATACCCCCCACCATATGGAGGACACCACCATGCCACTCATCATCGGCATCATTAACGCCAAAGGCGGAGTCGGCAAGACCGTCAGCACCGTCTACCTCGCCCACGCCCTCACCAATGCAAGCTACAGTGTCGAAGTCTGGGATGCCGACCCTCAGGGATCAGCCACCGACTGGGCCCTCACCGCTGAAGAAAATGGGGACGCGTTCCCGTTCGAGGTCTCACCCGTGAACGTCCCGCAGCTCAAGCGCCGCCGCACCACCGCAGAGATCACCCTCATCGACTCACCCCCGCTCAACGAATCTATTCTGAACGCCATCGCGCAACGCTCTGATGTGCTCATCATCCCCGCAGCACCCGCCGGACTAGACATTACCCGCGTCTTCTCCACCCTCGCCTCCATCCCCGAAGGCAAGCCCGCCGCCGTGCTACTCACCTCAGCAGACCCGCGCACCGTCCTCTTCCGCGAGACCAAAGAGCTGCTCGAGGAGTCCGGTGTGACTCTCTTTGATATCTCCATCCGACCCAAGCAGTCCGTACGAGCCAGCTACGGCCGTAAGCCTGAAGACCTGGGCGGCTACGACGAGGTAGCAGCACAGCTACTGGCCCTCGTCGGCATGGACCAGGAGGCATAATCATGGCAATCTCCCCGGCAAGGCGCCTTAACGTGAGTGTCCCCGCCAGTACTGAAAAGCGGGTCAAGGGCCGTGCCAGCTTTGAGCAGGCCTTCAAAACCGGCAACCCGGCGCCGGAGGCGAGCATTAAGAAGCTGACCCTGAATCTTCCCGCTGAGGCTCACGCCCGGCTCAAGGCACACGCTGCTAGTCATGGTGTGAGCATGACCGACCTGCTGCTCGAGTATATCGACCAGCTCGACTAGCTCGACTAGCTAACGAAAGACCGCCCAGGCATACGCCTGGGCGGTCTTTCATGCCCCGAAATAGGGACCATACGCATACGTTTTCTGCTCATAGCGAAAACGGCACAAAAAATAACGGCATCTATTGACTGCCGTTAGGATAACGCGTATCGTTGATATATTAGAGGTTTTTGGGTAGCCGAGTATCTTTGAGATTCAAGACCTCTATGTTACCGGCTTGAAACTAACCCTTTCAGGTCGGTAACGTCCAGGCTAGCAAGGCAAGTGCGTTTGCACCCGCTCGGTGTCTTGCCTAGTCAAAACCCAATCGAAAGTAAACTACTTTGGAACATCTAGCGAATGCTCCTCTGTATGTTGCTTTCCTGATTCAGGCTGCTGCCATGTACAAAGTTATTGCGCACTTCCTGAAGAAGGATAAGCACAACAAGAGCTAAGGAAAAAAGGTGACCCTCCTCTCCCGGTAGCGAAAGCACCGGGAGGGGGTGGGAATCCGAAGGTTTCCCGTGTGATCCATGGTAGCAAGAAAGGAGCGACATGAGCAAGATTTTCTGGCTGCTGATCCCCCTCACAGCCACCCTGTTTGTGGGCAATCTGCTGAAGTTCTCAGCAGCCAGCCTCATCTCAGCAGCGATACTAGGCGCTGCCATCTACTACCAGGTGCGAGCCTACCTGGCCCTACGCACCTACGAAAAGGAGATGGCTGCCTAAAGGCTTAAATGTATACACCCTGCCAGCCATGCACGAGACCCAGATGAGCTAGAAGAAAAGTTCGGTAAGACGTTTTCTTAAGAGCCATCAAGGCATCCTGCACCAGGCACACAGCAGGAGATATAACCCCTCAGGAAAGAGCCTGAGGACCTGACATAGCCCCCTCTACTTTACAGAGTAGAGGGGGCTATTCTTACCCCTAAAACCCCCTGATACAGAAATACAGAAAACCATAAATACAGAAATCTGTATTTCTGTATTGAGGGTATAACACCTAGTCAAACCCATATTAGCGCGACCAGAAAGGCGCAGCTTACCCCTCAACGGTCACCTGCGCCACCAAAAAGAGGACCCCTCAACGCATTGCGCTGAGGGGCCCTCCCACATGTTCCGCCGTAGGACCCAAGGCCCTGCAGCACCTCCAGACTAACATCGAACGCACCGGGTGCGCACCCAGATTCGTCACCACGACAGCCTGCGAGGGATCAGTGCCGACCTAGGGGCTTGGCGCAGCTCAGTGCGACCACCGGCCACCCATCGGCCATAGGGCGATTACGGCCACCCCTAAAGGCCCTCAGGGACCCTCACCACCGGCCACTACAGCCCCTAGCACTAGGCCCCTATGCCCCTGTGTCATTCAGCTGCTAGGTATCTATGACTATGCGCTTCCGAGGCCTTCCGAAGCGCCGAATGTGATTTTCACCCCATGCCCATAAATTGGGGTGCAGACCGGTATCCATGTGGCAGGGTTGGGCGCGTACGCTTGGGGCTGTCTTCCCAGCTCCTCGCTGCGCCCATTCTTCGCCCTGTGATGAGAACCCGTCAAGCCCGCGTGGTGGTCACCTTTCAGGGGTATTCTTCGCTTTGATATGAGGCTGGGGGTTCCGGGCGGGCTTGACAGAACCTCTCCCAGGGCATGAGCGCTGCGTGTTGGAGCTGGCGGCGACAGAGCCTGTCTGACCGGGGGGGGGTAGTGGTGTGGGGCGCGCGCAATACTTACGGTGTAATCTATTTCACAATACATTAATTACATTGATATGTAGTACATCACAATTGATATATTTGAGATGTAAATTAATACCTATAAAATTCATTAAATAAATGCAAAGAAAACCGGCGATAAATTGAATTATCACCGGTTTTCTTGATATAATTATTATGTTAGGAAGTCGCAATTCCTAACATGTCCAAGTCTAGGAATTACATTCTCTAGACATTGAAAATTCAATAATGAAAGGTTAGAACCTTGGAAGCTATTTCGGAGCTTGTGGGTAACCTGTCCAATCTGATTATCTCTTTCACCCTGTGCTATGTCCTTGTAACGAAGGGAAAGCCTAAGGGTAAGAAAAAGAAGAAGAAATAACAGGTAAGTAACCATCTTCCCCCGGTGCCTATCACCGGGGGAGGGGTTGCCCCACTCAAAGTTCTTGATAGCTTCATGGTATCAGAAAGGAATAACTATGAGCAAGATTTTTTGGGTACTCTTCCCCCTCGAATCCCTTCTCTTCATGCGCGCACTGTCGAACCTTTCGGCTGTCAATATCATCTCATTGATCATCTTGTCCGCAGCAGTGTTCTACCAGGTGCGAGCCTACCGCGCCCTTCGAGAATATGAGAAGGCGCAGCACGCCTAAACGCGAGACGACACATACGAAAATACCCCCTGAAAACAGGGGGTATTTTCGCAGAAAACACCTGAAAAACTTGATTTAGAAGTATAAAACGTGCTATACTAATAGTGTTGAAGGGGCAAACTTCAACACTCCAAGCCTGGCAATCAAACCGATTATTCAGGTATTCACAATCTAATAGAGAAAGGTACATTCAAATGAATGTTTCGGAACTCACCGCATTGCTTACCTCGATTGGCGCGGCGCTTGGCGGCATTGCCACCGTCATCACCGCAACCACCAAGCTCATCGAAGTCTTCAAGAAACCGAAGAACGATAAGTAAGCGGTAAAAACCCCTCAACCCGGTACTAGAGTAAGCGCCTCCAGTACCGGGTGCCGGGGCACCCGATACATTCATAGTACACGAGGTAACACCCCATGAAGAAGACCCTCAGCGCAGCCCTTCCCTACGCTATCGCCATTATCGGCGCGGTAGTGCTGCTTCCCACCTACCCGGTCGTATCCGCTATTACCTTCGGACTGCTCGCACTGGCAGCCCTCATCCATGCATACGCATGGCATATCGGACGCCAGCGCAGCAAAGACTAACGAAAGGACCCACCCCATGGCTGGCATGCTAATCGTAGGCATCTCAGAAATGGCGCGCTTCCTTGGCATGACCCCCGCAGGTCTACTACGCCGAGGCGAGCTACCCGAACCAGATTTCATCTCGCACGGCGATAAAAAAATCTGGCTACCGGCAACCGTCGAGGCATGGAACACCGACTACACCACCCGCCCCGAATTCGGCGAGTGGGGACGACGCCTACGCCAAAAGACGCAAACCGGCAAAACCCCCACCGAGCAGCAGTAACCCACTGCAGCCCACCAAAACAGGGGGAGGACACCCCCCAGGGGTGCCAGACTGTATACCCCCGCACGCCGCCGGGGGCACCCAAAGGGTTAAACCCTTCGGGCGCCCCCGGCGGCGTCTTTAAGGTATACCCCCACCAACACCCCGCCACAGTGACCTGTGGCGGGGTGTTTCACTGTCTATCGAACGGTAAAATTGACCCCGACAGACAAGCCAGATGTAAAGCGGGGGTTATGGAACAAGAAGAGAAGGAATTTATCGGGCAAATCGTCGGGTACGCCCGCGTCTCATCAGTAGACCAAAATATCGCGCGGCAGCTTGAAGCACTCGAGGAAGAATGCGACAAGATTTTTGTCGAGAAGGTCAGCGCCGCCAAGACCAGCAACCGCCCGCAATTCCAGGAGATGATGCGCTACCTTCGCGACGGCGACGTCCTGCAGGTGACCAGCGCCGACCGCCTCGCCCGCTCTACCCGCGACCTGCTCGACATTGTTCAGAGTCTCAAAGACCGCGGCGTACACGTCGAATTCCTCGACAACCCCGCCCTGAACACGGACACCCCGCAGGGCGAGTTCATGCTAACTATCCTCGCAGCCGTCGCGCAGCTGGAGCGCTCCATCATTCGTGAGCGTCAAGCTGAAGGAATCGCGATAGCTAGGGCAGCCGGCAAGTACGACCGCGCCCCAAAGCTCAACCCTGAGCAAGCGCGCGAAGTGCGCCGGCTAGATGCCTTGGGCGTTCCTAAAATGGCTATCGCCCGCAAGATGGGCTGTAGCCGCCACACCGTCTATGCGGTGCTCGACCGTATCGGCAAATACGCTGCAGCGGAGTACACCGATGCAGACTAGCCAGAGTGAGGAGGCACGCCGGTTCTGGGACAAGGTCATCAAGGGTGAGACGCCCGGTGCGTGCTGGGTATGGGTTGGAGCTATCGGCGCTGACGGCTACGGTAGGTTTTGGGTCAAAGACCCGAACGCGGAGGCAGGGGAGAAGATGTGGCGCGCCCACCGATACGCCGCCGCCCTCACGTTCGGTAGCGATGAGGTAGACGCTGCGGAGATGGTCACTCATCTGTGCGATAACCCGCTCTGCGTACGTGCCGAGAACGGTGCAGGGTCTCATCTATTTTTAGGTGACCATGCCGCGAACATGCGCGAACGCGCAGCGCGCGGACGCGATAACCTGCACGGTCTTGCTTTTCTTCGCCGAAGCCGCGCCGAGCGGGCCGCAGACTCCAGAGCCCTTCGCGAATTCACCCTAGCTCATGGGTATGACCAAGATGCCGTAGACCGGCTAGGCCGCGGAATGGTCATGGAAGGGCAGACCCAGCTTTTCTAAACACATTAAGAGGGGGGGCTAATACACCAGGTGTATTAGACCCCCCTCATATTTTCTAGGCGTTAGTCTTGAGGCTGTGCCGCACGCAGTAGTGCGTTGACTTCGGTGCGGGTGATGCCGAGGCGTGCCGCGATCTCGTCCTTGGAAACCTTCATCGCCTTCATTTCGGCGACTGGCGCGGCGAGGTGCTGCTGAGTTTCTACACGAGCGGACGCGAGCTTTTCGCGCAGTGCGGTGAGTTTGTTTTCCAGGGTTTCGATTTCGTCCTCAATTTTGGCGGCGGGACTGGATGCTTCAAGGGAGAAGAATTTTTCAGCCAGGGTTAGCAGGCGTGCTTCGCGTTCTGCGAAGGCTGCAGCATTTTCACGGGCACGGCGTGCAGCCGCGCTACGAGGCGATCGAGTCATCAGGTTGTCCTTTCAGCCTGAAGAGGGGACAGGTATTTCTTTAGTCTCTAGTTTAACCTTCAGGGACTCATTTTTCAGCAGGCCGGGTCACGGAGAGCCCCTCGTCAACCCCATCACCCCCTAGTGCCTACACAGCAACAGACGCCCCGAACCTCAACTGAGGTTCGGGGCGTCTGTTCTCAATGATGCTCATGAACTTTATAGGGGCCGTTCATTGCATTTGTCACTGTAAATACTACAGGCTGCTGATAATCGGCGCTAGTTTTCCCGTCACCTGTGACGGGAAAACCGGCGGCTGCGCCGCCGGTTTCGCTCTTCCACAGTTGGCACGCATCAGCCGGTCACCTGCACCCACCTGTGGACAGCACCGGACGCATGATTCATTCCGCTTCGCTCCCTTCTCATACCCCGTTCCTGACACACGAGGTGTGCACAGCTCTCCCGCCGTCTGCTGCCTAGAATGCATGAGACCCCTGCGCCTTCTCTTTCCTTCCGCTTCGCTCCCTCCAGAGAGCAGGGCTCATCATGCACACTGGCGCCGCCTGTGGATGAGCGCGACACACCCCGTGTCGGACAAAACCGTTCCGCATTTCAGCCTGTCCATCTGGTGTGTGCTCATTCTTCGCACGCTGAGGAGCTGAACGCTTCGCTCTATCTTTTGTCACACCTCATGCATCAAATGAGTCAGGGTTTTATTTTGAGTTGTTCTCAATAAGGTTCAAGGGTAGAATGAAGGTATGCTAACCGTCCATAAGCTCACCGCTGGAGAGGGCTACCGGTACTACACGCATGAGGTAGCGACCGGTGATGTGTTGCGCTCTAGTGACCGTGAGTTGGGCGATTATTACACTGTGGAGGGTATGCCTCCGGGGCAGTGGGTTGGTGCCGGTGCTGCTGAATTGGGTCTTGAGGGGAACGTTTCTGAGGCTCAGATGGACGTGCTTTTTGGGCATAAGTTCACCCCTTTAGATACTGATGAGGTGACGAGTCTTCTTCAGCAGTCCACCCCTGAGATGTACGATGCGGTGCGTTCTGAGGCGTGGGAGAAGGTGCATCAGCGGGCTGCGGAGCGTGCTTTTTTGATTATTGAGGGTACCCGTGAGGGTAAGACTCAGCAGGAAATTTGTTCCGATTTGGAGCACCTTTATGGTCGTGTTCCGTCGCAGATGACGGTTTCAAAGTACTTGGCACGCTACCGTGCAGCAGGCTACACCGTGACCAAGGGTGAATACGCAAAGAACCCTGAAGCTCAGCGCCCAGACCGCGCCGAATTCATGGCAAACTACCGCATGTTGGAGCACGAAGCAACCGAAGCGAAGTACGCTGCACAGCGTGCCATTGATGAGCACTTCCAGCAGAACGTCGCCCCGAACCTGCACGCACAGCGTGACGGGTCCACCGAGTTTACCCGCGCAGTCCAGGAAGAAGTACGCCGCTTCCGCGACACCAAGCACACCGACCCGACCGCTGAAGAGATGAAGGGAATCCGTCACCGTGTGGGTGCTGTCATGTACCGTGAACAGCACGGTGTGGAGCCCACCGATAAGCAGCTGGTTTCCTTTATTGCCCGTGAATCCAAGCCGCAAAGCAACTCTGTAGCCGGGTTCGACATGGTTTTCACGCCGCCTAAAAGTGTGTCCTTGGCGTGGGGTCTAGGCGATGAAACCCTCCGCGAGGGTGTACAGAAAGCGCATGAGGCGGCCATTGGGGACGTCGTGAAGTTCCTGGAAGACCACGTAGTCATGACGCGTCGTGGCCGTAACGGTGTCCGCCAGATTGATATTGAGGGCGGTCTGATCGCCACCAAGTTTAGGCACTGGGACTCGCGTTCAGGGGACCCGAATTTGCATGATCACCTGGTTATTTCTAACCGGGTGAAGGGCTCGGACGGGCAGTGGTCCGCTATTGATGGGCGCACGTTATATCAGTGGAACGTGGCAGCGAGCGAGTTGTATAACGCGAAGCTGGCGGAATACCTGGAGTCTGAACTGGGCCTGGTGTGTGTGCCTGATTTCTCTAAGGGCGGTACGTCACCGGTGATGGAAATTGCCGGTATTGACCGGTCCATGATTGAGCATTTTAGTGCCCGTCGTTCTGAGATTTCTGCTGAGTTGGAGCGCCTAACAGGTGAGTATGTGGAGCGTCATGGGCATGCGCCCGGACGTAAGGCGTTGCTGGAGCTTGCGCAGCAGGCGACCTTGGCTACTCGCCCGCAGAAGGGTGAGGCGAAGAGCCTTAAAGATCTTCATGAGCAGTGGGTATCGCAGGCGCAGTCCGTTTCCGGTGAGGTGATTATTCCGACCGAGACCGAGCTTCGGGAGCACCTTCAGGCCGCCAGTGAGCAGGCACGCGCCAAGCGTGAGCAGGTGCAGGCTGAGTTCCTTTCTCGCACCCCTGAAGAGCATGCGCAGCAGATTCTTGACCGGGTGACTACCACGCGGGCCGTGTTCCGCCGCTCCCACGTTGAGGCTGAGACGATTCGTTATCTGCGTGAGGTGGGTCTTCCTGTCAGCCCTGAGAGCAAAGGTCATCAGAGCACCGATGAGAGTATCAGCGGTGCTATTTACCGTGCCCTCGATGAGCAGGTTCTGCGTCTGAGCGGTGAGAATAAGCGTCTGGTAGCGCCTCAGTTTATGCGAGCAGATGGCACCAGCAGCTTTGTACGTCGTGATTCTGAACTGCTGACGACGCAGAAGATGGTGGATGCTGAGCTGCGGATTCTGGATGCGGCAACCACGCCTGTGCTTCCTGCAGCGACTGCTGATGTATTTGAGCAGAAGGTAGCAGAGCGCCGCGAGAAGCTGGCGGAAAAGGGGTTCTCCCTTCCGGCTGGCCAGGAAGCGTTGGCGCGCGAGTTCGCTCTATCAGACCGTCTGCTCGTAGCGGGTATTGGTGCCGCTGGTGCCGGTAAGACCGCGTCTGTCTCTCTTGCCGTGGAGACGATTCAAGCTGCCGGCGGCCGCGTTATCGGTATGGCACCAACCGCTGCAGCGGCGAAGGTCCTAGGCGATGAGCTAGGTATCGGCGCGGATACGGTTGCTAAGGTTTTGGCTGCGAATACAGATGGAGCGAAGGCGGGACCGCTGAGTATCGGCCCCGGCGACGTGCTTCTCATTGACGAAGCAGGCATGGTGTCCACCCGCGATTTTGACGCGCTGGTGCAGATTGCCGCTGAGCGCGGCGCACTAGTACGTGTGCTCGGTGACGACCGCCAGCTCTCAGCTGTGGGTGCCGGTGGTGCCCTGCGCCTCATTGACCGTGAAGTCGGGGCGGTCCGCCTCGATGAATTGTTCCGCTTTAAGAATGAAGAGGAAGCCGCCGCGACGCTGCGTCTGCGTGAGCCGTCGCCGGTTGGTTCTGACGAGCCGTTCGCGTGGTACCGCGAGCAGGGCCGTGTGGCCGCCGGTGACAGCGAAGCGATGACTCAGCAGGTCTTCGCCGCCTACCAGCGAGATATTGCTGACGGGAAGTCGTCGCTGATGATGGGCTCTTCTAACGAATCCGTCGCAGCGCTGAATGCTTTGGCACAGGCGCACCGAATCTCCACCTCAGATGAGCAGACCGGTGACGGCGTTATCCTGCGCCCTGGATCTGCACCCGGTGCAGGCCAGGCGACCGCATACGTGGGCGACACAATCGTGACCCGCCGTAACGACCGTAGCCTACCAGTCTATGCAGGCCGTGATTTCGTCAAGAACGGTGACCGCTGGAGCGTCGAGAGCGTGGGCGAGGACGGTTCGCTCACAGTGCGGCACCTCGAGCATGGCGGTACCGTCACCTTGCCGGCAGAATACGTGCGCGAGAATGTGGAGCTGGGCTACGCACTGACCGTGCACCGTGCACAGGGCGCCACCGTAGACACCGCGCACGCTCTGGTCGATAGCCGCACTGACCGTGCAGGCGCCTACGTGGGCCTATCCCGCGGACGCGAAGAAAACCACCTCTACGTGAACCTAGGCGAAGGCGAAAAACTGGACGAGGTGCTGCAGGTTATCGCTGACCGTCACGATAGTGAAGCGCAACTGAGTATCCATGAGAGCGTGGATGCGATCCGTGCGCAACAGATGGATACTGCGGCGGCACTAGCTGAATACGCAGAGCACGCTGAATTGGCTCAGCGTGCCGTTGTTGCTGGCCTAGTCACTGAAGGCATGAGCCGTGCAGCTCACGGCGACTTGGCTGTCGTGGACGCTGATATTGCGGCAGTGTTGGGATCTGAAGGCTTCGGGGCATTGGCCCAGCAGTTGGGTCAGATGCACCGGGACGGCGTGGATGTGCCCGCTCTTATTGAGCGTGCTTATGCACGTCGTGCCCTGAGTGGAGATTCTGATACTCCGATGGATGCTGCGGCCGTTTTGGGTTGGCGTGTGGAGCAGCTGAGCACGCAGACGGTGCAGGCGGCGGCTACTCGTCCGCTGGCCTCTGTCTCCGATGAGCATTTGGCGGCGCTGATTACTCGCGCTGAAGCTCATGAGCGTAACACTCAGCCTGCGCAGCAGCCGGTTCTTGATGACACGGACTGGTACACGAACCCTTATGCGTTGGTGAAGACCGATGATTTGCTGGTGCTGCGTGAGCGCACCGAGCATGCGCTGAAGGCTCAGGGCACAGCTGCTGCTGGTGTGTCTGCTCAGATGCGAGAGGCTCTGGGGGACATGGATGCTGAGATTACTCGCCGACGGTGGGGTATCAGTGGAGATCAGCGTGAGCTGGAGCAGATTATCCGCGGTGAAATTCCGCGTACTTCAGGCCGGTTCACGGTACATCAGGTGCTGCGGGAGGAGCAGAAGGTCCGTCAGGTCTTGTCTGCTACCGGCTCGTCTGTGGACCCGTCGAAGGTAAGCCCCAGGGAAGTATCAGGGCATCTGCTGGACCGATTCTGGGAGAAGCACCCGGCAGTACGTCATAGCCGGCTGGGCACGATTTTGCGGGCGCGTTCTCGTGAGATTGGCAAGCTGGTCCGTGCACGGGGTGAAGAGCTGGCACGTCAGGTGCAAGCCGGTAAGGCTCCGGCGTGGGTGAAGGCATTGGGCCCGGTACCGACCCGCAAGCGGGCCTTCCGCAGGTGGGTTCGTGCAGCCGGCGAGGCTGATGCGCTACGCCGTACGTACAACGTGCCCGATAGTGAGCCGGCTGTGCTACCTGCACGGATGGTTCATGAGGCGAGCCAGCGGGTCAATAACGCCCGGCTGGTTGCTGAGGGTGCACCCATGCAGGTGCAGTCTGCCGTGAAGGTTCGTGCGGCTAAGGCTGTGTTGGGTGTTCTTGAGCAGGTGAAGCGTGTCGGTAAGGCGGCACGCTTGTCGGAGCGGGCTAAGAAGCGCTCTGGCGAGGTGCCGGTTCAGGCACAGGCTAGTGGTAAGGAGAAGATGATGAGTGAGACAGAAGAGCGGTTGCGTCGTGAGCGTGAGGCTCGTGCTGAGAGGGTCCGTCAGATGGTGGAGCGGACCCGTAGTCTGGATGATCGGTTGAGGAATCAGCCAGATGATCAGGCGCAGCGCCAGCAGAGGGTTGCTCAGCAGCAGCGCCAGCGTCAGATGCAAGAGCGTCAGGCGCAGCAGATGCATGAGCAGGCTCGTCGTGGTGTGCGTGGGCCGGGCGTCTCGTAGCGGCACATAAGAAGAGGGGGTAAGAAGCCACAATACGGCTTCTTACCCCCCTCTTCTTGTAAGACGTGGTTGAGGTGCCCAGATCATGAGTGTAGGCACAAATAAGGCACCCTCAGAGGGTGCCTTATGCGCAAGGTCCGTAGCTTCGGCCGACCTACATCAGCACTCCCCGCTACGGCTCACCCAGTATACCTCCTCGCCTTACGGCGACTACCTCAGGGTTCTTGCTTTACCTTGCTATTATTACTATAGCAAAACCGAATACCAACCGCAACAACGTGTGAAGGAACCAAAGGTGTCTTCCGGCAATCACCTTATCAGTGACTATCAATGGGACTTTATTAACAATCCTCAAAGCTACGCAGAGCGTGTGTACCATTCTGAAATCATTAATTTTTACCAGAGAAACAGTGACGCTCCTCGTTTCGCGTTCGTAGACGAAACCTACCGACCCCCTAAAGTCAGCGATGACGGGTACGGCATGCATCAGGGGTTCTACTCTATGACAGCTGTCATTGTTGAAGCTGACCAGGTCAAGAATCTCCGAGACTCCCTGACGAATCTGCAAGGCGATTTCTACCATGCGAACCGAGTCAGCCTTGACCGTAGCCAGGCTCTTCTTGAGCTAGTACACCAGCAGCTGCCGCCTGGCGCAGCAATCATTACGGTAGGTACTGCTGTCGATTATTCTCCGGATGCTGACACTCAGGTAGATTTCATCAGGCAAGCACGCCACAGTAACATGCTTTCTCTGATTCAGCAGGGACAAGATCGAGACAACCCGGTCTACGCGTTCGTCTTTGAACGCATGAGGGATAACAATGAGAACCAGCTGGATTTGGAGGCTATCTCGAACTTTATCCAGGCCGGTCTGATTGAACCTATCGATCGTATCCAAATATCTCCGAGTGCTGAGAGGCTCCTGTGGACCCCCGACGCGGTCTGTTATGCCGTTCAGAAGGTTCTTAACTCTTCTGACTACACCCTTTTTGAGACCATCAAAGACAATCTTGAGGTCTACGATGCAATCAGCCAGAGGTACCTTGACCTTGCTCCTGGACAGAACCAGCAGACTCAGATGAGTGCGCTCAATTTTGTCGCAGCTACTGTCCCGATTGAGAAGCTCTCTGATAATGCGCTCATGCAGGTCGCGAGTGGTCGTTTCGTCCGTGAAGAAGTCGTAGCTAGCCTTTCACATTCTCTACCTGAGGGTCCTTTGCCTGAGGGGCAGGGACGTATCCTACAGCCCAAGGCTCAAGAAGGTGTTGGTGATGCGTACTCCCGGACGCAAGCACAGGGGCATCAGCATCAGTTGTCTCCTGCTCAAGCTGTCGCTCAGAGTATTGCGCGTGGTGATATGACTCCCCGGCAGAAGCAGGCCTTTGAGGAATTGAACCGTCGTGGCACTCCTATTCCTCCCGCGTTGCAGGCTGTTAAGACCTCATATGAGCGGATGGAGCGTGCACGCGAACAGATTCTTGGCCCGAATGAGCAGCGTCAGCAGAATCAGCGGTCTCAGAATCAAGGCCAGCAGCACCGCCGGAATAATCAGCAACGGCAGCAGAATAATAATCAGCAGCATCGTCAGCGTCAGGCGCAGCAGATGCATGAGCAGGCTCGTCGTGGTGTGCGTGGGCCGGGTGTCTCGTAGCGGTACATAAGAGGGGGTAAGAAGCCACAATACGGCTTCTTACCCCCTCTTTTTGTACGACTTAGTTGAGGTGCCCAGGTCATGAGTGCGGGCACAAAAAAGGCACCCTCAACGGGTGCCTTATGCGCAAGGTCCGCAGCTTCGGCCAGGATCCACCGGCATACCCACTACGGCTCACCCATTATACCTCCTCGCCTTACGGCGACTACCTCAGGGTCTCTTGCTTTACCTTGCTACTATTACTATAGCAAACAAAATCAGCAGCACCGCGGTCCCCGCCGCTAGCCTGTATTAACAAATACTAAGCATTAAATAGAAGGTGAGGGGGAGAAACCCAAAATGGGTTTCTCCCCCTCACCTCACCTTTTAACCACCCTGCAGAAACTCCTCAAAGCTAGAATCCGTAACACGCTCATACACATCCGGGTCCTGATGCCCAGCCTTGCATTCAGCGAACTGCTCATCCCACAGGCGGTGAACCACTGCGTGCAGCTTCTCGTGCCACCACAGGGCAGCATCAGAGAACCCCTCGCCCTCGTCAGAGGCACGATACGCAGACTCCCACGCCGCCCACAGTGCCGTCAGCTCCTCCACCGCCGCCGGGTGGCGGAACCAGCAGGGGCGAATCGACTCCCAGGACGAGGCGAAATACCTGGCGTTGACCCAGTCCACCCACTCACGCAACCGAACCCACAGGCCCCGCGCCTCAGCTGCAGAAACATGCCGCCAGCAGTACGGAACATACGTTGCAGGCTCAGCAGGTGCTAGATCCTGCACCTCATAATCGCCGCCCACCGCAGCAGGCACCGGATCTACGCTCTCCAACACCTCAACCCGCTGACGCAACGCATCCAGAACATCCAGCAACTGGTCAGAAAGCGCCTCCAGCGCTTTCACCCTTTCGGCCAGAAAATCGTGCTGCTCCGAAACTACCGGAATCGGGGCGGTCATCGGCATCACGTCGTCATCAAAGCCGTAACTCATCGCTCCTCACCTTCCTGATGATTGATGAACGCCGACGTATCCGGCAACTGCATCTTGCCGCACAACTGCCACGCCCGCAACTGGTCCTCCTTCACCTCATCCGCATCCGGCCTCTCCCACCACGGGGTCAACCCAAGATGCATCGGACGGTAATTCTTATACGACACCATCGCTGAGAACGCCGGGATCTGCGTCATCTCCGCAGCCTCCATCACCAGCTTCTCCTCCGTACTATGCGAAGTTGAGCTATTACCCATCTTGCCGCTGGAGTGCGAACGGCTCACCCGCTGCTTCTCGAATTTTCCGAGGGCCTCAGAGACAGGGCGCATTGTCTCCACGTCAAGACCCGGAAGGTAGTACTTCACGACCGAGTTACCCACGATCGTGCGGCCGCCCTGCTCACCCCACCGGTCAATCAGCTGACTCATCGACTGCGCAATCAGAATCACCTCAACACCACGGCCGTTAATATCGGACATAATCGAGTCCATCTTCGGGAACGCAGCAAGGTTCGGGGCCTCGTCAAGCACCGCGCGGAAGCACGGCCACAGACGTCCCCCGGGCTTTTCCTGGCTGAGCTCGCGCGCCGTGTTGATTAGCTCGTTCGCAAACATGGAGACGAGCGGGCCCGTCTCAACACCAGTAGCCGTATCCGACACCAAATACAGCGTGTTCGGACCCGACAAAAACTTACGCATGTCGAAAGCATGAGCCGGGTGAACCATCAGCTGCTCACGAATACGCGGCACCGCCAACGGCTCCAGCAGACCAGACAGAGTCTGCTGAATCGAATCCAGCGTCTCCGCCGCCTTCGACTCCTGCTTTGCTGCCAAGAACGCCAGAACCTCCGGATTAATATGACCAGCATGCATCTCAGCGGTCTTCAGCGCATCGCGCCCGCGCAGGTTCTGACTCCACGCAATCACATCATTCAGCGTCTTACCGGACACCGCAGCCACATGCAAGAAACGTGCCAAGAACGCGCCGGCCTGCTGGTTGAACCAGTCCCCGTTTTTCGTGCCGCTCATCGGCTGAGCGCCAGCCCACGCCTGAGCGCGGCGCTGCGCCACCTCAAAGTTCTCACACCCAGAAATAGGGTTCCACGCCGCCTTATGCGGCCAACCCGACGAATCGTCCAAGTCGAATGCAACGACCTGACCGCTCGGATGCAGCCTTTGGCGGGTGCAGGCAGTCATCATCAACAAATCAGCCTTCGTGCTGGTCGCCATGACCGCACCCGGGGCATCCAGCACCAGATTCGACGCAATCGAGGTGGTCTTACCGGCCTGCGTCGGCGCCAACACCAGCTTCGACTCCTTCGCCTCACCATACACCGGCTTACCGCCGACAAAAGAGGAAGACCCCTTCTTCTTCACGACCTTGCCGCCGAGCTTGCCCAGCTCAGTCACCAGCCAGGATTCGGGCATCTCATCAACCCACTGGCCAATCAGACGTGCGGACTCCTTCGGATCCGGTGAGACCGGAGGCATCGAAATCTTCGCCTTCTTTCGTGCCGCCTTCACCGCCGCATCATGACCCAACGACCCAGCAACCTGCTTATAAGACACCATGTGCACAGCCGACGCCTTACGGCTACCGCCGCCACCCTGACCATCACCGGCCTTCAACACAAACGCTGCTGCGATGACTGCCGGGATGATGGATACAACGACCACAACCCAGAAAAGCACACCGACACCATGGTCCTTCACATGCCACGCAATGTCAGTAATCGTCCAGACGCCAGACTCCAACCCAGCACCCAGATAGGCACCAGCAGCAAGCACCAAGCCGAAAAACATCAGTGCAGCCGACTCGTTAGGACGCAAATCCATCTCAGCTCTCCTTAACTCTTGATGGCATTGTGCTATGACTGCATCGTGCAGTCATAGCACAATGCCTTGATGCCACAATGCAACCACCGAAGCATCATGCCCTTACCAGCACCCGACTAACGGCGCTTTGCCGACAGCGGCGCAATATTAGACACCTTCGGCGCCTCACCCGGACCCGAACGATGCAGCTGAACCACCCACACCCCGTCATTCGTGCTCACACGCACCACAGCACGCGTCGGATCAGACGGGAACTCCGTATATACGGCTTCCTTCACCTCACGCACTGACGTATACGCCGGGTTATACCTCGCCAGCTGCTCACGGTACTTATCCGTCACACGCGGATCCATGTACTGATGCCACGTCGCCGCGTCCGTATCCATCGCGAACACGCGCATAGTCTGCACGGCGAAGTCGGTCGCGTCCTTCTGCTCCTGCGGACTCCAGCCTGCAGCATCCGAGGCGACATCCACGTTGCCGGGGGCACCATAATGACCCCAACGGCTCGCGGACGGTAACGCCGCAATAATCGTCGGCGCCGCCGAGGAAGCCACCGGGGGAGCCGAGGACGGCTGCGCCGTACTCGCCGCAGCAGGTGCTGACGACTGCGCACCCGAGGCGGTCACCGACGCAGAAGCAGTCACCACAGGCGACCCCGTCGGTGCTGAATCAGCGGTAGACGCCGAACACGCTACCAACACCGCCAACATCACCGCGGCACCACCGGTAGCCGCGATCTTCTGACGAATCATCATTTTTAGTCCTTCTTAACCTTCTCGCTATCAGGGATGTGCAGGTACGTCGTGACCTGATCAGCAGGAATAGTGCGGGTACCGTACGCATACGGGGTCACACCGTTATACTCCTCAATCGTCACAGTGCCATCGTCATTGACCGCCTGCACCACAGCAATATGGCCGTACTGCTGCGAAGCACCCACCGCACCGGGTGCGAAGTGGGCCATGGCTCCCACTTCGGGCGTGTTGTCAGCGGGCCAGCCCTTCGCGCGCCAGGCGGTAGCCCACTCACCACCATTACCCAACGGCACCGAGGCGAAGTTTCCATTCGTGTACTTCGGGTGATTCGGGTCAGTCGCGCCAACCTGCTGGTTGAGCCTCCACAGACTGAAATCCGTGCAATTGACGTAGTACATTCCGGTAATGGGGTTCGGGGCCTCCACCTGATTAGCCCACGGGTAATCATCAGTGCCGGTCACCTTGCCACCACTGTAATTCTGCGGCGAGCAGTTATTGCCTCCCGCCTGGTTACCCGTCACGTTCGCAGTATCATCCGTATACGGCACCGCGCCCTTCTCAACAGAGCCGTCAGACTTACCACCCACCTCAGAGCCGTACGTCTTGCTGTAGATACTCGCAAGACCCCGAATCCTCGAAAGGTAGGTCTGCGTCTCCGAATACGGCGGCACACCGCCATAATTCTGAACCGCACCCGGACCCGCGTTATACCCCGCCATAATCAACTCCACCGCAGGAACATCCGGATGAGCATCAATCACAGGCTTCAACTGCGCCCTCAAATCACGCAAATACTCACCCATCGCACGAATAGCCGCCTGCGGATCATTCGGACTACCACCATGACCATACGTCTCCCACGTCGACGGAATAAACTGCGTCAAACCGCTGGCTCCAGCATGATTAGCACCCAGAGTCGGATCCCACCCAGACTCCGCCTCAATCTGAGCCGCAATCCACGAGGTCGGAACACCCGACACCAACGACGCCCACACCACATACTGCTCCCAGTCGTTAGGGATCTTGCCGCCCACACGCGACGACTCAGAACGAGTCGTCGCCGACCCGTCATCATCATAAATCGTCACATCCACCTGGCCGCCCTCACCCTCACCGCCGCCGCCAGCAGCAGCCGACGCAGACGCCGGACGGCACGCAGCATTCGCACTATTACCACCGAGCACACCACCAAAAAGAATGATGATGCCCAGAATCGGGCCAAGCACCAAACCCACCGCCACCACGGCAATACCAACCAGCAGCGGGCCAGCACCCTTCTTCTGCTCGTCCATCACAAACCCCCTCTGCTAATCCTTCGTGAAACGGGTATCGGTCTGATGCAGACGACCCAACGTCGCAGGCTTCGGCGACTGCACCGGAATACCCACGCTCGAACCGACCTTCCACAACGCACGGCCAGCACCCTCAGGCACACCCGTAGACCGCAACCCACCATGACCCTTACGAGCCGCAGCAGGATTCAACCCATCCGCACCCGAAACGAAACCAGTCACCATCGCTGCCTCCTTCGTCGAAATCGGACGCACCGTACGCAACACGTCAATATCCTCCGGCTCCAGAGCCAACAACACCCACAAACCGCACTTACCAATCAGCGAGTGCGCAATCTTACGATCCGCCTCATTATCAATCATCAAAAAGTCCTTCGGCGAGTGCGTAATCTTCCACTCACCCACACCCACCGACCTATTGGTGCGTGAGAGCTTGTCCACTTCCTGAATCATGCCCGGTGCCATACGTACCGGATACCAGAACTCATCCATTAGTGATGAGTAGCCGTGCCAGGTATACCGAGGGATATACACCTCACCCTCAGCAGCAGCCTCCTCAACCTTCTTCGCCTCATGCTGACTCAACTCCCAGTGCGCGTCAATCGCGTTCATGCCCAGGCGCCACGTCGTCATCATGACCGCACTAATCATGTGATCCATCGAGTCCGGAATCGACGACGAGTCAAAACAGAAACCACCCGGATTACCCGGATTAATCGTCATACCCTCATCAGAGAAAATCGCCGCCATATCGCCATACACCAACGCCGACAACGAGCGGTACAGCTCCAAATACGCGGTCTTAAACTCGCTCGCCTCATCCAAACCAGCAGCATGCACCGCCTTCTGGCTCGGATTCTCGAAGAAGTGCAACAGATGACCCAGCGACGGCTTCCGCTCCGCCTCCATCACCGACTCCACCGACGCCTTAATCATCGTGCGCTCATCATCACTGACACCACGATCACGACCACGATTAATACGAATCAGCGCAATAATGTTGTGCACAATATTCGCCACCGCAATAGCACGCAACTCAACACCCGTCTGGCCACCAATAATGTCACCAGCAGCCGCCAACGGGCCAGCATCCAACGGATTAATCTTCGTCGAATGACGATTAATGCCGATATCGAACACGTCAGCACCAATCGCGCGAGCCAGCGGAGTCCACTCCTCACGCTTCAACGGATTAAAAATCGCCAACGGCGACCCGCACCCATTCAAGTACGCAGCCACCAAACCCGACAGCGACGATTTACCATAACCATTCAGACCAAAAACCATCGCCGACGGGCTAGTAATCATATTCGCCTTATACAAGCTGATATGATCCAACGCCACCGCAGACCCACTCGTCAGGTCATACCCAATCGGGGCACCCGACACCGGGCGAGACGTACCCGTCACAAACGGGTACAAACCGGCGTTCTCCCACGTCGTCTCCAGCCACGGACGCGGCTGAGCCAGCTGACCCCACGCACCGCCACCAAAACCATGCTGACCATGAATCGACGTACGCGGATGATCCACCACAGCACCAGCACGGCTACCGCCGTCCTTCTTCTTAAACAAAGACAACACCATGACTAATCCTCCTGCCCCTTCCCAGCCTCAGCCTTCTCGGCCGCCGGCGCCTTCGCCAACAACGACATACTCGGCGCATACGTCCACGGGAACAAACCCAGCGGTAGGGTCTGATGGAACGCCGCATCCGCCGCATAATCAGCGAAACACCAACGCATACCACCCATCAACGCCTTCAACTCATTCTCAGCAGCACGCTGCGCCGCAGCATTCGGCTCAAACGTCACCGTCACCATCAACGCCCACTCCTGAATCATCGCGCCGCGACTCATCTGATCCATCGCCTCAGCCGCAGCCTTCGCCTTCTTCATCTCAAACGCCGTCACACGCTTACGCGACGTCGACTCCGTCGTCGTCGCACGCGACGCCGCATCAATACGCGAACGCTGCGCCGCCAACGGCACCGGACGATACAAAATACTCACACGCTTCCGCAAAAAATGACGCGACGGCGCGAACAACTTCTCATACGAGCGGTCAGTAATCTTCGCCGGATCCGGCATCGTCATCATCACCGTCATCGACGCCACCGAATCATGGAACACAACACGCGGATGCGCAGCATTAAAATACTCAGGAGCAGCACCCTCAAACGGGCGGAACGCCGGAATACGATCCTTAATTTCCTGAGCCACCTCACCATTACGGTGCGGGTTATACGCCGTGTACAGCATGTCCCCATAATCGGCGTCACTCATCACCTGGCTAATACCAGACCCAGCCGACGCCAACGCCTTCAAATGACGCGGAACACGCGACAGCACCTCAGCAGTAGCACCGTCCACATCCTCAGCCAACGCCGAAATCTTATACCCCAACGTTACATACGACCGCACATGCGCCACCGTCTGCGGCAACATGCCAGCAGCCTCACGCGCGATCTGCTGCGCCACCTGCGGGGCGGCCGGATCCAGATTCGACAAAATAGACTCCGCCAACGGAACCGAAGACTCAAACACCGAGTCCACCACAACCTGCGCACCATTCAGCCCAGTCTCACCAGCCAGCGAGGACAGCCACGCAGCATACGCACTCACCTGCTCCGTCGTACGAGACTGCGTACTCATCGCCACACCCGCCGGGGAACACTCAATCGTCACCGACAGCTGATTAGCACGCGTATGATGCAGCAGCTGCACCGGGTTACCCAAGCCGTCTACGCTATCGCGCACCGTCAGCGTCGACAGTACGCCCGGCAGCCCCAGGGCACGGTCCTGACCACCAAAATGCGAGGCAAGAAACAGCGTCTCGCCCGATTCGACCCGCTGAGCATGCGCCGCGTACCGGCGGATACGGTGCATCAGCGTCTTATCCTCAGCCCCAAACGGGATTTCCAGCAGGCCCACGTAGACGATCACGACGAGCGTGAACACGCCCGCAGCAATGAATTCTTTCAGCAGGCACAAGAACAGGAGGATAACGGCCGCAACGATGAGGATGATGCCAGCTCGTGCCGGAAGCCAGCCACCAATCTTAAGGGAACCGGATCGGATCGGGTTACCGTACTGGGGAGCCTGCATGGGTGTGTCCTTTCCCGCCCCGGAGGGGCGGTTTTTGGGTGTGCTGTAGCTGACCCCCACGGTGTGGGGGTCTTTTGAGTCAGTGAAAGATATAGAGAGAAAAAGAATGTATGGGGTGGGGTGGGGTGGTGATTGCATCACGCGATGACTGCACTATGCAATCACCACACCCTCAACAGAGCCCGCCGTACTAGTGGATTCGGTCCAGGCTCTGATCATCCAGCAGAACCTCTTCAGCGTGCTCAGCACGCGGCATATGGTTCTCAAGAACCTGCGCGGCCTGAGCAAGACGGCTCACACCGGCAGAACCGCCGCCGCCAGAGCCGCCACCGGGTGCCGACCCGGTGTCACTACCGGCGCTCACCGTCAAGCCGATACCGACCATGCCGCCGCCGGGAGCCTGCGGGGCAGACCCACCAGCATTAGACGCAGGCGCGGTAGCCGACCCACCAGACGGAGCGGAAGCAGCCGCTGCGGGTGCGCCCACCGCCCCACCAGACGAAGAGGCAGCAGGAGCCGGGCCAGCAGCCGCAATAGCGCCGGAACCACCCGACGCGCCAGCAGACGACCCACCAGCAGCAACAGCCCCGCTTCCGCCGGAAGCGACACCACCGCCGCCGGAAGCCGCACCAGCCGCACCGGCTGCACCGCCGCCTATACCAGCCATACCACCAGACTCAGCCAACGTCGGGCCCATATTAGAGAACATGAAGGCGCTAGCTGACGCGCCCGAAGAGCCACCGGCAGCAGCGGCCGCGCCAGCACCACCGGTAGCCGCACCAGCAGCCACACCAGCAGCACCGACCGCCATACCAGCCATGCCAGCCAGGGCAGTACCAGCACCATCAGCACCAGTACCCGCCGCCGCCGGGTTCACAATCTTCAACAGGGCGGGCAGGGCGAACGGGGCCATTGCGATAATGCAGACCGCGGTCACGATACCGCCGATACCGTCACCGCCCTTGAGCTCCTGGAACGCAAAACCGTACAGCACGGCCACCGTCGGCTTGAACAGAATGAACGCCAGCAGCCATTTAGAGACGCGGGAGAACCCGCGGCCACCGGCAGCGAAGGTGATACCCTCAGCCACCGGCCAGTACATCAGCAACACGGGAGTAGCGATTGCTACGAAGATCATGATGCACCACTGCACAATCACGACCAGGACCATAATCGCGCCAGGCAAAAACAGCATCGCGCCCAGCGCGGCAACGGCTTTTCCTGGGTCACCCAAAACCGCCATTGTGTCCCTATGCCCCCAGTCGGTAGAGTCAAGGATAGCGGCAGCAGCCTGATCACTAGCCGTCAGCAACAGAGAGACGAGGGCGACACCCATGCCGGAGACGAGGATGACACGCCCCAGGGAGGAGAGCACATAGCGGATGTCCTCACCGCGCTGCTCCCACACGATTTTGACGCCAGCGACCATAATGCCGATGGTCACCGCCAGCAGGGTGAAAATATTAACCACACCGGTACCCCACTGGAAAGCGGAGGATTTTTCCGGGTTGATGATGGGTCCAGCATGGAGCCACGACGTAATAAACTGCTTGTAGATGCTTACGGAGCCATTCCAGAAGCTCTCCAAGATCTGATTAAAGGTGCCGTCGGCAACCTTTTTAGCGACGTATCCGACAGGGTCATTAGTGGCTTTCCCAACCTCTTTAGAAAAATTTTCCGCGTGTTGGTGACAAGCCTCCGCAAGGTCCTGACGTTGACCTACCACTTTAAGCCACAAGTCGCAGTTCAAATCCTGGACGTTTTTAACCGTGTCAGAGATGATGTTGCTGTCATCAGCCATTAGCGTTTAAACCCCCATTCGGTCATTTTGTTCTGGTCGATGAGGAATCGCTGAGAGGGTTCGTCAGTCATGACTTCGGTCTTCATCTCTGACTTTTCGGAGTCAAGACGCCAGTCTCCGTTTTCCCAGACTACGCGAATAGGAACCCAGCCAATGTTGATTGGCCCGCCCGGCTTCTGTGCCATGATGTAGACCTTCACGGTGGCGCGTTCGGTCGAATAACCCTGAATACTGTAGGCATAGATGACAGCTGCTCCCTCAATCCGGGCAGTATCTCCGTTGCTGGTCCAGGCTTCAGGCTGATTTGCGAATCGGCTCGAGAGAATGGCACGGCGGCTTTCGTTTGACACTTCGCTATTGCCAAGGACAATTGCGGTGTTAATCGCAGCCAGAGCAGCGCCCGCAGGATTGTGTGCGAAGCACTGGCCCAAACGGCCCTGACGAACCGCAGGGCCATACGATGCGCTCACCGGGTAATGGATGCCAGCGGCGGTCTGCTCCCAGACGTAATCTTCCGGAACCTCAGCGGAAAATTCCTTGCCAGCCGGAACCTTCACATCACACACCGCGCGACCATCAGCACCCACCGACCCAGCCGACGCCGCCACCGCCGACAAACTCGGGGCAGCCGACGCAGACGCCGACGGCGCAGCAGACTCACGCGCCTGCTCCGGGAAAAAGATCACCTTGACCGCCAGCAGACCAGCAATCACCAGCACACCCACCATGAAAAAAATCGAGGACCGGCGAGACCTCAAGACCTCACGTACCATCACAAAATCTCCTAGCCGCAGTTCAGAGTCGACTTAACAAACAGGCTCGCGAGCGGTGCCGCAATACCAATCAGGATCGCACCAATGCCCCACTTAGCGATCGCGCCCAGCACAAAGCCGCCGTCCTCGCGGCGATGCGCGATCACCAGGTTAATGCCGATGAGGATAATACCCGCCACAGCAGCCACAAAGCCGAAGCCAGCAATGACACCGAGGATAGTATCTGCACCATCACAAACAGCCTTCGGCATCTGCAGGGCCTCAGCATGAGCAGCAGTAGAGGCGACAGGGATAGTCACCAGGGACAGGGCGGCACCAGTAGCAGCAGTACGCAGGCCAGAACGAATCTTCACGGGGTCTCCTTCGTGTTCTCTGCACAGAGTGCAGTGTGTGTAAAGATTTTGGGTGCACTCAGGCACACCCAGGGCACCGACAGGATGCCTGCCGGCAGGGTGTTTGAGTGAGTAGTGAGATAACCCCCAGACAAGGGGGAGGTGAGTGAAAACTATAGGGGGAGGTGGGTCTCAGGCTGTACTATCCAGCCAGGTCCTCAACCTGCGCGACCAGCCGCTTCAACGCCGCCGCGACCGGCCGCGTCGCCGCAGCCTTCTGTAGGGCCGCATCATCACAGATGCGAGACGCCAGAGCCGGAATCCACGGGCACATCAGCACCGGGCACGCACCCGACAAAACCTTCAACCGCAGCTTGACAGTACGCGGGATACGCCTACTATCAGCCGGGATGACGAGGATGCCGTCCAGACCGTCCAGCGAGGTCACCGACCCGACAGGCTCAGGGCCTTGAGCCTTAAGATCCTCAATATACGCCTGCGCCGCCGCAACACCCTTCTCAGTAGCATCAATGACGACCACCCGCGCCGTAGAGGCAGGCACCTGCTCAGAGAGAGGAATCTCCTCCAGGCCCAGCAGGCGAGCCATAGTGGACGCACCAATATTCGGCAGTAGCGGGCTGAGCACCACCGCAGGAGCCACAGAGATAGGCTCAGCAGCGGCCGCACGCACAGGAGCCGACTCAGCAGATTCTGTAGATTCTGCGGGATGGGCCGCCTCATCCTCACGAGCATCAGGCACCACAGCCTCAGATACCTCAGCCTCAGCGGGAGCCGTCGCGGCAGGAGAATCAGGAATGAACTCGATCAGGGGGCTCTGCTGCACCCGCCGAGCAGGTGCCGCTGTACGGGCAGGCTCTGCAGAATCTGCAGGCTCAGCCACCTCAGCAGCAGGAGCAGAGGCAGAGTCATCATCGTCAGAGACGACGACATAGCCGTACCCATGTGCCTCAGGCACAGTCTGAGACGACGCCGCAGGCGCAACCTCAGAGGAGGCAATATAGCCATACCCGTGCGCCTCTGGCACCAGGTCCTCAGATGTCCGTGCACCAGCCGTGGTGCGGTGGAGGGGATTCATAAGCTTGTCCTTGGTGTGGTGGTGTGCCGCCTATATGCCGGAATCGAGGCGACACCCTGAATTATACGTGGATTGATATGCAATAGCGCGCTGAGAGGTCATTTAGAGACACTAGGCGGCACCATGACGCTCCGCCAGGGCCGAGTAGCGGATCCACTCACCACTGGTATCCACACCCTCCAGGCGGGACAGCTCAGTCAGACGAGCACGCACCGCGTGCCAGCACTCAGCAGCCACAGCGGGATCCGTATCCGCGGACTTCAGCTCGATAGCGCAGTCGCGGCAGACCAGACCGGTCACCTCCTCACGATGCACCGGGCACGGCACCACCGGCAGGACAGGACGGCCCGAGACCACAGGAGCCGCACCCTGACCGGGCGCAGCCGGGGCGGCAGGGCCCTGCGCAGCAGGTGCTACCGGAGCCGCAGTGCCGGTCAGCAGAGCAGGCTCACGCACAATCGCGGTGGTCACCAGAGCCTGAGCACTACCGACCGAGGTGACGCGGCTGAGCACCGTGTCGATAGCCGCACGCAGAGCACCATCCGAGACAGCCCCCACCTGCATGCCAGCGGCAGCTAGTGCTGCACGCAGCTCAGTGATGTCCACACCCGCGTGAGCGGGGATAGAGACCACCTCAGGAGCAGGGGCCGCCGAGGCGGCGGGTGCAGGCTGAGATTTCTGACGCGCAGGGGCGGGGCGAGTAGAGTCATCAGCCTGACAGCTACGATTGCTCCACGCCATAAGCTTGCGGTGCTCGGCGCTGATGGGTGAGAGCAGGAGACCGCTATTGCCTCCACGGGTCCCGACGCCATATTCGCCGACATAGACAGTCGAGTCGAAATCCTCACCGAGGGGCGCAAAGTACTCCCTAGTGGCTACCGACAGAGCCGCACGAAACTGCGCTCGAAATTTTGTCATCTGACGAGCAGAGCTACCGAATTGGCCCATGAGGCTGGTCCAGGGGATACGGGTCTCGCGGCGGACACGGCTCATGCGGCCTGCCAGCCACCAGAAAACGTCACCGGCAAGGGCCTGGTGGGGGTTCTCAGCAATGATCTTGCGCCAGGATTCACGTAGTACCAGCATGGCGCCGTGTACCGGCGAGGGGGTTGCTGCGATACGCTCATAGAATTCCTGCGACAGGCGAATGACGCTTTGATGCTTGTCATCCAGCAGCCCGTCCCTGTTGAAGAAGAGCTTTTCGCTGGATCCTACGAGGTAGGACTGAGAAGTCGACACATTGGTGCCATCCGGCAAGGTGCTCTGGTGGGAGATTTGGATGGTCATCTTCAGCAGCGCGCGGAGTTGCTTCTGTACCGCCTGCAGGTTGTCCCTGGAAGCTTCGATGCCGATGTCGCTCAGGAGGCCCCGCCAGGTGTCCGAGATTTTGATGACGGGAGACTGCGTCGCTAACGCCGTGGTGGTCAGGTAAATCAGAATTTCGCGGGCAATGCGGCCGGAGGGCAGGTGCTGCTGAGTGACACCGTCGTTGTCCTTGTAGGGTGTGGCGGCGAGGATGACGGTGATATCGCCGTCGGTACGTTCCCAGAGGATTTCCTGAGTGGCCATGAGGGGCAGCTGGTAGTTGACGAAGATCCAGGGAATCGCGACGGTAGTGAAATCGTTGATGGCCAGAGATGTAGTGCTCTGGCGATGCTGGAGAGTGCCGCCGGTGGGGGCGGTGTGGTCAGCGAGGATGTCGCTGAGAGTCTCGAATCCGGCGGCGGTGCCGGTGGACTTAAGGTGCGCGGGTGCGCTAAAATCATGCATTGCGGTGCCTAACTGGTATAGGTGCTGCCACGGCCCCGGGTGTTAGCGCACCGCGGGGTCACTTTCGTATCTGGCACCACACTAGACCCCGGATAGACAGGCTGTCAAGCGGGATGGTGATTTCTTTGTCATCGTCGTCATCAATTAGTTTTCCACAGGCTTGAGTTCTCGCGCGCGTACGCGGATGACGATAGGTTAACTTATAGGTACTTATAGGGGCACATTTTTTGAACACTGATTCTACCCTTGTAAATACTGGGCAAACCGGGGTTTTCCACAGGGGTGCTAACGTTCCAGTTCATCACGCTAACGTTCCAGTTCATCACGCTAACGTTCCAGTTCATCACGCTAACGTTCCAGTTCATCACGCCCCTCAAGGCACTTATCCACATGACGAGGGTCACTAAAAAATGTTCTCCAAGGTGCATTAATCCTGAGAAGTCAAGACGTCACCCCCCCC
>NZ_CAXOMR010000030.1:0-26009 GCF_964210535.1 Rothia mucilaginosa
GAGCCGACTACCCCGGCACCCTCCGAAAGCGCAGAATCCAACGAAGTTGTACACGAGTACAAGGACGGCGCTAAGGTCTACTTCCCCAAGACCTGGGACGGCCAGAAGCTGACCTTCCGCGGTGAAGGCTTCAAGACTCTGGACGGTAAGGGCTCCGTTATCGCAGTCAAGCTGAACAAGGGCGCTATTTCTCCGAAGGAAGAGCCCAAGCTCGAAGGCGTTGAAGGCAATAGCGCAGGCATCTGGGCATACATCAAGGCGGACGAAAACGGTAACTTCACCGCAACCATCGACCGCCCCACCGTGGCAAACTCTAACCTGACTGAAGAGCTGAAGACCGGCGATAGCGTTGCTATCTACCTGCTCTCCGGTTCCCTGGCAGAAAACGATAACGTGCGCGGTGGTGTGGCAGCAGAGTACACCTTCAGCATCGACAACCAGGCACCTGCACCGAAGGCGTCCGAATCGGCTAATGCACCTGTGGCTAACCCCTCTGAGGCGCCTTCCGCACCGGCAGACTCCAAGGACCAGGTAAAGGAAAACGCTAAGGACCAGCCTGCTAAGGATCAGTCCAAGGCTCCCGCGGATTCTTTGAAGTCTGAGGCTCAGAAGAAGGACAGCACTACGCCGAAGACCTCCGGTTCTTCGTCGCAGAACGTAGCATCTTCCAACAACGGCTCCACCGCTTCGAGCTCCTCGAAGTCTTCGCTGGCTAACACCGGTGCTTCGGGCGTTGTCGTTGCTGCAGGAATCGGCGTTCTTGCCCTGGTCGTTGGCGCAACCGTGCTGGTAGCACGTCGCCGCAAGGCATAGCTCGTACCCCACGGCAGCTCACGATACTACCGCTTGGTGGTAGCGAAAGAGGTAGAGCGGGATCTGCTAGATATTCAAGAACCCGATTGACTCTCTGAAACTGCCGATACGCACTGAAAGGGGCGGTATCCATCGAACCGATGGGTACCGCCCCTTTCGTTTTGCCTATACGTCTGTATTCGAGCGGAAGGCCTAGACCAGGATCAGAAGTAGCAGCGGGGGAGAGCGGAAGAGAAGCGGAGGAAGGGTGAAGCGCACCCTTTACGCTCGTCCGCCCTTATTTGACGAGTTAACAGCCTGAAGAATGAAGTGCGGGATTCTAACACCTCAAATACGAAGAAAACCCGCACCGAAGTGCGGGTTTAGTGTCAAAGCGAGGTTCGGTCCCTAGACAAACGGATTAGCGAGGAAAAAGGGACCCAAGAAATCTGTCCGATAAGGACCGAACCTCTTGTTTGACGCATGCGTCTCTTCTATTATGGTACATCTCGCTAAATTTCGCACCTTGAATCGCGTTTTTTGCTGAAAAACTTGATTTTTGAAAAAACCGTCATGAATTTCTAAATTTTTTGGTTGGTTTTTCTAGAAAGATGGCTTAAGAGGCCTATACCTGAAGAAATATTACAAAATCATATAGCTCAGAAGGCCTGAAATTAGTCAGACGATCACAGATGATGTCGAAACCTTCCGAAAGAGGCCGTTCGTATGAATTACATGAGTAGAGAGTGGCAGCTAACTGCAAAGCTGAGCGGGTAAATCTATTGCTGGGGGAGCACTCTACGATGCGGCGAGAGAGGCGGTCATGCGTGAATTCATGCATCTGACTGATCGGAGGATCTGAGCACTATCGTAGGTGGCTACTGAAGCGTAAGATGTACAGCAAATACTACGGAGACTATGCGAGAGTCTTGAGGCTGGCCTCCAAATCATGCAATCAAGGAGATACACATGGAATCTATTCCTATAGAAGGCGGTAAGAAAAACACTCAGGAAGCCCAACAGTTTTCTGTAGAACGTTCCGCGGGTCTTGCGGGTCAATATCAGGTGGCCTACAACCCTAACGAGAACGTTCTTTTTGTAACTGGAAGCTTTAACCACACAAAGACCCACGGCACTCTCTGCGCCACAATTGCTCGCATAAACGCGGATACCCTGCAGATTGAGAAGACGGCTACTCTGCCCGTTATCCCGGAAAATAACCCCGAACTAGCAAACCTCTTCCAGATTCAAGCTGCCTACGGCCTAGCCGCAGACAACGAACGGGGGCTTCTCTGGACCGGAGGAACCCGCACAAACTCCGTTACCGCATACTCCCAAAAGGACCTATCGCTCGTATGGGATTCTCTCGCTATAGGAGTAGAGATGCTGACTCCGCGCGAGCTATACGTCGCACCCAACGGTGCCGTGCTCGTTACCGGCATGGGTGGCTACCAGGTGATTTCTGCGCCCAACGCAGAAGGGGAGCGTAAGGTTAGCGCCCTTCAAGGGGAAAGTCCCGCCATGCTGCTAGGGCCCGTAGCGGATGAAACCCGTAGCCTCCTGTACATCCCGAATATTATGCGAGATGAAATCTGGGTTGTGGATATGAATACCTGGGAGCTCGTGCGCAGGCTACCCGTAATTGGAGGGGAAGATACCAATACTCCAGTCGGTGTACACGGTGTGGAGATTGACTCGTCGCGCGGTGAACTATATGTCTCTGCGCAAGGGCGCGAGGGTAAGAACGGCGGTCTATACGTTCTGAGTCTTGAAGGCGAACGCCTCGATTATCTTCCTTTCGGAAAAATGCCCACCAATATCTTGCTCGATGCAGAACGTCACCTGCTCTATGTTGCTGATTTCGGTGGCAAGGGGGAGACGGCAGTTGCTGGTGGCGGAACTATTACCGTCATTAATACGCTCAATCGAGCCATTATTGACACCGTGCAGGTGGCTCCCACCCGCATTAATCACCAGGTCCTGTTGAAGGACGGGAGTGTCATTGTTATCGATAAAGCAGGAGACTACCCTGCAGTTGAGGTTCCCTATGTGCTGGATGCGAACTCTGGCAAATACTACGAAGCGGCAGAAGAAGCTCGGCCGGGAGAACCGCCTCGCCCTATCGTTCGTGACGGTATCGCGAAAGTATATATGCCCTAGTTGCTGTGTGAAGAGCGGCTGAGTCGCCAACGTCGTGTCTGCTGTGCTCTAGCGTCGTATGCACGTTTGCGTAAGGAGCGGAACCGCCGTGATCTCTCGCCAGCCCCGCGGCAAGTCTGTCGTGGAGGCATATTAAAACGTAGTAAAATATAAATATCTACCATCCTTGTTTGACACATTGTTTGGTAGATTTCTCGAGGCCCCTTCAGTTTCTTATGCGTCAGGAACTACACGAAGGGGCCTCCTGCTTTAAGTGTCAAATAAGAGACCTTCTCGCTCGACGGTGATGTGGGATATGAGGTTTTTAGTCCCTAAACCCGACTATCCCCGGGGATAGGGTGGTGGAGACCGAAATCATAGTTGGCTAACTCTTGCGCTACGTACCTGATTCCTGTACAGTGTTAAGACTGTGTGGCTGTATCCAAATGGCCGCGCAACCACGGGCTTCTCGTGCCAGTGCATAATGCCGCTACTTACGGGTGGATACGCCCGCTTCACGCGGGTCCAAATGCTTCTGGCATGGGTTTGCCCCAGGCGTTTCCGCTAACCCCTTCCACAGAGATGGGGCCCGGGGCGTCAACCAATCCCGTAAAAATGTTCCGCAAGGCTGGCTCGCGCCTAAAGCGAGTCGGAACCGGCGAGACGACAGGAGAAATATGATTCAGCAGGAGTCGCGACTGAAGGTCGCCGACAACACTGGTGCGAAGGAAATCCTGACCATCCGTGTTCTCGGTGGTTCCTCGCGTCGCTACGCAGGCATCGGCGACATCATTGTCGCAACCGTCAAGGATGCAATCCCCGGCGGTACCGTAAAGAAGGGTGACGTTGTCAAGGCAGTCGTCGTCCGCACCAAGAAGGAAACCCGTCGTCCCGACGGCTCCTACATCAAGTTCGACGAGAACTCCGCAGTGATCCTGAAGAACACTGATGGTGATCCCCGTGGTACCCGTATCTTCGGCCCCGTGGGTCGTGAGCTTCGCGACAAGAAGTTCATGAAGATCGTTTCGCTGGCTCCGGAGGTGCTCTAATTCATGGCTAAGATCAAGTCCGGCGACCTGGTTCAGGTTATTTCCGGTGCAGATAAGGGCAAGCAGGGCAAGGTTCTGAAGGTTCTCCCCAAGGAAAACCGCGTGATTGTTGAGGGCGTCAAGGTCGTCACCAAGCACACCAAGGCTAACCCCCTGACCGGCGCAGCAGGCGGCATTCAGAAGGTTGAGGCACCGATCCACGTTTCTAACGTTGCGATTGTTGACCCCGAGACCAAGAAGCCGACCCGTGTTGGTTTCCGCCTCGAGACTGTAGAGCGTGACGGCAAGGAGCGCACCGTTCGCGTGCGCGTTGCTAAGCGTTCGGGTAAGGACATCTAATGACCGAAACCAAGATCACCCCCCGCTTCAAGACCAAGTACGCTGAGGTCGTCGTTCCCGCTCTGCAGGAAGAGTTCAAGTACGAGAACGTCATGCAGACCCCGAAGATCGTTAAGGTCGTCGTAAACATGGGTGTTGGCGAGGCAGCTCGCGACGCAAAGCTCATGGACGGCGCAATCCGCGATCTCACCGCAATCACCGGTCAGAAGCCGATTGTTACCCGCGCTAAGAAGTCCATCGCACAGTTCAAGCTGCGCGAAGGTATGCCCATCGGCGCACACGTCACCCTGCGTGGCGACCGCATGTGGGAATTCCTGGACCGCCTCGTCACCCTGGCACTGCCCCGAATCCGCGACTTCCGCGGCCTCTCGGACCGCCAGTTCGACGGTAATGGTAACTACACCTTCGGTCTGACCGAGCAGTCCATGTTCCACGAAATCGATCAGGACTCGATCGACCGCGTGCGTGGTATGGACATCACCGTGGTGACCTCCGCGAAGACCGACGAAGAAGGCCGTGCAATCCTGAAGGCACTGGGCTTCCCGTTCAAGACCAACTAACGACTACGTTGTAGGTCCAGACCCCGTTACCGCGGGGTAGGGAAACCACAACGAGGAAGGGCTAAAGCCCACAATGACTATGACTGATCCGGTCGCAGATATGCTGACCCGTTTGCGTAACGCAAACTCCGCATACCACGACACCGTATCCATGCCCTACTCCAAGCTGAAGGCTCGCATTGCTGAGATCCTGAAGGCTGAGGGCTACATCGCCGACGTGAAGGTTGAGGATGCAAAGGTCGGCAAGACCCTGACCCTCGTCCTCAAGTACGGTCCGTCCCGCGAGCGTTCCATCGCTGGCGTGCGTCGTATTTCCAAGCCGGGCCTGCGTACCTACGCAAAGTCCACCAACCTGCCCCAGGTTCTGGGTGGCCTCGGCATCGCAATCCTGTCCACCTCTTCGGGTCTGCTCACTGACAAGCAGGCTGCGAAGAAGGGCGTGGGCGGCGAAGTCATCGCTTACATCTGGTAGTCGGTTAGAAGAGAAAGGAAGAGAATAATGTCACGTATTGGACGTCTCCCCATCTCGGTTCCCGCCGGCGTTGAGGTTAAGGTCGATGGCAACCTGGTTACCGTTAAGGGCCCGAAGGGCGAGCTCTCCCACAAGGTAGCTTCCCCCATCACCGTGGCTCTGAACGAAAACGAGATCGTTGTATCTCGTCCGAACGACGAGCGCCTGTCTCGCTCGCTGCACGGTCTGACTCGTACCCTGATTCAGAACCTGATTATCGGCGTTACCTCCGGCTACGAAAAGAAGCTGGAAATCGTTGGTACCGGTTACCGTGTGACCCCGAAGGGTAACGACCTGGAGTTCGCTCTGGGCTACTCCCACCCGATCAACATCACCGCTCCCGAGGGTATTACCTTCGCAGTGGAGGGTGCTAACAAGCTGACCGTGTCGGGTATCGACAAGCAGCTCGTTGGTCAGGTTGCAGCAAACATTCGTGGTCTGCGTAAGCCCGATCCCTACAAGGGTAAGGGTGTTCGCTACGCAGGTGAGCACATCCGCCGCAAGGTCGGAAAGGCTGGTAAGTAAACATGGCTATCAAGTCGAAGGCAGCGCAGCGTGCACGTCGTCACGCTCGCATCCGCAAGTACGTTTCGGGTACCGCTGCGCGTCCGCGCCTGTGCGTCACCCGTTCGACCCGTCACATGTTCGTTCAGGTTATCGACGATGTCAAGGGCGTAACCCTGGCATCCGCTTCCACCATGGAAGCAGAGCTGCGTGCAGCTGACCTGGACAAGACCGCTAAGGCAAAGCGCGTTGGTGAGCTCGTAGCAGAGCGCGCCAAGGCAGCTGGTGTTGAGGCAGTCGTGTTCGACCGCGGTGGTAACAAGTACCACGGCCGTGTTGCAGCCGTTGCTGACGGTGCACGCGAGGGAGGTCTTGCACTCTAATGAGCGAGCAGAACGTAAAGGAAACTCAGGTGAGCGAAGCAGTAGTAGCTGAAACCGCTGAGACCTCCAACCAGCGCGAGGAGCGCCGCAACAACCGCGGCGAGCGTCGTGGCCGTGGTGAGCGCCGTAACAACCGCGCTCGCGAGGAGGAGAAGGACAAGTACATCGAGCGCGTTGTGACCATCAACCGCGTTTCCAAGGTCGTCAAGGGTGGTCGTCGCTTCAGCTTCACCGCACTGGTCGTCGTTGGTGACGGTAACGGCCTGGTCGGCGTTGGCTACGGTAAGGCTAAGGAAGTTCCCGCAGCAATCTCCAAGGGTGTCGAGGAAGCAAAGAAGAACTTCTTCCGCGTTCCCCGCATCGAAGGCCGCACCATCCCGCACCGCGTGCAGGGTGAGGCAGCTGCAGGCGTTGTGATGCTCCGCCCGGCAACCGCTGGTACCGGTGTTATCGCAGGTGGCCCCGTGCGTGCAGTACTCGAGTGCGCAGGCATTCACGACGTGCTGTCCAAGTCGCTCGGTTCCTCGAACCAGATCAACATCGTTCACGCAACTGTTGCAGCACTCAAGGAGCTCGAGGAGCCCCTGGCAGTGGCAGCCCGCCGTGGCCTGCCCACCGATGAGGTTATCCCCAGCTACCTGCGCAACACCAAGTCTGAAAAGGCAGGTGCGTAGTAATGGCCAAGCGTATTCAGCCCAGCGACGCAAAGCTGGAAATCACCCAGGTCAAGTCCTATGTTGGTCAGAAGCAGAACATGCGCGACACCCTGCGTTCCCTGGGCCTCAAGCGCCCCGGCAACAAGGTAGTCCGCACTGCTGACCCCGTCACCGTTGGCATGGTTAACACCGTTGCTCACCTGGTGAAGGTTGAGGAGGTCAAGTAAAGATGGCAGAAGCTATCAAGATTCACGATCTGCGCCCGGCTCCGGGTGCCCACAAGGCAAAGACCCGCGTTGGCCGCGGTGAAGGCTCCAAGGGTAAGACCGCAGGTCGCGGTACCAAGGGTACCAAGGCACGTTACCAGGTTCGTGCAGGCTTCGAAGGCGGCCAGCTGCCGCTGCACATGCGCCTGCCGAAGCTGCGCGGCTTCAAGAACCCCTTCCGCACCGAGTACCAGGTTGTTAACCTGGACCGCATCCAGGAACTGTTCCCCAACGGTGGCGACGTCACCGTCGAGGCACTGGTTGCTAAGGGTGCCGTTCGTAAGAACGAGCTCGTGAAGGTTCTGGGCAACGGCGAAATCTCCGTCAAGGTGAACGTTGTTGTCGACAAGGCATCGGCTTCCGCTATCGAGAAGATCGAGGCCGCTGGCGGTTCTGTAACCGTTAAGTAGTCTTCAAGACGAGAAAGCCCCCGTCCGTACGCTGTACGGCGGGGGCTTTTTGCTGCTTGAAAAGATTTACAACAGGGTTATATTCCTGTATTCGTATATTTGAACGCTTGGTGTGCGCCACATTTGGCGTTCAAAAATCACGCTAAGAGAATATAAAAGCTACATAATCTGCTAGGGAGTTATCGTTACCCGCTCCAAACACGATAGACTGGAAGATGTGTTTACTGCGCCCTAAAACTCTTTGAGAGGGATGGGCGCCCCATAGACTTACAGGAGGACATGTGCTGAGCGCATTCGGGCGAGTCGTCAAGACCGCCGATTTGCGGCGTAAGCTGCTGTTTACCCTGGCAATGATTGTGCTGTACCGCGTGGGCACTTTCATCCCCGCGCCAGGCGTTTCCTACGGAAATGTACAGCAGTGTCTGAACGCCAATGTTACAAGCGGTGGCGTCTACGATATCGTCAACCTTTTCAGTGGTGGCGCACTGCTGCAGCTTTCGATCTTTGCCCTCGGCGTGATGCCGTACATTACCGCGTCCATTATCATCCAGCTGCTACGCGTGGTCATCCCGCGATTCCAGGAGCTGCACGATGAGGGCGCGCAGGGTCAGGCAAAGCTCACCCAGTACACCCGCTACCTGACCATCGCTCTTGCCCTGCTGAATGCAACCACCATCGTCTCGATGGCACGCTCTGGCGTTCTGCTGGGTAACTGCCCGGGCATCATCCCCCAGGACGACGTACTGCACATCCTGCTGATTATCGTCACCCTGTGTGCGGGTACCACCGTCATCATGTGGATGGGTGAGCAGATTACCGAGCGTGGCGTCGGCAACGGTATGTCCCTGCTGATCTTCACCTCCATCGCTTCCTCCTTCCCGAGCGCTCTGGGCTCCATCCAGCGCACCCACGGTTGGGGTATCTTCGCGGCTGTCTGCGGTATTGGCCTGCTGGTCATGCTTGCCGTGGTCTACGTGGAACAGTCCGTTCGCCGTATCCCCGTGCAGTATGCAAAGCGCATGATTGGTCGACGCACCATTGGCGGCACCAGCACCTACATCCCGCTGAAGGTCAACATGGCCGGCGTGATCCCGCTGATCTTCGCGTCCTCCCTGCTGACCCTGCCCGGCCTGATTGCCCAGTTCAACACCCCCACCGACGGCTCCACCCCGCCGGACTGGGTCAACTGGATTAACGCATACCTGGTGCGCGGCGATCACCCGCTGTACATTGCTCTCTACTTCTTCATGATTATTGGCTTCGCGTACTTCTACGTGGCGGTCACCTTCGACCCGGTAGAAGTAGCGGACAATATGAAGAAGTACGGTGGCTTCATTCCCGGCATCCGTGCGGGTAAGCCCACCGCGCGTTACCTCAGCTACGTACTCAACCGAATTACGTTGCCTGGCGCACTTTACCTGGGTGTAATTTCCATGATTCCCCTGGTAGCGCTTATCCTATTCAACGCAAACCAGAATTTCCCGTTCGGCGGCGCCTCGCTGCTGATCGTGGTGGGTGTTGGTCTTGATACTCTCAAGCAGATCAACGCTCAGCTCCAACAACGAAACTACGAAGGACTGCTCCGATGAACCGTCTGCTCATCGTCGGCCCTCCCGGTGCAGGTAAGGGCACCCAGGCCGTCAAGATCGCTGAAGCGCTGAAGATTCCCGCGATTTCCACCGGTGATATCTTCCGCAAGAACATCAAGGAAGAGACCGAGCTGGGCAAGGAAGCGAAGTCGTACATCGACTCCGGCAACCTGGTTCCCGACTCCGTCACCAACAACATGGTGCGCGCACGCCTGGAGGAAAGCGACGTCGTCAACGGCTTCCTGCTCGATGGCTACCCCCGCAACACCTCCCAGGTGCACGAGCTGGACTCCATCCTCGAAGCCAAGGGCGAGAAGATCGACCGCGTTCTCCTGCTGGTTGCAGACAACGACGAGCTCGTCGAGCGTCTGCTCAACCGCGCAGCAGAGCAGGGTCGTACCGATGACAACGAAGAGGTCATCCGTCACCGCCTGAAGGTTTACGAAGAAGAGACCGCACCGCTGATCGCAATCTACCGCGAACGCGGCATTGTCAAGGAAGTTAACGGCCTCGGCGAGATTGCTGAAGTCACCGAGCGCATCCTCGACGCTCTGAAGTAATCTTCTGCTGTACCCCCGCAATTTGAGGTGCATGATGCATCACAAAGACTTGCGGGGGTACAGTGCTGTCTGTAGAGTTCTAAGCTTGGGCGCACCGCCCCCTATACCTAAGGAGCCAGAATGGCACGAGTCGAAATTAAAACCAATGCACAGCTTCAGCAGATGGCTCGTGCAGGCGTCATCACCAGCCGCGCGCTCGATGCGGCAGTGGCGGCTGCTCGCCCCGGTGTAACCACCGCAGAGGTGAACGCCGCCTTTGAACGCACCATGCTGGAACTGGGCGGTACCTCCAACTTCTACGGCTACTACGACTACCCGGCGACCGTATGCACCTCCGTCAACCACGAGGTCGTTCACGGCATCCCTGGCGACTACGTCCTCAAGGACGGCGACATCCTCTCTATCGACGGCGGCGCGTACGTTATCGACCCCGCAACCAACCGCCAGTGGCACGGCGACTCGGCACGTACTGTGCTGGTCGGTGACAACGTGAGCGAAGCACGCGCGGAGCTCTCCGCCGTCACCCGTGAGGCAATGTGGCACGGCATCGCCGCTCTGGCAACCGCAAAGAAGGTCGGCGAAATCGGCCTCGCCATCGAAGCGTACGTGACCGAAGAATACGGCGATAAGTACGGCATTATTGAAGATTACGTAGGCCACGGCATCGGTTCCCAGATGCACATGGCACCGGACGTGCTGAACTACGCTGTGCGTGACATGGGCCCGAAGATCAAGCCCGGTATGGCTTTCGCTATCGAGCCGATGCTTGTGACCGGTTCCATCGAGACCAAGGTGCTTTCCGACGACTGGACCGTTGTGACCGTTGACGGCTCCGATGCCTGCCAGTGGGAGCACTCCGTTGCCGTGCATAGCGAAGGTATCTGGGTCCTGACCGCAGAAGACGGCGGCGCAAGCGAACTGGCTCGCTTTGGCGTAACTCCTGTGCCCATCCCCGCCTAAATCCCACTCCGAGGCGTAGGGGAGGGGCATCTACCCCCACAGTAAGAAACCGGCGAATCCGGTCCGGTGCGTGATAACGCATCCGAAAGCATCCATATCACAAGGAAGAAGCTCTATGAGCGAAACTCTCAACAGCTGCGAGGCAGCCGCACCCGCCGCGACCAAGGTGCCGGTTGAAATCTCGAATGTTCGCCCCGCCCCCGGGCAGATTGCGCTGAAGGCGCCGCGCCGCGCGAAGCCGCCCAAGCACATCGCTGACTTCGACATGGCTGGCCGCCGCGAATTTCTGAAGGAACTGGGCTACCAGTCGTTCCGTGCATCCCAGCTATCCAAGCACTATTTTGAGCGTCTGGTCACTGACCCGGCTGAGATGACTGACCTGCCGGCTAAGGACCGCGAGCAGATGGTTGCTCAGGCTATGCCGCAGCTTCTGACCCCGGTTCGCACCCTGGAGGCTGATGGTGGCGACACCCTGAAGGTTGTGCACCGTCTCTTTGACGGTGCGCTCATCGAGTCTGTCATCATGCGCTATGACAACCGCGTGACCATGTGTATCTCTTCGCAGGCTGGCTGCGGTATGAACTGCCCCTTCTGCGCGACCGGTCAGCAGGGTTTGACCCGTAACCTGTCCACCGCAGAAATTGTGGAGCAGGTTGTAGCCGGCGCCCGCTACCTGAAGCAGATGAAGGGCCTGGAAGAAGCAGAAGGCGGTTCTGAGGATACTCGTCCGCTGCGTGTTTCGAACATTGTGTTCATGGGTATGGGTGAGGCGCTTGCTAACTACAAGGCAACCATGGGTGCTGTGCACCGCCTGATTGACCCTTCGCCCGAGGGCCTGGGTATTTCTGCTCGCGGTCTGACCATGTCGACCGTTGGCTTGGTGCCGGGTATTCGCAAGTTTGAGATGGAGAAGCTGCCCATTACTTTGGCGCTGTCTCTGCATGCTCCGGATGATGAGCTGCGTGATGAGCTGATCCCGATTAACCAGCGTTGGAAGGTCGACGAGACCCTGGACGCTGCGTACGACTACTACCGTACGACCGGCCGCCGCGTTTCCATTGAGTATGCGCTGATTCGCGATATTAACGATCAGGGTTGGCGCGCGGATCTGCTGGGTAAGAAGCTGGCGCAGCGCGGCCGCGGTTGGGTGCATGTGAACCCGATTCCGCTGAACCCGACTCCGGGTTCGAAGTGGACGGCGTCCCGTAAGGGCGTTGAGCAGAACTTTGTGGAGCGTCTGCGTGCTCACGGTATTCCGACGACTATTCGTGATACTCGCGGTTCCGATATTGATGGCGCATGCGGTCAGCTTGCTGCTAAGGAAGACTAAGCGGCTGAGCTGTAACCGATAAACGGTGCCCCTTTCCCACACAAGGAAGTCCTTAAGGCTTTCTTAAGAGTGGGGGAGGGGCTTCTTCCTTTTAAACCTTAAGTGCCTGATGTCATAAAAATCACGGTTGTTTTTCCAGGGTCTTTGCCGTAGAGTTAACAGTTGGTTGTTTGTGCCAGTGTTAAGTGCGCCTTAAAACGCCCCAGCACCTCACCGCGGTGAGCTCACAAACAGAAGATACATTTGCCCGCCGCACCTGCGACGGGCACCGACGTTAGCGGAGGATATGGCTAAGAAAGACGGCGTCATCGAGATTGAAGGCTCTGTGGTTGAAGCTCTGCCCAACGCGATGTTCCGTGTTGAGCTGGATAACGGCCACAAGGTTCTCGCACACATCTCGGGCAAGATGCGTCAGCACTACATTCGCATCCTGCCTGAGGACCGAGTAGTAGTGGAACTGAGCCCCTACGACCTTTCCCGAGGTCGTATCGTCTACCGTTACAAGTAAACCCGAGATAAACGTCGCCCCTGGCGGCGTTTAAATCGTGTTCAAAGGGATAACGCAGTTCCCCAACGTAAGTGAGGGAACCTCTTATCTCGCCAGTAATCAAGTTGCAATCAAAAGGAATGCGATGAAGGTCAAGCCGAGCGTTAAGCCGATCTGCGATAAGTGCAAGGTGATCCGCCGTCACGGTGTGGTCATGGTGATCTGCGAAAACCCGCGCCACAAGCAGCGCCAGGGCTAATCCCTAGCAGCTGACTTCATAGCCGCCCTATAAGAGGGTGGAATTGTCATAGGCACCGCTCCGAAGCAACGCCAACGAGGCGCCTTCGGATACCTCCGGACTCAGAGGCCGGGGACCGGGTCAGAACAACCCGGGCAGTGATGCTATAGACCTCTGGAAAACAACAAGGAGAAGCCAGTATGGCACGTCTCGCTGGAGTTGATATTCCCCGCGAAAAGCGCGTGGAAGTTGCTCTCACTTACATCTACGGCGTGGGCAAGACCCGTGCACACGAAACCCTCGCTGCTACCGGCGTCAACCCTGACACCCGCGTCAAGGACCTGACCGACCAGGAGCTCGTGGCACTTCGTGACTTCATCGAAGGCAACTACAAGGTTGAAGGTGATCTTCGCCGCGAGGTTGCAGCTGACATCCGCCGTAAGGTTGAAATCGGTTCCTACCAGGGCCTGCGCCACCGCCGCGGCCTGCCGGTTCACGGTCAGCGCACCAAGACCAACGCACGTACCCGCAAGGGTCCGAAGCGTACCGTCGCAGGTAAGAAGAAGTAAGACACGTTGCTCTGTTGGATATCTCTATCCGACCAACGTATAAGTAAACCTTTGTAGGAGAATCAAAAATGCCTCCCAAGACTCGCGCTGCGGCAGCTCGTAAGACCAACCGCCGCAAGGTTAGCAAGAACATCGTTGCTGGTCAGGCTCACATCAAGTCGACCTTCAACAACACCATCGTCTCCATCACCGATCCCACCGGTGCAGTGATCTCCTGGTCCTCCGCTGGCGACATGGGCTTCAAGGGCTCCCGTAAGTCCACCCCCTACGCCGCACAGCTGGCTGCTGAGGCTGCTGCAAACCGCGCCAAGGAGCACGGCGTCCGCAAGGTTGACGTGTTCGTCAAGGGCCCCGGTTCCGGTCGCGAAACCGCAATCCGCTCCCTGCAGGCTGCAGGCCTCGAGGTCGGTTCGATCCAGGACGTTACCCCCGTTGCACACAACGGTTGCCGTCCCCCGAAGCGCCGCCGCGTCTAATTAGGTCCCTGACCTAATCCCTCGACGGGTACACTCCACGGAGCTGTACCCGGAGAGTACAGACACCCGTCTGCTTCCTAAGATATGTTTTCCCCAACCTGTGGGCTCATATAGCGGAGCTCACCGAAAGGAAACAAAGTGCTTATTGCACAGCGCCCCACTCTGACTGAAGAGGTCGTAGCGCCCAACCGCTCGCGCTTCACCATCGAGCCTCTGGAGCCCGGTTTCGGCTACACCATGGGTAACTCCCTCCGCCGTACTCTGCTGTCCTCCATCCCCGGCGCCGCTGTTACCAGCGTCCGCATTGATGGCGTACTGCATGAGTTCAGCACCGTTCCCGGCGTGACCGAGGACGTCACTGAGATCATCTTGAACATCAAGAAGCTCTCCATCTCTTCTGAGAACGACGAGCCCGTCGTGGCCTACCTGCGCAAGCAGGGCGAAGGTGAACTGACCGCAGGCGACATCGAGGTTCCCGCTGGCGTGGAGATCCACAACCCGGAACTGCACCTGGCAACCCTGAACGCCTCGGCAAACTTCAACGCTGAGCTGGTTATCGAGCGCGGTCGCGGCTACGTGACTGCAGCTCAGAACAAGGTCGGCGATGGCGAGATTGGCCGCATCCCGGTTGACTCCATCTACTCCCCGGTTCTGAAGGTTACCTTCAGCGTGAACGCGACCCGTGTTGAGCAGCGCACCGACTTCGACAGCCTGACCCTGGACGTCGAAACCAAGGAAGCCATCGCACCGCGTGACGCCGTTGCTTCTGCAGGCAGCACCCTGGTCGAGCTCTTCGGCCTGGCACGTGAGCTGAACATTGCAGCTGAGGGTATCGAAGTTGGCCCGTCGCCCGCCGACGAGTCCATGGCCGCCGATCTGGCACTGCCGATCGAGGACCTGAACATGTCCGTCCGCTCCTACAACTGCCTCAAGCGCGAGGGCATCCACACCGTGGGTGAGCTCGTGACCCGCAGTGAAGCTGACCTGATGGACATCCGTAACTTCGGTGCTAAGTCCATTGACGAGGTCAAGGCAAAGCTCATCGAGCTTGGCCTGGCTCTGAAGGACTCCCCTCCCGGTTTCGAGCCTGCTGCACGCCCGCTTGATGACGAAGACGGTTCCGGCGAATAATTTCGACCGAATAGTTCACCCGGTTCCACCGGGATCAGTCAAACTTGATTCCCTAAGAGGCTCCGCTGCTGGGGCGTTAGGGAACGCAACTATGGAGATTTAACTATGCCTACTCCCACTAAGGGTCCCCGCCTCGGCGGTTCCCCGACCCACGAGCGCCACATGCTCAACAACCTGTCGGCGCAGCTGTTCCAGCACAAGCGCATCACCACCACCCTGACCAAGGCAAAGCGCCTGCGTCCGGTGGCAGAGCGCTTCATCACCTTCGGTAAGAAGGGCGACCTGGCTGCTCGCCGTCGCGTGCTGCGTTCCATCACCGACAAGTCCGTCGTGCACGAGCTCTTCACCGTTATTGCTCCGGCAATGGCAGAGCGCCCCGGTGGTTACACCCGCATCATCAAGATCGGTAACCGTAAGGGCGACAACGCTCCCATGGCAGTCATCGAGCTCGTCATGGAGCCCGTTGCAACCAAGGGTGCAGTTGCTGAGGCAACCAAGGTTGCTGAGAAGGCAGCTGAGGCTCCCAAGGCTGAAGCAGCTGAGGGTCTGCCCGCAGGTTCCCACGCACCCCTGGAGTCCGGCGAGGCTCCCGAGGGCTTCGAGGTTAAGGGTAACGCCGATTCCATGAAGTACCACGTGCCCGGTTCCCGCTGGTACTCCAGCACCAAGGCTGAGATCTGGTTCGACTCCGCTGAGTCGGCAGAGGCTGCAGGTTACGCCCCCG
Source organism: Rothia mucilaginosa (assembly GCF_964210535.1). Classification (GTDB taxonomy): domain Bacteria; phylum Actinomycetota; class Actinomycetes; order Actinomycetales; family Micrococcaceae; genus Rothia; species Rothia mucilaginosa_F. The sequence continues at coordinate 15,674 of NZ_CAXOMR010000030.1, forward strand.
CAGGTGGCGCAGCAGCACAGAAGGTTTCCGAGTAATACGGAATCTAGCTGATATAGGCTAAGCCTAAAATACGTCAATCCGCCGTCCACTATTGTGGGTGGCGGATTGGTGTATCTGCATACTTAAGAGGACACGGTTCTTTGCGTATTCGCTATCCAAGAGCCGGTTCGTAGTCTTCAATCGTCCTTTACCGCTGAAAGGCACACCAATGCATAACGCTACTTCTTTAGAGAATTACGAAGAGCAGCCCTTCACCGCTACGCACCGCGTGCGAATTGATTGTGCTTACGACGGTTCTCTTTTCAGCGGGTGGGCAGCCCAGCCGAACCTGGTCACGGTGCAGGGAGTTATCGAGAACGCCCTCGAGCTGATTCTGCGGGCGCCTCACCGTGTGGTGGTTGCGGGTCGAACGGATGCGGGAGTCCACGCAGAAGCCCAAACCCTGCACTGCGATCTGAACGATGAGGACTGGACTCGCCTGCAGGGACGAACCGGGCAAGACGACCCGACGGCCGCTCTGGGACGCCGTCTCACCGGGGCTCTTCAACGATGCCTTTACGATGCGGAAGAGCAGCTGAACCTTCCGAAGAACGTTCGCGGCATTTTGCAGGGCGCTATTCAGATTCACCGCGTGAGCGAAGTGCCGTTCGATTTTGATGCGCGCTTTTCGGCTACCGGTCGCCGCTACGTATATCGCATTGCAGACGGTGCGGCGGACGGTCTTAATCCTCTGCACCGTACCTACACCTGGGCGGTGTCCGAGCACCTGGATTGTGCTAATCTGAACGAATCGGCGCAGCAGCTACTCGGCCTGCGCGATTTTCTCTCCTTCTGCAAACCCCGTGAAGGCGCGACCACGATTCGTGAGTTGCGGGAACTCAGCTTTACCCGCGCTGAAAGCGGGCTGATTGAGGTGCGCGTGGTGGCTGACGCCTTCTGCCATCATATGGTGCGTTCACTCGTCGGCGCGCTGGTGCTCTACGGTACCGGTAAGCGAGATGCAGCCTGGTTGCGTGAGCGGATCGAGAACCCGGGACGCGAGGCTTCGCTGACTCTGGCGCCTCCGCACGCGCTCGCTCTGGCTGAGATTTACTACCCTGCGCCGGAGCTCTATGGTGTGCAGGCGGAGCGTGCTCGAGCAAAGCGCGAGGACCACGAAGCACAGAGTGCTTAATGCCCTGTGCATATTGAGCCTCGTCACCTTGCTCATGCTCCGTGAAGCACCGCGGGGGGGGGGTGCAACGACCGCGGGTGAATTACACGGATGGAATTTAAAATGTGTTTAAGGCAAAAAAGCCCTATTTTTAAGGCTTTGGCGGTGGATTAAGCACTCGACGTCCTGTATAGTCTTGATATGTTGTGCGTGTTCTACCCGAGCGCGCTCTAAATCGCTGTCTAGTTGCAGGACGTTAAGGCGGTCTAGAGTACGGGCAGAACGGGCGGCAGCTCGGTCCTCACCCGGGTGTTCGTCATGCACGTAAGTAAAAGGCGCGATACCCAACTAAGCGCCGTATGTACATTTCGAGACAAAGGCCAATATTTTGCGCACTTATACTCCCAAGCCCGGCGAAGTCGAGCGCCAGTGGCACGTCATTGACGCCACCGACGTTGTTCTCGGCCGCCTCGCAAGCCAGACCGCTATCCTGCTGCGCGGTAAGCACAAGCCGACTTTTGCTCCCCACGTTGACACCGGTGACTTCGTTATCATCGTGAACGCTGAGAAGGTCGCCCTGACCGGTGCAAAGCTCGAGCAGAAGCGTGCATACCGCCACTCGGGTTACCCCGGCGGTCTGAAGTCCGTGAACTACGCAGAGCTGCTTGAGACCAACCCCGTTCGCGCGGTTGAGAAGGCTGTTAAGGGCATGCTGCCCAAGAACAAGCTTGCTGCACAGCAGCTCAAGAAGCTGAAGGTCTACGCTGGCCCCGAGCACCCGCACGCGGCACAGCAGCCCAAGACCTACGAATTCAACCAGGTCGCCCAGTAATTCGGGCCTACGAAGAAACAATAGGAGAAATCGTGGCTCAGAACGAAGAGCAGATCGTAGTCGAGGAAGAGCTGACCAGCTACACCTCGGAGTCCGCTGCCCCCGCAGCGGCTAAGGCAGCACGTCCGGCACTGACCGTTGCAGGCGCAGCAGTTGGTCGCCGTAAGGAAGCAGTGGCACGCGTTCGCGTTGTGCCCGGTTCCGGCAACTGGACCATCAACGGTCGTAGCCTGGAAGACTACTTCCCCAACAAGCTGCACCAGCAGGACGTCAACCAGCCCTTCAAGCTCCTGGAGCTCGAGGGTGCATACGACGTCATCGCACGCATCAACGGTGGTGGCCCCTCCGGTCAGGCAGGTGCTCTGCGCCTGGGTATCGCTCGTGCACTGAACGAGATTGACCGCGAGAACAACCGCCCCGCACTGAAGAAGGCTGGTTACCTGACCCGTGACGCACGCGTCATCGAGCGTAAGAAGGCTGGTCTTAAGAAGGCACGCAAGGCTTCGCAGTTCTCCAAGCGTTAATCGCTGGTTTTCACGAAGCGTTACGCCCCGCTTCTCCTTCGGGAGATTCGGGGCGTTTTGCGTATCTACTCACCGTGAGCGTTACAAGGTTATAGGGTGCATATAACTGTTACGTTTGTTCATTGAAGAGCACCCCGGTAGAGTTAAAGAGTCAAAGCAGACAGGAAGAAAAGAGTACTCATGGCAGAGCAGAATCCCTCCACCAAGCCCGAAGAAAAGGCAGTGGAGGCTCCTCAGGCTGAAGCCCCCCAGCACACCGCTGAAGGCGCACACGCACACACCGGTTCTGAGAAGAAACAGGCCATCAAGGAAGCCCTGAAGCCCCAGGCACGCCGTACCTCCGTCGTTGAAGACTACTCGGCAGAGCTGGACGAAATGGCTTCCCTCACCCGCGCCCTCGGCAAGGACAAGAAGGACGACGAAACCTCTCAGGCATGGAAGAAGGGTTACCCCTACGACACCAAACTCAGCCGTAAGGCATACGAGAAGGAAAAGCGTGCCCTGCAGATTGAGTTGCTGAAGCTGCAGCTCTGGGCTAAGTCCACCGGTCAGAAGATCCTCATCATCTTCGAAGGCCGTGACGCAGCAGGTAAGGGTGGCTCCATTAAGCGCTTCACCGAGCACCTGAACCCCCGTGGCGCTCGCGTTGTCGCACTGGAGAAGCCGACCGATATCGAGCAGACCCAGTGGTACTTCCAGCGTTACATCAAGCACCTGCCCTCCGGCGGCGAAATCGTCCTGATGGACCGCTCCTGGTACAACCGTGCCGGCGTTGAGCGCGTTATGGGCTACTGCACCCAGGCACAGTACTTCGAGTTCATGCGCGAAGTTCCGGACCTGGAGCGCATGCTGGTGAACTCCGGTATCCACATCATCAAGTTCTGGTTCTCCGTCACCCGCGAAGAGCAGCTCGCACGCTTCACCTCCCGCCGTACCGACCCGGTTCGTCAGTGGAAGCTTTCCCCCACCGACCTGGCGTCCCTGGACAAGTGGGACGACTACACCGCGGCAAAGGAAGCAATGTTCTTCTACACCCACACCGGTGACGCTCCCTGGACCGTCATCAAGTCCAACGACAAGAAGCGAGCACGTCTGGAAGCAATGCGTTACGTGCTCACCCAGTTCGACTACCCCTCCAAGGATGAGGCAGTTGTGGGCGAGCTCGATTCGCTGATTGTCCGCTCCGCATCACACGTCTTCGAGGACGAGTCCGGTGACTCCCCCGACGGCTTCCCCGTCGTCAAGTAAGCGTGGATAAATAGGGGAGAATAAAAACTCAACCCTACGGCGATAGAGCCGCCAAATAGCTTGCATTATGAAGGTGCCTGTCTCTCTTTTCCCAACCCCGGGAACGGAGAGCAGGCACCTTTGCGCGTCTGCAGAAATATTAGCTATGAAGCAGATATGTAGCCGCTGAAAATCACTTTCTGATTATGAAGAATTTACGGTGTATGCGCCTAAGCAGAGTTACGCACAACGTAAAATAAAAGGGTGACTGAACGACTTTTTGGAACCGACGGCGTACGCGGTCTGGCAAACGATGTAATTACTCCCGCCCTGGCTATGGAGCTCGCGCAGGCGGCTTCTATTGTTCTGGGCTTTGACACGGTAGAAGAGGGCGTACGCCCCCGTGCCGTGATTGCAAATGACTCCCGATCCTCTGCAGACTTTATTGTCTCTGCGATGAAGGCTGGCTTCGCTAGCGCAGGTGTTGACGTGCTGGATGCCGGCATTGTCCCCACCCCCGCAGCAGCTTACCTGGTGGCACACACCGGTGCTGACTTTGGCGTGATGATTTCTGCATCGCACAACCCCGCAGCGGACAACGGTATTAAGTTCCTGGCTCGTGGCGGCCAGAAGCTGGAAGACTCCGTTGAGGACGCTATTGAGCGCGTTTACCGCGAGAAGTCCTTCCGCTACCCGACCGGTGGTGCTGTGGGTACCGTCAAGCCCCTGGAGAACGGTACCGAGGCTTACGTGAAGCACCTGGTCTCCACCGTGCCCGATGGCAAGCCCCTCGCAGGCATGAAGATTGTTCTGGACTGTGCAAACGGTGCAGCCTACGCGGCGTCCCCGGCAACCTTCGAGGCACTGGGTGCAGAGGTCATCGCACTGGCTGTAGAGCCCAACGGCACCAACATCAACGACGGTGTGGGCTCCACCCACCCCGAGAAGCTGCAGGCAGCAGTGGTTGAGCACAGCGCGGACCTCGGCATCGCACATGACGGCGACTCCGACCGCTGCCAGGCAGTTGACGAAAAGGGCAACCTGGTAGACGGCGACCAGATCATGGCTATCCTGGCTGTTGCCGCTAAGCGCGAAGGCAAGCTCGCAAAGGACACCCTCGTCGCAACCGTAATGAGTAGCCTGGGCCTGGAACTGTACCTGCGTGAGCACGGTATTACCCTCGGCCGTACCGCTGTTGGCGACCGCTACGTCCTCGAGTCCATGCGCGAGCACGGCTACAACCTCGGCGGTGAGCAGTCCGGCCACGTTATCATGAGCGACTACGCAACCACCGGTGACGGCGTGCTGACCGGCATCCAGCTGGCAGCAGAGGTGGCTCGTAGCGGTCAGACCCTCTCGAATCTGGCATCCCGTATGCAGCCCACCCCGCAGCGTCTGATCAATGTCAAGGGTGTTGACCGTGCGGCTGTGAAGACCAATGAGGCGCTCGCTACCGCTGTGAGCGAGGCTGAGGGCGTACTGGGTGAGAGCGGCCGCGTGCTACTGCGTGCATCCGGCACCGAGCCTCTGGTGCGTGTGATGGTTGAAGCTGCAACTCAGGAGCAGGCTGATGAGGTTGCTCAGCAGCTGGCTGACGTTGTGGCTAAGGAACTGGCACTCTAAACGTATTCTTCCTTAGCGGAGGATCGAGAAAGGGCTGGGAAGGTAACATCTTCCCAGCCCTTCTTCGTTATCTTGATTGGGCGCAGGGGAAAGAGGATGTGGAAAACCCCCGCATCCACAGGGGATACGGGGGTTTGAAACTTAGTGTTAGAAAACAGAGAAATTACTTCTTTGCCAGAGCGTCGCGGATCTCCTTGAGGAGTGCGATCTCGGTCTCTTCCTCTTCTTCCTCTTCCTCAGCCTTGTTCTTGGTAGCCAGTTCGGTCAGCTTCTGAACGGGCACAACAACTGCGAAGTACACAGCAGTTGCAATCAGAACGAAGTTGACAACAGCGGTCAGGAAGACGCCAATCTTAATCTGGCCGAAGACCAGGAACTCATCGAAGTTGGGGGAGCCAACCAGCATGGAGATAGCCGGCATCAGGACGGCCTGGACAAGTGCGGTCACCACAGCGGTGAAGGCGGTACCCATGATCAGACCAACTGCGAGGTCGATGACGTTACCGCGGATCAGAAAATCTTTAAAACCCTTAAGCATGAGATATAGAATAGCGCCTTTCGGGTGTTCAAAATGCCATATTCTGAGAAAATTTTCACTGTAAAGCATGTGTTTTTCTTCACAGTGGTTCTATGGTACTCAATACTTAAGGTCTAGGTCACATAAAGCATGGGTAAAAATCTCTAAAACCTGCGAAAAACCGCGGATTTACGGGGTGTGTATACGAAAAAATATGCATCTACTATGCCTATTTATTTCTGACACGGAAGCCAGAAATACGACACGCTTCACCACTCGGCGCACCGGATAAAGCCAAAAACTTAGCTCAGAGCCTAGTTCGCACTTGCATAATCGGGTGCCGCACCCGTACCGATAAACTCCTCAAAAGTCTTCGCACCCGAAGACACATACTCCTGAGCAATCTGCACACCCACATAACGGTAATGCCACGGCTCAAAACGATAACCGGTCACCGACTGACGACCATCAGGGAAACGCAAAATATATCCGTAACGCGGAGCATTCTTCGCCAACCACTGACCAGCCAGCGTATCGCGGTAACACTCCTCCAAGCGGCAACCTTCAGGAGAGGCAAAATCAATCGCCAAACCCGTCTGATGCTCCGAATAGCCGGGACGCGCAGACAACTGGTCCGCTACCTGCTGACCGTTCACCGAAACCCAATACTGATAGGTCTGCTGCTGCACCGCATACGAACGATACGCGCTAGAAACAAGCAGAGTCACGCCGTCGGTCGCCGCCGCATCAATCATCGTGTCCGCCGCCTTAGCCGCCTCAGCACGCAATTGATGACCGTAGAACTCCACCAGGTCACTCGGCTCCCAGTCCTGTTGCTCAAAGGGGCGCATCTTATTTACGAGGCAACGCAACGAGTCCGGCTGAGACTCAACACTAGGCTGAGCAAGAGCCAACGGGGTAGAAGACGCGCTCGCAGAAGTCGAAGCGCTGGCAGAAGCACCGGTTGCAGAAGCAACAGGGGAGGGCGCGGCAGAAGAGGCTGCCGCAGTGGAAGAGACACTAGAAGAAGCCGCCGAAGCCGTCGCAGACTCAGAGGCAGAAGCGCTCGCTGCAGAAGATGACGAGGCGGCACCCTGACCCTGCGAGCCACCCTGCGAACCACAAGCCGCCAATAGTGCGGTACCGCCAACCCCCAAAGCGGCACCCAAGAGGGTGCGGCGGTTTACCGCAGAACCATTAAGAGACTCCTGAGCGGTAGACGTACGGTGCAGAGACAACACAATAACTCCTCATCATGGCGTAGATGCAAACAAAAAGCGCCGGAAGCCTAAACCCACCCAGCGAGGGAGTGGAGCCTCCGGCGCCTTCTACTAGAATGCACCACAATACCGGCTAAAAGCCGCACACGAACACTAAAAACCTAAAGAACCTCTAGTTCTTACGCAGAAGAACCTGCTCCACGGTATGCTCGGCACCCTTCTGCAGAATTAAATGCGCACGAGCACGAGTCGGCAAAACATTCTGCACCAGATTAGGCTCATTCACGCTCTTCCAAATGCCGGTCGCTACCTCAACCGCCTGCTCATCGCTCAGCTCCGCATAACGCTTGAAATACGACTCCGGATTCGCAAAAGCCGAAGAACGCAGCGTCAAGAAACGATTCACATACCAGCGCTCAATATCCTCAGTGCGGGCATCCACATAAATAGAGAAATCAAAGAAATCACTCAGCGTCAGATCGGAAGTCTCCGGACCCTCAGCCTGAGAAGGCGCCAAAACATTCAAACCCTCAAGAATCAGAACATCCGGTGCGGTGACCTCAATATGCTCATCCGGCATGATGTCGTAATACAGATGCGAATACTTCGGCGCAACCACACGCTCGGCACCGGACTTCACCTGCGACACAAAGTTCAACAGGGCACGGCGATCATAAGACTCCGGGAAACCCTTACGGTGCATAATGCCGCGACGCTGAAGCTCCGCATTCGGGTATAGGAAACCATCCGTAGTCACCAACTGAACCTTCGGAGTCGAAGGCCAGCGGCTCAAAAGAGCCTGCAAAATACGAGCCGTCGTCGACTTACCCACCGCAACAGAACCCGCCACACCAATAATGAACGGCACGCGGCGCTGAGACACATGCAGAAATTCATTCGTCATATGGTTCAGCGAAGACGCAGCAGTCACATACAGGTTAAGAAGACGGGAAACCGGCAGATAAATACGCTGCACCTCCTCAAGGTCGACAGTTTCGCCCAGACCACGAAGAGACTCAATTTCCTCAGCGCTGAGGGGAACAGAAATCTCATCGGCTAGGTGCGACCAGCGGGAACGGTCAAGATGCATGAAGCGGTCATCGCCAGAAAAATACGGTGCGGTGCTCATTTATCTAAGTGTACGAACTTTCAGCCCCCGGGGAAAATACCTACCCCTGCAGTGGGGGAGAAGAAATAAAAACACAGACAAAAAGGATAAAAACCGAAAAAGACAGGAAAAGCTCAATTGGACGTGACGCATAACGGTATTTCACCGTGCGCATATTTGGATACTTGTGGGATAAACTTATAACATGTGTGGAATCGTAGGATATGTAGGTCTGGACACTGCTCCGGACGGTAACAAGTTTGATCACAACGCATACGATGTGGTCCTCGAAGGTCTGCGCCGCCAGGAATACCGCGGCTATGACTCTGCTGGCGTGGCAGTTGTAAGCCCCGACGGCATCGTATTCCGTAAGAAGGCAGGCAAGCTCCTGAACCTTGAGAACGAGGTCAAGGAACACCCCCTGCCGGACTCCCAGATTGGCATCGGTCACACCCGTTGGGCAACCCACGGTGGACCCACTGACAACAACGCTCACCCCCACGTTGTCGACAACGGCCGCCTCGCCGTCGTACACAATGGTATTATCGAAAACTTCGCAGAACTGCGTGCCGAACTGCTCGCCGAAGGCGTAGAGTTCGCATCCCAGACCGACACCGAGGTAGCTGCAGCAACCATTGCAAGCATCTACAACAAGCTCGGTACCGGTGACCTCACCGAGGCAGTACGCATCGCGTCCAACCGCCTGGAAGGTGCTTTCACCATCTTGGCTATTCACGCCGACCACCCGGACCGCGTTGTGGCAACCCGCCGCAACTCCCCGCTGGTCATCGGCCTGGGTGAGAACGAGAACTTCCTCGGCTCTGACGTCTCCGCGTTCATTGATTACACCAAGGAAGCCGTCGAGATGGGTCAGGACCAGATCGTGACCATCACCGGCACCGACTACTCCATCATCGACTTCGAAGGCAACCCCGCAGAGGGCAAGCCCTTCCACATCGAGTGGGACGCAGCAGCAGCCGAAAAGGGCGGCTACAACTCCTTCATGGAGAAGGAAATCCACGAGCAGCCCACCGCAGTTGAGCAGACCCTCATGGGCCGCCTCGACGAGAACGGCAACCTGACCCTCGACGAGCTGAACATTGACGACTCGGTGCTACGCTCAATCGACAAGATCATCGTCGTTGCATGTGGTACCGCAGCATACGCAGGCCAGGTGGCACGCTACGCCATCGAGCACTGGTGCCGCATCCCCACCGAGGTCGAGCTCGCACACGAGTTCCGCTACCGCGACCCCATCGTGAACGAGAAGACCCTCATCGTGGCACTCTCGCAGTCCGGTGAAACCATGGACACCCTGATGGCTGTGCGTCACGCACGCGAACAGGGCGCAAAGGTTATCTCCATCTGCAACACCCACGGCTCGACCCTGCCCCGCGAATCCGACGCTGCGCTGTACACCCACGCAGGCCCTGAAATCGCAGTGGCATCCACCAAGGCATTCCTGGCACAGATCACCGCAGCATACCTGCTCGGTCTGTACCTGGCACAGCTGCGCGGCAACAAGTACAAGGACGAAATCGCATCGATCCTCGCCGAGCTGCAGAACATGCCCGCAAAGATTCAGAAGGTCATCGACAACGACACCCAGGTCAAGGAACTGGGCGTCGAAATGAAGGATGCCTCCTCCGTGATCTTCCTCGGCCGCCACGTGGGCTTCCCCGTCGCAATGGAAGGCGCGCTCAAGCTCAAGGAAATCACCTACATCCACGCTGAAGGCTTCGCAGCAGGCGAGCTCAAGCACGGCCCCATCGCACTGATCGATGAAGGCCAGCCGGTCATCGTAGTGGTTCCCTCCGCAAACGGTCGCGATTCCCTGCACGGCAAGGTCGTCTCCAACATCCAGGAAGTGCGCGCACGCGGCGCCTTCACCATCGTCATCGCCGAGGAAGGCGACGAGGCAGTCAAGCCCTACGCAGACCGCCTCATCACCGTCCCGGCATGCCCCTCGCTGCTGCAGCCCCTGCTGGCAACCGTGCCCCTGCAGATCTTCGCATGCGCACTGGCAGAAGCTAAGGGCCTGGACGTTGACCAGCCGCGTAACCTCGCAAAGTCCGTGACCGTGGAGTAATCCTTTTGAAGTAACCTCCTCGGAAATTGCCTCAGCGATCACG
>NZ_CAXOMR010000031.1:0-25770 GCF_964210535.1 Rothia mucilaginosa
TGAGTTATCAGCTCTGAAACGTTGCGAGCCTTATGCCGCCTGACGCTCCGCGGTCTCCACCACGTTCACCAGCAGCTCCGCGCGGGTCATCGGGCCCACACCACCGGGGTTCGGGGAAACCCAGGACGCCTTCTCAGCCGCCTCCGGAGAGACGTCGCCGAAGAGCTTCTTCTTACCGGTCTCCGGGTCCTCAGCGCGGGAAACACCGACGTCCAGCAGGATTGCGCCGTCCTTAACCTGGTGAGCCTTCAGCACGTGCGGAACACCCACAGCGGCGACAATGACGTCAGCCTCGCGCAGCACCTCGTCCAGGTTCTCGGTACCGGTGTGCGCCAGGGTTGCGGTCGCGTTCACCTCGCGGCGGGTCAGCAGCAGACCCAGCGGGCGGCCCACGGTAATGCCGCGGCCGAGCACCACAACGTTCTTGCCGTTCCAGTCGATGCCGTGGCGCTTCACCAGCTCAATCACACCGTTGGGGGTGCAGGGCAGCGGGGAATCCAGCGGCTCAGAAACGTTCAGCACGAGCTTGCCGAGGTTGGTCGGGTGCAGGCCGTCAGCGTCCTTCTCGGGGGCGATGCGCTCCAGCACGCGGTTGGTGTCCAGGTGCTTGGGCAGGGGCAGCTGCACAATGTAGCTGGTGCACGCCGGGTCGTTGTTCAGCTTGTCAATCTCTGCGTCGAGCTCTTCCTGAGTGATGTCACCGGGCAGGTCCACGCGGATGGAGTTAATACCGATCTCTGCGCAGTCGCGGTGCTTAGCGCCCACGTACGAGCGGGATGCCGGGTCGTCACCGACCAGGACGGTACCCAGGCCGGGGGTAATACCCTTAGCCTTCAGCGCCTCGACGCGCTCCTTCAGCTCTTCCTTGATGGCTGCGGCGGTTGCGTTACCGTCTAGAATCTGGGGCATTGTTTTTCCTTCCATAGATTGCGGCGGGTTCGCCGAAACGGATGGTCTGTGTGTTGAGTTCTAGGGTGTGTGCCTAGGAGGTGCCACTCCCCCGCCGCATCCCTCAATGGACGTGGCGGGTAGAGCGGCAAAAAGTAAGAGGGCGAAATAACCCCGCCCGCTCAGCACCCACGAGGAGATGTTGAGCGAACGGGGTCATTCATGGGTCTACCAGTTCTCGCTACCCTGGTAGAGGGGGTACTTGGCGCACAGTGCCTCAACGCGGGCACGCAGCGCGGCGATGTCCGGGTTCGGCAGCAGTACGGAGGCGATAATGTCGGCAACCTCGGTGAAGCCCTCGGCGTCGAAGCCGCGGGTCGCCAGCGCGGAGGTACCGATACGCAAACCGGAGGTCACCATCGGCGGGCGCGGGTCGTTCGGCACAGCGTTACGGTTGACGGTAATGCCGGCATCGTGCAGCAGGTCCTCCGCTTCCTTACCGTTGAGGGCGTGGTTGCGCAGGTCAACGAGCACCAGGTGAACGTCGGTACCGCCGGATGCAATCGAAACGCCGGCGTCCTTCACGTCCTGCTGCAGCAGGCGCTTTGCCAGGATCTGTGCACCCTCAACGGTGCGCTTCTGACGGTCCTTAAACGCGTCAGATGCGGCAACCTTGAACGCGGTAGCCTTCGCAGCAATCACGTGCATGAGCGGACCGCCCTGCTGGCCGGGGAACACAGCGGAGTCAATCTTCTTCTTCAGTTCCTCGGTGCAGAGGATGAAGCCGGAGCGGGGGCCGCCCAGGGTCTTGTGCACGGTGGAGGAGACCACGTGTGCATGCGGGACGGGGTTCGGGTGCAGACCCGCAGCCACCAGGCCCGCGAAGTGTGCCATGTCCACCCACAGGTACGCGCCGATTTCGTCCGCAATCGCGCGGAATGCGGCGAAGTCCAGCTGGCGGGGGTACGCGGACCAGCCGGCGATAATCAGCTTGGGGCGCTCGGCCAGGGCCAGCTCGCGCACCTGATCCATGTCAACGTAGCCGTTCTCGTCCACGCTGTAGGCGACAACGTTGTACAGCTTGCCGGAGACGTTCAGCTTCATACCGTGGGTCAGGTGGCCGCCGTGTGCCAGGGACAGACCCATGATGGTGTCGCCGGGGTTCAGCAGTGCGTGCATGACGGCGTTGTTAGCCTGCGCACCGGAGTGGGGCTGAACGTTAGCGTGCTCAGCGCCGAAGAGTTCCTTCACGCGAGAAATAGCGAGGTCCTCGACGATGTCAACGAATTCGCAGCCACCGTAGTAGCGGCGGCCGGGGTAACCCTCAGCGTACTTGTTGGTCAGTACCGAGCCCTGGCTTTCGAGGACGGCACGGGGGACGAAGTTCTCGGATGCAATCATCTCGAGGGTGTTCTGCTGGCGCTTGCGCTCCAGCTCAATGGCTTCTGCAACCTCGGGGTCGAGGTCGGCGAGGGGCATCTCGAGGATCTTCTGCTCGGTCATTACGCTCCTGGGAGTGTTTTTGCGTTATCTTTGGTCGCTCATCATCGGGGTTGCCGCGGCGTGTGCCGGGCGGTCTTCGGGAGGCGGCGGGCGCCTCCAACTGAAAATCCCGAATGAAAAAATATGAGATACACCTCATAATACCGTAAAGCCCGCTTTCCTTCGAGAAGGAAAACGGGCTTTGAGATGCGTCAAGATGAAGTTTTACGGCGCCGGTACGGTACCACCGCGGGGTGCACAGCACACACCAACGGACCCATCGGCAAAGCGGCTCGGAGCCGGTGAACCCTACGCCTGACGCAGAATAGCGGAGGCATACTCCAGGTACGCCTCGCGAGCGCTCTCCTTCTTACCGCCAGCCACCAGCTGGGTCTGCACCACGTAACCGGTCAGCACCGACAGCACCGCGGCACCAATCACGGTCAGCCACTCTTCGAGCTCCTCTTCGGTGAAGTCCAGCTCAGCGGCACCCCAGGCGCGGTAGCGTTCCAGGGACTGATCGCGCAGGTAGCTCAGCTGCTCAGAAACCACGGTCGCCAGCTGCGGCATTGCCACAGCCTCACCCCAGGTGACGAGCAGGTGACGGCGAATCTTGGGGGTATCCAGCACCTTCAGGCACCCGAACACGTAGTCCCAGGGCTGTTCGGCGCGGATGCGGTCGAAGGGCGCCATGTCCATGCGGGCTGCCGCCAGGATAATCTCATCCTTGGAGGAGAAGTGGTTATAGATTGCTCCAGCAGACAGGCCGGTGGCCGCAATAATGTCGCTCATCGAAGCCTTCTGATAACCGTGCTTGATGAAGCATTCGCGGGCGGTCTCTACAATCTGAGAACGCCTGTTCTTTTTGTATTCTTCGCTGACTTTAGGCACAACCTAATCCTAGCGAACTTTTAGCCGATCCGTGCGCATCCGGGTCACCGTTGACGCGCCCTCACGCGCAAATTCGGCGCAAAATAGAGCAAAAATTCTATAAATCTGCTTGCCCACAATACGGATGCCCTGCGGGCGTCCTAAGTAGCAAGCACGAAAAAGCGGGGCACCCCGGGTTCCCCAGAAGGTTCACCCGGAATGCCCCGCTCACGGCAGGCAGCTCAGCGTAGGCTGAGCCCGCTACACATTTTTAGTGGAAGAAGTGGCGGGTACCGGTCAGGTACATGGTCACGCCGGCAGCCTTAGCCGCCTCGATAACTTCCTCATCACGAATCGAACCGCCCGGGTGCACAACGGCACGCACGCCAGCGTCCAGCAGAACCTGCAGGCCGTCAGCGAAGGGGAAGAACGCGTCGGATGCTGCAACCGCACCGCGAGCACGCTCGTTACCTTCACCGCCGAGAGTGTTCGCACGCTCAACCGAGAGCTTGCAGGAGTCCACGCGGTTCACCTGGCCCATGCCGATGCCCACAGCAGCGCCGTTATCGGCAAGCAGAATAGCGTTGGACTTGGGCGAACGCAGCGCACGCCACGCGAACTCGAGGTCGCGCAGGGTAGCCTCGTCAGCAGCCTCACCGGCAACCAGGGTCCAGTTCTTCGGGTCGTCACCCTCAGCCTGCAGGCGGTCAGCCTCCTGGAAGAGCGCACCACCGGAAATGGGGCGGTACTCGATAGCCTCGCGGGCGAAGCCCTCGGGCAGCACCAGCAGGCGCAGGTTCTTCTTCTCGCGCAGAATCTCCAGTGCCTCGGGCTCGTAGCCGGGAGCCACAACAACCTCAGTGAAGATGCCCTTGACGGTACGTGCCATTTCGGCAGTCACGGGGCGGTTAGCGGCAATCACGCCACCGTATGCGGACAGCGGGTCGCAAGCGTGCGCCTTCGCGTGAGCGTCCGCAATGGGGTCAGCCGCGCCGGGGGTTGCCACAGCAATACCGCAGGGGTTGTTGTGCTTGATAACGGCAACAGCGGGCTCGTCGAAGTCGTATGCGGCACGCAGAGCGGCGTCAGCGTCAACATAGTTGTTGTAGCTCATCGCCTTACCGTGCAGCTGCTCCGCCTGAGCAATGCCGGGGGCTGCAGCCGGGTCAACGTACAGGGCGGCACGCTGGTGCGGATTCTCGCCGTAACGCAGGGTCTCGCTGCGCTCGAAGCCCAGGCCGGCATACGGGGGCCAGAAGTTAGCGTCCTCATCCTGCAGGAACTGGGATGCGGTCCAGGTAGCCACGGCGGTATCGTATGCGGCGGTGTGGGCGAAAGCGCCGGCGGCCAGGCGGCGGCGCTCATCCAGGGAGAAACCACCGTTCTTAGCGGCCTCAACGGTGCGTGCGTAATCGGCGGGATCCACAACAATAGCGACAGCGTCGTGGTTCTTCGCAGCTGCACGAACCATGGAGGGGCCGCCAATGTCAATCTTCTCGATGATGGCGTCCTGACCGGCACCGGATGCGACGGTCTCAACGAAGGGGTACAGGTTCACGACGACCAGGTCGAAAGGCTCGACATCCAGCTCGCCGAGGGTGTCGATGTGCTCCTGCTTGCGGCGGTCAGCCAGAATACCTGCGTGGATGCGCGGGTGCAGGGTCTTCACGCGGCCTTCGAGGCACTCGGGGAAACCGGTAACTTCGGTGACCTCGGTGACGGGTACGCCTGCTGCCGCGATGGTTGCTGCGGTCGAACCGGTGGAAACCAGCGCAACGCCAGCCTCGTGCAGGCCGCGGGCGAACTCCTCCAGACCGGTCTTGTCGTAGACGGAAATGAGGGCGCGGCGCAGGGGCACGCGATCGAGCTCAATAAGAGACACAAATACTCCGATGCTTTAGACGTGCACGCCGGATCTCGGCGGCACAGCTGGTGGATGGACGTAGCCTACCCGCGAAGAAGGGCAGGATATGCGTGGGGGTATTCCCCGCCGCTGTGCACCGGATCCTCGAGGGTACGCGGGTGCCACAACGGAACGTGTATGGGCGGCGGGGTTTGAGCTCGGCTCATTCCGCCGCGAAAAATTTAGTGGGCGGAATTAGCTATCAGATGCAGCGCCGTGAGATTCAGCGAGAGACGCGATGGTCTGCACGAGCAGGCGGCGCTCCTGCACCTTAATGCGTTCGTGCAGGGTTTCTTCGGTGTCATCATCCAGAACGGGCACTGCCGCCTGGGCAAGAATGGGGCCGGTGTCAACGCCCGCATCCACAAAGTGGACGGTCAGGCCGGTAATCTTCACACCGTGCGCCAGGGCGTCACGCACGCCGTGCGCACCCGGGAAGGAGGGCAGCAGGGCGGGGTGAGTGTTAATAATGCGGTTGCTGAAACGCTCGACCAGCTGCGCGTCAACAATGCGCATGAAGCCGGCGAACACAATGTAATCGGGCTCGTAGGAGGCAATCTTTTCTTCCAGCGCACGGTTCCAGGAGGGGCGGTCGGCGTAGTCGCCGGGCTGCACCAGGAAGGTGGGTACACCTGCCGCCTGGGCACGTTCGATGCCCAGACAGGGCTTATCGGCGCCCACTGCCGCAATTTCGAGGGGAAGCTCGCCCGCCGCTACGGCGTCGAGGATGGACTGAAGATTCGTTCCGGAGCCGGATACCATAACCACAATTCGCACCCGACTAGTATAACCCATCTCACACCCTTATCCAAAGGGGTACGAGGTTCACAACGCACCCAAAACCCAAAGGTGAATACGAAGAAACCCCGGCGGGACGAATCCTCACCGGGGTTCGCTGGAGTTCATAGGGGTTTGCTGGGGCTTGCTAGGGTTTACTGGGCGCAAACTCAACAGGTCGCGAACTCAATAGGTCACAGACGAGCGGGACGGTACCCTTATAGGTATGTCTACTCCCCCGCAGAACACTCCGAACAACGCACCGAACAACACGCCGCAACAGCCCACCCCGAACAACGGCGCACCGCAGAACCAGCAGGTTCCCCCGCGAGCGCCGCAGCAGGCACCTCAAAACATGATGCCGCCGCATCGGGCGCCTCATGGCAAGAAGCCTCGCAAGCCCATCGACCCCGTCGAGCAGCAGAAGGCGAACATTCGCACCTCACTCATGCTGATTGTTGCCGCGCTGGTGATTTTTGCGGCGTCATCCTTCGTGCTCTCCACGATGCCGCTCTTCTTGGCGCTTTTCCTCTTCGCACTGGTCGGCATCACCCTGAGCATCATCGCGATCGTGCGCACCGCAATCTACCGCGGCCCCTGGTTCTTCTACATTGCCGCGGGCGTCAGCATCATCTACGGCGCAATGACCCTGCTCGGTGGCATTGGTCTTGCCTTCATGCCCGGCGCGCAGGAGTACCGCGAGTGCCGCGCCGCCGCGCTGACTCAGACCGACATGTACACCTGCGATCAGAAGTTCCAGGGCACGATGGACAAGCTCACCGGCGCGTCCAGCTCTAGTTCTTCTTCGGCGCGCTAGAGCCCTGGGGCTTCGAGGAGCTGACATCCAGCGGGGGCAGCTCCACGGTAGACGCCTCATCGGTCACCAGCGGAAGGATGCCGGTCTGGCTACGAACCTCAAAGATGCGGCTCATCGCCTGATCGGCGGAGAGGACATCCAGCTCGCGGTCCACAAAATCACGCTCTAGGCCGTTCTTCTGCTTCTTGCGTGCCGCCTTAGCCGCCTTCTTCGCCTCACGTTTCTGCGCGCGGTCGTTGGCGCGGTCCTGAGCGGAATCCTGCGGGGCGGGTTCAGCGTGGGTACCCTCTGCGGACTCGGAACCCTGCGCCGCGGCGGGCTGTTCAATACCAAAGCCGAAGTACGCCATAATGCGGCTCGCGCGACCCTTAGAACGCGGCGCCTGCTCTGCAGACTCGTCAGTGACAGATACGCGCTGAGATTCCGCAGGTTCAGCAGCCTCGTAGACGGGCTCCTGAATCAGCTCGCGAGTCTCCTCCTCGGAGGGGTCATGCGCGTACAGGGCGGGGTCGTAGGATGCGGGCTCGGCGGATGCTTCGATGCTCTCGTAGTCCTCCACCTGTGCAGAGTCAGCGTGAGCAGAGTGCAGGTAATCGACCTGCTGAACGGCCTCAATCGGCTCGTACTCCTCAGCAGAGCTCTCTTCGGCAATAGCCTCTTCGGAGGCGGGCTCTTCAGCTACCTCTTCGTGTTCTGCAACAATCTCGGCGAAAGCGTCCGCCGCCGCGCGCTGCGCCAGCTGCTCGGTCGCCTCCACGGGGACGGCAACCACCGGCTCCTGCGGATGCACGGGAACGTGACCGGTCGCCACCTCAGATACAACAGACTGCTCAGGCTCAGCAACGTTCTCGGAAGTCTGTGCGCGTGCCGCCTCCTCAGCTTCACGTTCAGCCGCCTCGCGCTCTGTTGCTTCACGCTCAGCCGCTTCACGTGCGGCGGCTTCCTCAGCCTCACGCTCCATACGCTCCGCACGCGCCTGCGCACGCTGCTCACGGTGCTGTGCAAAACGCTCGCAGCTCTGGGCAAAACGCTCACGGGTCGAGGCGGTAAAGCTCATCAGGCGCTCGCCCAGGTTCGGGCGCTCATCCGCAAAACGAGGCAGCTCACGGCTACTATCCGGCACCAGGGCACGGCTCAGCAACATACCGAAAGTCACGCCGGCACCCACCGTCAACGCGGTATGCGCCGCAAAAGTCAGCGGCTCAGCACCAACCTCCGTAAAACGACCAATGCCCAGGGAGCCGTACGAAATCCAGCCCAGCCACAGGGCACCAAACGACGTCATAATACCGGTCATCACACCCAGCACCACCGCAGAAATCAGCGCAGACAGCGGGCGGAACGGAACCTTCAGGGCAACCCACTCATCCAGGTGATCCTCACCCTCACGCAAGAACCACCAGCCAGCAATCGCACCGGCACCCAGCGGCACCAGCAGACCCACCAGACCGAACGTGCCCATCGACTCGGGCACAGCGCCCAGAATCGGAAGCATCGGCAAAGTACCGGCATCACTACTGGTCAAACCAACCGAGGTACCCGCACCAAAGGAGAAACCGGCACCGGTCGACCACGCAATCGCATAAATCACCAGGTTCGGCAAGAAACCCAGCTGCAGCAAAGTCACCGCAGTATCACCCACAGCGCCCGCGTGCAGCTCCTGGTAGGTGGCAACAATCTGCGACCAGCCCGCCAAAATACCGATGCCCAAAAGCACCGCGCCCAGACCGACCAGCGCCACAAAAGCAACCACCGCAGCACGCACCACAGCCCAGGCGTACGAACCCGCCCAACGCGAATACTGACTCATCTGCGAAATCTGCTCCGCAGTATCAACACCCACCATGCGCGAGAGCGAACGCGCCTCACGGTAGCCACCCCACATCAGACCAGCCACCACAATACCCAAAGGCACCAGGGCAGCATTCAACGCCTGAAGAGGCTGCGGATGCGGGCTCGCCCAACCGTACATCGCCGAACTAATCAGCGCATACGTCACCGAACCGGACAGCACCGGAATCAAAAACTCACCCTCATACGAGGCGCGCGCCAGGCGACGACCCGAACGGTAACAGAGCAGCAGAGGCAGAACACTCAAACCCAGCGGCACCAGCGTCATCGTGCCGGCAGAAGCACCAAAAGCAGCCGCAAGATCCAAAGGAACACCGTGAATCAGAAGCCACAGGTGCGCCGACATGGCGGCCACGGAGGAGAACTCCATGTCGCCAAAACCCTTGGTCGCCCACACGGCAGACATCGCCGCAAACACAGCAAGCGCAGAGAACAGGGCAGTAACAATTAGCTCAACAACACCCTGAAGCCACAGAGGCATGGGCATGGAATAACGCGAGATAGGTGAGGTGCTTTTCATCGTCCTTCAATCATGCCACGAATTAACGACGAAACCCGCCTCCGATTAACACTCGAAAGCGGGTTCTCACAACTATTCACACAGGTATTCATACAGACACGCACGCGAGGGCGCGTATCCGGCAAAGTTTTAATCCTCAGTCCACGGGTTGGAAGCTTCAACACCCCAGGCGCGGTACACCTGCGCCTTAGAAGAAATCAGCTCCAAATCATAGGCGCTCGCGCTCGCCGCCATCAGACCCTCCAGGGCGGCGGTAGGCAGCGGACCGGCATCATCACGACCCACAGCATGCACGCCGCGCGGCGCCTGACGGCCAGCCCACTCGAGGCTCACGCGCGCATCCACATTAATAACGTGGTCGCCAAAGCGCTCAAGAAGTTCGGTAATCCAGCGATCAGTTTCCGGGTAGGGGTACAGGCCCTTCAGCTCGCCAATACTCAGCACAGAAATGTACATGTGCCGGAACGAGCGGCGGCGCAGAAAAGCGACCACGGCGGGGTCTGGATCCGCCTTACGGATCTCCGCAAGAACGTCGGAGTCCAGGAGCATACCGGAGAAATTCATACCCCTAATGCTACGCTACGCGCAGACCGGCGTACTCAATAGCGGGGATGCCCTCGGGGTTCGGCAGAAGAAGGAAGTTCAGGAACTCGTCGCGCTTAGAAGAAATGCGGGAGTAATCGTCAATGCTGACTGCGGTGTATCCGCCTCGCGCGGGGACAGCTGCGGCACGCAGGCTTTCCTGGTAGGAGCGGGAGGGGTTCAGAGAGATTGCTGCTTCGGTTGCAGAGCCGTTGTACATATGACAACCTGCGCCGTGAGTGGCGCGATCCTTTCGCGTTGCTCTTGTCTGTACCAATTACCACCGGTTATTCCGGTGGTGAATACAAACCGCTTCGTCATCCGAGCCACCCGTGAACATGGGGTTGGCGTTCGACCATAGTCGGAGCTTATCAGTCGAAACTCTTGAAGCTGGGTTTAGCTTACAGCATTTTCTCAAGTTAAGTAAAGCGTTTTGTGAAAGAGATTTAGATTATTAGCATTTTGGCTTGTGAAAACGTTTTAAATGGCGTGAATTTTTGATACTGCGCGGAATATCTTATGTGAATACCGGTGTTTTTATGCGTTAAAAACTCCCCCCACCACAAATACGAAATACACCCCAAACCACCGCTCAATAGTCGCTCCAGCAGCCAGTCTGACAGTCAGCCCAGCAACCAGCCCAGCAACCGCCAGCAAATGACCGGCGACAAGGCGCAAGCCCGCACAATACGCGATAATGAGCTGGTGAGCGCCAACAACCCCTTCCCCGAAATTCCCGTCACCGTACCGCAGATCATTCGCCAGGCCGGGCACCGCACCTACCAGCGCGGCGTCGCCTACCAGCGCAACCGCGAAGTCATCCGCTACAGCTACGACGAAGACGAGCGAACCCTCACCGGGCTCGTCAACGGAAGCACCATCATCCCCTACGAAGTGACCGTCCGCTTCTTCCCCGCCGTCAGCGGCTCCGCAACCTTCACCGCCCGCTGCACCTGCCCCGTGCTCACCGACTGCAAGCACGCCGTAGCGCTCATGCTCACCGCGCTCGACCGCGCCTCCGTAGCGAAAAAGGCACTCAGCGAACACCCCGGACCGATCGGCGTACCCGGTACCGCAGCGAAGGACGCGGCAGATGCAATGGGATCAGTTGCAAAGGGAGCCGCAGATTCAAAGAGCGCGGACGTTGCGGAGGCGAAGAAATCCGCCGACCCGCTCGCGGCGCTGCGCGCCGCCGGTGCTCTCACCACCGCTGCGAAGCTGCCCGCACCCGATACAGAGGCTGCCGAGCCCGGGAACCCCCAGGGAAGCTTTGCACTCAATGAGCTGGGCTCTTCCCCCAACGTGCTGGACGGTGCCACCTCCAAGATTTCTGCCTGGCGACGCGACCTCTCCTCCGTTCTTTCCGCACGTCAGGACCTTGCAGGCATCGATTCGATGCGCGTGAGCGGCGCCCTGGATTTCTCGCTGAGCGTCTCCGGATCCTACGCGCGCGGCCGTAATATGCCCGGCGCAACCCCCAGCATTAACCTGCTCGCCCGACCTCTCATGGCGTCCAAAACCGGCCGCTGGATCAAGGGCGGACTCAGCTGGGAAACCTTCGCCTCCAGCGTGGGCGGACCCGTCGGACGACACGAAATCTACCCCGAACACGAACGGTTCTTCGCCGAGCTCTACTCGATTGCCCGACCCTGGCAGAACATGTACTCCTCGCACCGCGACTGGATTTCGATTAGTGCCGCGGCGTCCACTCTGCTCTGGGATGTACTCGCCCGCGCGGAGGATATTGGCCTGCCCCTGCTCGTCAACGGCCGCGAGGTGAACTACGCCGTGCTGAGCCCCGCGCAGGTGCGCCTGCACGCCACAGCCAGCGAGGATGCGCCCGGTGAAGGCGCCGGTCTGCAGCTTCAAGCCGCGCTCAGCTGGGAAGGACGCGAAGGCGAACTACTGCGCCAGCTCTGGCTGCCCGCCGCCCACTGCCATCCCATCGGCACCCCGCGCACCGGCTTCTTTGCCTTGGGCGGGCTCGCTCAGCAGGAGTACGAGCAGGCGGCGAAGGCGGTGCACTGGAAGACCGCGCGCCCCGGCGCACTGGATGAAGTGGGCCGCGAATCTTTCGTGCAGAAGGACGTACAGAAGGCGCCGGCTGAGGAAGCTGAGAATAGCGCACCGACAATCGCCCCGGCGCAGGGTGAACGGGTTCGCTACTCCCCCGCCGTGCCCAAGCTGCCCGAGGGCGTGGAGCTGGCGCTCATCCCCCTGGTCGAGCCGCTCGATGCTGCCTCCGAATCGCTCATTAGCGCCGGAACCGTGCGTATTCCCGCCGCGGAACGCGCCACGTTCCAGAAGGAGTACCTGCCCGCGCTCAGCCGCTCCATTCCCTCGCTCACCCCCGACCCGGCGTTGGCACTGCCGCGCGTGAAGCCGCCGCATCTGGTGCTTGAAATCAGCTTTGACGAGCAGGTACGCCACGACGCACAGCTGAGCTGGCACTGGGAGTACCCGCTGAGCCCCTTCGCGGAGGACAGCGCAGAGGAGGCGAACGCACAGGAGGCGAGCGCGCAGGATTCTGCGGGTGCTTCCGATGTGCAGTCCCTGCCCGTTTTCGGCTACCCCGGAGAAGAGGGCGGCGAGATTCGCGATGAGCGTTTTGAGGCACGCGTACTGCGTTCGGTACGTGCCATTCTTGCCGCCCATCCGGCGCTTTCCGGGTTGGAGGAGCGCCACATCGAAGGTTGGGAAACCCGCGAGCTGCTCAGCGCGATTCTGCCCAAGCTTCGCCGTGTTTCCGCTGTTCAGGTGCGTTTTAACGGCACCCCGCCACAGTTCGTGGAGGCAACTGACGCGCTCATTGAAATCACCGTGAGCGAGGGCAATTCTCGCGACTGGTTCGGCCTGGGCATTGCGGTGAAGGTCAATAATTGGACCGTGCCGTTCGCACAGATTTTTGAGGCGCTCGACCGCGGGGCGGACCGTATTCTGCTCGGTAACGGCACCTATTTCTCGCTGCGTCGACCCGAGTTTAAGACCCTGCGCACCCTCATCGCGGAGGCTCGCGAACTCGACGATGCGGGCGGTGAGCTGCGCATTAACCGTCACCAGGCGGGGCTGTTCTCTGAGCTGGAGTCGCTGGCGGCGAGCGTGCATACGACCGCGCGGTGGGATGCTCAGGTGCGTTCACTGCTGGAGCTGGTTGAGGGCCTGGATGATGCCGAAGAGAGCGCCAAAGAGAACTCCGAAAAGGGTGCCGAAAAAGCATCTGACAAGGATATTCAGGATTCCCCCGCACTCCAGAAGACCTCTCGCAAGAAGACTTCCCGCCAGATTATTCCGAGCTGCCCGGTACCCACCGGCCTGCAGGCGACCCTACGCCCCTACCAGGTGGAGGGTTTCCAGTGGCTGTCCTTCCTGTACGAGCAGCGTCTGGGCGGTATTCTCGCCGACGATATGGGTCTGGGTAAGACCGTGCAGGCTCTCGCACTGCTCGCCCACGCGATTGAGGAGCACCGTGCCGCCTCCGAACGTACCACCGAGCGCGGTGAGAGCATCGAGCCGTTCGCACCTTTCCTCGTGGTTGCCCCGACCTCCGTCATCACCAACTGGGCGGCGGAGGCGGAACGCTTCCTGCCCGAGGCGAAGGTCGTGACCATCACCGAAACCACCGCCGGTAAGACCCCACTTGCCGAGCGGGTTGCCGGGGCGCACCTGGTGCTGACCAGCTACACGCTGCTGCGCATGGACGAGGACGCATACACCGGCTACGCCCGCACGCTGGGCCGCGCCGTTGACGAATTCACGGGCGAACTCTCCGCCCCCGAAGGCTGGGGGGCGCTCCTGCTGGACGAGGCGCAATTCGTCAAAAACACCGGCACCCGCGCCTGGTCCATCGCCCGTGCAATGCCCGCCCGCACCAAGATCGCGATGACCGGCACGCCCATTGAGAACAACCTCATGGAGCTGTGGGCGCTGCTGGCAATTGTGGCGGACGGTCTGTTCCCCTCCGCCCGTGCGTTCCGTGACCTGTACGCTCGCCCGGCGGAGTCCGGTGAGGACCCGGCGCACGCCGCGGCAACGGCTGCTCGTCTGCGCCGGCGCATCCGCCCGATTATGTTGCGCCGTACCAAGGAGCTGGTGGCGGCGGAGCTTCCGGCGAAGAACGATACGCGCGTGAACCTACCGCTGGCTCCCGGTCACCGCCGCATCTATGACACTCACTTGCAGCGTGAACGCCAGAAGGTGCTGGGTCTGCTGGAGGATATGGATAAGAACCGGTTCACGATCTTCCAGTCGCTGACTCTGCTACGCCGCCTGGCGCTTGATGCCGCGCTGATTGATCCGGACGCCTACGCCGGGGTGTCGTCGGTCAAGCGCGACTACCTGGTTCAGCAGCTACCCGACCTGCTCGAGAAGGGCCACCGTGTGCTGGTGTTCAGCCAGTTCACCGGCTATCTCAAGAGCATTTCGGCGCGCCTGGCGGAGGAGGGCATCGGCCACCTGTACCTGGACGGTTCGACCCGCAACCGCGCCGAGGTCATCGAGGCGTTCACGAGCGGTCAGGAGCCGGTGTTCCTCATTTCGCTCAAGGCTGGCGGTTTCGGTCTGAACCTGACCGAAGCGGATCACGTGTTCATTATGGATCCGTGGTGGAACCCCGCCGCCGAGCAGCAGGCGGTGGACCGTATTCACCGCATCGGCCAGGACAAGGAGGTGCACGTCTACCGCCTGGTCGCCGAGGGCACCATCGAGGAGAAGGTCATGCAGCTCAAGGAGTCGAAGGCCGCGCTCTTCGATGCGGTGGTTGGTGAGGGTGAGTTCGCCTCCGCGGCGGTGACGGCTGAGGATGTGCGCGAGCTCTTTGCGCCGGCTGTCGAGCGGTAGCCCGCCGGCGTAGAACGGTAGCCGTCCGGGCTGAGCGGTATTTCTAGCACCCGTCATTTTTTGTCATCTGGTTACGCCTCAGGCTAGATTCACGCCCGATTCTGGCCCGGCTCTTCTCAACGGGGGCTCTGGGGCGTAGCCTTGTAGAACTATCCAAAGCAACTCTTCGGGAGGCACCGCCTCCCCCACTCTAAGGAGCATCATGAGCTACAACGTACCGAACGTAAAGTTCAACGACGGCCGATCCATTCCGCAGCTGGGCTACGGCGTGTGGCAGGTTGAGGACGAGGTCGCGGAGAAGGTTGTGGGCACCGCCCTGAAGATCGGCTACCGCCACATCGACACCGCCGCTATTTACGGCAACGAGGCGGGCGTAGGCCGCGCTATCGCTAACTCCGGCGTGGCTCGTGAGGACATCTTCCTCACCACCAAGCTGTGGAACTCCGACCAGGGCTACGAGAGCGCGTTCGAGGCATTCGAGGCTTCCCTGGAGAAGCTGGGCACCGACTACGTTGACCTGTACCTGATTCACTGGGCTAAGCCGCAGCAGGGCCTGTACCTGGATTCCTGGCGTGCGCTGATTGAGCTGCAGAAGCAGGGTAAGGTTCGTTCGATTGGTGTTTCGAACTTCCCCGAGGAGCAGCTGCGCGAGATTATCGAGGAGACCGGCGTGGTTCCGGTTATCCACCAGATTGAGCTGCACCCCTATTTCTCGCAGGAGGCACTGCGCGCCGTTCACGCCGAGTACGGCATCGCGACCCAGGCGTGGAGCCCGCTGGGTAACGGTAGTGACCTGCTGCAGAACCCCGTGCTGGCTGAGATTGCGGAGCGCCACGGCGTAACCCCCGCGCAGGTTGTGCTGGCGTGGCACCTGGCTAAGGGCACCGTGGCTATCCCGAAGTCTGTGACCCCCTCCCGCATTGAGGAGAACCTGGCGTCGGTGAACGTGAAGCTGACCGCCGAGGACATCGCGGCTGTGGATGCGCTTTCCACCCCCGAGGGTCGTATTGGCGCTGACCCGGCGAACATCGACTTCTAAGGTGCAGCTCGGGCGTAGAGCTCGAATCGAACCTACATAAAGCCCCGACAGGCACGGATAGTGCTTGTCGGGGCTTTTGCGTGCTCTTGCGGGAGCTAAGGTTTTAGAGAATGATCATTCGCGGATTGCCCAACAGGTCAGTGAACGCTCGTGCTCTCCCCCGCTAGTTCTCGTCCTCTACCAGCAGGGAAAGGGAGATGCGGCGGCGCGCCGGGTCGACCTCCACGACGCGCACCTGCACGATGTCGCCGCTGCGCACAATATCGTGCGGGTTCGCCACGTAGCCGCGGCTCATCTGCGAGATGTGCACGAGGCCGTCCTGGTGCACGCCAATATCCACGAACGCGCCGAATGCCGCCACGTTCGAGACGGTGCCCTCGAGCACCATGCCGGGACGTACGTCCTCGAAGTGCGAGACGGACTCGGAGAAGCGGGCGGTGCGGAAGCTACCGCGCGGATCCAGGCCGGGGCGGCGCAACTCAGCGAAGATGTCCTCGACCGTGTACACGCCGGCGGTGGCTTCGTCTGCGCTCGCCTGAGTATCGCTATCCTGCACGTAGTCGGCGGGGTTCAGCCCGGCGAGCGGGTCGGTCCCATCCGAGGTAGCCAGGGCGCCGGCAACCCAGTGGGCGCCGTTGCGTGCCTGCGCGTCGGCAATAATGCGGCGCGCGAGCGGGTACGCTTCAGGGTGCACGGCGGAGGCGTCCAGCGGCTCCTCACCGCCGCGGATGCGAATAAATCCTGCCGCCTGGCGGAAGGTTTTCGCGCCCAGTCGCGGCACGTTCAGCAGCTGCTGACGGTTCGCGAAGGCGCCGTGTTCGGTGCGGTAGGCGACGATGCGTTCGGCGGTTGCGGTGCCCACTCCCGCCACGTGCGCGAGCAGCTGCACGGAGGCGCTGTTGAGGTTCACGCCCACGGCGTTCACGCAGTCTTCGACGGTGTCGTTGAGGGCACGGCGCAGGGCGGCGGGCGGCACGTCGTGCTGGTACTGACCCACGCCGATGGACTGCGGGTCGATTTTGACGAGCTCGGCGAGCGGGTCCTGCAGGCGGCGGGCAATGGAGACGGCGCCGCGTACGGTCACGTCGTAGTCGGGCAGCTCGGCGGCGGCGAGGGCGGAGGCGGAGTAGACGGAGGCGCCCGCCTCCGAGACGGTCACCTTCTGGGGTGCTTCTGCGCCTTCCTCGCGCAGGGTGCGGATCAGTTCGCTGGCGAGCTTGTCGGTTTCGCGGCTTGCGGTGCCGTTGCCAATGGCGATGAGTTCCACGCTGTGCTCGCGGCAGGCGGCGGCGAGCTCGCGTAGTGCTTCTGCCCACTGGTTGCGCGGGGCGTGCGGGTAGACGGTACCCACGCGCAGCGGCTCACCGGTGCCGTCGACTACGGCGTATTTCACGCCGTGGCGCAGGCCCGGGTCCAGGCCGAGGGTGGTCTTGTGTCCGGCGGGTGCGGCGAGCAGAATATCGCGCAGGTTGGAGGCGAACACCTCGGTTGCGTGCTGCGCGGCGGCGTCGAGTAGCTGGTGGCGGATGCGTTCGGCGAGGCGCGGGCGCAGGTGGCTACGCCATGCGGTGCGTACGGTGGCGGCGAGCCAGCCGAGTACGCGGTCTTCGTCGTCGACGGTGTTGAGCACCTGCACGGGGATGCGCAGCGCGGCGGCAACTTCACGCTCGTATGCCGAACGCACGTTCTCGTAGTTTTCGGCGGCGGCCTCTGCCTCGGCGCGGGCGGCACCGCGCAGGCGGCTGAGCGCCACGGGGGCGGGTGCCACATCCACCTTGAGGCGCACTACGCCGGCGTCCTTGGCGCGATGCAGCGCCAGAACGCGGTGCGGCGGAATCGAACGAATACGGTCCGAGAAGGCGAAATAGTCGGAGAACTTCGCACCAATGCTTTCCTGACCGGCAATCACGCGGGACTCAATCACGCCTCCCTCACGCAGGCGCTTGAGGAGCTTTTCGCTCAGCACCGGGTCGGTGAGGGCGCGGTCAATCAGGATTGCGCGGGCGCCGTCGAGGGCTTCTTCAGCGCTGTGAATCTGCAGGGCTTCTTCCGCCTCAGCAGCTTCAATGCCCTCTTCCTCGCCGTCGTCTTCGGTGCCGTCGGTAATGTACGCGGCGGCAATAGCGTGCGCGTCGGCGAGGGGCACCTCCAGCAGGTCTTCGACGAGGGAATCAAGCCCTGCGGCGCGTGCCATCTGGGCGCGGGTCACGCGTTCGCTGCGGTAGGGGGCGTAGATGGCGTTCACGTCTGCGATGGTGGCGGCGTTCATGAGCGAGGAACGCAGCTGCAGCAGGGTGAGCGGGTCGATGAGGCCCTCGTCGGCGCGTTCGGTGAGCGCTTCGAGCACGCGGTTACGGCGCTCTTCGAGGGCGCGGAGCTGACCCAGACGCGACTGGATGGTGCGCAGCTGGGTGTCGGTGAGCGCGCCCGTCGCTTCTTTGCGGTAGCGGGCGATGAAGGGCACGGAGTTATCGGCGTCGAGCAGCGCCACGGCGGCGCGGATGCGGTGCGGGGCGATGCCGGTTTCTACCGCGAGCGCGTTGATGAGGTGCTCGGCGGGCTGCTCAGTTTTGCCGCCGGTTTCGTGTTTTTCGCGGCCTGCGGCGCTGCCGGGCGCGGGATCTGTAGCTCGATCCGCGCGCGGGCGGATGCTGCTCGGGAGGGGGTGTTCGCTCATCCTTCCAGTTTCGCATATTTCGGCACGCTTCTGGGGCGAAGCGGCAACTGGGCTGGGTGAGTCAGCGCGAGGCTTATTTGACACACCGTTTTAGGCACTATGCTGGGCAATATTTTCGGCAGAGCGGGCATCATCCCCATGCCACTTTTCGGTGCAGAATATGACTTTTTGTGCATATTTTGCCCTGTGGGGGCGCTAAACAATGTCATCTTTACGCAAGAAGGCGTGTTAAGGGTGCACATATTTGAATAGTGCTAAGTTTCAGCGATAAATTTAGATAAAAGAGCATATTTTTTGAAAAAATATCTCTCAAACGTGCAGATAAGGACGTGGCTTCACATCACTCAAACACCCTTATCTGCGTGCACACATTCAGGGTTCGGCGGCACGGTACGACGAGGTGCCGCCACCTCCTACGCATGAAAGAGGGACCCAAATGCGCGAACATGCCGCGCTATCAAACGCCCCGGAGGGCTACTTAGATTTTCACGACGAGTACGCGGAGCTCATTGCAGAACTCGCCGCGCTGGGGTTCACCCCTACCCAGGTTCTGCGCCGCATCAATTTTCTGTATCCGCGCATCAACAAGAAGCATCTGAATTATGCGCTGAACTCCGGCATCTGGCAGTTTGGCCCGGTCACGGCAGAGGCCCCGAGCTACACGGTGCTCGCCTGCGGCCTCTGGTACGTTTTCGCGGAAGCCTACGATCTGCCGCCGGAACCCGAGTATGCGGCTCTGGTTCTTGATTGCGACATTATCCACGACCTGCCGCCCGCCCTTGAGGCGCGCCACTTTGGCAGCGAAGATATCGCCACCATCCTGGCGAAGATTGGCGCAACGCTCAAGTACCTTGCCGCGCACCCCTACTCCCAGCTGGAGGAAGAGGCGTACGCGCAGACCGTTGAAGACATCAGGCAGCGCGGCGTTGCCGAGATTGGCACCGAGGGCGGTAGCCTGTACACCCTGCTTGCCTCCAGCATGGAGGGCGAATCGGCGTGGCCGGCACCGGCTCAGACCGTCAACGATTACCTCGGTGACGGCGACTGGTCCTTGGGCATGCTCCGCACCGGTATCTACCCGGCGGAGGCGCTCGAAAACGAGTGGTATATTGACGCCGCCGCGGTACCCGAGGATTTTGCACCGAAGACCCTGAGCCTCTTTTTGAGCTATTGTGCCCGCTACGATCGCGAACCGACGGCACTGAACTACGGCTACTGGTCTACCATTCCCACGCTCATTGAGCAGGTGCCGCCCCTGGGGGCGGTACGCGCCAAGTTCGGCTCCTGGCAGGCGACCCTGCATCGCGGACGCGCGCAGATTGCCCGCGAGTTGCGCCTGTGGACGAGGAACGAAGCGAACGCGGCTGCCGCTGAAGCAAGTGTCGTTGAGGAGCTTGAGCTCCTCAACGCTGAGCTGACTAACGCCGAGCTCACCGAAGCAGAACTAGCAGAGCTGGATACCCCCGACAATTCCCCCGCGGACAACTCCCCCGCAGACGCTCCCGCAGAGTCGGCAGAACTTACAGAGCCCGCAGAGCCCGCGCGTCTGAGCGCCCGCGAACTCACCGAGCAGGGCATCGGCGTGGTGCAGACCGCCCACACCGATCTGGCGGCGTACCACCGCACCCAGTGGGAGCAGACGGTGGAAGTCTTCGGCGAACGCCTCGCGCAGCTTGCCTGGAACCGCCGTCTGAGCACCTACTACTTCTTCGACGGAGCCTGCCTGGAAGACGCTGACCCGACCCCCGTGGTGACGGTTTTCCGCTCCCCCACCGGTTTCCTCTGCGAGCTTGAACCCACCGTCGAGGCGCTACCCGCCTTCGACCCTGAGTTCCTGCAGGAGCACGGCTGGAGGCACCCGGTACCGGTGCATGCGCTGTGGAACCTGCACGCGCTCGACCCGCTGGAGGCAGCTGCCGCCGTCATTGAGGCGATGCGTTCCGGTTGCGGTTGTGAACGCTGGGATTTCTACCGCACCGATGATGACGAGGACCCGCTTGCCGAAGAGGCTGAGGCTGCATCCGTCTAAGCGCTCTCCCGCGAGTCTCTCGGGTTCATCTCTAGAGATAGCGAAAGCCCGCGTCCCCCACTCCCGACGAGGAGCAGGTGACGCGGGCTTTACGCGTACGCTGATAGCCGGTACTGGCAACCAGTATGGCTTAGCGTGGGTGTTTAGCGTGCCGAGAAAATCTCGGACGCCTCCACAATTGCAATCTGCGCGGTGCGGGTCGAGATTGCTTCGTGGCGGCGGGCATCAGCGCGGCGCTTGAAGACCCAGCCGATACCCAGAATCACGAACCAGACGGGCATCGCGAGCAGACCCATGAGGGTTTCCTCGTTCATGGTCAGCACACCAATGGTAAAAGCGAAGAACGCCAGCGCCAGCCACGCGGAGAAACGGCCGCCGGGCAGACGGAACTTCGACTTCTTGTGGCGCGAGGGGAACTTCTTGCGGTACATCAGGTAGCTGACCATAATCATGGCCCATGCGAAAATCACGAGCACCGCAGCCACGGTGGTGACCAGGTTGAACGCACGAGAGATCGAGTCACCCGCGTAGAGCAGCACAATCGAGGACAGCAGCATCACGGCGGAAAGGAACAACGCGTTACGCGGCACACCGTTCTTGGAAATCTTGCCCAGGAACTGCGGTGCACTGCGCTCGCGTGCCAGGCCGAATGCCATACGCGAGGTGGAGAAGATACCGGAGTTCGCCGAGGAGGTTGCGCTGGTAATCACCACGAAGTTGATGATGTGCGCGGCGATGCCCAGGCCCGCCAGAGTGAACATGGCGACGAAGGGGCTCTTATCGGGGCTGACCAGGCGCCAGGGGGTGACCATCAGGATGACAGCGAGCGCGCCCACGTAGAAGACCATAATACGTACCGGTACAGCGTTAATTGCCTTGGGCAGGGTCTTTTCGGGGTCCTGGGTTTCTGCTGCGGTGGTACCGACGAGCTCTGAGCCCATGAACGCGAAGACGGCAATCTGGAACGCGCCGAGGAAGCCAATGAAGTGGTTGGGGAACATTCCGCCGTCATTCCAGAGGTTTGCGACGGATGCCTGCGCGCCACTGGGCGAGGTGAAGCCGACGGCGATCATGCCGCCGCCAACGATAATCAGGGCGACGATGGCGACGATCTTAATCATGGAGAACCAGAATTCGATTTCGCCGAAGTTCTTCACGGAGACCAGGTTCAGGGTCAGCAGAACGCCGATGACGGCGAGCGCCGGGATCCATGGTTGCAGGTCGGGCCACCACATGTGCAGGTAGCCGACGATTGCGATGATATCCGCGACGGCTGTGACCACCCACATGAACCAGTAGGACCAGCCGAGGAAGAAGCCCGCCATGGGGCCGACAAGGTCGGTGGTGAAGTCAGAGAAGGACTTGTACCTCAGGTTGGAGAGCAGAATCTCGCCCATAGCTCGCAGTACCAGGAAGATGACGGCGCCGATGAGCATGTACACGAAAATAACTGAGGGACCCGCCATGGAGATGGCGCGGCCGGAGCCCATGAACAGGCCGGTGCCGATGGCTCCGCCGATGGCGATGAGCTGGATGTGGCGGTTGCTCAGACCGCGGTGCAGTCGCTCTCCCTGTTCGGGAGCTTTAGGATTCAGGCTGACGTTGTTCTGTTCAGTCACGACGTCCTCTTTTCAGCGGTTGTACCCCGTACCGCATGTGCCGTTACTGGAATAAGAATCGCTAGATCGCAGCAGGCACGGTCACTGTATGAATATGCGGCCATTAGCTTGCGGGGCGTCCCCGGATTTCGGGGCGAGGCTGGGTCTCTATCAAATACCGCGCGGCATTCGGAAGTGTCACGCTATCGATTGACGCGGAGTTTTTCTGAGAGCTCTCACAGCTACTTGGATAGTTATTCTACAGGTGTTAAGTGCAAGAAAACAGGATTTACAGCAAAAATGTGACCTGTTTCTATTATTTACGTCATATCAAGCGACGTAAAAAATGCCGTCCGGAACGTAAACAGGCAGGCACGAGGGCACGCGTAAGCCCCGCCTCCGCATCCTAAAAGAATGCAGAAACGGGGCTTACACACAGCACTACCGGAGCGCCACAGAAAGAACAGAAACTACTTCTGACCATCCTCTTCAGCAGTGTTTTCAGAAGCCACCGCACGCGCACGCTTGGCAGTGTGACGGCGAGTCAGAATCTCGTAGCCAATAGCCAGGGCAATGAACCAAACGGGGGTCAGAGCCAGACCGACAGCGGTATCCGGGTACAGGCTCAGGGCGTAGACCATCACAGCGAAGAAGACCAGACCAAACCAGCTCATGCCAATACCCCAGGGCATCTTATACTCGGACGCTTCGTGGCGCTCCGGGAACTTCTTGCGGTACACCAGGTACGCAATCAGGATCATACTCCAGGTGAAGATACCCATCATCGACGCCACCGAGGTCACCACGGTGAACGCCTCCATAATGCCGTTACCCGCATAGAGCATGACCAGGCTAAACAGCAGCATCACGGTGGTCAGGTACAGGGCGTTGGCGGGCACACCGTTCTTGGTGAGCTTGCCCAGCGCGGAGGGTGCGGCACCGTCGTGCGCCAGGCCGTACACCATGCGGGAGGTCGAGAAAATACCGGAGTTCGCCGAGGACGCCGCGGAGGTCAGCACCACAAAGTTCACCAGGGAGGCGGCAATACCAATGCCAGCCAGGGAGAACATGCCCACGAAGGGGCTCATGGACTTATCCAGCTTGTCCCAGGGGGTGACGGCGAGGATGGTCAGCAGCGGCATAGCATAGAAGAGGCCAATGCGGAAGGGCACCGCGTTAATTGCCTTGGGCAGGGTGCGTTCGGGGTGCTCGGTTTCCGCAACGGCGGCACCGACCAGCTCAGCGCCCACGAAAGCGAAAAGCGCAATCTGGAAGGCGCCCAGGAAGCCGGTCAGACCCTGAGTGAAGATGCCGCTACCGGAGGGGCCGGGGTGCTCCCAGAGGTTCGTCACGGAGGCGACAGTACCGTCGGGCGAGGTGAAGCTGAAGGCAACCATGAGCGCACCCACCACAATGAGCAGCACAATGGCGACGATTTTAATGACAGCGAACCAGAATTCGATTTCGCCGAAGTTCTTCACCGAGGGCAGGTTCAGCAGCAGCAGAGCCACGATAACGGTCAGCGCCGGAATGAACTTGGGCACGTCAGGTAGCCAGTATTGCACGTAGCCGGTGATTGCGATGACGTCCGCAATACCGGTGACAACCCAGAAGAACCAGTACGACCAGCCGACGAAGAACCCGGCGCGCAGGCCGAGGATGTCGGTGATGAAGTCGGTGAAGGACTTGTATTTGGGGTTGGAGAGCAGAATCTCGCCCATGGCGCGCAGAACAAAGTAGATGACACTACCGATAATGGCGTAGACAAAGACGATGGAGGGGCCGGTCAGGGCGATGGTCTTTGCTGAGCCGAGGAAAAGGCCGGTGCCGATGGCGCCGCCAATAGCGATCAGCTGAATGTGTCGGTAGCTTAGTCCGCGCTGAAGCTTGGAGTGCTCAGCTTCGGAGTCTAGGCCGGTGACGGAGTTGTGCTGCATTGGCTGCTGTGTCACGTATTTCTCTTTCCTGCGTCGATTCGCCCTAAATTTCACTCGGGGGCGAGTCCGGGTGGTTGGTATTCGTGCATAATCCTGAACGGCGCGCCAGGAGGCGGTTCCCGCGTTTCCCGAGCCGGCGCGGTGCGCTTGGGCTTGTGGGCTCCGATTTCGCGGGGCTTCCGATTTCATGCATCGCCGATAAAAGGTTATGCAGAGAATGCATAATTTCAAATTTTACCCCCTCATACCCACACAAGTACAAGGAATACAACATCACCAGATTTTTGAGACGGGGCGATTGAGACAGGGCGAGCTTGTGGCGCACCTCAGTCTCCACCCGAAACACGCCCCGCGCCGCCTTTAGATTGCGCCCCTTCTCTGCACGCTTCTCCCAGGTTTTCAAAAATATTTAGAAACTTTACAAGTAAAACTTTACAAGGCGAGGAAGTGGGTCTAGAGTAGAAACCGTTCAAACGAAAACCTAACCGACCAACCACAGAACAGAAGGACACAACAATGAGCAAGTTCTCCAACGCAGCACTCCGCCTCACCGCCGGCGCACTCATCCTCGACGCAGGCGTCAAGAAGCTCAAGGCAGACGAAGGCACCTACGCCTTCCTGCAGCAGATGGCGGCAACCGGCGTTCCCGCAGTCTCCAAGCTGGACGCAGCAACCTTCGGTAAGCTCATCTCCGGCGCAGAAACCGCACTCGGCGCAACCCTGTTGGCCCCCTTCATCCCCGCACGCCTGGCGGGCGCAGGCCTGACCGCATTCGCGGCAAACCTGATGACCATGTACTTCCGCAACCCGGACATGCACGACGAGTACTTCCGCCCCACCCAGGACGGCCAGCAGCTCGCAAACAACATCGTGATGCTCGGTGCAGGTCTAGCATTGCTGGGCTCCAAGAAGTAAGCCCCACACGCTAACTCACTCAAACAACCTCACGAAAGTGCGGCGGGAACTATATCCGTTCCCGCCGCACTTTTGTATGCGCGTTGAATTTCCGTGTTTCTCAGACCGGCATACGCCCGGCTAGCTCAGCGTCACGCTAGCCCCGCACGCCCGAAACCGCACTGTACAGCGGCGCTACGCTATTCTTTTAGGTATGTCTACTGAGAACACGCAGCCTAGCCAGGCACCCGAATCCACCGAAGAAAAGGCCAAGAAGCCGGTTCCCGAGGAATTCTTCCGCCAGCCCTACTCCTTCGTCCGCCGCGGCGACCGCCTCACCGCGCGCCGCCAGAAGGCGTGGGACACCTACTCCCCCACCCACGTGCTGGACATTCCGCGCCTGCGCACCGACACCTCCGTAGCGCCCGAGGCGACCTTCGACCCGGTCACGATTTACGGCCGTGAGGCGTACCAGGTCGTCGAGATCGGTTCCGGTCTGGGCGAGGCAATCGTGCACCGCGCGGCTGAGGTGCCCGAGGCGAACTTCCTCGCCGTTGAGGTGTACACCCCCGGCATTGCTGATCTGCTGCTGAAGATGGGCAACGCCGGCGTAGAGAACGTGCGTGTGGCTCAGGCGAACGCACCCGAGCTGCTCGACAACATGCTTGAGGAGAACTCCGTGGACGAGCTGTGGGTGTTCTTCCCGGATCCCTGGCATAAGTCCCGCCACCACAAGCGCCGCCTGGTGTCCCCGGCGTTCGCTGATAAGGTTGCGCGCGTGCTCAAGCCCGGCGGCATTTGGCGTCTGGCGACTGACTGGGAGGAGTACGCCCTGGTCATGCGTGAGGTTCTGGAGGCGCACCCCGACTTTGAGAACGTGAACCCCGGCGCCGGTGCGACCGAGGAGGATCCACTGGGTGGTTGGGCTCCGCGTTGGGAGGGTCGTACCCTCACCAGCTTTGAGCGTAAGGCTCAGGAGGCGGGCCGCCGCGCGCACGATCTGACCTACCGCCGCAAGTAAGCGAGGCAGCGCCGGCATCAGGTGGCGCAGCTTAGCGCGGGTTAGCGC
This sequence comes from Rothia mucilaginosa, assembly GCF_964210535.1. GTDB lineage: Bacteria > Actinomycetota > Actinomycetes > Actinomycetales > Micrococcaceae > Rothia > Rothia mucilaginosa_F. Next base: position 25,770 of record NZ_CAXOMR010000031.1, read on the forward strand.
G
>NZ_CAXOMR010000032.1:0-24663 GCF_964210535.1 Rothia mucilaginosa
GTGTCTTCTTGGAAGTCTAGCGGGCTTCTAGGAGCCCCTTGGAGAGCAGTTCAGGAATAAAACCCTCAATCTGCGGCCCCATGGTCTCTACGGGCTGTTCATACATTTCGCAGAGCAGATCGATAGCCTCCTGTAGAGACATCGGGTCCTCAAAGATACTCCAAATAATGGAGGCTGAATCCTGAAGAACAGACAGCTCACCGTTGGCAAGATTTGCAAGATACGTTGCTGTGGGGGAGTACTTAGCGAACTCTTCAGAATGAACGTACGCGATGTTCTCGGGGATACCGTAGACGGTCTGATGGGAATCTACCGGGTTGCTCATTTTTTCACCTTGATTCCGAAACGTTCAAAGAACTTGGCACGAATTTCAGCCTTGGTGGGGGTGCGTCCCAGCTGCATTGCCAAGTGGTCCTTATTCACGAAGAAAATATTTTTGAGGGTGCGTAGCTTATCGTGCAGGGTGGTCGCCGACTGCAGGCGCCCGATCCACTGAATATAGTGGGGGACATCCTGAGAGACAGACAGCCACAGCAGGTAGTCGCGGTCGTCACGGTACTGCTCCAGACCGCCCATAGCCGCGCTATACGCCAGGGATGAGTCAAGCTCCTCCGCACGGGCGCGCAGGCGCTGCCAATCGCTGTACGAGAGCAGAGAGACCAGATAGTTAATATCTGCGCTGTAGCGCGATGCTGCGCGGGCGCGGTGAAGCACCACGAGAAGACGCGCGTCCAGATCGCTGGGGACAGTGCAGGGACGGTGGGCAATCATACGGGTCTTGCGCGCCGCCCAGACGCGGTCAAAAGCCTTCTCGTAGTCGCCGTGGCGTCCTAGACCGGGGAAGAAACGATGAATGTCAGTTAGACCCCATGAAGCGTGGTAGAGCGTCATCGCGTGTTCGAACACGGAGCCTGTCTCGAAATGCGCTTGAATACGCCATCCGTCTGCCCTGAGAATCTCTACAAAACGGTCCACGTGAGAGGGACGGACCAGCAGGTCAGCGTCGGAGCTATACCTGCCCTTGCGGTAAATTTCCTGGGAGAAAGCGTAGCCTTTGACATGCAGAATATCGATGGAATGCAGGTCGGCAATTCGCTGGAAGTAGGCGTGCGCAAGCCGAATCCGTGCCGCAAGAGGAGTGGTCTGCGGCTCCGGGGTATTGGGTGAGTGAGTGGTCACAATAGCCTTTCGGTGCACATGTATACCAGATAAGTATAAGGCGGGACGGGCAGAAAAACTGCCCATCCCGCCCTAAGTCGCTCCCTAAGATTTGGGGCGCTTATTACGTTATTACTTCTTAGCCGAGGACTTCTTTGACGACTTCTTGTCGCCGTCCTTACCGTAACCGTAGTAGGTGGAGTAACCGACGTAGGAGCTTGCGTAGCCGAAGCCGTAGTAGGAGTTACCCAGGCCCTTACGGGGTGCACGGTTCAGAACCATACCGAAGAGGTTAGCGTTGACCTTCTTCAGGATGCTTGCTGCCTCAGTCATCTGCTCACGGTGGCTTCGACCGATAGAACCAACGAGGATCACGCCATCCACGGAGTGGGAGAGCAGTGAAGCGTCGGTCACGGGCAACAGCGGCGGAACGTCGACAACCACGATGAACTCTTCGGAGAGCTCGTTGATCAGCTGGCGCATCTTATCCGAGCCCAGAAGTTCGGAGGGGTTCGGGGGGATGCGACCTGCAGGCAGGACGAAGAGGTTCGAATCGCCCAGCTGGTGCACAGCGTTAGCGATCTCAACCTGGCCAGCCAGAACCTGGGTCAGACCAACCTTAGCGTCGAGCTTCAGCTTCTTAGCCACGGTCGGGCGGCGCAGGTCGGCGTCAATGAGGATGACGGGCGAACCAGCGTCAGCCATTGCGCGAGCCAGCGACAGCGACACGGTCGACTTACCTTCACCGGGCACTGCGGAGGTGACGATGAACGAACGAGGGGGAGTGTCAACGTTCACGAAGCGCAGGTTGGTGCGCAGCTGGCGGATAGACTCCTGAGCGATGTGGTCGTCGGTGTTGCCCTTAACGATGTTCTCTTCGTTCAGGTCGTCACTGACGGGCAGAACACCCAGGATGCTTGCGCCGGTTGCCTTGGTAGCGTCGTCACGGGTGCGGATGCGCTGATCCAGCGCGCGGCGCAGGAAGATAGCCAGGTACACCAGCGCCAGGCCAGCAGCGGCACCAACGAGTACGTTCTGCTGGTAGTTCGGAGCCACCAGCGGGGGGTTCACGCTTGCGTTATTCAGCGGAATCACGCGAACAGTGTTGCCGCCGGTCGGGGATGCACCGGTGTTTTCGCCGTTTACCAGAGCCTGAGCGTTACCGGGGTTCTGCTCAATTTCCTTGATGTAGTCGGCGGTAGCCTGCAGCGCACCGTTAGCGAGCATCTGCGCGTTCTTCGGGGAAGAAGCCTGCGCGTTCACGGTAATCAGTGCAGCGTTGTCACCCGCGGTTGCAGTGAGGCTAGAACGAATCTGACCGGTGGTCAGGGACAGTTCGGGGTTGTTCTGCTTAATCTTCTGTGCCACGGCCTCAGAGGAGACGATAGCTGCGTAGGAGCGAGCGCGCTCCTTAGCGGCTGTAGAGCCCGAGAGAACATCCACCGTACCGGACTCGCCCACGGTCACGTAGCCCGAGGACGATGCAGCGTAGACCTTCGGCTGGAGAGAGGCATAGCCGAAGCCCGCTGCGGCACCGACAACGATGCCAATGATCAGCAGCCAGAGGTTAGCCCTCGTGGTGCGGAAAAATTCCAAAATGGTCATGGTAGTGAGAATACTCCAGAAAGTTTGAGTTAGTGTACCTGCAACGTGGAGTGTTGTTGCAGGCGGTGAAGGGATACGAAGATCCCCCGGTGTTTATTAGCGGAGCAATCCGAGCAGGTAGCTACCGTAACCGCTCTTGACGAGGGGGGTAGCAATGTCGCGCAACTGCTCATCGGAGAGCCAACCGTGGCGCCACGCAATTTCCTCCGGGCAACCAACTGACAGACCCTGACGGCTCTGAACAGTGCGGATGAAGTTAGTGGCATCAGCGAGTGAATCAAAGGTTCCGGTATCGAGCCACGCGGTACCGCGAGGAAGAACCTCAACCTTCAGTTTACCCTGTTCCAGGTAGACGCGGTTAAGGTCAGTGATTTCCAACTCACCGCGCGGGGAAGGCTTAATCTGACGTGCATACTCTACAACCTTGGAGTCGTAGAAGTACAGACCCGGAATAGCGTAGTCGCTCTTGGGGTTTTCAGGCTTCTCCTCAATGGACAGCGCGTTGAAGTCCTCGTCGAACTCCACCACACCGTAGGCGCGAGGGTCAGCAACCCGGTAAGCGAAGACGGTTGCGCCGTCCTTCTGCTCGTAGGTGGCAAGCTGAGTACCCAGACCAGGACCGTAGAAGATGTTGTCACCGAGCACGAGTGCCACGGGGTCGTTGCCAATAAAGTCTGCGCCCAGAATGAATGCCTGTGCCAGGCCATCCGGAGAAGGCTGCACCTTGTATTCGAGATTAATACCGAAACGGGAGCCGTCACCGAGCAGTCGCTGGAACTGCTCCTGGTCGGCAGGAGTGGTAATAATCAAAATATCGCGGATACCCGCCAGCATGAGAGTGGACAGCGGGTAGTAAATCATCGGCTTGTCATAGACCGGAGTGAGCTGCTTGCTAATGCCCTGAGTGATAGGGTGCAAACGGCTTCCGGTACCGCCGGCAAGAATAATTCCCTTCATAACTTCTTATTGTGTCATGTTTATCTCTTTGTTGAGGCATAAAAATCACCGTTTAGCCAGGTAAAATCTACCGTATGGCTCACATTCTTGTTACCGGCGGTGCCGGTTTTATTGGTTCGAACTTTGTTCACCACCTCATCGATAACACTGATCACACTATTACTGTGCTGGATAAGATGACCTACGCCGCAAACGCTGCGTCTTTGGAAGGTCTTCCTGAATCCCGCTTCAAGCTCGTCGTAGGCGACATCGCCGACCGCGAGCTGGCTGACAAACTGGTCGGCAAGGCAGACGCTGTTGTCCACTACGCTGCGGAATCGCACAACGACAACTCCCTGTCCAACCCCGAACCGTTCATTCACACTAACCTCATCGGTACTTTCAGCCTTCTGGAAGCAGTCCGTAAGCACGGCACTCGCTACCACCACATCTCCACCGACGAGGTCTTCGGTGACCTCGAGCTGGACGATCCGGCAAAGTTTACCGAAACCACCCCCTACAACCCCTCTTCCCCTTACTCCTCCACCAAGGCAGGTTCCGACCTGCTCGTGCGCGCATGGGTCCGCTCCTTCGGTATTGAAGCAACCATCTCTAACTGCTCCAACAACTACGGCCCCTACCAGCACATCGAGAAGTTCATCCCCCGCCAGATCACTAACATCCTCTCGGGCCTGACCCCGAAGCTGTACGGCGAGGGCCTGAACGTTCGTGACTGGATTCACGCATCCGACCACTCTTCTGCTGTGCTGCGCATCCTGGAGCAGGGCAAGATTGGCGAAACCTACCTCATTGGTGCGGACGGCGAAGAGAACAACATCACCGTTCTGCGCACCATCCTGCGCCTGATGGGCAAGGATGAGAACGACTTCGAGCACGTGGTTGACCGCCCCGGTCACGACCTGCGCTACGCAATCGACGGTAGCCGCCTGCGTGCAGAGCTCGGTTGGGAGCCGAAGTTCACCGACTTCGAGTCCGGTCTTGCTGACACCATTAAGTGGTACACCGACAACCGCAGCTGGTGGGAGCCCCTGAAGGCTGAGGTTGAGGCGAAGTACGCAAAGGCTGGCCAGTAATGACCAAGGAATTGAAGGTTACTGAAACCGAGATTCCCGGCCTGCTCATCATTGACCTGCCGGTTCACGGCGATAACCGCGGCTGGTTCAAGGAAAATTGGCAGCGCGAGAAGATGGTCGCAGCCGGTCTGCCCGACTTCAACCCGGTGCAGAACAACATCTCGTTCAATGCTTCGGTAGGTACCACCCGCGGTATCCACGCCGAGCCGTGGGATAAGTACGTTTCTGTTGCGACCGGCCGTATCTTCGGCGCGTGGGTTGATCTGCGTGCCGGCGAGTCCTTCGGTAAGGTCGTCACCGTGGAGCTGGGCCCGGACACCGCTATCTTCGTGCCCCGCGGCGTGGGTAACTCCTTCCAGACCCTGGAAGAGAACACCGCCTACACCTACCTGGTGAACGACCACTGGTCGGCGGATGCAGTATCTGGCTACAGCTTCCTGAACCTTGCCGATGAGACCGTCGCAATCGACTGGCCTATCGACCTGGCGAAGGCGGAACTCTCCGAGAAGGACCGTAACCACCCGCGTCTGAACGAGATCAAGCCCCTGGAAGCCGACCCGATCCTGATTATTGGCGCGGGCGGTCAGCTCGGCACCGAGCTGGTTCGCCAGCTCACCGAGCAGAACGTACCCTTCCTGGCTGTGGATCGCGACCGCCTCGACCTGGGTAAGCCCGAGCAGTGGCGCGACGCATTCCGCTGGCGCTCCTTCCGCGCGGTCATCAATGCTGCAGCATACACCGCCGTGGATCAGGCAGAAACCCCCGAGGGTCGCCGCGACGCCTGGGCAGCTAACGCTCTGGGCGTGAGCGCTCTTGCCTCCATCTGTGAAGAAGCTAACCTGCCGCTGGTTCACGTATCCACCGACTACGTCTTTGACGGTTCCCTGCCCCTGGGCGAGGAATACCCGGAGGATTACCCCCTGGCACCGCTGAGCGTCTACGGCGCATCCAAGGCAGCCGGTGAGGTTGCCGCCGCCGCATGGCGTAAGCACTACACCCTGCGCACCAGCTGGGTTGTTGGCGCCGGCAAGAACTTTGTGGGTACCATGGCATCCCTGGCTGAGCGCGGCATTGACCCGTCCGTGGTCGCCGACCAGTGGGGCCGCCCGACCTTCACCCAGGACCTGGCAGCTGCTGCCCTGCACCTGCTCTTCTCCGGCGCAGAGTACGGCACTTACAACGTGTCGAACACCGGTGAAGTCATCAACTGGGCACAGTTCGCTCGTGCAGTGTACGAAGGTACCGGCCATGACCCGGCACGAGTCAGCGACACCACCACCGAGGAATACTTCGCCAACGCTGAGCTCTTCGCGCACCGTCCGACGAACTCGGCAATGGACCTGTCCAAGCTGATTACTGCAGGCTTCACCCCGCGTGATCATCGCGAGGCGCTCGCCGCCTACCTTGCAGAAATGGGTTCCTAACCCTCTGAGGATTCGACCCAATATCTGCTGATAACAGCATAAAAGGCGTGAAAAGCGCCATATCGCAGGTTCCCGGCCCTTGAAGAAGAGCCGGGAACCTGTACAATATTGTCTTGGCCAAGGCGAGGGCCACCGCAAACGCGGTGAGCCGTTATCGACGAGGTGGCGTACGGATTCTTCATCCGCGCCGTTTCTCTTGGCGCGTTATGTACAGACTACAGAAATGGAGATTCCCATGGCTGAATTCAAGATTGTTGCAGAGCCCCGCGTTGACTTCGGTAAGGGCTACGCACGCCGTGCACGCGTTGCAGGCAAGATTCCCGCTGTCGTTTACGGCAACGGTGCAGAGCCCAAGCACCTGACCCTGCCCGGTCACGAGACCACCCTGGCAGTTCGTAACGCAGACGCAGTGCTGGTTATCGAGGTTGAGGGTGAGACCATCAAGGCTCGCGTTCAGGACATCCAGCGCCACCCCATCCGCCCCGAACTGCAGCACATCGACCTGGTGTTCGTTGCGTAAGTAGCGGATTTCAACGCTTATAGACCGGCATAAGCCGGGCTGGGAACGGCCCGCATCCTCATACGGGGTGCGGGCCGTTTGCATACCCCGCAGACAAGAAGCGGGAGCAGCCCCTTCCGAACTTTAGAAAGGTACACGAAGAGATGTCTGATACCTGGCTCATCGTGGGTCTAGGAAACCCCGGCCCCAACTACGCTAAAACCCGCCACAATATTGGTCAGATGGTTCTGGACGAGCTCGCCAAGGAAGTTGGCGGCAGCTTCAAGAAGCATTCCAAGGCCTCCGCGGTTGTGGTGGAGGGGCGCCTCGGATTTGGCGGACCCAAGGTTGTGCTCATGAAGTCCCTCGGCTACATGAACACTTCAGGCGGCCCGGTCAGCGCTGTCGCCAAGTTCTACGGCATCGACCCCGACCACATCATCGTTGTGCACGATGAACTCGATATCCCCTTCGACACCATTAAGCTCAAGATCGGTGGGGGAGAGGGCGGCCATAACGGCCTGCGCGATATCACCAAGGCACTGGGCACCAAGGACTACTACCGTGTGCGCACCGGCATCGGTCGTCCTCCCGGACGCATGGACACCGCAGACTTCGTGCTCAAGCCCTTCAGTAGCACCGAAGTGAAGGACCTGCCCTTCCTCATCTCAAATGCATCGGATGCAACCATGATGCTCGTGAAGGAAGGCCTGCTGACAACCCAGCAGCGCTACCACGGCGCAGGCTCCTAAGCATAAGACCGCGCCGGGCAAATGCAGGACTGGGTCGATGTGTGAACTAGGCTCTACCTAACTATGCAAGAGCCCGGTGAGGGAATAAGCTAGAAAAGAATGACGTTATACGCTCCACGACGGGAAAATACCCGACCCGTGGAGCGTATGAGCGAGAGAAGAAGGTACCCGTGGCTGAATACTCCACCCCCGCCAACACCCCGCTGAGCGACGACCTTGTACGCCAGCTTCGCCAGGATTTCCCGATCCTCAACACCGAGGTCAACGGGCATCCCTTGGTCTACCTGGATTCGGGGGCGACCAGCCAGAAACCCCTTCAGGTGCTCGACGCAGAACGCGACTTCTACCTGCACGCTAACTCCGCCGTGCACCGCGGCGCCCACACCCTTGCGGTTGAGGCAACCGACTTGTTTGAGGATGCGCGCATCACCGTCGCAAACTTCGTTGGCGCCACTGATGAAGAGCTCGTGTGGACCTCTAACGCAACCGAGGCGCTGAACCTGGTCGCCTACTCCATTGGTAACGCCTCTCAGGGTATCGGCGGTCCCGCTGCTGAGCGTTTCGCGCTGGGCCCCGGCGACGAAATCGTCACCACCGAGATTGAGCACCACGCGAACCTCATTCCCTGGCAGATTCTTGCCCAGCGTACCGGCGCGACCCTGCGCCACATCCCCTCCACCGAGGACGGTCAGCTCGACTACGAAGCTGCCGAGGGCATCATCAACGAGAAGACCCGCATCGTGGCGTTTACCCACGTCTCGAACGTGACCGGCGCGATTACCGATGTACCCCGCATGGTCGCTATGGCGCGCAGGCACGGCGCGCTTGTCGTGCTGGACGCCTGCCAGTCCGTACCGCACATGCCCGTAGACTTCCACGCCCTGGATGTCGACTTCGCGGCGTTCTCTGGCCACAAGATGCTGGCACCCACCGGTATCGGTGCCCTCTACGGTCGTGCCGAACTGCTTGAAGCTCTGCCGCCCTTCCTGACCGGTGGCTCCATGATTACCCGCGTGGGTCTGCAGGATGCCGAGTATATGCCCGCCCCCATCAAGTTTGAGGCAGGTACCCAGCGAGTCTCGCAGGCGGTCGCTTTCGCCGCTGCTGTGCGCTACCTGCAGCACCTGGGCATGGAGAACGTTGAGGCGTGGGAACACGAACTGGGCGCCCGCCTGGTTGAGGGAGTTCAGAAGATCGATGGTGTGCGACTGCTCGGCCCCACCGACCCCACCAAGCGTGCTGGCCTGGTCGCCCTCGCTATCGAGGGCGTGCACCCGCACGATGTGGGTCAGCTGCTCGACACCCAGGGCATCGCCGTGCGCGTGGGCCACCACTGCGCCCAGCCGCTGCACCGCTGCGCAGGTGTGACCGCCTCGACCCGCGCCTCCACCTACATCTACAACACCACCGAAGATGTGGACGCTTTCCTGAAGGCACTCGCCGAGGTACGCCCCTACTTCGGCTTTTAAAGCAGATGCGTTAGAAGCTAACGCCCCAATTTTTCAGACATACCAACTGACGGAAGAAGATCACCGTGTCTCTTGAATCCCTGTACCAGGAAATTATTCTGGAGCATTCTAAGCAGCGCAGCGGCGAGCACCTTGTAGAGGTACCCGCCGGCCATGCAAGCGCCGATAACCACCAGTACAACCCCACCTGCGGCGACGAAATCAACCTGCGTGTGGTGCTCTCTGATGAGCTGAAGGATGGCGAGAAGACCATTGAGTCGATCTCCTGGGAAGGCGACGGTTGCTCCATCTCCATGGCTGCCGCCTCCGTGCTCTCTGAAATGGCTCCCGGTATGACCATCTCCGAGCTGCAGAGCCACGTGGATGCGTTCCGCGAGATGCTGCGCTCGCGCGGTAAGGTAACCCTGGACGAAGAGGAGTACGGCGATATGGCGGCTTTCTCCGGCGTTTCGAAGTTCATGGCGCGCGTGAAGTGTGCGATGCTTTCGTGGGTTGCGGTTGAGGAAGCTGCTAAGGAAGCAACCGCGAAGAACTAATTCTTTGCTGAGAGGGTAGGTTGGAATGTTCGGTCAGTAGCCAATATTTGAACGCCAATCGAAAATATCGAATGGGGCCATTGACAATATATTGCATGTAAGTGTAATGTTTTTCGATGAACTTTTAGTGGTGAGTACCGAACGAGACTCGATCCGAGAATCTACTCCCTATTCTTTCTTGCTATAAGATTTCTTTGATATAAATCAATATGATGAAAATATGAGGCGGATACTACACTGTATCCACCTCATATTTATATTTTTTCCTTTTTCCTCTAAAAAAGTGACTGGTAAAATAAAAGGACGAAGGGCGCCCAACCAGCACCCTCGAGAAACTCTTTTCGGACCCGCACACTCTGAGGTGACAGCGAGAAGAAATAGGACAATAGTAGAAAATATTTTCTCAATATTGCACATTCTTCACTTATTCTTAGGCGCTCACCCTAGACCGCGGATATGTTTCTCACCTCTCCGGTACTTCAACCACACCGGAATACCCATCGCCGCTACCAACCACAAGGAAGCCCCATGATTATTGGCTACGCCGCAGGTGCCTACGACCTTTTCCACTACGGACACCTCGAGATTCTTCGCAAGGCTAAGGAAAACTGCGACTACCTCATCGCAGGCGTCGTGCACGATGACGTTCTGGAAGTGACCAAGGGCCGCCGCCCTGTCATCCCCATTGAAGAGCGTGCCGCCATCGTCAGCCACATTGACTACGTGGACGAAGTGCACGTCGAAACCACCCCTGACAAGCTCGAAACCTGGAAGCAGAAGCCCTTCAACGTCTTCTTCAAGGGCGACGACTGGAAGGGCACCGACAAGGGTAACGCCCTGGAAGCACGCTTCGCAGAGGTCGGCGTTGAAGTGCACTACTTCCCCTACACCGAGCACACCTCCAGCACCAAGCTGCGCAAGGTCGTTGACCTGCTCGAAGCAGAGCACGACCTGCGCGTAGAGATGCGTCGCTTCGCTGAGCTGCTTGGCGAACGCGAATACTCCGAGGCAATCATCGCCTCCTAACGCTCATACGCCCTCATAGGGGCGCTAGAGCTCATAGAGACGCATAAAGACACAAAGGATCCCCGCCGTAATTACTTACGACGGGGATCCTTTGTATATTAGCGGTATATCAGCTGCACCTCAAAGGTGAGCGTCTCATAAGCTTTAGCGCTGTGCCAGCCACTTCTCAGCGGAGGTACCCAGAACCTTCAGCACGCGGCCAACCTGAGGCTCAGCAGCGGCTGCAATCTTCTTGCCCACCAGCGGGATGGAGCAGGAGACCTCACCGTTGACGTCCAGGCGGGTCTGCTCACCCTCGGGGGTCAGCTTCTGAGTAGCCTGAGCGGACACGGGAACGCCGTTGACCTTGACCTCGGTAGAAACGGTGCGGGAGCCGTCAGCAGCCGGTGCGCTTACGGTGTCCACCTGGGTCATGGCAACGCCGTTGCCGACGAACTTACGAGCGATGTCCGGCACGCGCTCAGCGGGCACGGTACGTTCGGTGGTTGCGGTGAACTCAGCGGAGGTGTCACCGGAAACGGAGAAGCTACCGAACTCAACGCCAACCTCGGAGCAGACGAAGCGTGCGAAGTCCTCGCTGGAGAATGCCTCGATAACCTGCTCAACGTTTGCGTTGATAACGGTCGATTCCTGAACTGCCATAATTGTTCCTTTCGTAGTGCGCGAAAACCCCGCGCATTATCCCTTCTAAGGATACGGTGCGCGGGGTTTCGCAACCAATGTAAAGACACGAATCCACCTGAGAATATGCCGTGAACAAGGGAAAACATCCACAGCCTCTCACAGGGTGGTTGGAGGATTCGCATGCCGGTCTAAAAATGAGGGAAACACCTTCGGGAGGGTCCCCACATCGCATCACTAAGGATGCGAGGTTTAGAAAGCTAAAGCTTTTTAGGCGCTGGGAGCCATCGCGTCGATGCGAGCCATCTCAGCCTTACCCGCACGGTGTGCGCGAGCAGCCTGCTTCAGGCGACCCCAGAAGGAATCCTTACGGTGGGTCTTGCCAGCAAGCAGATCCTGCAGTTCCTCGCTCAGCTGTGCGGCAGAAATCTCCGGGGTGGAGACGTACGGCTCAGCGGTGCGGAACAGGGAGGGGTTCGCCAGAGCAAGATCCAGCTTAGCGAAGAGGTCTTCGCGGCTCTCAACAACAACAGCGTGGCCGCGCTTCTCCATCAGAGTGGTGAAGGGGACCTGGTGGTTGTCAACGACCTCGTCGAACTCTGCGCGGCGCGGAACAGCTAGGGGCAGAGCGCCGGTGCGGCGTGCATCCTGGATGGAGCCGGGGCCGCCCTGAACCAGCACTACGCGTGCGGTTGCGTAGTAGTCCAGCAGTTCGGAGGCGGGAAGAAGCTTGAGGTTGTCTGCGTGCTTAATGGGCGCAGTGTGACCGTGCTGCACGAGGCAGGTGACCTCGGGGTGAGCCTCAAGGTAAGCCTCAACCCAGCGCAGAAGACGATCAAAAGTGTGAACGTCGGTGCCGAGGGACACCACCAAATCGTAAGTCTTGGTAGGAATACGAACGGGCGCGACGGCAGGAGTAAATACGGGCAGGTCGAACTTGGAAGTATCAACGCTGACGCGGGGGAAGTTCTGAATAGACATAGCCTATTCCTCTCTATGTATTTATCGGTAGTAACCCCGTATACCTGACGCAAAAATCCGGAGGGCATCATTGGTATACGTGGCGGCGTCGTGCCGGAGAAAATGGTGAGTAATCTCCGCATACGCTTCTCTGGCGAGTGGTTAGTTCGCTTGGATGGTGAGTCCACAGTGGAGCGCACGACTTATGCGTATCTGTATGTATTAATAAATACTATACCCTGAAAATAACGCCCTCAGCACACGCGGGGACGCTATTTTCAGGATAAATTCATCACTCTTAGAAAATGGGATGAATCACACGAGAATCAGGGAAATTCTCCTGCTGTTCCTCGCTCTGAACAATAATTCGATCAGCAAAGGTGTACAGCATCTTGCCGGTCATCGTCGGCAGAGTTGGGCGGTCAAAACACTCAATATAAAGAGTCTTTACGCCAAAAAGTTTAGCTGCAACAAAGAAAGGAACAGCAACACCTGCACCCGCAGAAACAACCGCATCCGGACGTTCCTTCGGGAAAATACGAAATGCCAAGAACAGATTACGAATAGCGTTCTTAATATTTCGAGTGGTCGGGTAATACGCCCAATAGGTCTTCTCATCCGCGAGAGAAGATTCAACATCGGGCTGCTTAAAGCTAACCCACACGCGGTCATAATCCTGCCACGCAGCAGAAGTAGCTGTCAGATGCTTCAAGTGTCCGCCACTGCTAGAAACCAGCAGAAGCTTCTTCGGTGCCTGAGAGGAAGTAGCCTCAGTCATAGTGTTCTCCTAAAGCCCCAATACAAGAGAAAAATAAGAAGAGAAGATAAGGATGAGCTACCGGGCCCGGCGGAACCTGCACCGGCAGACCTGCCGCAACAGATCCGCCTCAGCAGGTACCACCGCACCCTACGCTCAAGGACGAAGGACGAACCCGCACAGAGGCGAGGCATCCATCAATAGACCCCGATTACGCGCGGTCCAGTTACTCCCGGTCTAGTTATTCGCGGTCCAGGAAAACAGCCAGAGCGTTCACGCCCTCAAGCTGATCCAGCTGAGCGAAAAGCTCACGAACCTGCTGCAGAGAAGTAGCTGCAGCCACCGGAACCAGAGCCACGCCGCCAGCCTGAACGAAACGCAGCTGGGTCGATAGGGGAGTAGCGGTGCTCAGGCTAATCACCAGAGGAGTCTCGCTCTTCTCAACCAGCGACTCGGGAGTGTGGCGGGTCAGAGCGTCACGGACCGAAGCGTAATCGGTGAAACGTGCGTACTCGGTGGGCAGAACACGCTGCAGCATCTGGTACAGGTGCTCAACGCCGCGGTCAGTACCGGGCAGAATGACAATGCCGGAAGCGCCAGCGCTCTTCACATCGCCGTCGGGAGCACCCATGGTGCGCAGCAGCATGAACGCGTCATTCGCCTCAGAGGTGGAGCCCAGCTCGTGAACCGGGATGCCAGCATCCTCCAGACGATCGGCGTAACCAACGTGACGCATAGTGCGGTCACGACCGTACGCCAGCACAGCACCAATCAGCAGACCGGCAACAGCACCAACAACACCCATCTTCACAGGGCCAAGAGCCGAGGAAGAAGAAGGAACCTGAGCCTCGCTCATTACACGGCCACCGGTGGTGGAAGTCAGCTGAATCTGAGCGCGACGCTCCTGTAGCTGAGAGAGCAGACCCGCACGGTTATTGTCACCCTCGAGGGCAGAAATCTGCTCATCAATCTGGTGCAGAGCAGAATCAACACTGCTCTTCAGCGACTCGGAACGAACCTGCAGGTATGCGTTCGCCATAGCGTTAGCGTAACGTGCAGCCTCCGTACCGTTGGGGCGGGTCACCTCAACATCCAGAACAGCAGTCTGGGAGGTGCCGGTCACCTTGACGGAGTTCATGAGGCGGTTGGTCAGCTGAGCCTCAGAGAGGGTATCGCCATTAGCAATCAGAGACTTTGCCGCGTTCTGTGCAACCTCGCGAGAGGATGCAACGCGAGACTCGGTCGCAATATCCACCTTCGCGGAGTTAGCGCTACCGGTACCGGCGGGATCAACCACCAGCGGGTAAACAACCAGCGAAGCCTTAGAAGTGTACTTGCTATTGGTCATGTAGCCGTAGACGGCACCCGCCACAGCAAAAACCACAACCGACAGCAGAATCAGCAGACGGTGTCGGAAAATGCGACGTACCTGGCTGCCAAGGGTAACCGAGGAGGTATGAGAGGTGTTATCCATGAGGACATCCTTGAGGAAGAGAAACGGACACTAAATATCGGAGAAAAACTGTAGAAGAAGCGGAAGGCTAAGACTTCGCTCGGCGGGCGGAAAGGAAACGCTCAATACCGAGTGCTTTGCGGAAGCGGAACAACACCGCACCGTACACCGGCACCAGCAGCACCACGTACACGATGACACCCAGCACGCTCTGACCCAAGAAAGCCAAAGACGCCAGAGCACACACCGTCGGAACAGCCGCACCCAAGAATAGCGAAGGAGCCATCTCGCGAACCGAAGCGCGAATACCGACCAGACGGAACACCTGGTAGCTCGCCAGGAAGGTATCAATCAGCAGAGCAGAGGCCCACGCCGTCACCGCACCGTACAGGCCCCAAACCGGAACCAGCGTGAAGTTCAAGGTCACAGCCACCACCAGCGAGGAGAGCTTGTTCAACAGCTGCCAGCGGCTCTTACCGCTCATCAGCAGAACGGACTGCACGCCACCGGCACTCATCGACAGCATCGCCGCCGGGCAAATCACCCAGAGAATACCGGCGCCAGCCTCAAAGCCCTTGCCGAAGAAATGCAACAGCACGGGGCCGAAGAACGCCAGAGAGAGGTAGAACGGCCACGACAGAGCAGTCAACACGCGAGTGGTCGACAAGAAAATCTCTCGAGCACGATCCAGCTGACGGGTCGCCAACGCCGCACTAATCGACGGGCCGGTCACCACGCGTCCGGTGTGCTCAATCATGGTGCCCACACGAACACAACGGTTCACAGCACCATAGATACCACCGGCAGCGGCACCCAAGAACGCCGTCACGACCAGCACGTCAATCCACTCCAGAATCGTCTCCACAACGGTAGCGACACCGCGTGCAGAGCTGAAACCCCAGAACGAACGGAACGTCTCAGTCGGAGAATCCTCAGAAGGAAGAACCTCCACATGCTCCTCGGAGGGGAACGCCCGCTCCAAAAGCCACAGGGCAACCACCGCAGTAATCGCCACCGGAACAGTCCAGGCGTACACCAAATCCATGAGCTGACCCGAGAACAGAACCACCAAACCCACAGCCGCAAAACGCAGAGTAGGAAGCAGAACATTCTGCAGAACCGTAAAGGTCACCACACGGTGCAGGCCACGCAGAGCACCGAAGAACACCGTCATCAGCGCCGCAACCAGAACGAAAGCGGAGCTGACGCGCATCGCCGCCTGATACTCCGGAGCCATCGGCACCATAGCGGTGTAGATGTACACGCCCGCCACCAGAAGCACCGAAGTCACCAGCGAAGGAATCAGACCGTACCGAATCAGCTGCGGAAGCACACCGTAACGACCCAGCGCACGCTGAGCACTCATCGTACGAACCAAGCCCGTATCCGCACCGAAGGTCACCAGCGAAATCGCAATCGCGAACAACGCCATCAGACGGAAGAACTCGCCCGAACCCTCAGCACCAATACCGTTCGACACCACCATCGTGGTCACAAACGCGATACCCGCACCGTACATCACGCACAGAGAAGCAAGAGAGCCGCTCTTCGCGAGGCTGGGCTGCTTACCCTTCGCAGGAGCCTTCTTTGCTGGCGCATCCTTCACGGAGGCGCTATCGGTCTGTGCCTTTGACTCGGCAGACTCAGCAGTAGCCGAGGCAACCCGACGGGAACCGGACAGGTGAGCACCCGCCACAGCAGCGCTCGCATCTGCAGAATCTTTTGCCTCGGAACCGGCTACCAAAGAACCGGGGAGCGGTTCCTTAGCGGCAAAGCCCTGGGCCGGAGGCACAATCGACAGCGCCGTGGTCGCCGGAAAACGACCCGAACGGATATCGTCCACCGTCGGAGCGAACTCATCGGCAGAAGACTCTGCCTGCGGGTCAGCCTGCTCCACTACCGGCTCGACGTACTCGCCGCTCTCACACAGACGCGCACGGCGGCTAGGGTGACCACCCGTCGAATACGCATCCTCGAAAGATGAAACCGCAGAAGTATCTAAACCACGAGGGGACTGGTTCTGCGTCATAGCCCCTCACCATCCCGAATGGAACGAATGCACGCCATTGACGCGAGCATCAGAATGGTCAGCTGAGCAATATCGAAACTGTAGAAGATAAAGACGACGCAACATGCGACCGGAACGCTATGCAGCCAGTACCCGGACGTAGTCTTCACTCGCGCGCCGCTTGCCACAGTGCACACCATGAAGAGCGCGAACAGGGCCAGGCCCACGAAACCGAAGCAGAACATCAGAGTCCACAGGTAACCCTGGGTACCCATCGACACGCCAATGCTTGGTTCCATACGCGGAGTGCCATAACCGATAATCGGGGACTCCAAAGTCGCCTTCCAGGTAGCACGGTAGAGCGCCGCACGACCACCGGTGGAGTCCGAGTAGTCCTGACGACCCAGAATATTGTCCACGGTGCCCGAAGCAAAGAGTGCAACAACCACAGCCGCAATCGCCGCAATACCCATACCTACAGCACGCCAATTAGCCGCCAGGAACTGACGCAGCAGTACGTACGCCGCGCTAATACCCAGGCCAATAAACATGCCGCGGTTACTGGTTGCAATCGCCGGAACAGTAGAAAGAGCCATACCGACCAGCAGTGCAATACGCAGCCAGATGGAACGCAGACGCAGCAGGCACGCCAGCATCACCGGGGTGAGCAGGGTGTACGCCAGACCCCAACTATTTGCGTAGGGGAACGGTGCGGAGGGGCGAATATACGCCTCGGGAGCACCCCACGGACGCTGAACCTCCGCCAGCGGCGGAAGCATGTAGTCGCGCACCAGCGGGTTCTGCATAAAGCCAGACGGCATGATGAAGCTCATCGGGGTACGCAGACGGAATTCGGGGAAGAGAACACCGCCGTAACCCAGAACGATGAGAGTCACCCACAGGGTCGCCAGACCACCCAACAACCTGTTGAGGCTAATAGAGGAGCGCGCGTTGTAGTAGTACAGGGCGTAAATACCTGCGCTGAGAATATTCACAAAGCGCAGACCCCAACCGATCATGTCGGTGGAACGGGTCAGAGCAAGCGCCGCAACAACAACCCACACGCAGAATGCGCCCCACACCCACAGGGAGCCGGGTACACGCACATTACCTCGAATGATGAGGTAAAAAAGCATGATCGCAGCCAGTACCAGCGGCGCAATCTGAAGCAACCCCAGAGCCCACAGCGCCGGGAAGCCGTACAGCAACGCCAGCAGGGGCCAGGCGGGGAGCTTCTTCTGCGCCGTCGACATCGGGCGGATGCGCGCGCGGGCACGCAGAATACCGCTGGGCGGCGGACTAGCCGACCCCGCGGAATCCTTCAGCGCCGCAGGCGAAGCGCCCGGAGGAGAAAGAACGGAAGAGGAAAGCATGTCTGTGCGATACCTGGTTAGAGACCTCGACCGGTCTTCTGGACGAGATCAAGAAGAGTAGCAGGCTTAATAATGCCGGTGGACACAACATACGCCGCCCATGCACGAAGCTGCTTGGGGTCACGGCGCAGAGCCGCGCGAGCGTAGGCACGCGCCTCCTTGTTGTTACCCAGGGACGCCTGAGCGTAGGCGATCTGACCGGCAATACGTGCCAGGCCCTTGGGATCCTGCTCAAACTCGGGGAACTTGCGCAGGATGTAGCTCAGACCGTCAACCATGGACTGCCACTTGCCGGAGAAGAAGGAGGGGCGGTCCCAGAGCACCAGAATCAGCGGCTCGGGCACGCTCAGCACATCGCCGTGGCGGGTTGCGCGCAGCAGCAGGTCGTAGTCTTCACCGTAGGCGGCGGGTAGCTCCTCATCGACTAGGCCGATGCGGGCGGGCTGACCGTCAACGCCGAGCAGATCCTCGCGGGAGTACAGCATGGCGGAGGGGTGAATTTCGGTGATGCGTGAACGCAGGAAGTCTGCGAAGGTTGCGCGCTCGGGTGCCAGGCGCACGATGTCCTGACCGCCGGAGCGGACGGTAATACCCGAAGAGATAGCGGCTGCTTCGGGGTTTTCACGCCAGAGAGCGACCTGCTGGGTGAGCTTGGACGGCATCCAGTAGTCGTCGTCATCGCAGAAGCCAATCATCTCACCGCTGGAGGCAATAATGCCGCTGTTGCGGCCGCCCGCTAGACCGCCGGAGCGGGTGTTGGAGACAATCGTCAGGGCACGGTTCTCGCCGACCTCAATATCTTCGAGGCGGTCGGGCTCAACGCGGTCAAAGACGACAACAACCTCAACGAAGCCGCGGTAGCTCTGCTCAAGGATGGAGCGTACCGCCACGCGCAGCAGCTCGGGGCGCTTGCCGTTGGTTGCAATCACGGCGGAAACAGCGGGGTTGCGAGAGGTGAAGTGCATCATTGGGTTTCTCCTTACTCAGCGGGGGTCGCGAGGCTAACGTACTTGCGACGCATGGACAGCAGAACGGTTGCGGCGTTAGCCAGCAGAAGCAGCGCGTAGACGATGACGAATACGGGGCCGAAACCAACGAAAATGTAAATCCAGCAGAGGGTGCCAGCGTCCATGTGCAGGTTGATGAAGGAGCGCAGGGGGCCACCGGTCGGGGGAGCAGCGGTCTTGCGGTTGTTGCGTAGCTGCTCAGCAAGAATCTGGCTCATGAAGTGACCGGCGGTCAGCGCGGTGAAAATCATGGGCATCGCAATGATCCAGCCGTTGAATGCGTTGGAACCGGTAAAGGAGTAGTGCGCAGGGTACAGCAGGAAGGAGAGCAGAGTTGCCATGTGCACGGAGGGCACACGGATGGAGTCGACCACATGGTCGAGCCACTCACCGGCGGGGGAGGACGCGCCGGTCACGCGAGCAACCTGGCCGTCAGCGGAGTCCAGGCCGTAACCGAGAGCGAAAAGCAGTGCAACGCAGATGCCCACACCAATGCTGGGAGGGCAGGTAATCAGAACGATGAGGCCTGCAGCGGAACATGCAGCGGAAATCGCGGTGACGCCGTTGGGGGTGATGCCCAGAGCGACAGCTGCCGCGGCGAAGTAGCGTGCTACTCGGCGGTTGACCCAGCGGGTGTAGGCGGGAACGCCAATGCCGGGCTTCTGCGCTGCTTCAAGAGAGCGCAGGGTGTGAGAAAACTTCGCAGAAAATCCCGATGCGGGTGCGGAGTTCGGGGCGTGAGGTGCCTCAGAGGTGGACATGCACATTCCTTTTTAATCGGTGAGAGGAGTGAAGGAGAGTGAATTACTCCCTTTCGGGGTGGTTGCGAGAAAGTCCGGAAGTCTCGCACGCGAAAAAAGAGGTGGTTGGTCCCTTTTTTCACGTACACCACTATATAGATATTTTACAACGAGATGAAGTGCAACAGGGGGCGTGTGGTCAGGGTCAACAATTGTGTCGTAAAAACCCTCTGACAATGCGCTTTGGTGCAGATTTGCGGGATCCTTCGGGTAGGCTTGGTGTGCTGTTAGAGGGGGTTATCGGCGCTTTGTTCTCGTGAATTGTGGATTTAGAAAACATTTCTGAACATTGTGCAGAGAGGCACATGACAGAAGCACAAATAATGGGAATAAATGATGCAAAAAACACGGAAAAGTGGGGAATATACGCAAATGGGGTTTGATTTCCTGAATCATTCAGAAAATCAAACCCCATTTAGCTGAGATTATCTAGAAGGTATTAGTTCCTTCGAGACTGCATCGGAACGCGGGTTCCGACTCCGTTATTGACGATGCGTCGCTCGCCCTGGCCGGCTGCCGCGTTGTTCGCGTTGTCGACCACGGGCTGCTCAGCCTCGTGTGCGGCGGGAGCATCCGCCTCCTTGTCGCCTTCCTTCTCGGCGGGCTGCTCAGCAACCGGTGCCTTGGAGGTAGCCTGCAAATCGAAGCTCACATTCGGGCGAACGTTACGTCGGCTAATGCCCGGGTGAACCTCAACAGCGATGAGGTTCTCACCAGCCTTCAGCTGAGAAGCCGGAACGGTGAAGGTCACCGGAGTCTTCTGAGCCGTAGCGGTATCAATCGAGCTCGATGCAATCGCGCTATTCCACAGCTTTCCACGAGTGTCAAAGTTGGAACGACCAACCTCTTCACCGTTGACACCCACCGCAATAGCGTCATCCGCGTAAGTGGTCAGCACGAGATCACGGCTGGCCTGCTCACGAGTGAGCTGGATGGTGGTGTAGGCGTAGATATTGTGGCGGGAACGCACGAGCGGAACCTTAACGGAGGTGTTAAGGTTACCAGTACCGACCCCAATCGGGGTCTTGCCGGTCTGCCATGCTTCCTGCGCAATATCTTCCAGGCTGAAGTGGAAGTTGTACTTCCAACCGTACTTACGGTTGGGAGCCTGGGTAGAGACCATGTACTTCCACTCGGACGTGTAGGGCAGAACAATCTGGTCCTTAGCGGCTTCTTCCTTCGGATTCTCAGGCTTGGGATCGGCAGGCTTCGGGTCCTCAGGCTTGGGATCGGCAGGCTTGGGATCGGCAGGCTTCGGCTCCTCAGGCTTCGGATCCTCTTCCTTCGGTGCCTCGGTAGTTGCTTCTGCACTCGGGGTAGCGCTTGCTGAAGCACTGGGGTCAGCGCTTGCGGTCGGATCAGCGGTAGGAGTCTCGGTCGCGGTCTCCGTAGGAGTCGGGCGAACCGGAGCTACCTGAACCGGAGTGGACGCAGAGTAGTTATCCGAGGTGTCCACAGCACGCACAAAGTAACGTGCGTTATCGGTGTGGTCAATCTCGAACTTCGTACCCGAAGTGCTTGCAATGACGCGGTCGTCACGCAGAATCTGGTAGCGGACACTACCGGTATCCTGCACAGCGTCCCAGGTCAGAACGTCCTTATCGTCCTTCAGCTCAACCTGCAGGTTCTGCGGGGTAGCCGGAGGAGTTACATCGCGAGCCTCAAAGCGCGCAAAACCGATGGTATCCTGAGTGCCGTGAACACCCAGCGAACGGTGAATATCGCCGCCAACCCACAGGGTGCCCTTCGAATCCACGAAGGACTCCCAGATACCGAAGCCATGGTCACCCTTAATAGAGGGGGAGAACTCCGGTAGCATCTTGCCGCTGTCCTTATCAAACGCAGCAACCAGCTTGACCGAGTGAATCACGCTCGAACCGCCCACGGGGGCCTGCTTGTTACGCGAATCCTGGTAGAGGAAGTCGCCGCAGTGGCAGGCGCCGTAAATGGTGTTGCCATGCAGGTGCAGATCCTGGAAGTCGCCGCCGTTACGGGTAATAGCAGTGTAGGTGGGGCTCAGGGAGGCCTTGTCGTAACGAGAGATGAGGTGCTCAGTACCGCCCACCCAGACACCGGAACCGGCGTCCTGAACGTCGAACTGGAAACCCCAAATCTTAGTTTCATTACGCAGATCAGAGACATTAGCGCCAGCAGGAATCTCAGAATGCTGGTACGCCCAGGGGCTACCCTTCTGCAGGTGCTGAGTAATATCAGCCACGCGGTAGGCAAGGCCGCCGTTGAGCCAGGTGAAGTAACCGGCTACGTAAACATGAGAGTTATCAGCGGAGGCACTAATACCGTTGACGGTGCCATTAAACACCTGACGCCAATTGCGATCCACGCTCACGATACCGGGCACGCCGTCAGAAGGCTCGCCCAGCTTAAAACGGGCAATATTGCGCGAATACGCAACACCCGCCTTTTCGCTTTCATGAATGTGGGTAAAGGTGCCGCCAATATACACATAGTCACCCTGACGGTGAATGGTCTTCACCGTCATGACCTCGGTGAGAATACGATCTTCGACTTTAACCTGAGCCCATTCAGGGGCAATTTCACCGGTCGTGGCGTCAACAACGACGAAGCTCTTATGCTCCTCACCGTTAACAAGCTTGAAGTTACCGCCAATAGCCAGACGGTTATTCGGCAGAGCCTCAACAGCCTTCACCTGACCATTAACAGTCAGCTTGAAGTCGCGGCGCAACTCGCCGGTCTCCGGGTCAAAGGCAGCAATATTAGACTGGTGAACCTTCTCGCCGGAAGACGACTCAAGGTACTCGAAGTCGCCACCAATAAACACGCTGGAGGTGCCGTTGCCGTGATCGACCTCGGTGATCGCCTCAACGTAGGTGTTCATCTCGTTGGTTTCACCGGTGAAGGTCCTAGTACTGGTTCGCCAGCGCCAGTCCGCCGAACGACTACTGGGCAGGGCGCGACGAGCGCTCGCCGGGGTACCTGAATCCGGGATAGCGCCCAGATTCAAATCATTCTGGGTCAGCTTCGGGCGCAGGAACATCTGGGTGTAACCGAATGAGGTTTCACCCTTACCGTCCTTACCGTAAATGTAAGAGTTCTGCGCGTCGGTCATCGCCGGCTCAGAACCATCCTGCGAAATGGGGGCGTTTGCACCGTAACGGAAACCCATACGGTAATCCTGCGAAGCCATTTCCTCAAAGAGCATCGTCCTGAAGCCGTAGTTCTGGCCGCCAAGCATATGGTCTTCCCACGTGCCATCAGGCCAGTCCCTGCGGCCATTTTCATTGTAAGAAGAGAACTCGTCAGGGTTGGAGACTGTCGCGTTGGCCCAGATAGCGTTTGAACGCAGAGCCCAAGTCCACTCAGAAGTCTGGCGGCGATCAACCGTCGCCTCCTGCCACTTGGTGCCCGAGGTGTTCAGGGCACGGCGGAAACGATAACCATCAGGCAACTGATCGGGGCGGGTGCCGTTGAGCAGCTGAGAAATAGTGGTGCCCGAAAGCTGAATAGGGGTCTTTGCAGCAGGCACCGAGCTCAGAGCTTTGCCCTGCTCTAGAGTCAAACCGGACGACGCGGGTGCGGCATCACTGTAGAGCTGGGAGGTGTCGCCCTGACCTTCGTAGTTTTCGGTCCAGCCATCGCGGCCCTCACCAATCTTGACCCAACCGCCACCATCAGTTTCCTGATCGCAGTAGAACTGGGTAGGCTGGCTCATCGCGGGAGTGTACAGCCAGTAGGCGCCGCTCTTTGCCTCGGGGTTAGCCTGCTTGGCTTCCCAACAGCTGGCGGCAGCACGCTCGGAGGTCGTGCCATTGTAGAAAGCAGAGTCCCTTTTTTCCGCAGTCTGTTCGACAGCGGTACTCGGCGTAATAGCGGGGATAGCTACGGGCAAAGCCAAAGCCGTAGCAATGCTCAAGCAAAGAGTTGAGCGGGTTATAGCAGAACGTGAAAAGCCGGAGCCCGTCATGCCAAGGTGGGCTTTCATAATATCTCCAAATGAATGCCAAGAAATGTTATCGAGTGCGCATCAACATTAATGCGCTATGGATGATAATGCGCGGGTTCCAGCGAATCATAACTGGAAACCGGCATCTTTAATTAGACCCTAGCAATCAGGATTGTTCGGGAAATCATGGGTCGCAATCTTCCACTGACCATCGACCTGAACGAGGGTGTAAATATTGAGTGAACGCTTAGGAGAATTGTCATCCTTAACGGGCTGATTATTCTCGTCATAGATCTTCACCGAGGAAGAATCCATGCATACTTCCAGCATGCGCGCGGGCTGACCCTTGTACTGAGTTTCAGTCATACGGGGAGTGCCCACCACAGTGGAAGAACCTTCGTAGTGCCAGCCAGCCAGTGCGTATTCGGAAGCCTGCACGGCAAACTCAGCGGCAGCGGAATCCACAGCTACCGCCTCGATGGAGCGAATCGTCTCATCATCGAGAACAGCACGCGCCTGCTCAACGTTCTGCTGCTCGGCCTCTTCATCGCTGCTCGGGTCAGCGGTACGCTCGGGAGAAGGAGCTGCGGAAGGAGCCGCCTTAACCTTGGTCAGAATGGTCTCAAAAGAGTTAACCAGTTCGGTAGTCTTCTTAACTTCTTCAGCGTCAACGGGCACGGAAGAAGCGTTCTTCATTTCCTCAGCGCCAGTGTAAATCTCTTCAAGCTTCTGACCGTCAGAAGAAGTAGCCTCAGCATTTGCCTTGGGAGATGCCTCGCCCGAAGCCTCAGCGGACGCAGAAGCGGTGCCCTGCTCAGATACCTGAGGGGAAGCGCTCGAAGACTGAGCGGAAGAAGCGTGTGCAGAAGTGGAAACACTTGCGGAAGCAGAAGCGGAAGAAGAGCTATCGGAGCTCGGGTTTTCAGTAGCGCAAGCACTCAGAACCAAAGCGGATACCGCAACGGTGCCCAGAGCGCCCAGAAGCCGGGACCGGGAGGACTGCTTGAAGAATGCTGACATAGGAAGCCTCTTTAGTGGTTGGAGTGAGAATGACTATATTCCGGAAGATAATACCTCGCACAGCGGCAAAGCACCTAAAGGCTAACACACAAAGCTGGGAAAACACTTAGACCCGCAAAAATAACGTTTTTATAAATGATGAGAATAAGCTCTAAATAATGCTCTATTTTTGCTCGAATGGAAGATAAATATATATATCTCTGAATGAAAGAACCTTCATGTAAATGAATGAAATAGGTTCAC
>NZ_CAXOMR010000033.1:0-21973 GCF_964210535.1 Rothia mucilaginosa
TATCGCTATGAGAGCAAGCGTTACCAGTTTTAGGACAGCATGGTGAGGGTGCCGAGCAGACCCAGCAGGCTCAGACCCGAGATGATGTACGCCAGAATGTTGAAGGTCGTCATCTTCGAGGTGTACTTGGTAACGTGGCCGGCGTTCACTTTCGCCGAGTAGATGGCAAGCCAGATAGACACGCCGACCGGGATTAGGCCCACGAGCAGCAGAGCAATCACCATGATGTTGGGGCTCAGACCGGAGCTATACGCAGAGGAGCTGTAACCGCGGGAGTTGAGCGTTGCTTCAGAGCGGAGTGCCGCGACCTGAACCCACGCGTAGAGGGTCAGCGCCAGGGCACCCAGGGAGGCACCGAACGCGCCGATGGAGTAGAAGTAGCCGGGGCCGCGGAAGTCGCCGGTGGTCTCGCCGTAGGGGCGGCGGTAATCAGCAGGCACCTGGTAGACGTCCGGGATGCGCTGGTAGCTGTCGTCGCGGTCGCGCACGTTAGCGGGTGCCACGCCGAGGGCGGGGCCGGCGGGTGCTGCACCGATGGGAGCGCCGGGTGCGACGCCTACAGGTACCGGCTGCGGGGAGTTTGCATTGTTCTGCTCCGGGAAGGAGGGGGCGGGAATCTGGTTTTCCATGGTGTGTCCTTGAGTGGTCGTCATAGCGGCTGTGTGGCTACCGCGTCGTAGCGGTGGCGTCCCTATGACCGGCTATTCTGTGGCTCGTTTGGTGGCTCTGTGGTTGCTCTCGAACGTTGCCGGTGAGATTGAATAAACGATCAACGCCGAACAACGATATCTACCCTTCGATACTACGCCATAGGGTGCGTTTTCGTCTTCTCTGATGACGTTCTCATTACAATGCGGTCACCTGAGCACCCTCGGGCATGCCGGTACGCCCCATAACAGACCGACAATACAGACCGAAAATTGGGCATAAAAATACCCGGCAGGTGACGCCGTGAGGCGTCCTGCCGGGTGGTAGAAACCTACCGCGGTTCTTCCTCTGGATTGGAACCGATAATCACCGCCGCACCCCATACGGGATAGCGGACGGTTGGGAGATCGTGGAGATGCGGGGAATCGAACCCCGGTCCGATGTGGCGTCAACGGGGCTTCTCCGTGCGCAGTTTATGCGAACGCTACTTTTCGGCTCCGGTACTTGCATAAACACATATACCGACGAACCTAGTCACGTAAAAGTCCCGCCAGCCCCCGCAACAAGGGCTAGCAGCAGTGGCCTTTTAAGTCGATGCCGGTAACTGAGCCAAAGGCATGCTCAGGCCGACAGACGGCAACTCGCGCTTAGGCAGCGAGTGCGAAGTCAGTGCGCTTAGATTCTGCACTTAATTTTTTGCAGAGGGCGTTAACGAGATAACCCTGCATCCTCGGCACGCTTCACCCATCTCAACTCACATCGTCGAAACCGATCATCCCCCTATGCTTTTATCAAAAAGCCCACCGTCTTCTGAAAGTTTTCCTCGACATACCTTGATGCCGCGGTGCCATTCAAACACGGTAGAGATTCAGTATATCTAAGATGTTTAACGGCGTGCAAGTCCCCCACCCCGCACACGCCCGAACCAACGGCGGGCACAGAAAATCACGGGCACAGCAAACGGGATGAGGCACCCCAGAAAATCTGGGAGCCCCACCCCGTCGTGTACCGCATTAGGCGGCTAAAACTTAGCGGTGAGCCGGAACAGTCATACGGTTGTTCGGGTTGTCACCAATCTGGCAGACCACGTTACCGTGACCGTCCTCGGTACCAACCTCAAGGCATTTCTCAGCGGTCTGGAAGAAAGAAATGTATACGAAAAGCATGCAAATCGAAATCAGGACGGACACCGCACCGGTGATAATACCGGTCAGTGCGAATGCCTTACCCGCGCCAACTTCCTTAGTCTTCTTCAGGGACAGCGCACCCAGAATAATCGCGGCAATACCCAGCAGGGCACCAAACACGAGGAAGCCGGTCAGCACAGCTGCAATACCGAGGATCATTGCCGCGAGCGCCATGCCGGGAGCCTTCTTCGTCACGGGAGCCGCATACGGGTAACCCGCGGGCTGGCCGTAACCGTAAGCGTCCTGCTGGGGCTGCTGCTGGTAAGAGTTCTGCTGGTAGTTGTAGTCAGCGGGCTGCGCCTGGTAGGAGGCGTCCTGGCCGTAACCGTACTGGTTCTGCTGAGCGGGCTGCGCCTGGTAGGAAGCGTCCTGACCGTAGCCGTACTGCTGCTGGCCGTAGGTGTTCTGAGCCGAAGCGCCCTGAGCAGCAACGCCCTGGGCAGAGGTACCCTGAGCAGCGTTCTGGCCGTAAGCATTCTGCGAAGAAGGCTGCGCACCGAACTGACCGTACTGGTTCTGCTGGGTCGAGTTCTGCGGAGTAGCGTTCTGCTGCTGTGCCTGGCCGTAGGTGTTCTGAGCGGATGCGCTCTGACCGTAATCCTGGCCGTAGGTGTTCTGTGCCGAAGGAGCCTGGCCGTAATCCTGACCGTACGAGCTCTGGGCGGAAGAATTAGGCTGCTGAGCAGCGTAGGGGTTCTGTGCGTTCCCCTGGTTGTTTCCGTAGTTATTCTCAGACATCCGTCGTTCTTTCCTTCACAGTTGCAGCGAACAATTTATACTCGCCCAACGCACCGTTGCGCGCTGAGTTCGGTTCCATTATATAAATAAGCCGTCATTGGGGTCATCTATGAAGTCCAAGATTCCAGAATCATCCCCCAGAATCCACCAATCGGGCAGAATCAGCGCAGAAAAAGAGCAAGGGACCGAATAGTTCAACACTATTCGGTCCCTCAACGCTTCAAAGACTCAACGCGATTTAACGGCGGTACACCTTGTACTCATCGGGGCTCATCGTCATGGTTTTACCCTCGATGGTGCACACGTAGTTGCCGTTCGAATCCTGCACGGCCTGCTCAGCGCAGTCGCCGAGCATGCTAAGGCCAATCATGCCCAGAACCAGCACGACAACAGCAACAATCATGCCCAGCGCACCGGTGACAATGCCACCAATCGCCATGCCCTTACCGGAAGCGGTACCGTTCTTCACCTTCACCAGCGCAACAATACCCAGCACGATACCCGCCAGGCCAAGAGAAAGTCCACTAAAGATAAAAATACCGGTCAGAACACCCAAAATACCGCAGACCAAGGAGGCGATAGCCAGCCCCGAGCCCGGTTTCGGCTGGTAGCCGGGGTAGCCGCCCTGCATGTTGTATGCGGGTGCCTGCTGCGGTGCGGGAATGAACTCGCCCGGGTTCTGCTGGTAGTTCGGGTTCTCAGACATATGTCTCCTCAAAGAATGAATGGTGCTCGCGGTACGCCACGAATTTTTAACCATTATACGTGAGGAACCGCGCCCCGCCCCTACCGGCAAGTTCCTAGAGCAACCGTGCACCCCGGCCGTTGCCTCAGCTTTAGCCGAGGTTGCGGTAACGCATCGCGCGGCGCGCCTCCAGGTCATCCTGACGCTCACGCAAAGCCTGACGCTTATCGTACTCACGCTTACCGGTCGCCAAAGCAATCTCAACCTTCACACGACCATTCGAGAAGTACATCTTCAACGGAACCACCGTGTAACCGGTCTCCTTCAGCTTCTGCGCCAGCTTGTTAATCTCCGAACGGTGTAGTAGCAGCTTACGGCGACGACGAGCCGCATGGTTCGTCCACGTACCGTAACCATACTCCGCAATATGAATACCCTCGAGCCACAACTCGTTATCGGTCACCTGGCAGAAACCATCCACAATGGACGCCCCACCATCACGCAGAGACTTCACCTCAGTACCCAGCAGAACAATACCCGCCTCATAGGTATCCACAATGTTGTAGTTGTGGCGAGCCTTCTTATTCTGGGCAATAATCGCGTTATTCGGGTCCTTCTTCGCGTCTTTCTTCTTTTTCTGAGCCATCACTCAATCCTTATACGTCTTAGCTCTCTTCAGCCGCGCGCCCCGAAGCACGCCAGCGAATACCAGCATCAATAAAGGCGTTCAAACCGCCATCCAAAACATTAGAGGTATTACCCTCCTCATAGCCGGTACGCAGATCCTTCACCATCTGGTACGGATGCAGAACATAGGAGCGCATCTGATCACCCCAGCTCGCCTTAATATCACCGGCAAGCTCCTTCTTCTTCGCGTCCTCCTGCTCCTTACGCAACAGCAACAGGCGAGACTGCAGCACACGCAAAGCCGCCGCACGGTTCTGCAACTGCGACTTCTCATTCTGCATCGACACCACAATACCGGTCGGCAAGTGTGTCATACGCACCGCCGAATCCGTCGTATTCACCGACTGACCACCCGGGCCCGACGAGCGGAACACATCCACCTTAATCTCAGACTCGGGAATCTCAATAGCATCCGTCTGCTCAATCAGAGGAATCACCTCAACCGCCGCGAACGAGGTCTGGCGGCGGCCCTGATTATCGAACGGCGAAATACGCACCAGGCGGTGAGTACCCGCCTCCACCGACAGGCGACCAAAAGCGTACGGCGCGTTCACCTCGAAGGTCACCGACTTCAGGCCCGCCTCCTCAGCGTAGGAGGTGTCCAGAACCTTCGTCGGGTAGCCGTTCTTCTCCGCCCAACGCAGGTACATGCGCAGCAGCATCTCCGCGAAATCAGCAGCATCCACGCCACCAGCGCCCGAACGGATCGTCACCACAGCCTCACGCTGATCGTACTCACCCGACAGCAGCACCAGCACCTCAAGCTCTTCCAGCTTGGCGCGAATCTCACCGCACTCACGCTCAGCATCAGCGAGCAGCTCGGCGGCAGTCTCCTCGTCCTCCGCTTCGGCAAGCTCCACCATCACCTCAACATCATCAATGCGAGAAGACAGCGAACGCAGACGATTCAGCTCCGACTGCTTATACGACAGTGCGCTCGTTACCTTCTGCGCGTTCTCCACGTCATCCCACAAATCGGGTGCGGCAGCCTGCGCAGACAGGTCCTCAATGGCGCGCTCAATCCCCTCAATATCGCTCACAGCAGCAATAGAGGTGAAAATCGCGCGAAGCTCTTTAATCTCAGCAGAAAAGTCGAAGGATGCCATAGCTTTTAACACTATCGCGAAACGGCCAGAAAGTCCCGCCGTTACAGCCCGCAACAGCCCACAGCGCAGAAGGACAGGGTGGTTAGAGGGCAGAAGCCGCGGAACGAAAATGTAAAAGAATGCAAAACGAGGGCGCATCCGCTAGCCGTTACACTACCTTGCGGATGCACCCTCGCAGTCTATGGGGCTCACAACACGCCAATAAGCGGGTGAGCCGATACGCCCGTGCGCCGTTATGCCCGTGCGCCGTTGATGGACGCACTAATCGGTGGACGGGCCCTGGCTCGTCTTCAAACGCGACGAACCATGAGCGGTCACCTCAATACCATCAGGCACCAGAATCGACAGCAGCGGCGGACGAATACGAGCCGACAGGTACACGTGCACGCTCTGATCAGAATCCACGGACACATTCTCCAGACGCAACGCCTGAAAATCCTGCCCCGGCTGAACCTCAGCCAAGTACGCACTCGCATACTCCCACGCCGCCGAACCACTCGCCTCATCCGGAGTGCGCATCGTGCGGGTAATCGAGTTCGCCTGAGCGTCCGCCACATCCTGCAGATGCTGAGTCTGCAGATACGCGCCCGTAATCGCCACAGTCACCGAACCGATGAGCAACAGCAACGCCAGCATGCCCACAATCAGCGGGGCAATGCTGCCCTCTTCCGGGTTTGAGGCGAGGCGGCCTGATGCGAGCGGGTCAGAGTCGAGGCGGCCTGAGGCGAGCGCCCGCCTCTGCGCACGGGCACGAGCCTGCATGTGGGCACGAGCCCGACGGTGTGCGTTAGCGTATCGCTCCCACACAGAGGAAAGCAGGCGAGCCGACGAACCATTAGGAATCAGCATGACCAGACCCCCAACTCGTCGCATGAGAACTCACCGGAATCACGCCGCCACCCATAAACGAAGGCAGCAGCGGCAGACGCGCCTGAACCGTCACCGTGGCGTACGCCTTCGTACCCGAGACGCACTCCCCCGACGAACAGCTCAACGACACGCTCACATCGGACGGGTCAACCCCGTAATCCGCTGCGGCGTGCACCGCCAGACGCTTAGCCAAATCCGGGCCCACCGACGAATCCTGCGGCTGCTCCTGCACATACAGCACCACCTGGGCGCTCGCCGCATGAGCCGCCATCACCGAAGACTGCAGGCTAAAAATCGTCAGAATGCCGTAGAGCACCGGGATGAGCAGAGTAATACCCAAACCCAGGAACTCCACAATGGCGCTACCCTCTTCAGGATTGTGCTGGTTAGAAAGAGGCCGGTCAGAGCGGCTCATCAGGCGTTCCTTCACCCGCTGCCGAAGCGAAAAGCCACTAATCACCGGAACGATGCTCCGCATAAATCGCATGCCCCTTCACCTCAATAGAATCCGGAAAACCCCACGGGCCCAGCACCGGTAACGGAGACTTCACCGTCACCTCCAAAGTGCGCACGCCCGTAGAATCACTACTCTGACGGTACGAAATATTCTCAGCATACGAAGACGGAAGAACCCCCTCAATCATCTGACGGGTACGCTCCATGCCCTCCTGCGGAGTGCGGTCACGCATCGTACCGTAACGTGCCCCAGCCGCCGCAGCATCCACCAACATGGTTCGTGCATACAGGGCGAAAGAAACCTGCAGAATCGCCATGGTCAGCAACACCAGCAGCGCACCGACCATGACGAATTCCGTGCTGGCGTCACCGCGCTCGCTCTCCTCCGCAGAATATTCCGCGGAGGATAGCTCAGCGGCAGTCAGCTCAGAAGCGATGCGGGGCTTACGCATTACTGGTGAACCAGAGCAATTGCGTCGTTGAACATCTTGGTCAGAGCGGGCTGAGCAATCGCCAAGATAGCGGCAACCAGCACGGCGCTCATCATGGTGATCATGACCCAGCCGGGCACGTCGCCGCGCTCGGGGTCATCCTGCTTGTTCTTCAGGCGCAGAGCCAGCACGGATGCGATAGCCAGGGCAATCAGCACGGTGAGGGTGGTGCGGAAACGACGGAACATGATTTTCTCCTTCTATCAAAGGGTGTAGTGTGTGGTTGGTGCGGCGCGCCGGGCAATCAGCCCAGCCCACCGCGGTGCAGCCGGTACGGTGTGTACCCGCCGCAAAATCTAAAAGTTCAAACGCATGAGCGACAGGCCCGGGAAGACCGCAAAAATTACGGTCAGCGGCAGGATGAAAAA
Organism: Rothia mucilaginosa; assembly: GCF_964210535.1. Taxonomy (GTDB): domain Bacteria; phylum Actinomycetota; class Actinomycetes; order Actinomycetales; family Micrococcaceae; genus Rothia; species Rothia mucilaginosa_F. The sequence goes on from NZ_CAXOMR010000033.1 coordinate 7,237, forward strand.
CACCACCGGGGCGAGCATCGCAATCTCCTTCTTACCGGCTGTTTCCATCAGCTCACGCTTAGCGTTATCGCGCACATCCTGAGCCTGCGCACGCAACACATCAGCCAGAGGGGTACCGCGCTCAATCGCAACAGCAATACCCTCAACGAAGCGGCTCAACGCCGGAACGCGAGTACGCTCCGCGAACTCCTGCAACGCACTCAGCAGCGAAACGCCGGTGCGGGTCTGCGCCAAAATCTCAGAAAACTCACGAGCCAACTCGCCGCGAGAGGTCAAACAGATACGCTCCAAAGCCGCCAGAGCCGACTCGCCCGCCGTCACCGACAGAGCCATCATCTCCGCCAGCGCCGGGAACTCAGCAACCAGCTGCTTCTCACGCTTAGTCACCGCCTCACCCAGCCACCAGTCACGCGCCAGAAAGCCGCTCAAACCGCTCACCAGCACCAGCATAAGAGCCACCAGGATGGAGAAACGCTCCTGCACCACGCCAATGACGGTCAAGGCACTCATGACGGTCACACCGGCAAGAGCCCACAGCAGCTGCTCAGCACGAAACGCGCTCACACTCTGCGAAGAACCAGCACGACGCAGACGCTCCTGCACCGAACTATCGCTCAGCGACGAGCCGCTCAGAGACGAAGACAGCGAACGCAGAAGCGGCGCGCAGAACGCCGAAATCGCCTCCAGCAGGCTCGGTTCACGGCGCTCCTGCTCCTTCAACAGCGACTCACGCAAAGTCTCACCGCGCAGCTGCGACGCCACACGATCAGAGAACGAAATACTGCGAGTATTCAGCACCGAGGAAAGAATCAGACCCACGCCGGTCGCCAACAGCAGACCAAAAATCAGAGGCAGGTTCATCCGAAAACCCTCCGTTCACGCGGCAACTCACCAATACGCAGCATCAGACGGTACGCCGCCAAAGAAATAGCGGCACCGGCAATCATCAGCATCGCACCGGCAAACGAGTTATACACCATGCGCGCGGCAGGCTGAGTCGCCATCAGACACAGCACAAACCACGGCGCCACACAGGAAAGGCGAGCCGCATTCACAGTCCACGACTGGCGTGCCAGAAGCTCCGAACGGGTACGCGCATTCTCACGCAGAAAATCGCTCAGCGTGCCCAGCAGCTTACCCAGGTCAGAACCGCCCACCTCGCGGGCAATCTTCAAAGCCTCAATAATGGTGTCGGCCACCGGGTCAGAAAGGTACTCCTTCAAACGGTTTAGCGAGGGCACAAACTCACCCGACGCGCGGTAATCACGCGAGAAATGGGCGAAAGCATCGCGCAGCTCTTCCGGGCCGCGGTAGGAGAGCTGAATCAGCGCCTCCGGCAGGGACAAGCCCGCACGAATCGCGGAACGCAGGTGGTCCACAGCATCCGGCCAAAGCTGCCAAATGCGGGCATCCGCCGCGCGGGCACGATGATTCACGACCACGCGAGGCGCCACAAAACCACCAATCAGGCCCAGCAGACCCAACGGCAGTAGCTGAGTGACCATCAGCAACAGCACCGAGGCAGTCACACCGCTGGCGACGCTCACCCACATGAACGTGCGAGGCGTCAACGAATGCATGCCCGCCTTACGAAGAGCAATCACCAGCGCCGGGTCATTACTCGGCTTCGGCGGCTTGCCGTTATCAGGAAAGCAAGAGAGGTAAATCAGGCAGACGCCCAACCCCAAAATCAGGCTCAGAAACAGAGGCATTACTGACCTGCCTTCGCCGCAGCCAGCACCTGCTCGGGGCGGTGACCGGCACGAACCCAACGGTCCGGGTTCGGCAACTCCAACGCCACGCACACCATCCGGCCGTCACGGCGCACAAACAGCGGGGACATTTCAATCACGCCGTCCTCAACGCGGCCGCCCAGCATGCTGATCTCTTCGACCTGACGCTGACCGCGCGAATCGCGACCGCAATGCACCACAATGTCAAAGCAGGATGCCACGGTCGGCACCACGAACGCCGAGGAAATATTCTCGCCCGCCAACAGCGGCAGGGTACAAATCTTCGTCACCGCGTCACGTGCCGAATTCGCGTGAATCGTGCACATGCCCGGCAAACCCGCGTTGAGCGCAATGAGCATATCCAGGGACTCCGCCTCACGCACCTCACCAATAAGGATGCGGTCCGGGCGCATACGCAGCGCCTCCTTGACCAGGCGGCGCAGCTCAATCGCACCAGTGCCCTCAAGGTTCGGCTGACGGCACTGCAGACCCACCACATCGCGCAACGGAACCGCGAGCTCAAAAATTTCTTCGCAGGTAATCACACGCTCACGCGGCGGAATGGACGCCGACAAGCAGTTCAGCATCGTGGTCTTACCCGCCTGGGTCGCACCCGAAACGAGGATGTTCATGCCGCTCTCCACCGCCGCGTGCAGCAGGGACGCCGCGCCGGCACTCAGCGAGTTCATGCGCACCAGGTCGGGCAGGCGGCGGGCACGCACCACGAACTTACGGATGTTAATGCTCGTATGCTTGCGGGTAATATCCGGAATCACCGCGTGCAATCGGGAGCCGTCCGGCAGGGATGCGTCAACGAACGGGGAGGAAAGGTCCACGCGGCGACCCGAAGGCTTGAGCATGCGCTCCAGAAGGCTATTGATCGCCTCGGCGCTCAGGTGCAGGCCGGTCAATTCGCTTTCGCCGTTGCGGGCGATAAAGATTTCGTCGGGCGAGTTGATCCAGATTTCTTCAACGCTCTCATCATCGAGGAACGGCTGGATTACGCCGAAGCCGCAGATTTCATCATGCAGGCGCTGGGCCACGGCGTCGCGGTCACCCAAATCGGGCAGGGAGATGCGGGTGCGTCGCTGTTCGTAATCGTTCAGGTGCTCGTCAATGAGCCCGCGAACGGCGTGCTGGTCCTCGTGCGGGTCCAGGCTGCGGTGGCGCATTGCCTCACGGATATTCTCCTCGAGCAGAGTTAGATGCTCCGCCCGGGTATCCAGTACGGTGTTCTCCATTGAAGTGATCCGATGCTGTGTGTGGTGTGGTTGTGTGGAATACGGTGTAGCACTGATACATCAATGCCACCATCACCCTAGCGTCAAAGCATCAAATTTATCAAAATGTAATAAAACGCCCCTTAATATTTACGAGTATAGTATTTGAGTATTTTTGATGCATGGAATCGCACATATCATTACCTAACGTGCATCAAAATTCAAAGTGCCTAGTCAGCTGTGACTTGCAGAACAATTGCACGTGCGCCTCCCGAACCGCTCACCGTTGAGCACCACCATATTGCACTTAGTGCACACGTAATATTTCGTCTTAAATACCCCGCAGCAGCCCCTGCCACACCCAGCTGCCCCTACCTCCCCTGCTGAAACGCCAGAACCCCATCGAGCAGATCATCTTCTCGGGCGGGGCATTAGGGTAGGGCATTCGGGCACAGTATTCAGGCATGGCAAAGGGGCGTGCACTCCCCCATCGGGAATACACGCCCCATCACAAGCAATCATCTAGCGATTAGTCACCGCCGCGAATCACCTTCACAGCTTCCTTAATCGGACCGTCAAAACGCAGGTTACCGTGCTCCAGCACCACGCCGCGGTCACAAATCTTAGAAACCAAATCCAGGTCGTGGCTCACCACGGCAAGAGTCTTACCGGCAGAGCACAGCTCCTGAATCTTCGCAATACACTTCTTCTGGAAAGGCTCATCGCCCACCGCAAGAATCTCATCCACCAGGAAGATATCCGGGTTCGTATGAACCGCAACCGAGAACGCCAGGCGCAGGTACATACCCGAAGAGTAGAACTTCACCTCAGTATCGATAAAGTCGTGAATCTCAGCGAAATCCACAATCGAATCGAAGGAAGCCTCAATCTCCTCCTTGGTCATACCCAAGATAGCGCCGTTGAGGTACACGTTATCGCGGCCAGTCAGATCCGGGTGGAAACCAGCGCCCACCTCAATCAGACCCGCAATATTGCCGCGAGTGAGAACCTCACCCTCATCGGCGCGCATCACGCCAGAAATCATCTTCAGCAGCGTGGACTTACCCGAGCCGTTCAGACCCAGAAGAGCCACACGCTCACCCTGACGAATGTCCAGGCTCACGCCGTTGAGCGCATTGAACTTCTCCGAAAGATCACCCTTGCGGCCCTTAATCAGCCACACAAAAGCTTCCTTCATCGAACGGGTGTGGCGCAGAACGAAGCGCTTCACCAAATTCTCCACGTGAATCACCACGGGAGCGTCCGGGCTCACCGGCGGGAACTCAAGCTTCTTAATATCCACAGAATCAGAGCTCCTGGGCGAAGTTGCCCTCAAACTTACGGAAGAGCAAATCACCAATCAAAACGGTCAGCAGAGAAATACCAAGGGCAATCGGAGTCCAGAAGCTGAAAAGATGCGGAACCACCTGCGAAGCAGGAAGCGCCAAATCCTCAGGACGGAGCGTCGGATGCCAGAAGCCATAGTGGAACAGCTCCACCGCAACGGTCAGCGGATTAAGCATGAACACGTTGAACACCCACGGATAGAGAGTGTCACGCACCATGGTCCAGGAGTACAGCACCGGCGAGAACCAGGTAGCCACCATCAGCAGCATGTCCACAATGTTCTCCGAATCGCGGAAGAACACGTTCGCCACACCGAAAATCAGACCCAGACCGTAAGACAGCATCATCACGATGAGCATGCCCGCCAGAATCGACCCAAACGCCAGGAAGGTCGGGGACCAACCCACCAAGAAGCAGGCCAGCAGCATCACAGCAATCTGAGGCACAAAATGCACCAGAGCCACCCACACCGTCGACAGCGAGAACAGCTCACGCGGCAGGTAAATCTTACGAATCAGCGCGCTGTTAACCACCATGGCGCGAGCACCATTACCAAAACCCTCCGAGAAGAAGTTAATGGCAATCATGCCCGAGAACAGGTACACCGCATAGTTGTGCATACCGCGTTCCAAGCCAAGGAACATACCCATGGCAATGTAGAACACCAGGAACTGCACACCCGGCTTAATGTACGACCACAAAATGCCCAGCACCGAGCCGCGGTAGCGGACCTGGATTTCCTTATCGACCAGCAGTCGAAGCAGGTAGCGGTTCTTCACCGCATCCAGGATGCCGCGCCCACGGCCGGGCGCCTTCAGGGGAACAGACTTCAGATCGTTCATCGGGTCAGCTCAGAATCCGTATGCTCAGCGAAGGTCTTAGCCCACGCATCGTAGGAGGCAACCTCAGCAGCCTTCGAACGGTACTGCTCACTCAGCTTATCCCAACCGGTCACCAGCTGAACGTGCAGCTTAGCGGCCTGAGCCAGCTTCGACTTGAGCTGCTCGGGATCGCGGCGGTACCAGAACAGACCGGTACCCTCAGCGTTAGTCGCCAGAGCCGAATCGAACTTCGACAGGGTCCACCAGTTGGTCTCACCGTAGTTCAGCTGAATCTGCGGGTGAGCCTTCGCCTCTTCACTCACCGGCTTGAGCAGCTGACGAGCAACAGTCTTCGCGGTCCAGGAAGCAAGCTTCTTGTAACCGGGGGACGCAAAGGCGCGGCGGCCACGGAACGGAGGCTTCTTCGTCTGGATAGCCGGGAAATCATCCACGTTCGGCTTCACCTGAGACTCCGGGTACTCCTTAGCCATCGCACGAATCACCGGCAGACGCTGCGAGAGCGAGGGGTGCAGGTGCTCGGGGCCGGAGAGCAGATCCTCCAGCGCCATCAGGCGGCCAGCCTCGGTGTAGTACTGCATGGACAGGGTGTGCTTGACGTCCAAGAACAGGGACTCCAGCAGCACGCGGCCACCCTTATCGAAGGGCGAGTGCAGCAGCGCCGTAATGAGGCGGTTGCGCTCGTGGTAGTACGCCTGCCAGCCGACCGAGTCATCCTTATCGGTCCAGGACACGTGCCACACGCCCGCACCGGGGAAGGACACGGTAGCGAAGCCCGCGGCCTTAGCGCGCAGACCGTACTCAGCGTCATCCCACTTCAGGAACAGAGGCAGGGACAGACCGATTTCCTTGATGACGGCGGTCGGGATGAGGCACATCCACCAGCCGTTGTAGTCCACGTCCACGCGGCGGTGCAGCCACGGGGTGTTACGCAGGTTGTGGTGGCCCAGGTTGTGGCCCATCGCCATGTCTTCGTGCGGCTTAGCGTAGAAGTTACGCCACGGGTCAACAACCTCACCGAACGCGTGCAGGACCGAGCGGTCGAACATGTCGAACATGTGCGCACCCACGATGGTGGGTTCCTTGCAGTAGTTCGCGAAGGTCACCATACGCAGGATCGACTCGGGCTCCACGATGACGTCGTCATCGAGCAGCAGCACGTAATCGGAGCCGTTGTTGACGGCCTCAAACATGCCGCGCGAGAAGCCACCGGAACCGCCCAGGTTGCCCTGGTTGATGATGCGGAACTTACCGGAGAGAGGCTTCACGACCTCTTCGAAGTCCTCGTGGTCCTGCACCTTCTGGGTGCCCTGGTCCACAATCAGGAACTCGTGCACAGCATCGAAAATCTCGGGGCTCTCACCCAGAGCACGAATGTTGTTGATGCAGTACTCCACCTTGTTCATGGTGGTAATCTGCACGGTCGCCTGGCCAGCCTTCACATCGGCGCGGGGCTCAATGTCGCCCAGCCAGTTCGCCTCAACCAACTCAAGGTCAGTAGTACCCGCCAGGTCGAACCAGTACCAGCCACCGTCACCGAACGGCGCCAGGGGCAGGGTGAAGGTGTTGGTCTCCTCACCGGAGAGCAGCTTCGCGTCCACGCGCTGAATCACGCCACGACCATTGGACTTGTACACAATGACCATGCCCTCGCCGCGAGTCTGAACGCTCAAGGTGACCTTCTTCAGGTCAGTCCAACGGCGCCAGTACGACGCGGGGAATGCGTTGAAGTAGGTACCGAAAGACAGGCTCTGGCCCGCGCTCACGGTAATGGAACGGCGGCTGTTCAGGTTATTAGCGGCATCACGGTTTGCGCTGGCGCTCGAGACAGACTGACCGGAGGTGTTCATCGCCTCCGCAATGGAGGTCGAAGCATCGCCGTCAATACGGGTGGGCAGCTGAACGCCGGTTGCGACACTCGCGTCCACATACAGGGGTACAACGTCAGTCTCAACTGCGCTCGGGAAAATAACCCGCTGCAGGTTCTTCAAAGTCTTATCAGCCATAGTTAAGCGTCAACACCACCGGACTCGATCTTCGCACCGTTAGCGAAGTGCGGGCGGATCTTGTTGTCAAACATGGACAGTGCAGCACCGATAGCCATGTGCATATCCAGGTACTTGTAGGTACCCAGGCGGCCACCGAACAGCACGTTGTTCTCGCCCTTAGCCAGGTCGCGGTACGCCAGCAGCTTCTCACGGTCCACGGAGGTGTTGACCGGGTAGTACGGCTCGTCGCCCTTGTTCGCGAAGCGAGAGTACTCGCGCATGATGACGGTTGCGTCCTTGGTGTAGTCACGCTCGGGGTGGAAGTGACGGAACTCGTGGATGCGGGTGAAGGGAACATCAGCATCGGGGTAGTTCATCACGGAGCAGCCCTGGAAGTCCTCAATCGGCAGAACTTCTTCTTCCAGGTCGATGGTACGCCAGGACAGGTCGCCCTCAGCGTAGTCGAAGTAGCGGTCAACCGGACCGGTGTAGACCACGGGAATCTGACCCAGAACGTTCTCGCGAGAGTACTGGTGACCGGGCTCGAAGAAGTCAGTGTTCAGGTGCACCTCAATGTTCGGGTGTGCCGCCATGCGCTCCAGCCACGCTGCGTAGCCGTCAACAGGCAGACCCTCGTACTTGTCGTTGAAGTAGCGGTTGTCGTAGTTGTAGCGAACCGGCAGGCGGGAAATGATGGATGCGGGCAGCTCCTCCGGCGGGGTCTGCCACTGCTTAGCGGTGTAGTGCTTGATGAACGCCTCGTACAGGGGGCGACCAATCAGGGAGATGCCCTTATCGTTCAGGTTCTGCGGGTCGGTACCAGCCAGCTCGCCAGCCTGCTCAGCGATGAGCGCCTTTGCCTCTGCGGGAGAGTAAGCTGCGTTGAAGAACTGGTTGATGGTACCCAGGTTAATCGGCATGGGGTAGACAATGCCGTTGTGGCGGGTGTACACGCGGTGTACGTAGTTGGTGAAGTCAGTGAAACGGTTCACGTACTCCCAGACACGCTCGTTGGAGGTGTGGAACAGGTGCGCACCGTAGCGGTGCACCTCGATACCGGTCTGCTTCTCCTTCTCGCTGTATGCGTTACCACCGATGTGGGAACGGCGGTCCAGCAGGGCAACCTTCAGGCCCAGCTCAGTGGCAGCCTGTTCTGCGATGGTCAGACCGAAGAGGCCCGAACCGACTACTACGAGGTCAGCGGTCAATGTTTTCTCCTGTATTATCACGGCGCACCGCCGCTTCTGCGAGGGCGGTATTCACCTACCAGATTGGACACACCCGAGTGCTCTCAGTCGCGCCGCAATCCGCACGGGTGGGCGCAAAAAGCCCCTCCCGTGATGGATATAGTCATAATCTAAGATACCCGTTTATCATGCGTCACGCATACTTATGACGTGTTTTTAGTGGCTTTTGGACTATTGTTCGCGCGCTCTTTCTCAGGGTGAATATTCTTCACGAACCCCGAGGTCAAGCGGGGCTTCGGGGGCTCATTTTTCTGCGGATTTTAGTGTTCCACCGGGGGCGAAGAATGTTTGTTTACGGGTAAATATTCATTGTGGATAGCTATCGCAATTTTGCTGCGCCGCTAAACAATCGATGGGGCGAGGTCATAAAACACCACGAGCGCCGGGGCTCCATGCAGGCATCAATGAGAATGCGTAAGCGGCTCAGTATAGACGCCTCAGCGGGTGCAGTACGGGGCTTTTTGGGCGGTAATCCGGGCAGTATTTCGGCGGGTTATCCACAGTTTTTAAAAAACGGGGCGAAAAATTCAAAAAATACGAACATTTTAGGTTGTAAACATACTATTTATTGAATTTTGATGCTTTTTAATGTTTCCTGAGGGTATGACTCTCTTCTTTCTCGACCACCACAACACCACCGACGCATTCCCCTACCCCCGCGTCATCCGCCTCGACGGTGAGGCGGCGCCTAACGGGGTGCTGCTTCAGCCGGCACACGCGGGCCACGGTGCTTCCCTGGAACAGGTACTCAACCAGGCTCTACAACAGTCTGAAACCGGCGCGCACCACACCGCGAAGGACACCCCGTTTCAGCTATTCCCCGTGCGCGAGGGCGCCGAGCTAGAGAACCCGCAGAACACTTCTGAAAATGGTGCCTCTGAACGAATTGTGCCCGAATGTAATAATCTCGGCGGCAACGTTCCGAACGGCACTCAGACCCCCAACGCGCCCGCTGTCAGCGTGCTACGCATCCTGCGCGGCCCCGATGCAGGCGCCGCCTTCCCCATCAGCCGCGGCCGCACCAGCCTCGGCAGGGCGGCGCTAGCTCCCCGCGGAGGAGAACAGCCGCGCCATATTCACCTGCAGGACCCCTTCCTCAAGCCGGTACACGGAAGCTTCTACGCCGATAGCTCCGGCATCCGCTGGATTGAGAAACGCCCCGTCGCGAGCGAGGGTAGCGAGAAGGTACCGGGCACAAAGAAGGTGCAGGGCGCCGAGCCGCGCATCCTGCGCTGGGACGATCCCTTCCGCCTCGGCTCCTCGCTCTGCGTGCTCACCTCCCCCGGCACCGACGGCGAGCGCACCGTGGAGAAGACGAGCGCGCACACCATTGCAGAGAATTCCGGCGAGTCCGCGCAGACGCTCGCTCCCCTGGGCGACGCCGGCAACCCGTTTGAGCCGGTGGTCGTGAACCCGCCCGTGCCGCGTAAGCTCAAGCAGATTCTGTTGAGCGTGTGCCTGCCGATTGTGGTGGGTCTGATTATTGCGCTGGTGACCGGCATGTGGTTCCTTCTGCTGATGTCTGCGGCGTCTTCGCTGCTGATGCTTCTGCATTTCTTTGGCGGTCGGGCTGAGAACCGTGCCGCCTCGCAACAGACCCATCAGGCAGCTGTTCAGGAGAAGGAACGCGCCCTCGCTCTGCCGACCGCAGGTAACTTGGCGATTTCGGGTGATTCGAGTCTGAGCGCCTCTGGGTACCCAGCGATTGTGCTCGGGTGCGGTCCCCGCCAACCCTACCTGCGCGGACGTAACCTCCCCCTGGGCACTCTGGAGAAGCAGGATGCGCCCCACTACCTGCCGCTGCCCACCCCGGCTCTCGGTCACTACCTGAAGCTGGAGGAGGCGCATCTACGCGCCTACCTGGTGCAGCTGGTGGCGGGTTATCCGGGTTCGGTACATGTTCTGTTGGGTGGTGCTGAGAGCGCTGATCAGCAGCGCACTAATAGTCTCTTGCAAACTCTGGCTGTGGTGCCGGGTGTGAGTGTGCATTGCCTGTCGGGCGCGCACCAGGAGAAGTACCTGCAGGCTCTGCAAAGTAGCCTGCAGTCGGAGCTGTCCGCATCTGTTCCGCCGCTAATTCTCATGCCGCAGCATGCGAGCGCGGTTTACGCTCCCCTGCTGACCGCACTAACCTCCGAGGCTACCACTGAGTCTTCGCAGTCCCGCGCGTTCGCCTCCCCGCGTGAGCAGAAGATGAACGCCCCGGCACTCTGCGTGGTGGGCGGTACCGAGACTGATAGTTCCACGCATGCACCCGGTGCGCTTTTTAGTTCCGCCTGGATTGAGTGCGCGAGTGAGGGTAGCCACCGCCAAAGCATCCGCTACCGCGCGCAGGGTTATGCGGCGCCTCCGGTACAGCCTACCGAGGGGGTCTATCAGGTGCACCCGCTGGCATGTGATGGTCTGTGCCAGCACGCCGACGGACTGAGCGTTGAGGCGTTCTGTGCCGCTCTTGAGAACCTGTACCGCGCCGGATGCAAGCAGGAGCAAGGTGCGCTCAGTGAGGCGCAGGTGCACCAGTCGGCGCATCTCTTCTCCTCCCTCCAGCAGAACGCACAGCAGAAGAACCGTACTGATGACATGGCAGTGGAGTCCGTTCTGCAGCGCTGGTCCACCCAGCGTTACGCATCCGATATTCACTGCTACCTGGGTGTTTCTTCGGGTGGCTCGCTGAATATTGGTCTGTCTGAGCACGGTCCACACTGGCTGCTCGGTGGCACGACCGGCGCCGGTAAGTCGCAGCTGCTGCGTTCGCTGGTGCTCAGCGCTGCGCTACGTTACCCGCCCGAGCGTCTCGGTCTGATTCTGGTGGATTTCAAGGGCTCGGCGGGTTTGGGTCCTCTGGCTCAGCTGCCGCATGCGCTCAGTGTGTTGAGCAATTTTGACGTGTCCGCGGTGGAGCGTGCCCTCGAATTTTTGCGCGCCGATATTCACCGCCGCGAGGTGGATCTGCAGGCGCTCGGCGTGAACTCTTACCGCGACTATCTGGCGTCCTGCCAGGCGGCGGGTACGACTCCGCGCTACCCCGAGTTGCTGATTGTGGTGGATGAGTTCCGCATGCTCATCGATTCCATGCCCGATGCCATGGCTGAGCTGATGCGCATCGCAACGATTGGTCGCTCGCTCGGATTGCACCTGGTGTTGGCAACTCAGCGTCCGCAGGGTGCTGTCTCGCAGGATATTCGCGCCAATATTGCCACGAGCATTTGCTTGCGTGTGGCGAGCGCGCAGGATTCCTATAACCTGCTGGAGCATGAGTCTGCGGCGTATATTTCGGCGGCGCATCCGGGTGCCGGGTATGTGCGCCTGCCGGATGGCCGTTCCCTGCCCTTCCGTGCCCCGCTCGTGGATGCGGTCCCCTCGACCAGCGATGCCCGCCCGGTGCAGGTGCTGGGTCTTGAGGAGGGCGGCTGGCGTGAGCTGACTGCCGTTTCTGTTGTTCAGAAGGCCGGCGGGAATGAGGATGAGCTGCTGGTTCGTTCGGCTCAGCAGATTCGTGCGCTCTATGAACGCGAGTACGCCCCGAGGGGTACGCAGAAGAACGTGGCGGTTCAGGGCGAGTACTGCCCTATTCCGCCGGAGCTTCCCGAGAACACCTCGCTGCCCGTGCTGGAAGCGCCGGTTAGCGAACCGGTCACGTACGGCATTGACCCGGCAGCTACCCCTCGTGAGTCCACCGAGCCCAGCACCGCCCCCGAAGGCTACCTGCTGGGCGAGCTGGAGATTGCCCGCTACGGCGTGCGCCGCCACATTAGCTGGTCGGGGCATCAGGCTCTGGCGCTGCTGGCACAGAATGCTGAACGTGCACCGATGCTTTACGGGCTTTTAGCTCAGGCTTTTGCCGCACGCACGCCGGTTATTCTGCTGACCTCCGACGGCGCGCTCCACCGCGACCTGGAACCCTACGCCGGCGCCTTCGAGGCGCTGGTGGGTGCACAGGAGCTTTCGCATCTGCGGTTCTGCCTGGAGGAACTGCGCGCCCCGAACCTGTGGGGCGCCGAGGGTACAGCCCGCCCGCTCATCATTGTGGACGGCCTGGACAGTTGGCTGGAGGCCCTGGTTCGCCAGCCCGATACGGAGAACCTGCTCTACGACCTACTCTCGCAGGGGTGCCGTCGCGGCTATTCGGTGGTGTTCACCTCCGCGTTGAACCCGCGCGGTCGTTTCGCCGCTGCGGCGCATTCTACGCTGTTGAGCCGCCGCTTCCTGGACGCCGATCTGATGCGTTCGACGAGCAAGGATTACCCCACCCCGGCGCAGAGCCACTACTGCGTGGAGGGTGCCATTAATGAGGAGTTGATTGGGGATCAGCCGCTGAGCGCTTCGATTCTTTCGCCCTGCGTTGCGGGCTTCCAGGAGCTGGTTCAGGTTCTGCGGAGTAACGCCGCGAGCGCTTCTAACGGTTCAGCCGCTCGCCCAGGCACACTGTTGAAGCAGTTCCCCGAGTACTACCGCATGCCCTCGACCGAGTATGTGACTGCTGCCCACGCCGCATGCAATCCGCAGGGCGCTAAGCTGCTGGTCGCGTTTGACCGTCGGCAGATGCCGGTGTGGATGAGCGCCCCGGCTGGCGCTGTGGTTCCGGTGCAGGGTTCCCGTTCAGCGGGTAAAACCACCCTGCTAGAGAGCATTGCTCAACTCAACCCCCAATTGGAAACCCTCGTCATTGAGGGTTCTGGCGGCACTTCGGGTGATGGCGGAGCGTCGGGCGAGCCGCCGAGCGTGGAGCGTACCCGTGCACTCCTGGACTCGGTGAAGAACCCCGCGCACACGCTCGTGCTCATTGACGACCTGCAGTACCTGCAGCCCGCCGTTCAGCAGCTGCTTCTGGAGCGTCGAGGTGAGTTCCGTGCCATGCTGGTCGCCTACACGCCCTGGCCGAGGCGCGCCTCCTCACCCCTGCTGGCTGCGCTCATGGGATGCTCGCGTGCGCTCCTGCTCGCGCCCACCTCCCTGGCGGACGCCGACATGTGCACGGTGACCGCGCTACCGCTAGACCGGTTCACGCAGGGTGAGCAGCCCGCCGGTCGCCTCGTGGTGGTGGACGGCGCCTCCGTGTGCGCGGCGCAGGTTCCCCTGGCACTGACCGCGGCAGCAGCCGGGCAGAAGGTGCCGGTCGGGGTCTAGAACTGAGCAGTCTAGGCTTTAGCAGCGCTAGGGTCTAGCAGCTCTAGGGGTTTAGCGGCGTCGGCGGCTGTACTTCTCCGCTTCTTCGCCCGATGCCTCGGTAACCGCCTCAATATAGCGGCGGCTGCTGGGCATCAGAACGAAGACGAAGGCAGCCGCCGCACCGATAACACCCGCAATCGTGATGGACTGGCTAATGTTCAGACCGTAAGCGCTCACGTTCATGATGAGGGTGCTTGCGGTGACCCACAGGGCGCAGAGGGTAATCAGGATCATGGGCATACGCGAACCGAAGCGGCCGCGGTAGAAACGCAGACCGAAGTAGGTCATGCCCGCGGCAATGAGCGCCTGGAGCACACCGCCCACAATCGCCTGGGCGGTGGACATTCCGCTGACGATAAAGGGGTAGAGGATACCGCGAATCAGAATGTATGCCGCGAAGGTTTCGGTCAGGGCGAATGCATAGATGACGTTGAACGGGCGTGACGGCACGGTGGGCTCCTCATGGGTAGTGTCGGCGGCAGACCGGGGTGTATTCGGTCCGATGCGCTACTGCGTTAGCGGGTGGGTGCTCCCCTGCCTCGGGTTTGCCTCGGGGCCACCGCCTCGTCGTCGGTGCGGCATTTCAGGGGTAGGTACCGCTTTATATTATGCCTGAGGCGCCGCTCGCCCACCCGCCCGCGTCTCGCTCATGAGACGGGGTGCAGAATATGCGTGTCAGAATGCGATTCTTCACCCCCTCAATTAGACAAAGGTTTACCTAAGTGATAGATGCCTCAGCTTAATACTGAAGTTTTTAGAGAAAAGTACTTGTCACATCCGCTCCAACATGCGAAAGTTGATAAGTCAATTTTCACCCTAACCCAGGGTGTGCATCCCATTAGCGGATGTATTTGACACGCGCACAGGAAAATAGATGTGTCTTGCCACCGCGTGAGACCGTAAATCATGAAGGAGGTCCACCGTGGATTGGCGTAGTCGTGCAGCTTGTTTGGACAAGGATCCGGAGCTGTTCTTCCCCGTAGGAAACACCGGACCTGCCCTGTTGCAAATTGAAGAGGCCAAGACTGTCTGCCGCTCTTGCGAGGTTGTAGACGTCTGCCTGAAGTGGGCCATCGAGACCGGCCAGGACTCCGGCGTATGGGGTGGCACCAGTGAAGACGAGCGTCGTGCGATGAAGCGTCGCGCAGCTCGTGCCCGCCGTGCATCCTAACTTCCGGAGTATTCAATAGGGCA
>NZ_CAXOMR010000034.1:0-21226 GCF_964210535.1 Rothia mucilaginosa
TGTGGAACCCCGTTTAGGAGTTGCCCTTGTCGGTGCTGTAGAAGCCGGAACCCTTGAAGGTCACGCCGACGGTGTTGTAGCGCTTGCGCAGGGTTTCTTCGCCGCACTGCGGGCAGACGCGCAGCGCATCGTCGCTAAAGGACTGGCGCTGTTCAAAGACGTGGTTGCAATTCTTGCACTGGTAAACGTAGACCGGCATTTTGTCCTTCTGTATCCGTTTTCGCTGGGATGGTTTATTAACGTGGTTTGAGTGTACCGCTTTTGAAACGTTGGGAGCTATTTGCGTTTTCTTCTCAAAAAGCTATTTCTGGTTTCTTTTTGCCTTTTTCTTGGGTGATTTTGTGGGTGTGTCCCGCATATCTTTGTGCTTTTGCATAAAGATTCGGGGTGTCAATCAAGCGTGAAGTGGGCACGAGAGAATCGGGTACTTTTAGACCTGCTAACGGGTGCGGTAGATACCCTGCTCGGTGAGGAGTATCGGCAGAATAGCATCCCACTGGTCGTAGGGGACAGCCTCGTAGATTTCGTCGCTGAAGACGATACCGATGCTCTGCTCCTCCAGCTGTTGTGCGCTGAGCAGGGGAATAATGCGGTCGTAGTAGCCGCCTCCCTGACCGAGGCGGTGCCCGCCGGCATCAAAGGCGAGTGCGGGGATGAGGCGCAGGTCGGCGTCGACGAAGGCGCGTTCGTCCTGTTCTTCGCCTTCGGGTTCGGGGATGCCCATGGGGCTGAGCGGATGCTCAACGGTGGGGTCCCAGTGCACCCAGGCGAGTTTGCGACCGGGGCGTACGACGGGCACGAGGATGCGGTGTCCCTGCTCATGGAGAGCGTTTAGTGCTTGGACAATGGGCGGCTCAGATTTGGTGGGCAGATACGCCGCAATGGTACCGGGGGAGTGGACCCGCTGCGCAACCGCCTCGAGAATGTGGTGGGTGAAAAGGTCAGTCAGATGTTGCTGTCCGTGTTCGCCGCGGTGGCTGCGTGCGGTGAGGCGGCGCGGGCGGATTTGGGAGCGGAGAATGTCTTTGTCTAGGGAGATATCGTCTGCGCTGGCACCGGCGTCGGAGTTGCTGGTGGCGGGGGTTGTGTTGAGGTGCATGGTGTGTCCCATCGTCGTTGCGGGTCTTGTGTGAAGGGTCGGGGAGTGGCGCGTCCCGTAGGAAGTAAGGTGCGTTCACTCTATGCTGAGAGGTATCCGTGCGCAGGGTAAAACTGCCCTGGTGGGTGGTGAAAATTGACCTATATCTGCGGGGATGTGGATTCCACTTTTTAGTATAGGGTTTGAGAAAAATAGTGCTGAGTTCTGTGGGGTGCATTTTCTTTGCACACCGAAGAATGGGCCGCTGTGGATATGTAGTTAGTCACGTTGAAGATTTTTTCATGTCATAGTGTCTATAAATCGCCTTAAGTACTTTACAACTTAGGGTATTCTTGTGGCATGGCTACTGAAATTAAGTCTGTTACTAAGGCAGTTATTCCTGCTGCTGGTCTGGGCACCCGATTCCTGCCCGCAACGAAGGCAACCCCCAAGGAAATGCTCCCCGTCGTTGATCGCCCCGCGATTCAGTACGTGGTGGAGGAAGCAATCCGTGCCGGTCTGAACGACGTTCTGATGATTACCGGCCGTAACAAGCGCGCTCTCGAGGATCACTTCGACCGCGTTCCCGTTCTGGAGCAGCAGCTCGCTGAGCAGGGTAAGGACGCCCTACTCGCATCCGTGGTAGCTACCAATGAGATGGGTGGCGACCTGCACTACGTGCGTCAGGGCGACCCCAAGGGTCTGGGCCACGCTGTTCTGCGCGCAAAGCGCCACGTTGGTGACGAAGCATTCGCTGTTCTGCTCGGCGATGACCTGATTGACGAGAAGGAAGACCTGCTCGCTCGCATGGTGGAGGTCCAGGAGCGCACCGGCGGTTCCGTCGTTGCTCTGATGGAGGTTCCCCGCGAGGCTATTTCCGCTTACGGTGCAGCTGCTATTGAGGCTGTTGAAGGCGAGGACGGTTTCGTCAAGATCACCGGTCTGGTTGAGAAGCCCGCTGCTGATGAGGCTCCCTCGAACTACGCTGTGATTGGCCGTTACGTTCTGAGCCCGAAGGTCTTCGAGGTTCTGGAGAACACCGCTCCGGGCCGCGGCGGCGAGATTCAGCTGACCGACGCTCTGCAGACTCTGGCTCAGGGTGAGGGTGAAGGCGAAGGTGTCTACGGTGTGGTCTTCTCCGGCCGCCGTTTCGACACCGGTGACAAGCTGTCCTACCTGAAGGCAAACGTTATTCTTGCTGCTGAGCGCCCCGAGTTCGGTGACGACCTGCGCGCATGGCTGAAGGACTTTGTTGCAGAGAACTGCTAATTACTCTGCACCCGCTCTCTAAAGAGGGCAACCGATAAATACCAACCACGCTGAGGAAGGCGTTCTTTCCGGTGGGGCGTTTTAGCCCCAAGGGAGGGCGCCTTCCTTTGCGTCGTATGTGTCTATTATGTGCTTGGGGTGCTACTGGGCGAGGGCCCAGGGTGTGCCTTGTGCAGGGACGCGACGACGTTGTAGTGTGCATATTCCTTCAGGGGTATATGTGCATATCCAGCCCGATTCTTGCCGCTTATGGAAAGCATTGGGAATATAAGGGTATGATTAAAGTCTAGGGATAAAGGGACGATAGAGGGCGACCTGAATATGACGCTTTTGAACACCTCCGGTGTGTTGGTAATTCTGACCGTGATTTTGCTGCTGTGGTTTGTGCCCAGGAGCCTGCGTCGCGCGCCCGCTGGTCCTGCCATGGAACCCGAGCGTCCCCTGATTAGCGCTGAGCGTACTGCAGAGGATATTCTCGCCTCCGCGGGTGTGCTGCTGAATGAGTCGGAGGCGTACCAGTCCTCCGATCATGCGGTGGCGCCGGGCACCTCCCTACCCTCTTCCGCTCTTCCGCAGGCGTCTTCCCGTTCCTCCCACACGGTGGAGGAATCCGCCCAGCCTGCGCCCGATACGGCTTCTATTTCGCAGATTCGCGAATCTTCCCCGACTGCCCCGTACACGGACGAGATTCCGGTCGTGGAGGACGCAAAGCCCTCGCCTCTGTCCTACTTTGATACTTCGAGCCCGAGCGGTATTGCCCTGCTGGTTGCTGCCGGTCTGGGTGTTCTTGCCCTGGTTACCGGTCTTCTGGCGCTCTTTGGTGTGCTGGCGTGGGGCTGGGCTGTTCTCTTGCTGATTCTTGCCGGCGGTGCATGGGCTGTGAGCCGTTTTGGTCTGCTGGAGTCTGTTGCTAACCAGGTCAAGGCGAGCCGCGATGCACGCCAAGCTAAGGCAGAAGATGATGAGGATGACGAAGCTGAGGACGAAGCCTACGAAGAATCCGATGAACATGAAGAAGCCGGCGATGATGCTTCTGAACCTGTAGAGGACTCGGCGGCTGAGGGTGTGGAGCCTGAAGTTGCTGAAGAGCCTGCACATCATGCTCGCCCCGCCACCCGTGAGGCTACTACCCGCAAGTCTGTACACGGTGTGAACCGCGAGGCGGCACGCCCGAGCCGCGCGCACATCGCGGTGGAGTCCTCCGATGAGGGTCCCGAGGCGGCTCCTCGTGCGGAAGCGCCTGCTGCGGCACCTGCTCATTCTTCTCGTGCCGTACCTGCCCGTTCTGCCCGCGCGGCGGAGGCGCCCGTCGCACACCGTCAGGAGCGTCGCCAGCAGCGTCCGAGTCGATTCCAACCGATTCGCCGCGGTAGCGTGCTCTTTGATCAGGAGAGCGGTTCCGCTACTTCCTCCGGTGCACCGCGTACTGCGGCACAGCCTCAGCGGGTAGAGCAGGCTCCGGTAGCTCCGAGCCAGCCCGTACAGTCCCAGCCTGTTCAGCCCCAGCGCATTCAGTCCGTGCCGTCTGCGCAGCCCGCTCAGCCTGCACAGTCCGCTCAGGCACCTGTTGCTCCTACTCAGCCGGTAGCACCTCAGCCCGCGCAACCTGCTCCTGTTCAGCAGGCTCCCGCACAGCAGTCGGCTATTCAGCCGGCTCAGTCGGTGGCTCGCCAGGCTCTGCGTGACGGTTCGCCCGTCCGCCAGGCACCCCAGGCTCCTGCTGCTCAGCCGATTCCCGAAGAGATTCCTCTGCCGGACGTCCTGGATGATTCCGAGTTCGATGCTCTGGATATTGCCTCGTTGAACGATCCGGTGCTCTCGACCGGTGCTACGGTAACCGGTGGTGTTCGTTCGACGAACCATCACCCCGGTGCTGGCTCCTCCTTTGAGGCGGTGAGCAACACCTGGAACCCGGTTCAGCTGCCCAAGCCGCTGAGTGCACTGCACCGCCAGGACAAGAACCAGGGTAAGAAGTAGATTTTGCTCTAGATACACATAAACCCCGACAGTTCACACTGTCGGGGTTTTGCATGCCTGGGGGGGGGGGGAGCAGTTAAAAAGAAAAGGAACCCCGTCCATGGGGTTCCTTTTCCAGCATCACACACAGGAAGAAAGTCTTCTAGACCGATTAGGAAGGCCTTCCCACAAGGCCTGCCCTATTCGGTAATAAAAATATAACCTAATTTCTTTGGGTGTTACAAACCGAAAATAGCGACATTTCGTCAATAAACTAAGGCTGACCTAAGTGAAATCCGCGCCATTGCAGGCGAAACGGGGCGATACCCTTCCATGAAAAAAGTTTAAAAAAATTTTTGAGCCCCTCCGGTACCTGAACAAGAAGCCTCGAAGCGGGTCAATATTGCTGGTCCGTGAGAGAATATCCGGGTGAAAGAATGGTTTAACACACTTCCGTTTGAGGTTGCCCTACTCTTCATGTGGGTGGTCGGCATTGTCCGCACCAGCATCGTGTACGCTCTTGGTGCGCTTGCTGCTGAAGGCGGTGCCCGCCTCGACCGCATCCGCAACGCGATGAACAGCCCGCTCTACCGCAAGGCCCGCGCCTTCATCAACCGGTGGGGCGTTATCGCCGTGCCCCTCTGCTTTTTGACTGTGGGCCTGCAGACCGCCGTCATCATCACGACCGGCTTCACGAAAATGCCGCTGCGCCGCTGGGTGCCCGCCATGCTCGCCGGAACCTTCATGTGGGCGTGCATCTACACCAGCTTCGGTTTTGCGCTGCTTGCCGCGCTCGGCCTGGAACCGTGGATGTTCCCCGTCGCCCTCGCCGTTGTGGTTACGGTACTGGTGGTCGCCGCCCAGATCCGCGAACGCCGTATTAACCGCGAACCCGTTGAGGACGTTGCCGAGCACTAACCCTCTTAGCCTCAACCTCTCTTAACCTCAGCCTCTCTCCGCGAACGGGGGAGGGGACCTCTCTTTCACCGCAGGGCACAGCGCCCCAGCAGCACCGCCCCTACCGTCACGGGATGGGTGTTTACCGACCTTAATGCCCGCTCCTAATCTGTGCTAGCGTGGAGGGATGACTTCTACCGCATCCTCCACCGCAGGTACCCCCGAAGAGCAGCCCATCAACGAACATGCTCTCACCGAGCCCAATGCCGAGTCGAGCGCGCCCGAAAACGCTACCGACGAGGTAGGAACCGAAGCGCCCGCCGAGGCGCCTTCACGCGTGTACCTGCACCCCGAACAGCTGGCGATGATCCAGACCCCGGAGGCTCTGCCCATTCCCGTGCTTCAGCGTTCCATGCTGCGCATTAGCTACGTGCCCGCGATTATGCCCGGCAAATGGTTCAACCGCTGGCACGAGCGTTACGGCGACCGCGTGCAGCTGGCGGAGGTGCCCGTGCGTGAGGCACGCGGCCTGGACTCCCTGCACCAGGATTTGTGCCTGATTGACCCTGCCCTTGAATCGGCGGCAGAAGGAGAAAACGCTGCCGAGGCGCCCGCCGAGGCTGTCGAGCACGCCCCGGTACCCGTCGTTGAGGTGCCCGAGAACCCCTTCGCGCACATGAGCATTGTGCGCCCGGACCGCGAACCGGCAAGCGCCGACGGCGATAAGTACCACAGCATCCGCCTCTACGAGGAGTTGCCCGTGGTCATTCTGCCCGTGGACCATGTGCTCACCGTGCTTGATGAGGTGCCCGTGGAGGAGCTTGCCGAAGAGTTCCTGCTGCAGCCCGCCTCCGATATTCCTGCCTATGAAGAAGTCTCCCGCGCATGGCGTGAGAGTGCCGGCCGCATCGTGCCCGAAGGTCTGACCGATAAAGAAACCATCGAGCTGGTTGCCGCCGGTGTGGGTCTGTACATTGTGCCCATGTCCATTGCGCGTTTCTACCACCGCAAGGACCTCACCTACCGCCCGGTCGCGGGTCTGGACACCTACCCGGTGCACCTGGTGTGGCCGCGCGCCCCCAAGGGCGAGCCGCGCAGTGAAGAGCTCGAGGCGCTCCTGCAGGACTTCATCGGTATTGTGCGCGGACGCACCGCAACCAGCGACCGCGGTAGCGAAACCCGACAGGCACGCGCCGAACGCGTCGCCGCCGAAAAGGCAAAGGCAAAAGCGAAGGCACGAGCCGCCAACGCACGCCGCGAAGCACGCGATAAGAAGCGCGCCAACGCCAAGAAAAACGGCAACGCACGCCAGCACGCTCGACAGTCCGCCAAAGCCGCCAGCGCACGCCGCGGCAAGAAACGCTAAAGAACGATAGACGGTAAAATCAAACCATGGCATTAGCAATGGAAACCCGACCCGCAGCCTACGCAGTCATCATCGAGCAGGGCAAGCTGCTCATGACTCGTTGGGTGCCCGAAGACCGCACGCTCAGCCCCCTCTGGTCCCTGCCCGGTGGCGGCATGGAACCCGGTGAGCAGGCTGACGAAACCGCGCTGAGGGAAACCCTCGAAGAGACCGGCTACAGCGTCGCCATTGAAGATATTCTGGGCGTACACGCCGGACACTTCCCCGTGCGCTCGACCCAGAAGGACCCGCAGGCGCTGCCTTTCTGCGCCCTGCGGGTGGTTTTCCGCGCCCACATTGTTACCGGCGAACTGCGCCACGAGGTCAACGGCTCCTCCGACACGGCACGCTGGGTGCCCATCGCAGAGCTGGATACCATCCGCTATGGCACTCTCATCGATGAGGTTGCCTCCATGATGGGTTACTCCAACGCCGCCAGCTGGGCGCGCGAATACCGCGAATTTCTTGCCGACGAAAACGCACGGAAGCTCTCCTAATGAACCGACTGATCCTCACCCGCCGTGCGGCGCTCACCTCCCTGGCGCTCATGCCGCTACTTGCCGCTTGCGGGAATAATGACGCAACCCCGCAGGTGGACCCTTCCGCGTCCAGCTACGGCACTCTGCGCATCGGCTACGGTGCTCTGCGTGAAATGCGCGCCGTAGCGCACGTGTACGCGCGCGCCCTGCGACAGATTGGCTACTCCGTTGAACTTGTTGACACCGACAACAGCCGCGCTACCGCCCTGCGCGGGCTCATGGTTCCTTCGGCTAACTCCGCCACCCCTACCGCTACTCTGCCCGACGATGAGGAAACCGGTAGCACCACTGCCGCCGCCCCTGAAGCGTTGGACCTGGTCATCGACTACAGCGGCGACCTACTGCTCTACCTGACCGACGACGGCAAAATCAGCCCCGCCGCCGCGCAGAACGAGCGTATCGCCGCCTCCGTGAGTGCCTCCGCGGCAGCCGCCGGCGTGACCCTGCCGCCCGCGCCCACCGTCACCCCCACCGCCTCGGAGAGCGCCGCCTCCGCACAGGCAGAAGACGGCACCGCAAGCCCCTCGGCAAGCTCCACCCGCTCCGCAGACCCCATCAACCTGCGCGCCATGAGCACCACCGACATGACCAATGCCATCTCGCGCATCCTGCCCGAAGAGCTCATGCTCCTCAACGGCGCTAACGCCACCAACAAGGATGTACTGGTCACCACCCGCGCCGTGAGCGCCCGCCACAAGCTCAACTCCCTCGCAAACCTGCGCGATGTGCAGTCTTCTTTGGCGTTCTCCATTCCGACCGGGTACTCCAGCGGCACCTACGGCGTGGATTCCCTGCGTAGCCTCTACCACTACCGCGTGCACGACCCGAAGATTCAGGACGACCCCGCCGAGCGCGTCAACGCCCTCACCGCAGACACCGTGCAGGTGACCCTGCTGCACAGCTGCGACTCGGCAATTGACGATAACCGCCTGGTCACCCTGGAAGACCCCTCAGCGGCACTTTTGCAGCAGCAGCTGGTGCCCATTATCCGTCGTACCCTGCCAGATAGCGCCCGTACGGCGATTAACCGCGTATCATCTACATTAGACACGGGTAACCTCTCGTTCCTGTTGCGCCTGACCAGCGGATCCAACCCCATCGCTGATGAGGACGCAGCACAATTCATTTTGGATCACCCTAGAAAGTAAAGCATCATGACGAAGTACCGTCAGTCCTCAAAGTTGAGCAACGTCCTGTACGACATCCGCGGCCCCATTCTGGACGAGGCCAATCGCATGGAGGCGATGGGTCACCGCATCCTCAAACTGAATATTGGTAACCCCGCACCCTTCGGCTTTGAGGCGCCGGATGCCATCATGATGGATATCATTCGTCACCTGCCCGAAACCCAGGGCTACTCCGATTCCCGCGGCCTTTACTCGGCACGTACCGCCATTGTGCAGCACTACCAGAACCGCGGCATCATGAACCTCGACACCGACTCCATCTACCTGGGTAACGGTGTGTCTGAGCTGATTCCGATGACCCTGCAGGCACTCTGCGAGACCGGTGACGAAATCCTGGTCCCCATGCCCGACTACCCGCTGTGGACCGCAGCCACCGCACTGGTCGGCGGCAAGCCCGTGCACTACCTCTGCGACGAGGAAAACAACTGGTACCCGGACATTGAAGACATCAAGTCGAAGATTACCGAGCGCACCAAGGGCATTGTGGTTATTAACCCGAACAACCCGACCGGTGCCGTCTACCCCCGCTCCGTGCTCAAGCAGATTGTGGATGTGGCGCGCGAGCACGGCCTGGTCGTGTTCTCCGACGAAATCTACGAAAAGATCACCTACGACGGTGCTGAGGCCATCAACATGGCTTCTCTAACCGGCGACGACGTGCTCTGCCTGACCTTCTCCGGTCTGTCCAAGGCATACCGCGTCTGCGGTTACCGTGCGGGCTGGGTCGCTATCACCGGCCCGAAGAAGGACGCCTCAAGCTACCTTGAGGGTATTCACCTGCTCGCCTCCATGCGCCTGTGCTCCAACGTTCCGGCGCAGCACGCAATCCAGACCGCGCTCGGCGGCTACCAGTCCATTAACGAGCTGATTGTTCCCGGCGGCCGCCTGTACGAGCAGCGTACCCTGGCGCACAAGATGCTCAACGAGATTGACGGCATCAGCTGCACCAACGCGGACGGCGCGCTCTACCTGTTCCCGAAGATCGATATTGAGCGCTTCGACATCACCGACGATGAGCAGTTCGCCCTAGATCTGCTCAAGAGCCAGAAGATTCTCTTCAGCCACGGCCGCGCGTTCAACTGGAAGGACCCGGACCACTTCCGCCTGGTGTTCCTGCCCGATACTCAGACCCTCACCAGCGCCCTGGAGCGCCTGGGTAACTTCATGGCTGACTACAAGCAGAAGCACTAGCCGCATCTGTTGCGCGATAGATAAAAATAGCCTGTCCCGCAGTTCTGATGAGCTGCGGGGCAGGCTATTTTGCTTAGTTGCGGATACACCGGGAGGGGCGTGCTAGTTCGCCGCAGGCTCCTGACCGCCCTGCGCGCCTGCCTGTGCACCGCGTGCCGCGTTCAGTCGCTCCTGCGCGCCCTGTAGCCACGCCTCGCAGCGGGCGGCAAGCGCCTCGCCACGCTCCCACAGGGCGATAGAGGTCTCCAGGTCGCTGGCGCCGGACTCCAGCTGGCGCACGACCTGCTCCAGCTCGGCGCGCGCCTGCTCGTAGCCGAGGGTTTCGACGGGGGCGCCCAGCTCGGCGCTGTTGAAGCTAATGTTCTCGCTCATTGAGGAACCTTTCAGAGGTAAAAACTTGGGGTAAAACTTTAGGGGTATTGAGGTTTAGGAGATGTTCGAGGGATCCGTGGAGGTCACGGTCGCCTGCGCCGAACCGGTCGCCGCGCGCACCGTAATCTGCTCGCTCTCGCTCAGCGCCGAAGCGTCACGCACAATAGCGCCCGCGGCATCCTGAACGATGGAGTAGCCGCGGTTCAGCGTCTGCGCAGGAGAGAGCGAACGCACCCGCGCCAACGTGTGCGACAGGGTCGCCGACTCACGCTCCAGGCGGTGCTGCACCGAACGGTGGGCGCGCTCGCGCAGCTGGCTCAGCTCCTCCACACGCATGAGCAGGGAGGACTCCGGGTGGGTGAGCACCGGGCGGCTGCGTAGCTGGGCAATGTAGTTCATCTGCATGCCCACGTAGCCGAGCACCGCACGGTCCAGGCGGGCGCGCGCCTCGGTGATGCGGGCGGTTTCCTCCGAAATATCGGGCACGATGCGCTTACCCGCATCGGTGGGGGTGGAGGCGCGCAGATCGGCGACCGCATCGAGGATGGGGGAGTCCGCCTCGTGACCGATTGCCGAGACCACCGGGGTGGTGGCCGCCGCGACGGCGCGGATGAGCGCCTCCTCAGAGAAAGGCAGCAGATCTTCGAAGGAGCCGCCGCCTCGGGCGATGACGATGACGTCCACTTCCGGGTGGGCGTCCAGTTCGGCGAGAGCCGCAATGACCTCAGCCGCCGCGCCCTCACCCTGAACGCGGGTATTGCGCACCTCGAAAACCACGCCGGGCCAACGCAGGGAGGCGTTGCGGATAACGTCCTTCTCCGCGTCAGAATCGCGACCGGTAATCAGACCCACACGATTCGGCAGCATGGGCAGCGGCTTCTTCCGCGCGTCAGAGAACAGCCCCTCAGCGGCGAGAGCTTCACGTAGACGCTGCAGCTGCTCGTGCAGGTTGCCGGTGCCGACCGCGTACACTTCCTTGCCGATGAGGGAGAGCTTGCCGTTCTTCCACAGGCTCGGCTTGGCGCGGGTGACGATGCGAGCGCCTACGGTCACATCAGCCGCCAGGCCGCTACCGGCACGCCCGAAGAGCGCGAGGGTGAAGGAGAAGTCTTCATTGAGGTCTTTGAGCTCCATGAAGACGTTGCCACCGCGGCCATTGAGGGAGGCGACCTGCGCCTCCACCCAGAGCTCGGGAACCTTGTCTACGTAGTTTTTGAGGTTCTGCGCGAGCAGGGCGAGGGGCCAGGGGTTGGTGGCGGTGGTTTCCTGAGACTTCCCGGGAAGCTGCCGCTCGTGCACGGGCGGCACCACCAGTGCGGGTGCCGGTTGCACTGCGGAGGGGTTGTAGAAGTTCATACCTTCTATTGTCCCTGATTGGTCGGTTATGCGCCTGCTTACAGGTCAGCCTGGCGACTCGGGTAGCTTGCACGCAGTGCAGGCAGAACTTAGCTTCTGGCGCATTCTGCGGGTCTGAATCGGCTTTGAACACTGTGAGCGGGTACCCTAGGCTCATGCGCTCACCCGATCAGTCAGCACATCAGAACAACGCCCTCAACACCGCCGCGGCTTCGTCAGCGGCGGGTACTGGCGCGCAAAACTACCCGGCGGACGCGACCCGAGTCGTCGATACTCGGATTACCCGCACGGACGGCTACTATACGGCGGACGAAGATACCACTCTGCTACAGCCCACGCGCACGCTCGGCCACGCCGCAGCCCCCACCAAGGCTGAACTGCAGGCCGCCCCCGAACCTCCCTTCGCGGCAGGTTTGCGGAGGTTCCTGACCGTTGTGCTGTGCGCCCTGGCCCTGGTGACCGGTCTGGGTGCAACCGCGGGTGCCTGGGTGAACTCCAAGCTCATGTCAGAGCGCGGTTTCTCGCAGATTTCCTCCAACCTGGCGGAGGACTCGCAGCTTGCCTCGCGCATCGCGGACGGTGCAGTCGAAGACCTCATGAACTCCGAAGCTATGACAACCTTCCTCGACGGCACCAAACAAAGCGGCTTATACTCCATTCTTGTAAAGCCGACACAAGACGGCATACGTTCCCTGCTCAACCGATCCGCGGCTGAGCTGTCAAAAACTGAAGAATATCGAAGCCTCTGGAAGGAAATAGCCGAGGAAACTCGCCGCTACAACCTCGAACACCAGGACGGCCCCGCCGTCATTGTGCTCACCCCCTTCTACCGTGCACTGGATGCGAAGGTCGGCTCTATCGGCTCCTTCGACCCGGACCTGACGAAGCTCGGCCCTGAAACCCTCAACATTGACCGGTTGAAGGACGGCAACAACCAGCAGGAGCAGCAGGAATGGTACCTGCATGCCGGCATCAACCGTGCCGCCGCGCTGGGCAAGTCCACCATGCCGCTGACCATCATTTCGGTGCTGAGCCTGCTGCTGGCTACGCTGCTGGCACCCAGGCACCGCATCCTGGTGCCGGTGTTCACGGCTCTGCTCTACGCCCTGCTGGGCTGGGGCGCGGCAGCCTGGTTCGGCGGCCAAACCCCTGAATCCCTGGGAATTACCAGCCACAGCACCGCCGGAACGGCGCTGATTACCGGGGTATGGAACCAGCTTGCACCGTCACTGACCGGGCACTTGCAGGCGGCGGCAAGCTACGGGCTGGTCATGGCGATTCTCGCCCTGCTGATCGGTATTCTGATTCGCCTCATCGCCCTGGGACGTAGCTCTGCGAGCGGTGCCACAGTCATCACACACTAAAAGTCCGAACAACGTAGGATAGTAACCATGTCCACTGAAACTATTGCCCTGGGCCTGCCGCCCGTACCCCGCGAGCGCCGCAGCCGCGCCGACGTTGAAGCCGCCGCACCCGTCAACGGCGAGAAGAAGGTCCTGCTCGCCACCCCGCGCGGTTACTGCGCCGGCGTTGACCGTGCGGTGATTGCTGTTGAGAAGGCGCTGGAGCACTACGGTGCGCCCGTCTACGTGCGCAAGCAGATTGTTCACAACCGCCACGTGGTGGAGACCCTGGAGAAGCAGGGCGCTATCTTCGTTGATGAAGTGGATGAAGTTCCCGAAGGTTCCGTGACCGTGTTCTCGGCGCACGGCGTGTCCCCGGCGGTGGTTTCCGCAGCCGGCGACCGCTCCCTGAATACTATTGACGCGACCTGCCCGCTGGTGAACAAGGTGCACCGCGAGGCTGTGCGCTTCGCCAAGCAGGACTACGACATCCTGCTCATCGGTCACACCGGCCACGAAGAGGTCGAGGGTACCGCCGGTGAGGCGCCCGAGCACATCCAGATCGTGAACTCGCCCGAGGAAGTGGATCAGGTAACGGTCCGCGACCCCGAGAAGGTTGTGTGGATTTCTCAGACCACCCTGTCCGTGGACGAGACCCTGGAAACCGTGGCGCGTCTGCGTGAGCGTTTCCCGTCCCTGCAGGATCCGCCCTCGGACGACATCTGCTACGCAACCTCCAACCGCCAGGGCGCTATCAAGGAAATTGCTCCGCGCGCAGACCTGGTCATCGTGGTGGGTTCGGCGAACTCCTCGAACTCCGTGCGTCTGAAGGAAGTCGCCCTCGAATACGGTGCCAAGCGCGCCGAGCGTGTGGACTTCGCACACCAGGTGGACGAGTCCTGGTTCGAAGGCGTGGCAACCGTGGGCTTGACCTCCGGTGCGTCCGTGCCCGAGGTTCTGGTTCAGGAGGTGCTGGCGCTGCTCGCCGAGTACGGCTACAGCACCATCGAAGAGGTCGAGACCGCGAAGGAAGACATCCTCTTCTCCCTGCCGAAGGAGTTGCGTTCCGCTCTGAAGAACGACGAGAACGTAGGCCGCCAGCTCGGTGGCCGCGGCGCAAAGCCCACTCGCTAATACTTTTAGCTTATGACCCCGTGTCCTCTTTCCCGTGTGGGGAGAAGACACGGGGTTTTTGCATGTGTTGCATGGGATGTACGGGTAGGGATGCTTGGGCAGCTTCGCGGTCACGCTACGCGGGGGAGTGCCCCCTCTGCGGCGCTGAGCGCCTTGAGGACGGAGCCCCCGCTTCGCGTGACCGCCTCCGCTGCTGAAAATGCCTCGTCATACCGGCCCCTCCGCGAACTCATGACATTTGTCATGTGCAGGTCATGACACTCTGTACCGCAGCGGCGCGAAAACCGGCGGTGTAATAGAAACATGAACACCGCAGCACTTCAGAACAGCAAGCCCAACACCGCAGAAACCGTTATTTCCGCCCGCTCCCTCCGCCAGGTTTTCTCCACCCGCGCGGCAGGCACCGTGGTAGCCGTCGACTCGATTGACCTGACCGTCAAGCGCGGCGAAATCATCGCCCTGCTCGGCCCCAACGGCGCAGGCAAGACCACCCTCATCGACATGATCCTTGGTCTGACCCAGCCCAGCGGCGGCGAGCTGAGCGTCTTTGGCCGCAGCGCCTCCGAGGCGGCACGCGCCGGTCTACTCGGTGCGGTGCAGCAGACCGGTGGTCTGCTCAAGGACCTCACGATTCGCGCTACGGTCGAGATGATTGCGGCACTGTACCCCAAGCCCATCAACGTGGATGAGGTACTCGCCAACGCAGACCTGACCGATATTGCGAAGCGTAAGGTCGGCAAGTGCTCGGGCGGTCAGCAGCAGCGTCTGCGTTACGCCCTGGCGACCATGCACTCTCCGGAACTGCTGATCCTGGACGAGCCGACCGCCGGCATGGACGTAAACGCGCGCCGCACCTTCTGGGAGCGTATGGAAGCCATCGCCGAGCGTGGAACGACCATTCTTTTTGCGACGCACTACCTGGAAGAAGCCCAGAACTTCGCCCAGCGCATCGTGCTCATGGAATCCGGCTCCATCATCGCTGACGGCTCCTCCGATGAGATTCGCGCCCTGACCGGCCACCGACACCTCAGCTTCCTCGCACCCGCACCCATCACTGATCTGGACGTACCGGTCGAGGTCACCGAAGAGTCCGGCGGGTACCGCCACCGCATCTCCGTGCTGGAGATTGAGCAGGTACTGCGCACTCTGCTGAACAACTACAGCATCACCGACCTGGAGGTCACCAAGCCCTCCCTGGATGAGTCTTTCACCCTGTTGACCGAGCAGGCCGCCGCCTCCAAGGCAACCAAAGCCTAAACGCCACACCACCTAAACGCCACACTGCCGCCGCTACACACCTCAAGGAAAACATCATGCTCCGCTACGCACTCTACGACATCCGCGCTTCTATCCTCTCGACCGACCGATTCTTCTTCGGCGTGGCACTGCCCATCGTCTTCTTCCTGCTCTTCGGCGCGATGCAGGACTACTCCTCCCAGCCGATGGGCGACGGCAACGTAGCAGCGTACGTCATGATCGGCATGGCGCTCTACGGCGCCGTGCAGAACACCGTGGCAATTAGCGGCAGCACCGTCGCTGAGCTGTCCAGCGGCTGGAACCGCCAACTGGCGCTCACCCCGCTGACCACCGGCAAGTACCTGGGCGCGAAGGCGCTGACCGCCCTGGTGATTTCTGCGGTGCCGGTGATTGCGGTGAACATTGTGGGCATGTTTACCGGCGTTGAAATCCCCGTGAACCAGCAGCTTGCCGCTGGCGCGCTGACGGTGCTGTGCGGTCTGGTGTTCGCCTTCTACGGCATCATGATGGGCCTGCTGATTCGTAACGAGAACGCCGTGTCCATTGCGAACGGTCTGCTGGTGATTATGAGCTTCTTCGGTACCGTGTTCTCCCCGCTGAGCACCGACCTGCTGAAGTACGCCCGCTTCACCCCGCTGTACGGTGCCGCCGAGATTGCCCGCTACCCCTTCGCCGCAGGTCAGACCATTATTCTGGGTGGTGAGGACTGGTTCGTGACCGAGCCGCTCTGGTACGCCGTGGTGAGCCTGGCAGTGTGGGCAGCGATCTTCCTGGGTGTTTCTGCCCTGCTGATGCGCCGCGCAACCCGCCGCTAAATGCTTCTTCCCGCCGCAGTCTCAAGGGTTCCGTAGTATCAGGGGCTCCCGAGGCTGCGGCGGAAGCCGTATCCACTCACGCTGCTCCTACTAACACTGCCGCTACTGACACCGCCGCACCGGTGGCATCTGCACCCGCGGCACCCGCACGTTAGGCTAGAACCATGACCGAAACCCACACCCACACCCATTCCTACGAGAACGAACACCCCCACACGGAGAACGAGGCGGTACCCTCCGCCGCGAAGCGCACCCTGGGCAAGCACCGCTTCCGCTTCCTCCACCGCGAACGCAGCGGCAACGTGAACTGGCTGGCGCTGGGCTTTAGTGCCCCGTGGCTGGTGTTTCTGCTCATGCCGCTGGACAGCTTCCTCACCACCCCGGAGTTGGGGCCGGTGCGCTGGACTGGCGTGGCGCTAATTGCGGTGTTCGCGGTGGTGAACTGCTCGGCGTACGCGGTGCCGTGGCTGGTGCCGGTCACCTCCACGGTGCGTCGAAGCGTCATCTGGACGGTGCTGATGGCACTGCCTGTAGCTGGCCTGACGGCGCTAGGGGTGGAGTCGGCGTATGTGGTGTTCTTGTCGTTCAGTATGTACTTTGTGGCGTTCTGGATTTTTGGCACAATCGCCCCGTACCGCCTGCGCCTGGGCGTGGCGGCGACGATTGCCCTGGTCTGCTGGCTAATTTTTATGGCGAGCATCGGCTTTGACGTCACCGCGCGCGGCGGAATTGCCCTCTTTATCGGTGCACCTATGGTGGGTATGCTGGGCTTCTCCTACCTGATTGAGCTGGGCGAACGCGCGGATGTAGCGCGTGCCTCCCTGGCGCTCTCGGAGGAACGTGAAGAGATCGCCCGCGACGTGCACGACGTGCTCGGTCACTCCCTGACCGTCATCACCCTCAAAGCGGAGCTGGCGCAGCGCCTGCTGGAGATTGACCCCGCCCGCGCTGGCGCCGAGATGGAAGCAATCGCGCAGCTGTCCCGCGCATCCCTGGCGGAGGTTCGTTCAACCGTGACGCGCCTGCGTGTGCCCGACTTCTCGGGTGAGATTGAGGGTGCGGGTCGTGCCCTGCAGACCGCCGGTATTCGCGCCGAACTGCCGGAGGCTCAGAACGCGCTCGCGGTGGCCGGTGTGAACGCGAAGCTGTTCTCCTGGGTTCTGCGTGAGGCGGTCACGAACATGGTGCGCCACTCGGGTGCGAACGCGGCGCGGGTACGTCTGAGCGCAACCGGTCTGGACATCCTCGATAACGGCGTGGGTGTGGGCGATGCGCGCGGTAACGGCCTGACGGGTATGGCTCAGCGTGTGGCGGCGTCCGGCGGTAGCGTGGTGATTGAGGCGGCGCCCGAGCAGTGGCTGGCGGAGAACCCTGGCGGTGGGGTGGGTACGCGCATCCGTGTGAGCATGGACGGCGACACCTCACTGCTGTAAATAGGTGCTGTAGATTGTGGAACTTGGCGCCGCGCCCTGGACGGGGGAGCTACCCGCCCCTGTATGGTGGTGATAGACAACCTCACACGGTTGTTCCGCCCGCCGTTATCACTCCGTCTTCAGCCCTGGGAGGCTCCCATGATTCGTGTTCTGCTCGCTGACGATCAGCAGCTCATCCGTGAGGCTCTTGCCGCCCTGCTGGGCCTAGAGGTTGACCTGCAGATTGTGGGTCAGGTCGGTAGCGGTGATGAGGTGTTGGGTGCTGTCGCCCTGTTGAAGCCGGACGTGGTGCTGTTGGATGTGCAGATGCCCGGTACTTTGCTGGCTGATGGTATTGAGGCGGCTGCGGCGCTACGTGATGCGGGTGCTTTGAGTGAGTCGGGTGAGCCGGTGCGTACGCTGATTGTGACGACGTTTGGCCGCCCCGGCTATGTGCGCCGTGCGTTGGAGGCTGGTGCGAGTGGTTTCGTAGTGAAGGATACGGGTGCTCGCCAGCTGGCGGAGGCGATTCGTCGTGTGCATGCGGGGTTGCGTGTGGTGGATCCGTCGTTGGCGGCGGATTCTTTGGTGACGGGTGCTTCTCCGTTGACGGAGCGTGAGGCGCAGGTGCTGCGTGAGGCGGCGTCGGGTGGTACGGCTCAGCAGATTGCGTCGGCGTTGTTTTTGTCGGCGGGTACGGTGCGTAATTATTTGTCGGCGGCGATGGCGAAGACGGGCGCGTCGACTCGTCAGGACGCGGTGCGTATCGCTACGGAGAACGGCTGGCTCTAACTCGCTGCTTCTCAATAATTCGGGCGGGGGAGCGATGGTGCTTCCTCGCCTCAGTTTTTTCGCCTTCACTTTCTCCTAACCGGTGCCTATCCCTGCACTCAGGGCGGCTCCTGCGCGAACACGGTAGAATGGTAGTGTCTATGCCCGCAGGCGCCCCGTACCCGTTTCTTCCTGAGACCGACGGTGCCGCGCTTGGAAGCGGGCACCATTTTCGCCCTGTGCCCGCCCGCACCCGCCGTATCACGTACGCGGCGCATCCGGAACGTATTGCGGCACATGATTCGAAGGAAAACTTGTGGCTCTAACTATCGGCATTGTTGGCCTGCCTAACGTGGGCAAGTCCACCCTGTTCAACGCTCTGACCGGCAACACTGTGCTGGCGGCTAACTACCCGTTCGCGACCATTGACCCGAACGTGGGCGTGGTGAACCTGCCGGATGCGCGTCTGAACCGTCTGGCTGAGATTTTTGGTTCGGAGCGTATTCTGCCTGCGACTGTTTCGTTCGTTGATATTGCGGGTATTGTGAAGGGTGCTTCTGAGGGTGAGGGTCTGGGTAACAAGTTCCTCGCGAACATTCGTGAGGCGCACGCTATCGCGCAGGTGGTGCGTGCGTTTGATGACCCGGACGTCATTCACGTGGACGGCAAGGTCGACCCCGCCTCCGATATGGAGACCATCAATACTGAGCTGATTCTGGCTGACCTGCAGACTCTGGAGAACGCTATTCCGCGTCTGGAGAAGGCTGTGAAGATTAAGAAGGGTGACGCCGCTCAGCTGGAGACTTATAAGGCTGCGCAGAAGATCCTGGAGGATGGTGACACCATCATTTCTCGTGCGAAGGACGCGAAGCTGGAGCTGGCTCACCTGAAGGAGCTGAACCTGCTGACTGCTAAGCCGTTCATTTACGTGTTCAACGCGGATGAGGGCATTCTGGCGTCTGAGGAGAAGCAGCAGGAGCTGCGTGACATGGTGGCGCCGGCTGAGGCTGTGTTCTTGGATGCGAAGTTGGAGGCTGATCTGGTGGAGCTGTCTGAGGAGGAGGCTCGCGAGATGCTGGAGATGAACGGTCAGGATGAGTCCGGCCTGGACCAGCTGGCTCGCGTGGGCTTCTCGACTCTGGGCCTGCAGACTTACCTGACTGCTGGCCCGAAGGAGGCTCGCGCCTGGACTATTTATAAGGGTGATACTGCGCCGCAGGCTGCTGGTGTGATTCACTCTGATTTTGAGCGCGGCTTCATTAAGGCTGAGGTTGTGTCTTTCAAGGATCTGGATGAGGCTGGCTCCATGGCGGAGGCGAAAGCTCGCGGTAAGGTCCGTATGGAGGGCAAGGACTACATCATGCAGGACGGCGACGTGGTGGAATTCCGCTTCAACGTCTAAACTTGGAATAATTAAATAAATTAATATCTGAGTAACAGTGAAGTTATAAGATCCCCTTGAGACAGTTATATCTATGATGAACTGATACTCAAGGGGATTTTATTATATCTATTCAACGTAGGAAATTTATTAGTTCTAGGAGGAACAAATGGTTGATGCAACAAAAGTATCAAAAATAAAAATTGATACAGGATATGCCGGTGTGAAAGAATATCCATTTTTTACCCGAGTAAGTAGAAGAGGCCTAACTATTGATGACGCTCAAGTGTCCATCGTCCTTGGAGGAAATGGTTCGGGTAAATCAACGATTGCCCGTGCACTCAGTGATGGAAAAAATGTGGAATTATTTGATAAGGATGGAAATCCGCTTGAGGGTGATTGCTCAAATATTTATGTTTTTGATGAGCGGTTTATTGGTGAAAATTTTCGAATGAGCGATGGGGAAGCTCTTGCTCTTGTGACTCAAATCGTTGAGCGTAAGACTATATCGGATATCTTAAAAAATGGATTGAATCAGAATCGAAGAATTACTGGTTTTAATAGAAAACAAAATCGTATGGATGAGTTTAAGAAAGAGGCGAAGTCCTGGAGGATTTTTAGAATGCTTGATAAATATTTTAGTCGTCCAGATCGTACCTCTGTTTCTGAAGGGGCTGTTTCTGAAGGGGCTGTTTCTGAAGGGGCTGTTGAATCTAATATAGGTTATACAAATAAGAATAAGGAGAGCATTCTAAAATGGTGGGAAGGGTTGTCCGAGGAAGAACAGAAGCATATAAGTTCGAGGCTTGCATCGGCAAAGCGTAATTTTGAGCAAAAGCAGATAAAACTTCAAATGCCTCGTATTATGCACGATACAAAGAAAGCAAATGATAATATTAATTTTCTTCTGTCTATTATTTTTGGGGGGAATGTAATATCTGTTAATTATGGAGAGAATGGGTATGAAATCATTAAAGAAAATGGGAGGATTTATCCGAGTAGTCTATCTACTGGAGAGCAGAATATTGTATCGCTATGTTATTTTTTCGCCCAGATGATGGATGGTGAAAAGTGTGGCAGTATTCAAGAATTTTTAAGAGAAGATCGAATTATTGTGCTTGATGACCCGCTCTCAAGTTTTGATTTTGATAATAAATATGGCGTCATTCGACTTTTGGATTATATAATAAATTTGATGTCAAAAAGTGGGTCTAAATCAAAATTAATAATTATGACTCATGATCCTGAAACGGCTATTGAATTGTCGAAGATTGCAATAGTCAGGTTGGGTGGCGAGAAGGTAAAGTGCTGTGAAATCTCAAATAATGATGGAAATAAACTCCTTAAAAAGGTGAAATTTGATGGTATTGATGAATATAAAAATATATTGGGTAAAATGTATGGGGTTGCTGTAGGTAAAGAGGATGCTGAAATTCCTGCCCCAAACGAAGTTCGCCGTGTGTGGGAAGCTTTCCTGCGCTTTGAGCTGGGGGTTAGTAGTGTATCGGATAGGAAAGCTATTGAGAAAATTTGTAATTATTATGGTGAAAATAGCACGGAATATAAATTTTTGGATTCTTTTATGTCCTATGCTTATATTCATCAGGATTCACATTCTGCGTCGCAGATGTTGTTCTATAATTTCTCTTTGTTCCCGGTTCTGAGTGATGAAGATTTCAGAAAGCATATTAGGCAGATTATTTGTTTCATTCATATTGTTTCGCCCCTCCATATAGCATCACGTTTATCTAATGATGGAAAAGAGGCTCAGAAATATCGAGAAGAGCTTGAAAATATGTATGGGCAAATAGTCCTGAAGGAGTCATAACACTACATCATGCAGGACGGCGACGTGGTGGAGTT
>NZ_CAXOMR010000035.1:0-16293 GCF_964210535.1 Rothia mucilaginosa
GCGTCTCGTGACCCGCCGCCCCTCGCCCCATCGCACTGTTCGTTGAATGAGAAGCAAGGAACCCCTACCCTGCGCCACCAATCCATAAGTGATACGGTCAAAGAACAAGTAATGGATTCACGTGCTGAAATGCACGCCCGACCCTGCCCCACACGCATCGCCCGGACGCCCGCATCCAGCACGCCACAACTCTATAACGAACACGGGTGAACAATGACTGAGAACGTACACAACGACTGGGACCTCCGAAGCGAAGAGGTCCAGAAGGACCAGGTAGCTGCCTACGACGCAATGCGCCGCCGTTGCCCCGTCGCCCACGACGAATTCATGGGCTACTCCGTCTTCAAAAACGCCGACGTACAGCACGTACTCGACCACCCCGAAATCTACTCCAACGTCGTCTCCACCCGCCACATCGCCGTCCCCAACGGCATGGACGCACCCGAACACACCACCTTCCGTGCCGTCAATGACAAGTACTTCACCCCCGAACGCCTCGAAAAGTTCGCACCCGTCATCCGCGACGCCGTGAAGGCCCTCATCGCAGAACTGCCCCGCGGCGAAGAAGTAGACGTCATGCAGGGCTTCGGTCAGGCATACGCAATGCGCGTGCAGAACGCCTTCATGGGCTGGCCCGCATGCCTCGAACAGCCCCTCACCGAATGGATCGAAAAGAACCGCGTCGCCACCCTGCGCCGCGACCGCGAAGAAATCGCTAAGGTCGCCCTCGAATTCGACGGCTACATCCGTCAGCTGCTCGACGAACGCCGCGACGCCGCCGCCGCCGGCAACCCCAAGGACGTCACCGCCGAACTGCTCACCGACACCGTGCAGCTGCCCGGCGAAGAACCCCGCACCATGACCGACGAAGAAATCGTCAGCCTCATCCGCAACTGGACCGTGGGTGAGCTGTCCACCGTCTCCGCAACCGTAGGCGTATTCGTCAACTTCCTGGCACGCAACCGCGCCGAGCAGGACCGCCTGCGCGCATCCCTCGCCGACGGCAACGCACTCGACGACCGCAGTGAAATCGCCCTCGCCGTCGAAGAAATCATGCGACTCGAAGACACCCTCGTCACCAACCGCCGCATCACCACCCAGGACACCGAACTCGGCGGCCGCACCCTGCCCGCCGGCTCCCGCGTGACCATCAACTGGGCAAGCGCCAACCGCGACGAGGACGCCTTCGAAGACGCCCTCACCTACAACCCGCACCGCGACCAGTCCCGCAACCTCGTGTACGGCGACGGCATCCACGTCTGCCCCGGCGCGCCCCTGGCACGCCTGGAACTGCGCATCCTGCTCGAGGAGCTACTGCGCGGCACCGAATCCATTGAGATCGCGGACGAGAGCGAGAAGCCCGCAACCGTGAACGCCGTGTACCCGGTCTCCGGCTACTCGGTCGTGCGCGCCATCTTCAACTAGGTGTTATCGGCATCGGCGGTGCCGCTCGAGTGGAATGAACCAGATGCCGTAGCATAACGCGAGAGGCGCCGAATCCCTTTGACGGGGTTCGGCGCCTCGCGCTGTTAAGAGTGAATAGGGGCTAGAATACACCGCCCGCTATAGACGTAACGAAATATTCTTTAATGGCTATATACGCTGGTCGGTTCTCTAAGTAAGCTGAATTTAGCGGCCGGAACTCGTCGCCGAAGGCTTCACCGAAGAACCCGCAGAACCGCTCGCAGACGGACGAGCCGAAGCACTAGCAGAAGCCGAAGCAGATGCCTCCGCCGCAGCCGACGCCGACTCCTCAGCCGACAGCGGCGTACCGTCCGCATGAACACCAGCCATTGCCGGAGTCACACCATTCACGAAGCTCAACTTCGCCTGCTTGAACTGGTACTCGGGGGAGCAGGTCAGCTTGTACTTCGAATTCGCCAGCTCGCGAATCGACTTCACATAATTCTGAGTCTCCTCATACGGGGGAACACCGCCGTACTTCTCCACAGAACCCGGACCCGCGTTATAACCGGCGAGAACCACATCCTGCAACTCATCCTCATTGGAGGCGTACTTTGCCAAACGAGTACGCAACTCAGCCAAGTAGCGTGCCTGCGCCGCAATCGCATCGTGCGGGTTCAGAACGTTACCGCCATTGCCGAAGCTGTAGTGGCCGCCGCTCCACGCATCATCAGTGAACTGTGCAATACCCTTAGCGCCCTGGTGGGACACAACGCCCACACGCCAGTGGCTCTCGGTCTCAATCTGCGCCGCCATCACGCCGGGACGGAACCCCGCCACCTTAGAGCCTTCCTCAAAATCGGAGCGGAGAGCCGCCGGAGCATACGATAGCTCCGTCATGCCGCAGTAGTCGTCATAGGTGGCTGCCAAACCGGCAACACCGCCACCCAAAAGAACCGCAGAGGCAATAATCTGCCAATGCGCGAGTGCCCCGGCGAGAAAGCGAAGCGGGAAAGCTTTACGCTGCCGAGGAGAAGTCTGTGCGTCCGCCGAAGCGGGGGTGTGGTTGTTGGCGCCCGTAGCGCTGCGCTCGGAAGAGGCGCTCGAAGTGCTATCTGCCATTCCTATAGACTAGCGCACCATGCCCGCTCCTGGCTAAGAAAAGTTCGCCCATGAGGCTAAAAGCATAGTTTGCCGCAACCTCCGTGAGGTTCTGCACGGGCACAGAAAGAGGGTGCAGAAAGACCCCGCCCGGCGCGTCCATTCACAGGATGCACCGGGCGGGGTCAACCTCTCGGCGGGCGGTAGAAGCGCCCTGTACGAGCTACCAGCTACCAGCTATTAGCGGTCGGTGACCACGATCTTGCCGGCGGCACCGCGTTCCATCTCCGAGAAGGAGTGATTCACGAACGTGTACGTGCCAGACTCCAGGAACTGCATCTCCACGAAGCCACCCTGCGCGGGCGCCAAATCGAGTGCCTGGCTGTGGCCGTCACGGCTACCGAACGCATCCGCGCCGCGGCGCATCAGGTAGCCGCCCTCCTTGTAGACCGTGTCGAACTGCGAACCGACCACGTGGAAGCTCGTGCCATGGTTCGGGCCCGCAGCCATCACCCAAATACGGATACGCTCGCCCTTCTTCACCTGAAGCGGCTTCGCCTTGTACTGGGTTGCGTGGCCGTTGAACATGGTCAGCGTGGGGGTGCCCGCCGCAATCAGCTCCGGCGAGTTCTCCGCCAGCTTGTTGCCGTCGGAGGCGGTCTTGCCGGTGTCGTGCAGGTACGCCTCGCCCTGAACCATCACGTACTCGTGGTCGACCGGGTCAAGGTCCGCCGGGTCAATGATGACCGCACCGTACATGCCCTGGGTCATGTGCAGGCTCAGCGGGGCGGTACCGCAGTGGTACAGCCAGATGCCGGCGGCCTTCGCCTCGAAACGGTAGACGAGACGCTCACCGGGGGCGATGGTCTTCATCGTGTTATCGGGGGAGACCATGCCCGCGTGGAAGTCCAGCGAGTGGCCCATCGTGCCGTTGTTGACGAGTGTAATTTCAAAAATGTCGCCGACCTTGCCGCGCAGAATCGGTGCCATGTTCTGCCCGTTGAACGTCCACATGTGGACGGTCACGCCGGGCGCTACCTCGCGGTCGACTTCCTGGACGTCCAGGGTGACCTTGCGGACGGTCTTGCCGTTCACCTGCTCGGCGGTGTTCGGCGCCGGGATGTTCGGGTCGCGGTACTTGTAGCCGCTGCCGGGCGCTGCGGACATATCAATCTTGCTGTTTGCAACGGTCATGAGGGTCGGGGTGCTACCCGACGCGGCGTGGTTGTGGGTGCCCGCAGAACCGTGGTTGTGGCCGCCCTGCGCCACCTGGTTTGCGGAGGCGCCGGTCGCCTTCACCTTGAACACCATGCCGAGGGAGCGGTGACCTGCCACGGAGCAGTAGGCTTCCTGGTCGGCGCTGATGATACCGGCGTCGACGGTTTTTGTTTCGCCGGGGTTGATGGTGCCGGTGGTTGCGCCGTTGTCGAAGGTCAGGTCGTGGGTCATGCCCTGGTCGTCGTTGGTGACCTCGACGACCAGGCGGTTACCGGCGGGGACCTCCACCTCGGCGGGGGTGAAGCGGTAGTTGCTGGTTGCCTTCACCTTGACGGTGGTAGTCTGGCCGGTCGCAGCTACGGAGCCCGCCGAAGAGAACGACGGCAGGTTCAGCGCGGACGGGTTCACCGCAAAGCCCAGCAGGAACGCCATAGCCACCGCGAGTGCCGCCTGGAAGCTCTGCTTGGCGTGCGGGACGGGTTCGGGGGTGAGCGCCTCCTGGTTGAAGACGGGCTTCTCGCCGCGGGCGCGTGCCGCCATCATTTCCTTGCGGGTGTTCACGGACGCCTTCACGCCGCGCACCATCAGCGGAATAAACGCGATGAGCGCCAAAGCACCCACGATAGCGACCGCCATCTTAATGGACTGACCGACCACGGAGCTGGGCATCATGAAGATAATGAGCGCCAGGTTTACGGCGGTTACGCGTGCCGCCGCGAAACGGCTGAACTCCTTGTTGGAGGCGCGCACCACCGCCGGGCCGCCGCCCATACGCTGAGGCAGCAGGTAGCTCATCGCGCCGAGCAGCAGCTGCAGCAGGAAGCCGACCACAAAGATGGGGGTGACGGCGCGCATGTCCAGCTGTGCGAACGGGGTGGTTGCCACCATGTACGCGGTCGCCGCTACACCAACAATCAGCCAGAGGAAGCCCATGCCGACGCTCATCGGCGGGTACTCGTTCGGGCGCTTGGTTTGCAGGGTACGCACCATCACCCAGGCGACAATCAGCAGGGCAACCAGGTAGACGACCAGGCCGGCTGCGGCGAGCGGACGCATCCCTAAAATCGCGCCGACAACGGTCAACGCTAAGCCACCGCACATCAGGTACAGGGCGCGCAGACTGTGGGTGAGCGCCTTATCCACCATCTTGGTGCGCAGCATGGTCGGCCAGAACGTCACCAGCGTACCCACCGCGGTAATACCGACGAAGCCGAGCACGTTCACTGCCTCGTGCGCGAGCAGGAACTGCGAATGCAGGGTGCCGGACAGGTTCGGGTAGGCAATCATGCCGCCAAACGCCGCACCGAGGGGCAGCAGCAGCGCCGCAACAATGTAGAAGCGAATGGTCACACCGAACCGCGACGGCAGAGCCTGACGCACCTGCTTCAGCAGGTAGATACCGTGCCAGGCGACCATCGAACCGACAATGAGGGCGCCCACCACCGTGGCGGCGTAGAGGCCGGGCACGCTCAGCTGACCGACCATGCCGATCATGAGCACGAGAATACCGGCGTTCAGAATGAAGATGCGGCGCACCTGGGTTCCGCGGTGCTCGTCAGGAATCTTGATTTTCATGAGCGCTTCGGTGAAGTGCTGCGACCAAATCAGAATCGAGTTCGTAATCAGGCCGAGGGTGACAATGTGCACCATCAGCCAGCCGCTATTCGGGATAAGCTTATGCAGCAGAAGTACGCCGACAAGGGTAAACATCCAGTGAGAGACCGGCTTGGAGGCGCGACGGTGCCACGTACCGCGACCGGATGCGCGGCGTGCAATCTCTTCGGGGGTGAGGTTCGCGCCGGGCACATCAGCGGGACGCATGCCAATGCTCAGGCCGGAGGAGCCGCCTCCGGAGACGTTCGCGCCTGCGGGCTTGCCGCTCGTGTTCTCGCCTTCGGGTGGGGTGCCGAGATGTTCACTCACGTGATCACTGCTTTCACTGCTGGTTGTTCGTGGACGTCGGTGTGCGGGGCACCGTCAGCCCCTGCGTTGGGGCGGGTGCCAATAAGCCCATTATATTGCCCGATTAGTACCAATTTTGAAGACATTACGTGCATATGAAGGCGGCTCATACCGTGATAGTTCTGCTTGCGCACCCGATTGCGTACCCGAGCGAATCTGCCCCTATGAATCTGCCCGAGCGAATCTGCTCCTGGGATTCTTCTCCCCGATGCATCCTTCACAGGTGCGCGCGATAAACTATTAGGATTCCAAAATCAGATGCCCGCCCACCCTAAGCGCGCATCCGCCGGCACCAAGGTAAGGACAAGCACCTCGTGACAAGGACTGATTCCACTACCCCCGTGTGGGGAAAAATCGCCATTGCGGCACTCATCCTCATCATTGGCGGTGGATACGTCGTCAAAATGCTCACCAACCCCTTCAGCGGTATGGACTTCTCCATCTACCGCCTGGGTGCGATGACCATTTTCGATAACGAGGGCTTCACCCAGGACCTGTACTCCCCGACCCTGAACGATCACGGCGTGATTAAGCCGCCGTTCACGTATCCGCCGTTTGCGGCGATGCTGTTCTTGCCGTTTGCGTTCCTGCCCCTAGAGGTCGGCAAGGTCATTATGGTGGTCGGTTCAGCTGTGGTGGCGTGGTGGCTTTCCACGATCATTTACAACTACGTGAATGCACGCGGCCGTGAACTGCCCCTGCAGCAGTATTTTGGTCGTGCCGGCACGATTGCGGTGCTGACTATTCTGGTGGTTTCGGCGGGCCCGTGGCAGCGCACCCTGGATTTGATTCAGATTAACCCGTTCATTACGGCGCTGATTCTTGCCGATTTTGTGCGCCCGGCAACCCGCGTGCCGCGCGGCGTGCTGATTGGTATTGCGGGCGGCGTGAAGTTGACCCCGCTCGTGTTTGGCCTGATTCTGCTGGTCCGCCGCGACTGGAAGGGTGTTGCGACCCTGGGTGCGACGTTCTTCGGCACCATTGCGCTGGGCTTCATTCTGATGCCTAAGGACGCGCCGGAATTCTGGTTCTCCGCGCTGACGAACCCCTCCCGTGTGGGCGGCCTGAACTTTGTAGATAACGTCTCGATTCAGGGATGGCTGCTGCACTTCGGCCTCTCCGAGAGCGCCGCGAAGCCCGTCTACTACGCCCTGGCGCTGGTCACGATTGTGCTGACCGCCGCGTTGCTGTACCAGTTGGAACGCCGCGGTGCCGCGCTGGCGCAGGTGGCGGTGACCGCCTCCCTAATGGTGGCGCTGTCGCCGATTAGCTGGTCGCACCACAACGTGCTGCTGCCCCTGCTGGCGTTCGTGTTCATTATGGATGCGTTCCCGACCTATTTTGCGGTTCAGCCTGCGTGGCTGCGGGTGACGGCGACCGTGCTCGCGGTGGTTGCGGTGCTGGGCCTGTACATTTCGCCGATTAAGATTGCGTCCTGGTTCCACGGTAGTACCGATGGTTTGGAACAGTTGGCTCCGGGTGCGTTGGCGGTGTCGGCTATCCCGGCGTTCTGCCTGTGGGTGACGATGACGCTCTGGTCTATTGCCGCGCTGACCGCGCCGGTGCGTGGCGCGAAGGTTGAGCCCGTGCAGTACGGCTCCGTGCGTAGCGACGCGCCGCTGGGCTGGTGGGGCGCTCGCGCCCTGGTCGCCGAGAGCGCCGAGTCTGTGCGTGCCACTGCATCTCGTGAGGCAACCGCGTGAGCCGCGAGAAGGAACTAGAAAAGACCCCTGTGAATACTGATAAGAACACCGCGAAGACCGAGGCGGCTGCGCCCAGGATTCCGTGGGCTTCGGCTTCTGTTGCTGAATTTGCGGCGGTTACGGAACCGGCTGTTGAGAGCGCTGAGCCCGTTGCGGAGCCCGGCGCATCCTCTGTAGCCACCGCGGAAAAAGCGGCAAAGGAAGCCGCCGCCGAAGAAACCGCTAAGGCACCCGAAAAGCTTGCTCGTCCCGGCTTCTTCGACCGCATCCCCGGCATGCGTAGCGGCGCTCTGTGGGCGCACCTGCTGTTCATCCTGGTTGCCCTCTATGCCTTCGACTACGTGACGCACGCGGCGGCTGACGACATTTACGTGTACCGCCTGGGCGCTGTATCCCTGGCGGATGGCCCGGACGGCTACCAGCTCTACGGCTTCCGCACGCGCGGCCTGCCGTTCACCTACCCGCCGTTTGCGGCGCTGCTCTTCTACCCGCTCGCGTTCCTCACCGAACCGCAGAGCATGCTACTGATTACCGCCATCATTTGCGTGCTCTGCTACTGGTGCGCGTACCTGCTGTACTCTTACGCGCGTAGCCGTTCGTGGCGTCTGCCGCTGCAGAAACACGTGGGTCATTGGGGTATGGTGTCGCTGATTGCGGCGCTGATTTGGATGTGCGGCCCGTGGCGTTTGACCACGCATTTCGGGCAGATTAACGCCATTATTCTGATGCTGATTCTTGCCGATTTTATACGCCCGGCAACCCGCGTTCCGCGCGGTGTGCTGCTGGGTATCGCGGCGGGTATTAAGCTGACCCCGCTCGCGTTCGGTCTGCTACTGCTCATGCGTAAGGACTGGAGGGGCATCGCGACCCTGGGCGCGAGCTTCGCCGCGACCGTGGGTATCGGCTTCCTGGTGATTCGTGAGGAGTCGTTCACGTTCTGGTTCCACGCGGTGCGTGACACTTCGCGTGTGGGCTGGTTCAGCTACTTCGATAATGTGTCGATTATGGGCACGCTGACCCACGCGGGCCTGCAGCATCATCTGACGGCGACCGCCCTGTCCGTGGTGCAGGTGGCGTTGACTCTGCTGATTGTGCTGGTCACCGCGGTTCTGCTGGTTCCGCTGATTCGTGCCCGCGCGCTCATGGCGCAGCTGGCGCTGACCGCGTTCATGATGCTGCAGATTTCGCCGATTAGCTGGTCGCACCACAACACCTGGTACCCGCTGATGCTCGCCGCCGTGGTTATGGAAATCTTCCCGCTCATGTACCAGCGGGTCAGCTCCTTCGTCTTCACGCTGGCTGTTATCTTGGCGACCGCGGCGCT
The DNA here is from genome assembly GCF_964210535.1 of Rothia mucilaginosa. Lineage (GTDB taxonomy): Bacteria > Actinomycetota > Actinomycetes > Actinomycetales > Micrococcaceae > Rothia > Rothia mucilaginosa_F. The sequence continues at coordinate 8,713 of NZ_CAXOMR010000035.1, forward strand.
GGTGGGTATGTACATTTCGCCGTTCTGGATTGTGCTGGCGCTCTCCCCGCACTTCAACGCGGATCAGATTCTGATGGTGCCCGAAGGCTCCCTGGGCCTGATGGCGGGCACCATGCCGTACCAGCTGATGTACCTGTTCATCCTCGTCACGTTCTTCGTGTACCTGGCGAATCGTCAGTTGGTGGAGCGTGCGGCACGCGCCGCAGGTGACGAACTGGCGGAGGCGAAGTACTCCCGTTAAGGCGGCGGTCGCCTCCAGCAGGGCGTAAACCCCGCCGGACATAACCGCTGAGCATAAAAGTATCCCCCGCACCCATCACGGGCGCGGGGGATACTTTTATACCCAGCCTGCTGACCTAGCCAGCCAAGCTACTAGTTAGTGCCGATGCTCCAGGTAATAGCGGAGTCGGTACGAACCTGCAGGTAGCTCTTGTTGCTCTGAACCCACTGTATGTTGCTCTTCACGGTCGGGATGGTCGAGGAGAAGAACGGGTCGTTCTTGGTCGCGTTCAGAACGGTGAAGCCGCGGGTGGTCGGGCCGCTGGTCTGGAACTCCATGGTTGCCTCGGTGCCTTCGTAGGTGAAAGCGTAGTAGTTCATGGTGCTCTGGAACTTCTCCCCCTTCTTGTAGTGGGGTGCGGAGTCTGCATCGTAGACGCGGATGGTCCACTCGCCCTTACCGGTCAGATCCAGCTTGCGGGTGGGGGTGGAGTGGCTGCTCGCGTCAATCCACGCGGTGCCCTTGATCTCCTTGCCGTCGCGGCTGGAGTCGAGAACGCTCACACCCGAGGTGAGGTTGCCCTTGTCGTCACGGCTGGTGATGAAGGCGTTGACCACACCCTCTGCGGGCTTGAACTCGTAGTAGATCAGGCCTGCGGACACATCGCCCTTGATCTTCTCAATGTCGATGGTGTCCTTGTTGTCGGCGACGGTCTTCTTGTATTCCTTGAACTCGCCCTCGGGCATCTTCGCTTCAGCAGCAGCAACGGGTGCTGCGGAAGAAGCGGAAGTACCTGCCGCCGCGCTCTCAGATGCGGGAGCGGAAGAAGCCTCAGAGGATGCTGCCGCGGAGGACGCCTCAGCGGAAGTAGCCGCCGCGCTCGATGCCGCCGCAGAATTGGAGGCGGGGTTCGAGTTACCGCGCGGAATCAGCATGACAATCGCCAGGATGATGACAATCAGCAGAGCCAACGCACCGCCGATAACACCCCACAGCTTGGTGCCGGAGAGCAGGCCCTTCTTCTCGGAGCCGTCCTCGCCATTGCCCTGGTTGCCGGGCTCGGTCATGTAGGGGTTGCTGAGCGCCACGGTTGCCTGGTCCTGATCAGACACCTGACCCTGGTAGGGCTGCTGAGCGTTGTACGGCTGACCCTGGTAGGGGTTGCCCTGGTACTGACCGCCCTGAGCGTTCTGACCCTGGAAACCCTGGTCCTGGTAGTTGCCACCCTGGAAGTTCTGGCCCTGGAAGCCTTCAGCCTGGGTCGGCTGGAAGCCGTTCGGTGCCTGACCCGCCGGGATGAACTGTGCGTTCTGGTCACCCTGCACGTTCTGACCGGGCTGTACGTTCTGGCCGGGCTGTTCCGAGAGGTTCACGGTGCGCTCGGACAGGTTGACGGTGCGCTCGGTCTCGGGGGTGTGGAACTCAACGAGCGGGGAGTTCTCGATGGTGTGGGGAGCCTCAGCTGCGGGAACCTCAGCGACCGGCTCGACTGCCGGCTCAGCGGCAGCGGGTGCCTCGGGGGCAACCTCGGCGACGGGCTCAACAACAACGGGTTCTGCAACCGGCTCGGATGCAACGGGCTCAGAGAGCGCGGGCTCAGCAACCGGTGCCTCAACAACGTGCGCCTCAACGGGCTGCTCAGTGGCAGCCTGCTCAGCAACGGGAGCCTCAACAGCGGGCTCTTCAGCCGCAGTTTCTTCAACGGAAGCCTGCGGGGTCAGAACCTGCTCGGGCAGAGCGGTACCTGCCAGCGGAACCTGAGTCAGGTGACGCATCGGCTTCGGCTCAGAGGATTCCTCAGCAGACTCAGCCTGGGACGCCTCAACGTGGGATGCCTCAGCTACGGGTGCTGCAGCCTCCGGAACCTCGACGATCTGCTCACCTTCGAGCTCAGCGGCGAGCTGCTCCAGGTCAACGTCCTCAACGGTCAGCGGTGCCGCAACCTCGGCGGGCTGCTCAGCCTCAACAGCGGGCTCAGCCGCGGGTGCCTCAACAACGTGCGCCTCAGCGGACTGCTCGGAAGCAACCGGCTCAGCGACTACGGGCTCAGCGGGAGCTGCCTCAGCGACGGGCTCCTCGGGAATCAGCGGCTCAATGGTAGCCTCTTCAACCTGAATGGGTTCGGGCTCGGGCTCTTCGACCCACAGCTGCCAACCTTCAGGAACGGGACCCCACGCGGGGTCGGGGCGCCACGTAGGAGTGGGGGCCCATCCGGCAGGAGGAGCGGGCCAGTTGGGCGGCGGATTGAAGACGAGTGCCATAAGAAAGTAGCCTTTCTGGTGCTGAAAAAACACCCCGGAAGAGCGGTCATCAGCGACTATGTATATGAGCGTATTATCGCTTCAAATTATGGCATAGGTTCAGAAAATGAACCCCGTGAATGGTGGGTTTTTAGCCTTATTCACGGCTTTTTCAATGGTTTTGAAACAATCCGTATCAATCAGCACTTGAAGGTTTCAGTATGCCCGGTCACCATCGAGCCCGCGAAGGCTAGGATTAAAGAATGAACACGACACCGCCTCCCGCACCCCCGCAGGTAGCCGCCGGAACCCCCGCTGCTCCTGCGCCTGTTGCAGGTCTTGCCTACCACCGTCTCTCTCACGCCGACCCGAAATCCCGCTGGTTCTCACCCCTGCTGGAAGGTCTGCTCGGCGTCGCCGTATTTATTGGCCTTAACCTGCTGATTTCAGTTGCCTTAGCTGTGACGATTATGGGTTCGGGACTTTCCCTCCATGATGTAGCGACGAACCGCTCCGTCATTATGGAACACCCGGCGCTGTTCGCTCTGACCTTCCTCTCCCTCATCGCGATTGTGCCTTCGCTCTTTATTGCGCGCTTGATTGTGGGCCCGAAGCCCTGGGGTCTGATTCATTCGGTGGCGGGCCGTCTGCGCCGTTCACTGTTGCTTCCATACCTGGGTTTGAGCTTCGCTGTCTACGGCATCTACTACGCCGTGATGCTGGCGTTGAGCGGTGAGAGCCTGCCCGAATACCGCTATTTTCAACCTCCACAGGTTGAATTTTGGGTTTATGTGGCGATGATGTTGCTCCTGGTGCCCGTGCAGTGCTACGCCGAGGAGCTCGCCTACCGTGGCTTCATGATGCAGATGCTGGGCCGTTGGCTCCGCACCCCCTGGCTGCCGATTGTGCTGCCCGCCGTGCTGTTCATGCTCTCCCACGCCTACGACCCCTGGGGGCAGAGCACGATTCTCGCGATGGGTATTTACGCGGGTTTCCTCTGCTGGTACACCGGCGGTCTGGAAGCCTCCATCAGCCTGCACGTGGCAAATAACGTGATCCTGATGCTGCTGTCCATGGTGGCTGGTCTGGATCCGTTCGCCTCCGAGGGCGTGACCCCCGTGGATGCGCTGCAGGGCATCGCGCTGGAAGGTGTGTACGTGGTGCTCGCCTGCCTGATCTTCAACGCGCGCGCTCGCCGCGGTGAGGTTTCACGTGAAACACAACCGCTCAAGGTTGATAAATAGTCTATTTGGCGGGTTGCTCTACCCCAGCTACCCCAGCCCGCCCACCCCGCTCCATGCGAGCCTCACCAGGGCTATTACTCCACGCCGCGTGGATTATCGGCCCCGGTCACCCCGTCAACACCCAAGAAAAGGTAGGGTTAAACCATGACTGTTGATGCTGTAAAAAATATTGAAGACCTCGCCGCATTCGTGGCGGAGTCGCCGGTCTCTTACCTCGCCGCGCGCACGGTAGCGCGCCGCCTGCAAGCAGCGGGCTTCACCGAGCTTGTAGAGACCGAAGCATGGGACCCGCAGATCGCAACCGGCCGCCACTTCGTCGTCCGCGACGGCGCGATTATCGCCTGGGCTGGCGGCGCGAAGGCGCAGAAGGCAAGCGGCTACCGCGTGCTGGGTGCGCACACCGACTCGCCCTCCCTGAAGGTCAAGCCCTCCTCCTCCATCACCACGAAGGGCTGGCACCAGATTGCCGTTGAGAACTACGGTGGTGCACTGCTGAACTCCTTCCTGGACCGCGAGCTGTGCGTGGCGGGCCGCCTCACCGTCCTTGAGGGCGGTGAGCTGAAGGACCGCCTGGTGCGCACCGGTCCGATTGCGCGCATCCCGCAGTTGGCACCGCACCTGGATCACAAGCGCAACGAACTGGTGTTGGACAAGCAGTTCAACATATACCCCGTGTGGGGTGTGGACCCGGCGGAGAACGACGTGCTCGGCTATATGGCGAAGCATGTGATTGACGGCGAGCCGGTCGACCCGGAAAGCATTGTGGGTTACGACCTGCTGTTTGCTGATTCGCAGCCGCCGCGCCGCTTCGGTGCGGATCAGGAGCTATTCTCTTCCGGCCGCCTGGATAACCTGTCTTCGGTGCACGCGGGTTTGACCGCCCTGGAACGTTACGTTGCCGATAACGCGGACGAGCACGCCACCGAGACTGTGATGCTTGCGGCGTTTGACCATGAGGAGCTTGGTTCGGAGTCGCGTAGTGGTGCGGCTGGCCCGTTCCTGGAGGATATTCTGGTGCGCCTGTCCGCTGCGCGCGGTGAGAGCACGGAGGAGTACCGCCGTTCGGTGGCGGCGTCGTTCTGCCTGTCGGCTGATGCCGGTCACCTGGTGCACCCGAACTATCAGGGTCACCACGACCCGACCGTGCAGCCGCTGCCCGGTGGTGGTCCGCTGCTGAAGATTAACGCAAACCAGCGTTATGCGACGGATTCGGTGGGTGCTGGCGTGTTTGCTGCGGCGTGTGCAAAGGCTGGTGTTCCGTATCAGGAGTTCGTGTCGAATAACAATATGCCGTGCGGTTCGACGATTGGCCCGATTACGGCGACTCGCCTGGGTATGCGCACCGTGGATGTGGGTATTGGTTTGCTGTCGATGCATTCGATGCGCGAGATGTGCCATGTGGACGATATGGCGTACATGACGCGCGCGGTGGAAGGCTTCTTCCGCCTCTAAATTGAATCCCGCTGAGGTATGAACAGCTGGGGAGTGGGCGCCGGGAACGTAAGGTTCCCGGCGCCCTCATTTTTAATGAATTTTTCGGGGGTGTTTACCTCTTGAATAGGGTCTATGCGTGCTGTAAAGTAACCCACAATACGTTATACACGTGTTGCACACTACTTGTTTTTGAGAAGTTTTCACCAATGATGGTGCGCCATCAGCTCGTCACCGGCGTAGCGAGCGAACCCCAACATGAAAGGTGGTTCCCATGTTCTTCGATATTTCTCTGATTCCGCTGGCGGTTTTGATTATTGTGGGTCAGCTGAAAAAAGCACCACCAAGGTTGCTAAACAACCCTGGCTATCAGAAGGAGAGGGAGCAGGTGCGAAAGCACCGGCGCATCCTGGATATGCTCAGCCTGAGTTTTGCTCTTGCCCTGATGATTATTCAGTGGGGTGGACCCCTGACGACGCTTGCCTTTCGGGCGTGCGTTATTTGGGGGGTTCCCAGCCAGCTGTATAGGCTCTGGCAGAAGTTCAATGTGCCGCGTGGGGTACTCTTCGCGTGTGCTGTAGCCCTGATCGTTATTGAGTTTGGGTTGGCGTTACTGCCCTAACCTGAGCCGTATAACAGTTGTGGCGGTGACCGAACAACGGTCACGCCACAACTATTTTTAAGATGAGACAGGAGATGAGACAGGTTTGGATTAGACAGGGTTGTCGGGGCTGGGCAGGGTTACCGCCTCAGGCCAGCGAGTATCTTTAGCGGCCGCACGGTTCGCGTCGCTCTTCTGCTTCACATCGGCTGGCGCCTGCTGCGCCCACAACTCAAAAGCAACAATGTAGTTCTCGGGGTAGTTTGCCGCGAGCAGCTCCTGTCGGGTCGGGAAGTACTCCTTACCCTCTCGAATATCGACGTAGTTGCTTGCCTTATAGGGGTCTGCGCTCTGGATGTCAGTGCGCGGGCCGGAGGCTACCTTTCCGCTTGCCACGTTATTGTCATCGATAGCGCGTACCCATGCTGCGGCGTAGGCGTGATCGGCCTTGTTCTTCTCGTACAGTGCCAGGCACTCGGCTCCTGCTGATTCAGCTTCGGCGCGGGTGGGGAAGTTCGCCTGGTTGCGCACAACATGCCGTGCGGAGACGTAGGAGGGCAGTGCAGTGCCACGGTCGGCGCTGATGGCTTCCTGCTGCTTGAGGGTTTCAGCTTTCGCGGCTTCGTCAGGTTTAAGGCAGGGGGTGGAGGTCTTCTTCGCCGTGGAAGAGGAAGCGGACCCGGTGGATGCCGTTGCTGACGGGGAGGAAGTCACAGTCGTGTTCGAGGGTGCGGGAGTGTTTGATGCCGTGCTGGTGGAGCTACCGCAGGCGGCAAGAAACAGGGGAAGAATCGCCAGCGCGGCACTGCGTCGTAGACCGCTGGAACGGAACGAAAGAAAAACAGGGGTGTGGGTCATGAGACCACCTCGCAAGAGGGATGGAACGATATATTGCGTCTCAGTATATGTTGGATGGTGTAGCGTGTGGGGTGTTTTGCAAATACCCATAAGGAATGGAAAAAATTTCAGCAAACCATCTAGAGTATTCAATTGTTGTTAGCGGGTTATCGCTTGTCAGGCGTGTTTAGTGGGGAAGAAAAGGCAATATTGGTTTTACTGAAAAAGACACATATTTTCATTGACCATATATCAAATTTGTAGGTATAGTGGGGCACAATACCTTACTACACCCACGTTATGAGGTGGCCCCATGGCTCTCACCCCGAAGACCTTCTCCGACCGCCGCAGTATTGTACGATGCGGTACCGTCGCGGTTGTCCTGCCCCTGTTCCTCGCCGCCTGCGGTGGTGCGAACACCGCGGCAAGCAGCACCTCCTCACCCTCCACGGCGAGCGCCTCAGCAACGGCAAGTACCACGCCCACCGTCAGCTGCTCCTCATACTCCGCCGAAGCTATCGCCTCAGCAGAAGCCACCAAGCCCGTCCCGCGCACCGATGAACAATACCCCGCGTACATTCAATACCGGAACATCCTCGCAGACGGCGCCCACATCATTGAGCCCAGTGAAATCGACAGCAAGTGCCACGCCGCACTCAAAGCAGGGCGGAGCACCTTCCCCGAATACGTTCAAAACATCGATGCCTATAACGCCCACCCCAGCGTCGGACTCTCCGACCCCTTCGCCGGTAGCGAGTACCGAGACATCAAGAACCGCAACGAATTCATCCCCCACCGCGCCGACCTGGAAGAAGCCGCCTACCCTGAGATGATCATTCGTCTCTACGAAAAGTGGTACGAGGCAGCCCCCGCAGACATCAAGACGCTCAGCGACGCGAACCGTGCACGATTCCTCGCCACGAGCGCCTACCAGCAGTGGAAGGCCCAGCCTCAAACGCCCAGTAGCTCCCGCGCATAAACCCACTCACGCATAAACCCATGCAAAAA
>NZ_CAXOMR010000036.1:0-14446 GCF_964210535.1 Rothia mucilaginosa
TCGTCTAGAGAGGGTATCTGATGCAGGTGTGGGGCAGTTTTTCTTGCGAAAAACTGCCCCATTTATGCCCCTGACTAGGGGAAACGCTCGATTACTTAAGTATATCAAGGCGAATAATGAAAGATTCTCAACCGCGGAACCACAGGCCAGCCACAGGGCCTAAGTATATCAAGGCGAATAATGAAAGATTCTCAACTCCACTAGCGCCAGACCCTCACCAGCGGTAAGTATATCAAGGCGAATAATGAAAGATTCTCAACAGCGAAAGGTGGGGGGTTTTGTAGCGAATAAGTATATCAAGGCGAATAATGAAAGATTCTCAACCTCCTGCGTCGCCCTCTTCCCAGGTCAATAAGTATATCAAGGCGAATAATGAAAGATTCTCAACTTGCCCTGATTCAGGGCATCACGGGCTTTAAGTATATCAAGGCGAATAATGAAAGATTCTCAACAGGGGGGGGTAGGTACATTTTGCAGGGGTAAGTATATCAAGGCGAATAATGAAAGATTCTCAACAGACATGGGCTCATTCCCGCACACGCGGTAAGTATATCAAGGCGAATAATGAAAGATTCTCAACCCCGCCATTGCAGGGAAGCAGGGGGTGTTAAGTATATCAAGGCGAATAATGAAAGATTCTCAACTGGAGTCCAGACGCCAGTCACCGGACTCTAAGTATATCAAGGCGAATAATGAAAGATTCTCAACTATTCTGCGTTCGGCTTTCACACGCACCTAAGTATATCAAGGCGAATAATGAAAGATTCTCAACCGCGGCTGTGACTCGCGCACTCGACAAATAAGTATATCAAGGCGAATAATGAAAGATTCTCAACTCTCGAGTAGCCGCCAGTCGGGTTCATCTAAGTATATCAAGGCGAATAATGAAAGATTCTCAACTCCAGTGAGCGCTTCAAATCTCCACGGAATAAGTATATCAAGGCGAATAATGAAAGATTCTCAACCAATGCCTTCACTGGCGGGCATGCCCATTAAGTATATCAAGGCGAATAATGAAAGATTCTCAACCCCGTGATTCTGTCGCCGTCCGTGGTGATAAGTATATCAAGGCGAATAATGAAAGATTCTCAACGACCACACAACTGATGGTGCGAATGTTTTAAGTATATCAAGGCGAATAATGAAAGATTCTCAACATGTCGTCATCGTCATCTCATCCCCTGGTAAGTATATCAAGGCGAATAATGAAAGATTCTCAACTATTCGGTGCCTTACCGGACGTATCCCACTAAGTATATCAAGGCGAATAATGAAAGATTCTCAACTGTACCCGCCGCCGCGTCCGTTTCCGTCTAAGTATATCAAGGCGAATAATGAAAGATTCTCAACGGTGGTGGGATCTGGTGCCCGCCGCGGATAAGTATATCAAGGCGAATAATGAAAGATTCTCAACCTCAAAATCTGCAGGGTCTTCAGGCACCTAAGTATATCAAGGCGAATAATGAAAGATTCTCAACAATCCGGTGCAGGGCACTACAAGATTTGTAAGTATATCAAGGCGAATAATGAAAGATTCTCAACCACTCAGCGAGCGCGTCCCTTACTGTCTTAAGTATATCAAGGCGAATAATGAAAGATTCTCAACCGGCTGATGCGGTCATCAAGGAAGCCGGTAAGTATATCAAGGCGAATAATGAAAGATTCTCAACCGTGAATCCGTCTCGTCAAGACCCAACGTAAGTATATCAAGGCGAATAATGAAAGATTCTCAACCATGCTTCAAAGGGTTGTAGGTGCTGGTTAAGTATATCAAGGCGAATAATGAAAGATTCTCAACAAACTCCTCATCGAAGTAACCATCCCCCTAAGTATATCAAGGCGAATAATGAAAGATTCTCAACGGATTTTTCGGTTTGTGGTGGAGCGTGTTAAGTATATCAAGGCGAATAATGAAAGATTCTCAACAAATTAATGCACTTTAGAGAACATTTTTTTAAGTATATCAAGGCGAATAATGAAAGATTCTCAACGTTCTGCGTCCGTCTTCCACGCACCCGGTAAGTATATCAAGGCGAATAATGAAAGATTCTCAACTGCCTTAACACTTACGCACGGGGTGCCTTAAGTATATCAAGGCGAATAATGAAAGATTCTCAACGCGGAGTAAACACCATGTCGAAGCCTGCTAAGTATATCAAGGCGAATAATGAAAGATTCTCAACCCGCGGAAGTAAGCCGCCGGGCCCGTTCTAAGTATATCAAGGCGAATAATGAAAGATTCTCAACCGCCGTGATCGCGTCGAGGTTGAGCCTGTAAGTATATCAAGGCGAATAATGAAAGATTCTCAACTACTTCTCGCTGGTACGGTCGTATGCCTGTAAGTATATCAAGGCGAATAATGAAAGATTCTCAACAAGCGGCGTACCATACGCTCCGGGTCGGTAAGTATATCAAGGCGAATAATGAAAGATTCTCAACCGTCATTTAGCGCCAAACCCCTAGTCAGTAAGTATATCAAGGCGAATAATGAAAGATTCTCAACGTCGTTATCGGCTTGTCACACCTCATGCTAAGTATATCAAGGCGAATAATGAAAGATTCTCAACGGGTTCGGGAGGTTAGTCATTGGTTCCTTAAGTATATCAAGGCGAATAATGAAAGATTCTCAACCGGGTTTCTTCGGGGAGGCTGTACTCAGTAAGTATATCAAGGCGAATAATGAAAGATTCTCAACAGAATTTCTTAAGGATTCGCGGCGCGATTAAGTATATCAAGGCGAATAATGAAAGATTCTCAACCCCGGCGGCCTAGTCTTCGACACGGTACTAAGTATATCAAGGCGAATAATGAAAGATTCTCAACAAAGTAGACGGTGTGGCAGGGTGTGCTGTAAGTATATCAAGGCGAATAATGAAAGATTCTCAACCCCCGCGGTGTTTCCAGCAACCACGGGATAAGTATATCAAGGCGAATAATGAAAGATTCTCAACAAGGTGATGACGGTAAGCCGGTGACCGATAAGTATATCAAGGCGAATAATGAAAGATTCTCAACTATCTCTTGGTCAAGATGCCATTGAAGATAAGTATATCAAGGCGAATAATGAAAGATTCTCAACCGGGAGAACATGGTGGTGTCTCCGGCTTTAAGTATATCAAGGCGAATAATGAAAGATTCTCAACGAAGTCCTGTCCATGGGCAGGTAACTCATAAGTATATCAAGGCGAATAATGAAAGATTCTCAACTTTTTGACGGCTGAGCAGTGTGGAAGATTAAGTATATCAAGGCGAATAATGAAAGATTCTCAACGCTCGCTCCGTTCTAAGGCTCTTGAGGATAAGTATATCAAGGCGAATAATGAAAGATTCTCAACCAAAAAAACCCGTGAAAAAATTCATTTTTAAGTATATCAAGGCGAATAATGAAAGATTCTCAACTGGTGGCAAGGTAGGCGTCGAGTGTGCCTAAGTATATCAAGGCGAATAATGAAAGATTCTCAACATGGGAGACGAATTATGATGCTGAGAACTAAGTATATCAAGGCGAATAATGAAAGATTCTCAACCGAATATCCTGGCCTTCTTCAACACCGATAAGTATATCAAGGCGAATAATGAAAGATTCTCAACCTCTCTCACTGGTCAAGGTCAGCGGATCTAAGTATATCAAGGCGAATAATGAAAGATTCTCAACAATCACCATCGAGGCGCTGGCAGACAAGTAAGTATATCAAAGCGAATAATGAAAGATTCTCAACCAACAAGCCTCACGCCGCTGCAGATGCTTAAGTATATCAAGGCGAATAATGAAAGATTCTCAACGTCATCGTCGCCTCCAGTTGCCACTACCTAAGTATATCAAGGCGAATAATGAAAGATTCTCAGCTGGGGTAGATACTCAGACCTCTCAAGACTAAGTATATCAAGGCGAATAATGAAAGATTCTCAACCTAGTCAGCGCGTTATGCACTCGGGTGTTAAGTATATCAAGGCGAATAATGAAAGATTCTCAACGAGGCTGCGGGGGTGTGCGGTGATGGCGTAAGTATATCAAGGCGAATAATGAAAGATTCTCAACTCCGCCGGGTTCTGTCGCTCGATGTCTGATAAGTATATCTAAGGCAAATAATGAAAGATTCTCAACCACTCCCTCACGCCCCGTGATCGCTTATTAAGTATATCAAGGCGAATAATGAAAGATTCTCAACCGTTGGAGACACTATCACGCTTGATGTGTAAGTATATCAAGGCGAATAATGAAAGATTCTCAACTTATCCTTAATCTTGCCACACGCACAACTAAGTATATCAAGGCGAATAATGAAAGATTCTCAACGAGGGAGCGAGGGAGGAGGGGAGGGAGTAAGTATATCAAGGCGAATAATGAAAGATTCTCAACTATCTGGAGCGTCTGTTTCTAGGCCTTCTAAGTATATCAAGGCGAATAATGAAAGATTCTCAACCACTCCTTCGCGCCCCGCGATCACTCATAAGTATATCAAGGCGAATAATGAAAGATTCTCAACTCACACCTCATGCACTCAGTAAGTCAGGTGTAGTAAGTATATCAAGGCTGGTCATAAAATGCTTTCAAGCAGGGAAGGAATGAAAGAAGAGGGGGAGTATCTGGATTGAATCAAGGCGTTTTATGTGAAAGCAATGCACTAAAATAATAAACATTCGTATTTTACTCTATTTTAGATAATGAAACGGGGTGGACTATGAGAAAAAGTCCACCCCGCGAATACCCCGAAGGGTGTGCAGTGAAATATTTAAGTAATAAAAATATGATTGAAAGATTCTCAACATTCTACAACTTATCACATGACACATTGCAATTATAGCAGGAATATATGTAGCTTTTCTAGTTCCCCTATCTTTTTGGGGAGTAGTTGGAAACTGGTATTTTCATGGGAATAAAACTTAGGGGAATTATCTGATATGTAGCCAATAAACTCCTTAATCAATAAATAAATCTGAAAAATCTATCAATATAAAGAATTGTCGATTCATTAGATTAATCTAATAAAACGCAACCATGAAGAACAGAAGGAGGGGCCCTCCGGTTGAATCACCGGAGGGCCCCTCCTGTCTGTATCGTTGAGTGTCTACATATCGCTGAGCGGATATGCGGTAGCTAGTGCGCTAGGGAACCACCCCCTACGCCACCGCCATGGTGCCCTTGGCTGCGGTGCCGCTTCGGGTCCACAGCAGGAGCGCTGCCACGCTGTTGATGATGTAGAAGATGTACTTGCCGACGTTCGCGAAGTTGCCCTGGGTCAGCGCCTTTATGCACTGCACGGCGTTGTACAGGAGCCAAAACTGCCACTGCATCGTGAGCTTGAGCGCGTTCAGAATGTTTGCTGACAGGGAGAGACCAAACACCACGGTCGTGATCCAGAACAGGAACGAGGTCTTGCCGCCGTAGCCAATGTAGTTCGCGACCAGAGAGAACGCGAACGAACCGGCCACAATACCGCCAATAATCAGCTGACCCTTAGCGCCGGTCGGTGGTTCCATTGCCTTGCCGCGTTCGGAGTTCTGCCACCTACGAATCGCGAAGGTGTACACGATGAACGTCACCGGGTAGGTGATAATCGCTGCCTTGTTGCCCAGAATGTAGTCAATCGCGCCAGACAGCGCCGTGTTGATAATGCCGAGCACGTTGCCGATGTTTGAGAGGCGGCCAGTCAGGCGGGTAGACATCATTGAAATACCCACGTTAATCACGGAGATCACGCCGAGGGGGATGAAGGGCGTGATCGGGCCCCAGTCAACGTATTTGTCGAGGCGGGTGCTCAGGTATCCTGATGCGACTGCGATGGTGATAACCAGTGCCACGCCGAAGAGGTCGGCGTACTTGGACTTGGCGAAAAAGAGGAGGGCCTTCTCAGAGAATTCCTTGGCCTCCATGGGTAACTCCTTTGTTGAGGATATAGAAACAGTGATAGGGTACCAATAACTATAACTCTTTGAAAAGGGCTCGAAGCGGCGTGTCGCACATAAAACCTCAGAATCCCACATATTCCATATCCCGGAACGTCTCGGCGTACAACAACCCGAAGTCACCCCATCAAAAACCCATACCAACTTCCGGCAAACCTTGCCAGATGTGGCCCCTACCTCGCCGAACACCAAAAATGGGCGTAAAATCACCGCCGGATCATCTTCGCTTTAATGGAAACCTTAAGGTAGGCTAGATGACTGGGTCCAGGAATCATGCCGGTCTCACTCACCGCGCATCCGCCCGACAGACACCCGCACCCCGCACGCTGCGTCTCACTCACGCACGCCAGGGGAGGGAACCCAACGTATCGGCCTCACTCACCGTTTACGCCGCTGTCCGCGCGTCCTGCCACCCGTAACTCACTCAACTCAAACAAGAACTGAATAGGACAATCATGCCCTTGCTTAACCATCGACTCTCACGACGATTCTTCGTAAAGGGTGCTTCCGCCGCCGCCGCTGCAGGCGCACTGACCCTGCAGGCACAGGCCGCTCAGGCAGACGAAGCACCCACCAACATTGCCCCGGCAACCGAGGAAACTAAAGGCCCGCGCCTCGTCATTCAGCGCGCCACCATCACCGAAACCGGTATGACCGTCAACTACACTGCACATGGTCTGCGCGAATTCCTCACCGAAGGCACCACTCTGACCGTACGCCACGGCTACGTTCGTAACGACTCTTTCGAAACTCTGCGCTCCTGGCCGCTTACCCCCGAATTTGACGGTGACGCTGACAGCTTCAGCGGTAGCGACCAGTTCCCCATCGAGCTGATGCAGGGTGAGGGTGTCGACCACGCCCTGCAGCTGGATATTTGCTCCGACCCGTGGGGCCAGGAGATCACCCACCAGATTGCTGCGCGCATCCCCGTGGCTGAGACCAAGATCCTGAAGACTTCTTTCGAGGACGTTCCGGATAACCACCCGTTCGCTGAGGATATCCGCATGGCGAACCAGAAGAAGTGGCTGATGCCGAACCCGCAGACTGGCGCGTTCGAGCCGGACCGCCCTGTGACCCGTGAGGAGCTTATTGCTCTGCTGAACCACGCTGCCGGTCACGCTGGCGTGAGCGAAAACTCTGAGGTTGCACCCTTCGCGGATGCGGCAGGCCGCCCGACCGCGAACGCCCTGCACTGGGCTCGTGACCGCAAGATTACTGAGCCGCTCACCGGTGGCGACAAGATTGACCCGACCGCACCGGTTTCTCATGAGGAGCTGGCGGCTGTGCTGTTCCAGTACAACGCGGAGGTTCAGCTGACCGAAATGAACGAGGCTGCTGGTTCTCGTTTCCGCGACGTGCTCGGTGCCGGTACCCTGCACCGTTACGTTGCGTGGGCTGGCGCGAACGACATCGTCCTCGATGCTTCGGGTGAGTTCAAGCCGACCGCGCCGACCACTCGCGCGGAGCTGGCTCGTTTCATTCGCCGCTACAAGCTGCAGAACCTGCTGTTCACTGACTTCTCGTACGTTTCCTAAATCTCGTACGGCTCCTAAATTTAGCTACCCCCGGCGCTGCGCGCTGGGTAGCATGAAACCCCCGTCTTCTGGCTTTTGCTGGAGGCGGGGGTTTCGCTATGCCCCGTTGTACGGCGCTCTGCGGAGCACCTTGGGTGGCTCCCTGTGGCGCGCCCTGCGCGCGCTATGCCGGGGCACTATGCTGGGGCGCCGTTTTAGCGCGCTAGTTCGGGGCGCCGAGTCCTGCCGTGCTGCTATATCGCCGCACTTCGGGGAGTTTTAGTGACAGGCTGTGCCTGTCATATGAAATTTTGCGTCATATATACCTGAAATCTTGCAAAATCCTGTGCGCTAAGTAAGTATTACCTAGAAGGTAAATTAATGATTGCCTTACTTAATACTGTGTGAAGACTAGTTTCCTTGCTCGTGGGCCCACGAAACCCACAGTAGAGAGCAAGAAAAACGCGGCGCCTCACCGCCCCTCAAGCAGGGGAGAGGCGCACCTCCACACACCACCCACGAAAAAGGACATACATATGAACCTCGCTTCGAGCAAGGCATTCAAGGGCCTCGCCGTTGGATCGCTGGCACTGGCAATTTCAGGTGTTGCCACCATCCCCGCATCGTTCGCGGCAGAATCCACCCCGGCGGCAAGCCAGAGCACTGACGCTCGCACCATCACCGATAAGGCGATGGCTAAGATCACTCAGGGCCTGCCCGGCCAGTTCCAGGTCGCATATTCCAAGAAGACCAACAAGATTTGGGTTGCGGGCACCGCTGACCGCGACGAGCACGTTTCCACTATTGCTCGTATTGACGCGAACTCCCTGAAGATTGAGGCTGTTGCCGAGTTGCCCATCGTCAAGAACGACAAGGGCTACTCCTACGAGGGTGCGTACGGTATCACCGTCGATGACGAGGAAGGTACCGTGTGGGTGACCAGCACCCGCGATAACTCCGTTGCCGTGTACGATCAGGCGACCATGAAGCAGCTGTGGACCAATGCGGGTCTGAGCAAGGACGACCCGAACTGGATTGAGCACCCCCGCGAGGTGCGTGTCGATCACGAGTCGGGTAAGGCTTTCGTGACCGGTCGCTTCTTTGTCTCGGCTATCGATCTGAAGACCAAGAAGGTCGAGAAGATTCAGCTTGAGGGCGCACCTGATGGCGGTACCCGCTACATCAGCATGAACATTCTGGTGGACGGCGGTAAGCTGTACGTGCCCGAACGCACCGGCGGCAAACTCTTCGTGATCGACACCAAGACCTTCAAGGTCGAGAAGACCATCTCTGTGAAGGGCGATAAGGACGGCGAGGTTCGCCCCTCCGACGTGGCTATTGACCACTCGCAGAACGAAATTTACGTTTCTTCGCAGGGCGTGAAGGGCGAGAACTCCGGTGTATCCGTGTACGATGCGACCACCTACGAGTTCAAGAAGTTCATCCCCTTCGGCACCCAGGCGCTCTCGCTCGATAACGATGAGGCCAACGACCTGGTGTACGTGACCGACTTCGGCACCGGCAAGGTGGGCGTGATTGACGGCGGCGCAGCGGACAAGCTGATTGCCGAGGTCGCCATGAACGGCGGCAAGGCAAACGACCTGGTCGTACTGCCCAACGGCTCCGTAATCGCTGTGGACAAGCAGGCTGGCGCAACCGCAACCGTGCCCTACGTCCTCGACGGCACCACCGGCACCGTCAGCACCTCCAGCCAGGTCACCAGCAAGCCTTCTAAGGACAAGCAGGGCAACGAGGTTCCCGCCAAGACCTCCGAGATTCAGGCGAACTCCATCCTGAAGTTCAAGGTCACCGCAACCGCAGGTGATAACTCCGAGGTCAAGCAGGTCACCCCCGAAACCCGCGAGTTCCAGGGCTACCCGGCAACCGCCACCAAGACCAAGGCAGCTGACAACAACGCAACCACCCCCTCCACTGAGGCACACCGCACCGTGGACGCAAACGGTAGCGTTGCGAACATCATTCAGGGTCTGCCCGGCCAGTTCCAGGTTGGCTACTCCAAGAAGAACCACAAGCTGTTCGTACCCACCGTGGGTGCGCGAGGCGGCCTCGCCTCCTCCCTGGCACGCGTGGATGCAGACACCCTGCAGACCGAGGCATTCGCCGAGCTGCCTGTGAAGAAGAACGACAAGGGCCAGTACGGCTACACCTCCGCGTACGGTGTGACCGTTGATGACGTGGACGGCACCGTCTGGGTTACCAACACCATCGACAACTCCGTGGCAGTGTACGACCAGCAGACCCTCAAGCTCATCTGGACCAACGAGGGCGTGAAGGAAGACGACCCGAACTGGATTGAGCACCCCCGTTCCGTTCTGGTTGACCACGAGTCCGGCAAGGCGTTTGTGACCGGCCGCTTCTTCGTCTCTGCTATCGACCTGAAGACCAAGCAGGTTGAGAAGATTCAGCTCGAGGGCGCACCCGACGGCGGCACCCGCTACGTGAGCATGAACCTGTTCCTCGATGGCGGCAAGCTGTACGTGCCCGAGCGCACCGGCGGCAAGCTCTTCGTCGTGGACACCAAGACCTTCAAGGTTGAGAAGACCATCCAGACTCAGGGTGAGGATTCCAACGTTGAGGTTCGCCCCTCCGATGTTGCTGTGGACCACTCGCTGAATGAGATTTACGTTTCTTCTCAGGGCGTGAAGGGCGTCAACTCCGGTATTTCCGTGTACGACCTGAACACCGGCGAGTTCAAGAAGTTCGTCAAGTTCGGCACCCAGGCGCTCGCCCTGGAGCACGATGAGGACCGCGACCTGGTGTACGTGACCGACTTCGGCACCGGCAAGGTGGCTGTCTTCGACGGCCGCGCTGACGAGGTCATCGGCGAGGTCGAGATGAACGGCGCAGCCGCGAACGACGTGACCCTGCTCAAGGACGGCTCCGTGCTGGTCCTCGACAAGAAGGACCGCGACGAGAAGGTCACCCTGCCCTACGTGCTCAACGGCACCACCGGTGAGATCACCACCGCCAGCGAGTACACCACCCTGCCCGGTAAGGACCGCCAGGGTAACGACGTGCCCGCATCGGTTCAGCAGCTGAAGGCTAACTCGATTCTGAAGTTCAAGGTTGGTCTGAAGGACACCGACGCGAGCGCAGCTCCGGTGGGTATCACCCCGACTTCGCTGCAGTTCGCTGGTTACCCGACGGTGACCGGTGTGAAGGCTGAGGAATCGAAGCCTGCAGATCCGAAGCCTGCTGACCCGAAGCCTGCAGATCCGAAGCCTGCTGACCCGAAGCCTGCAGATCCGAAGCCTGCTGACCCGAAGGTAGAGGACAAGAAGGCTGAAGATAAGAAGTCTGAGGACGTTAAGTCTGAGGATAAGAAGTCTGACGCTAAGACCGGTGCACAGGACTCCAAGTCTGCTCCGGATGCTGTGAAGG
Source organism: Rothia mucilaginosa (assembly GCF_964210535.1). Taxonomy (GTDB): domain Bacteria; phylum Actinomycetota; class Actinomycetes; order Actinomycetales; family Micrococcaceae; genus Rothia; species Rothia mucilaginosa_F. The sequence goes on from NZ_CAXOMR010000036.1 coordinate 10,825, forward strand.
CTGATAAGTCCGGTTCGGCTGTGAAGAACGGTGGTTCCTCCGCAGGTGGCTCCGATAATTTGGGCGGTGGCTCCTCGGTAGCTAAGAGCGACGCAGGCTCCTCGCAGGCTGGCTCTTCGCGTGGCGCTCTGGCGAACACCGGTGCGAACGCTGTGATGCCGCTGGTTGCTTTCGCTTCTGTGGCTCTGATTGCGGGTGCTGCTCTGGTGATGCGCCGCCGTAAGGCATAAGCGTAGCGTTTAGTTTTCGGGTGTAATCGCTCGATATAACGCGTGAGAAGGCGGGTATTTTCTCTTTCGGATTCTTCGAATCTGGGGGAGGGGTACCCGCCTTTTGTGTGCCCGCTTGGGCTAATGCTGGGTGGGTGGTTTTAGGACATATTTATATATGTGCACTTGCCTGTAAAAATATAGGTTTTGAATGTCGAGAAAATGTTTAACCCGTGGTGAATCTCGCTGGCGCGCCTCGCCTAAACTTTTACATTAATGTGTAAATATAAAAGCATCACAATACCCCTCGTGACCTGGGTTTTTGCCCGCAAGCGCAAGGAAAAACCGGGGAAACGCCTCAACCTTCACGTGATACTGAAGGCGAATTAGGGGATCACTCACAAAAACACAAAACACGCCCACGTCGCTGCTTGTATTTTCCTGGGAAAACACTGAGGATTAGAAGGTAGGTAAATTTATGCGTTACCTGCATTTCTGCTTTTCGTGCCGTCGAATATGTCACCGCATATTCACGGGTGTCTCGTTAGCATTCGCATGCGGCATGTGAGCACTTCCGTTACACATTTGAAGGACACACATTGAACCTCACTCCCTCCTCGGGCAAAGCATTGAAGGGGCTCGCCGTCGGCTCCCTTGCGCTCGCAATCTCTGGCGCAGCTATGATCCCTGCCTCCTTCGCAGCACCGAACACCGCAAACCAGACCGCGACTCCCAGCGCATCGGCTCCTTCCACCGCATCGCTGAGCCGCGTTGTTGATACCTCCGCGTCCGTCGCGCAGATTACCCAGGGTCTGCCCGGCCAGTACCAGGTTGCCTACTCCAAGGCGACTAACAAGATTTGGATGGTCGGCGTGGGTGCACACGGCGACCTCGCCTCCACCATTGCTCGTGTCAACGCAGACACTCTTCAGATTGAAGAAGTAGCAGCGCTTCCCTTCGAGCTGGATAAGAACGGTGAATTCGGCTACATTTCCGCGTACGGCATCACTGTTGATGACGTGTCCGGCACCGTGTGGGTTACTAACACCACCGACAACTCCCTGTCCGTGTTCGACCAGAACACCATGGAACAGATTTGGACTAACCACGGTATCGCCGAGAGCGACCCGAACTGGATTGAGCACCCCCGCTCCGTGCTGGTGGATCACAACTCCGGCAAGGTGTTCGTGACCGGCCGCTACTATGTGTCCGCTATCGACATGAAGACCTTTGAGGTTACTAAGCTGCAGCTGGAGGGCGCCCCCAACGGCGGTACCCGCTACGTCGGCATGAACATGACCATTGACGGCGACAAGCTGTACGTGCCCGAGCGTACCGGCGGCAAGGTCTTCGTCATCAACACCAAGACCTTCAAGACCGAGCAGGTTATTCAGACCCGCGGCGAGAACTCCTCCGTTGAGGTCCGCCCCTCTGACGTCACCATCGACCACTCTGAGAACGAAATTTACGTCTCCTCGCAGGGTGTTGACGGCGTGAACTCCGGTATCTCCGTCTACGACCTGACCACCGGCGCGTTCAAGAAGTTCGTCAAGTTCGGCACCCAGGCGCTGTCCATGGAGAACGATGAGGACCGCGACCTGGTGTACGTGACCGACTTCGGTACCGGCAAGATCGCCATCTTCGACGCTAAGACCGACCGTGTGATTGGTGAGGTTGAGATGAACGGCGGCAAGGCTAACGACCTGACCATCACCGCGGACGGCTCCGTCATCGCAGTGGACAAGCAGGACATCGCTAACACCACCGCGGCGGTACCCTACGTGCTGAACTCGAAGACTGGTGACGGCTCCATGACCGACACCTACACCTCCAAGGCGACCGTGGATCGTAACGGTAAGGCTGTTCCTTCCTCGCAGCAGAAGCTGGTTCCGAACTCCATCGTGAAGTTCCACGCTGAGGTTTCTGAGGGTGAGTTCACTTCCACCGCGACCATTAACCCCGCTAAGGTTCCCTTCCAGGGCTACCCGAAGCAGGCTACCGCAGTGCTGATTGACCCCACCCTGAACTTCGCTGAGGGCACCGTCGACATCACCCGCCCCTACACCTTCCACGTGTCCGGTTACGACTTTGAGAAGCCCCCGGCTGAAGGTGTTCGCCTGTTCCTCGTCAAGGAAGGCGAATGGTCGATGGGTTTCGACAAGCTGACCGATAGCGAACTGGCAAGCATTCAGAAGGTATCCACCATCGTTCCGGCGAGCGCGTTCGTCTACAACGCACGCACCGGCAAGTACTCCTTCGACGCGACCCTGCGTGTTCCCGCGAACACCATGCAGTACAGCCAGGGCTACATGCTCGGTACCGTCACCGCTGGTTCTGACGTGGCTACCAACCGCAATTACGATTCGGCTGTTTCGCTGATCGTCAACGACGCGAAGGATGCAGGCAACGCAGATAACCGCGATGAGGCTGACGAGCCGGCATTCCCGACCAACGACTCGGCATCGCCTTCCGCATCTGCTGCAGTAGCAGAAAAGAAGCCGGCAGCTGAGCAGTCTAAGGGTGAGCAGCCGAAGGCTGAGGAAGCTAACGACCAGCTGGGAACCACCGCGAAGACCGCGCCGCTGAAGAACTCTTCTTCGGTAAAGGCTGAGTCCCAGCCTAAGGGCTCTAGCTCCGATGCTCAGGTGAGTGCTTCGGCTACCAAGTCTGCGCCTCAGAGCAAGGGCTCACTGGCTAAGACTGGTGCTCAGAACGTTCTGAGCCTGGCAGCTGTCGGTGCGTTCGCGCTGATTGCTGGTGCCGCTGTGATGGTGCTTCGCCGCCGTAAGGCATAGTTTTTTGCTCTAGTTTGAGCGGATGCGCCCCGTACGCTGTGCGGGGCGCATTTTTGTGCCTTGATACCGTGGTGTTTTATGGGGTGGAGGCGCGAGTGGCGTGGGCGCTGGAAACCACCGGGGGAGTGTCTGGTGTAGCTGGAAAAGAGCCTATGCTGAGCGCCTTGCACTCAGTGTAATATATGTGACTCATTTCACCGCTTTTCGATTTGGTTGTTTCCGGGAACCTCTGTATAGTTATATGTGTTGCCAGGGAGACCTGGTAAAAGAGATGTAAATCTCACGGCCCCATCGTATAGCGGCCTAGTACTCCGCCCTCTCACGGCGGCAACACCGGTTCAAATCCGGTTGGGGTCACACTAGGAAAAAGCCTTGATTCTTCGGAATCAAGGCTTTTTTGTTTATATCTGTAGCTGTCGGAAGACTTTTTAGATTCTACGGTGCCACCGTGAGCCTCTCACGGCGCCGCTCCTGACGTCGCGGCACTCCGGGGCATGATGGAATCCCTCGCGCGCTCGGCATCATGCCCCTCCGTCACCGTTACAAATCCGGTTGGGGTCACACTAGGAAAAAGCCTTGATTCTTCGGAATCAAGGCTTTTTTGTTTATGTCTGTCTT
>NZ_CAXOMR010000037.1:0-13082 GCF_964210535.1 Rothia mucilaginosa
CCCGAAGGACACAAAACGATTACACCACTCCACAGGACTTGACCTATGCGCAAGGATGCGTCGAGGTGCGATCCCAGTCGTACCATGCCAGCAGAGATGTCGAGGCACATTCGTTCATGCTGCAATGCGGGCATCGGAGATGAAAAACAGCCCGTCGGGTAGTCATGGGCGTGCGGGAGCCCGCATCAGTAACCTGCCTCCTCGGTTGTCCCTTCTTTGCATGGTCGTCTACATAAAGGAGGAACCAGCCATGCAGATCAGCATGCTTGCCCTTCTTGGGTCACGGACCGGGGAGGCGAGGGCCTCCGTCGGGACCGCCCCGAGCAACCGGCATATCCAAGGAATGACAAGGCTCGATCGCTGTGCTGGTCAGGATGCCGAAGCGGGCCGTCCGCCAATCGGAATGCGGGTCAGGATGCTGCAACGTGATTCCAGCTGCAGGATACGGCTCCTTTGCGGTTGCCGCAAAACCTGCTGGCAACATTCTTACTATCCGAATGATGTACGCATCCCTTGGGATCGTTTCGCCTGACCAGGGCCATCTTCAGCGCCTCATCGGCTAGCTCGGCAGGCGCCTCTTCCACGCGTAATAGCCCTGGCGGGTCACCTATGCAACCAAAGATACAAAAGGAATCGAATGGCCAGAGAGGATTGCCCTTACCGATGCTCGATTCTTGACAGGCAAACTCAAGCCTCGTTAATATTACATGGTTTGCCAGACCGAATTAACAAAGGAGGGGTGTCGTGGTTGGTCTTTTCCGCACGTGGATGAGCGCCTAGAAAGCGGCGCTGTTGTGGCGTCGCGCTGTTTTTCTGCACGCCATTTCACGATTGGACATAACCATGATATTTGAAACCTCTCGGGGCAGGTCTGTTCTGCTGTGCCATTCATGGCAATTCAAGCTTTGTTTCGTATGGGGCGGGGAGCTCGTTTCGACATTGACGAGTTCGATTCTCCAAATGGGTCTTATTTGGCATCTCGCCCTCACGACAGGGTCGTCTTCTCTCCTCTCCTTAGCATCGCTGGCAGGCTTTCTGCCGATTGCTTTGTTCGGAATCCTTGCGGGCGCCGTTGTCGACAGACTGCCTTTGAAACGTGTCCTCATCGGCGCCGACCTCTTCATTGCCGCGGTGGGTGCCGCCTTGGCGATTGCCTCGTTGGCCGGCAGCTTACCTGCATGGCTAATTCTCATCGCCCTGTTTCTCCGTGCAGTTGGTACTTCGTTCTACACGCCAGCCTCCCAATCTCTCACGCCCCATCTCGCCCCGCCAGAGCATCTCGTTCGCCTATCGGGGGTGACTCAGGCGATTCAGTCCGGCGGATACATTCTTGGCGCCGCGCTTGCAGCAGTGATTTATCCCGTGGCGGGCATTACCGCTATGATTGTCCTCGACGTGCTGGGAGCGCTTTTCGCTTCTTTAGCCGTCCTCGCCGCACAGATAGACGCAGGGGGCCTCGATGAAGCCGACCGCAGCTTGTCCTTTTCCAATAAGGTTCGAGAGCTCTTCTCTGAGATTTCGGACGGCTACAAGCTGATTAGGGAGTACAGGGGGCTGTTCGCCCTTCTTTGGTGCGGGTTCGTCTTCGCTTTCGCGTTCTCTCCGCTCGCGGCATTGTTCCCAATAATGACCTTGGGGCATTTTGGCGGTAGCACGGGGGATGCCGCTTTGGTGGAAATCCTTTTTTCTGCAGGCATGCTGGCTGGGTCCGGCATTTTGGCGGCCACGGGAGGGTTCCGCAATAGGTCGTTCACCATGGTCGCCGCGATTGCCGGCTTCGGCATTGCCGCAATCGTATCCGGATCGCTCGGCCCGTCATTGTTCGCTGCTTTCCTGCCGGTGAGCTTTCTTATGGGCGCATGCTCCCCGTTGTACGCGGGAACCCAGACTGCCCTTATGCAGGAGCAGATACCTCCTGAGTACCTAGGCCGCGTTTTCGGCCTCTACGGAACCATCATGGCGTGGGCCATGCCCATGGGCCTCGCAGCCCCCTCCGTTTTTGCGGATCTGCTTGGAGCTCCGTTATGGTTCGTCGGCTCTGGAGCGACCATGGTACTGCTTGCGATGGCTATGCTGCTTGCTCCGAGCGTCCGAAACGCGGGGAAAAGAGATACCGGGCAGATTCAATAGCCCAAGTATTCGAAAAAAAGAGGCAGCAGCCATCGGTTCAAGCGTCAGCCTTCAAGCCCTTGCGACGACGAGGTATTGCACCGACATTCCGCATCGCGCTCCTTATTCGTCGCCAACTATCATTTTCGGATTTGCCGGCTTGCGCAAGGTCAAAACGCTCGCGCCGGCAATTGGGCAAAGGCGAAAAATCGACGTGAGCAATCTTTTTTGGCATGGCTGCGCTTCCAGTAAAACGCTAATACACAAAAGGCGGTTCAACCTATGGAACTCATAGTCAAAGCTAAAGACATCTTTTTGGAATATGCCGGCCGCGATATCCTAGATATCGAAGAGTTGGAAATCTACTCCTACGATCGCATCGGCTTGGTGGGAGACAATGGCGCAGGCAAAACCAGCCTGCTTAAAATTCTGAGCGGCAATCTTACCATTGCGGACGCCGACGTCAGGCGCTTCGGCAGCATTGCCCTCATCGGCCAACTCGATGAACTCGACCTTGATGCGGCTCAGGACAGTGGTGAGATGCTCTCCCGTCTCAACGTCGCCGGAGTGGCGCAGGAGACGATGAGCGGCGGGGAGGAAACACGCGCCAAGATTGCCTCTGCACTCTCCCAGCATGCAAGCGCGATCTTCGCCGACGAGCCTACGAGCCACCTCGACCAAGACGGCATCCGCCTTCTCGTCGGACAACTCAAGGCATTTGATGGGGCTCTGCTCATCGTGAGCCATGACCGTCATTTTCTCGACCAGGTGGTAGACAAGATCTGGGAGCTCAAAGACGGCGGTATTTCCGAATTCTGGGGTGACTACTCCGACTATCTGCGACAGAAAGAAGAAGAGCGCAAAGCTCAGGCGACTCGATACGAAGAGGCGATGCGCGAGCGCGATCGCCTCGAAGCCGCCATCGAAAAACAACGGAAAAAAGCACGGCAGGTCGACGCCAAGCGGAAGGCTGCGAAAAAAAGCAACGAGTATGCAGGTCGATTGGGGCATCAGAAAGCAACCGGCACCAAACAGAAGAGGATGTACCAGGCGGCTAAGGACATGGAGAAGCGCCTCGAAGCGCTCGAAGGGATTGAGGCCCCAGATAGCATTCGCGCCGTGCGGTTCCGCCAGAGCAAGGCCCTGGAACTGCATAGTAAATTTCCCATCTCGGCAGACGATTTCAGCTTGAGCTTCGGCAACTGCATGCTCTATGACCACGCGAAATTCGAGATACCGCTCGGTGCCAAAGTGGCCATCACCGGTGGCAACGGTACAGGAAAGACCAGCCTGCTGAAGGCAATCGCTCGACGCGCCGACGGTATCAACATCTCTCCCAAGGCAGAGATCGGTTACTTCGAGCAAACAGGCTACAAGTTCGACGCCCGTCAGTCTGCGATCTCGTTCATGCAGGATGGTTGCGAGTACAGCATGACCGAAATTCGAGGCATCCTCGCCTCTATGGGAATCGGACCGCGCGACCTGACAAAGGACGTTGGCGTTCTCTCGGGAGGCGAAGTCATCAAGCTGCTACTCGCGAAGATGCTGCTGGGCAGATACAACATCTTGCTCATGGACGAGCCTGGAAATTACCTGGACATCAAGAGCGCCGAAGCCCTCGAGCAGATGATGAGCGCCTATGCCGGAACGATAGTGTTCGTCTCCCACGATAAGAGGCTGGTCGAGAACGTCGCAGACATTGTCTACGAAATAAAGGACACCAAGCTAGTCAAAATCTTTCAGCGCGAATAGCCCTAAATGAGCAAGAAATAATCCCCGAACGGAGACAAGGGAGTAAAACGGCAAAGAAAGAGCCTCCGTCCCAACGCAGGGAACGGAGGCTCTTTAATCGCTTTTACTCATCTCCGTCGCTGGTGGCTTTGTCATGACTCTCGTACGAAACGAAACTCAGCGGCACAGTGCGGCACTCAAAATCGCAGGTCAGAACCCTATCGGCCTACTCCCACTCGATGGCTTCAGTTTTACTGTCCCGACATTCCAGTTGTCCTCAGTTTTCGATGCCGTCTCAAACCGAGTGCCGCCAAGTAACACTATGTCGTGTTTCATCGGCTTCGGGGACAAAAGCCGGGGCAATCTCAAAAACTCATTCCAAACTCGGGGCTTTGAGTTTTCGTTTTTGTCCCAAAGGGCACGGCGGACAGCCTTTAGAGGTTCGATATCGACGAAAACGCCCGCTTTGAAACTCAAGTGCCTTTTCGTGTGCGAGCCGCCAGCTGCAATAGGAAGTGAATCAACGCAGGCGCCTTTCAAGCAGTTTGCAAAACTGCAGGTTGCAGGCCTTCATTGCTAGTAGGGGAAATGAGTAGTCTCAGGTGGCTTGCCCATGAGTTAGCGAGCAGGTTGGGGCTTCGTTGTTGGCGCAATCACTTCGTGCACACTCGAAAGGTCTGTTTAACTTCAGACAGGGCGCCAGTGCCTACGCGCAGTGGCGCAGATGATGGGCAGCAAGAGACAAGCATCTGCTGCCGCCCATCAGAAAGCATCGTACAGGCCATACCACACGTCGGTGTAGATGAAGTCGGCGCCCTTGATGCACTCGGTTGTCGTCGGAGACCTTGCAGTTCTCCTCGCCGATGGCCATGAGGTCGCCCATCTCCTGCGAAGGCGGGCGAGCCGTAGCTCGCCCGACCTGGTACGTCTTACAGACCGTGCTTACCGAGAGCGGCCATGCGCTCATTGATGGTGGCGCGGTATGCCGCAGCCTTCTGCTCGTCGGGCTCGCTCTGGGGGCACAGAGTGGCCAGGATGGCGCGAATGGAGTGCTTGCGGTTCTCGGCCTCGACCCAGCACAGGGAGCGCTCGGGATCGTCCATGACCTCGTCGACGACTTCCTCGCCACGGTTGGCGGGCAGGCAGTGCATGAACATGCTGTTCGGACCGGCAACGTTCATCATATCCCAGGTCACCTGGTACTTCGGATAGAACACATCCATGTAGCTGGAGCTGGAGACTTCACCTTGATTATCAACTTTATCCGAACACCTCCCACATTCATCCGCACATGTGCGGATGAATGTGGGAACCCGATACCCTGAGGGCCGGATCGGCCGGCCCCGGGAGATCGGAGGACGGCATGTCCGGAAAGAAGAAGAGCGGCTCCGCAAGGGCGGTCCCGAGGGCCTACGGAAGGCTCACGAGGCACGAGCGGGACACGGTCCAGAGGATGCTGGAGCGCAGGGCGTCGTGCAGGGAGATCGCGAGGGAGCTGGGCAGGTCGCCCTCGACGGTGAGCGCCGAGGTGGCGTCGCACAGGTTCGTGACGGCGCCGAAGGCCGGGCGCGGCGAGCGCGTGGACGCCTCCGCCGACCTGTCGGCGGCCTGCCCGCGCCTGGCGGCGTGGCCGCGCTGCTGCAACGGGTGCGGCCGGTACCGCGCGATCGGCTGCAAGCGCCGCCCCCACGTCTTCTACGAGGCCCGGGCCGCGCAGCTGTGCGCCGACTCGGTCCTCGTCTCGTCCAGGCGCGGGATAGACGCCGACGAGCCCGCCGCGGCGGCCAGGCTGGAGGCGATAAGGGACTGCCTGCGCCGGGGGCTGTCGCCCGAGCAGATGGCGGCGCGCAACGGCGGCCCGGTGGACCTGTCGCCGTCGACCATCTACCGCTGGGTCTCGGCGGGCTACGACGGCATGACCAACATGGAGCTCAGGCGCAAGGTCGGCTACAGGCCGAGGAAGCGCGCCGCGGGCCGGGCGGCGACCCGCCACTCCGCCCGCAGGTCGCATGCCGCGTTCCTCGCCCTCGGGGAGGACGCGTGCGCCGCGGCCTGGGAGATGGACACCGTCGAGGGGGCCCGGGAGGACTCCGCCTGCCTGCTCACGCTGCTGCACCGCCCCAGCAGGCTCCAGCTCGCGCTGCCGCTGGAGGAGAAGACCGCCGGGTGCGTCGCGGACGCCCTGGAGGGCGTCCGGGCCATCCTCGGCGCCGACGGGACGCGCCGCGTGTTCCGCGCCGTCCTCACCGACAACGGCGCCGAGTTCTCCGACGAGGCGGCGATCGCGGCGCTGCTCGGCGAGGGGCCGGGCGAGACGAGGCTGTTCTACTGCGACCCCAGGCGCAGCGACCAGAAGGGCGCCTGCGAGCGCAACCACGTCGAGATCAGGAAGCTGCTGCCCAAGGGCGCCGGAATCAGGTTCGACCGGCTCGCCCCGGCCGACCTGGCGCTGGCCATGTCGCACGTGAACTCCGAGCCCCGCGGCGCGCTCGGCTTCGCGACGCCCGCGCGCGCCTTCAGGGCGATGCTCGGGGAGGACGCGGCGGCGCTGCTGGACGCCTACGGCGTGGAGGACGTGCCGCTCGGCGATCTCGACCTGACGCCGGGGCTCATCGAGAGGGCGCGCGCAGAGAGGGGCGATGCCCCGCTGGCCTAGCCTAGGAGAAAAACGGAATAGACGGACCGACCGTCCGGCTGAGTCTGGGAAGAGGTGCCGGGCGGCGGGCGGAGCATGGCCACCGGACCCATCGAAACACATCTCCACCATTCCTTCAACTGGGAAAATGCCGCCCCCGGGGCCCGGATAGGACCTCGGGGGCGTTCGGTTAACTGCGGGAGCGTGCCGTCAGCTCAATGTGTTCGGTTGGGATCGGAAATCAACCAGTGATCTTACTGAACATATGGCGCACCTTGTCCAGGCGGCTGTTTGGACGGCGGGGCTGGATGACTGGCTTGCCGACAGCGGCCTGATACCCTTTCAGTTCTGTAAGGCATACGCTCTGCCCGTTGGTGTAAAAGGCCAGATCAGTACGGTATGCCTGTATACAGCGGGCGGGAATCTCGCCAGTAAAGACAACTTCATCCTTTTTTACCTGGACCGTTTCGATGGTGGCACAGTATTTCGGTGCATCATGATAAGCCCTGGAAAGATATTCCCGGGGCGCATAGAGGGTGAAGGAGAGATAAGGTTCCAGCAGTTGCGTCCCTGATTCCTTCAATGCCTGTTCCAATACAATCGGGGCCAATGAGCGGAAGTCCGCCGGCGTGCTGACCGGACTGTAATAAAGCCCGTATTCAAAGCAAATCTTACAGTCCGTTACGTTCCAGCCGAACAAGCCCTGCTCCAGCCCGTAACGGATACCATCCCTGACAGCGTTTTGAAAACTCTGGTTCAAGTATCCCAGCGAAACCCGGCTCTCGTATTGTACACCGGAGCCAAGCGGGAGTGGTGTAACAGACAGTCCGATGGATGCCCAAAACGGGTTGGGCGGCACCTCGATATGGATGGTGTGGCTGGCTGCTTTGAGCGGCCGCTCCATATAAATGACGGTGGGTTCCTTTACCACTGTTTCAAGCTTGTATTTTTCCGACAGCAAAGCGGAAACAACCTCCAACTGCACCCGGCCCAAAAAAGAAAGAATGATCTCATGGGTGATGGAATCCACCTCGCAGCGCAAAAGCGGGTCAGTATCCGCAAGTTGCGTAAGAGCGTCCAGCAGCCGTTCTCTTTGCGCTGCCGTTTTCGGCGCAATCGACGTCCGCAGCATGGGGAGGGGGTCCTCACGCCACCTTTTACGAGGGAGCCGGGTTGGGTCCCCTAATACATCGTTTAACCTCACGCTGTCGCTGGGAAGGATAACAATTTCACCCTGATAAGCGGTGTCTGTCCGAACAATTTCCCCTTTGGATGGAATACGCATCTCTGTGATTTTCAGCTTTTCTCTCCCGGCCAGGGCCACCGTATCCCGCAGGCGCAGCGTTCCGCTGTATAGCCGCAGATAGACACGCCGCTGGCCGCAATCGGTGTACTCAACCTTGAAAACGCTGCCGCATAGGGTGGCGCTCCCCTGTTCCCCAATCGGTTGGAACAGTCCTGTCACCGCATCCATCAACGGTTGAATGCCAAGGCCCTTTTTGGCGCTGCCATGATAGACCGGAAACAGGGAGACTTCTTGAACCCGCCGCTGTTCCTCCCGCGCAAGTTTTTCCTGGCTGATTGGTTCTCCTGCGATATACTTTTCCAATAATGCATCGTTATTTTCGATGACCGCATCCCATGCTTCTATGTCGGTATTTTCCTCCAGGACTATTTCCGGGGACAGCGACACCGTCTGCTTGATGATAATATCGGCGGAGAGCTTATCCCGAACAGACTGAACCACGCTCTGCAAATCAACGCCAGCCTGGTCGATCTTGTTGATAAAGATAACGGTGGGAATGTTCATTTTCCGCAGGGCATGGAACAGAATACGGGTCTGGGCCTGCACGCCATCTTTAGCGGAGATCACCAAGATGGCCCCATCTAAAACAGCCAAAGAGCGGTACACCTCCGCCAAAAAATCCATGTGGCCGGGCGTATCCACAATGTTAACTTTACATCTGTGCCACTGGAAGGAAGTGACTGCCGCTTGAATGGTAATCCCACGCTGCCGCTCCAAAAACAAGGTGTCCGTCCTCGTTGTCCCTTTTTCGACGCTCCCCGGTTCTGAAATGGCTCCACTGGCATATAGCAGACTCTCCGTCAAGGTCGTCTTTCCAGCGTCTACATGGGCAAGAATCCCGATATTGATAATGTTCATGTCTATCCTCCATACAAGGCCCGAATGGGCGCAAAAATCCCCAGCGGCTAATACTTTTACCGCTGGGGATTATAAGTTGCGGACATACACATATACAGCATACACCTGTTTGTGATTGCTGTTTTTGGGGATATGTCAAAATTGATAAGGCAAAAGTATTCTTAAATTGGGTACAAAAAACTAAGCCCCTACAAAAGGAGCTATCATAATCCTTTGTTCCCACTATTTGATTATAGTTTTATTTAAGAATACCTTGCCGCATATTTTTTACTCCTTTTCTGGATTAAATCATTGTATCACATCAGTTTTAGGAAAGCAAGTACCTAAAAGGGCTCTTCGCATTTGAGGGTGTAGGTGTTGTGGGCGGGGTTGGGCGTGTCGTGGCCGGGTAGGGGTCGAGGTCTTCCGATGATGGAGATTGCTACACCGTCCATCTGAAAGACCTCGACATGGCCAATACTATCTTTGATCGCCCTGACCTGAGCGCGTTCACGCGCCTGGATGACCTGGGCCTGGAAGTGACGGGCCAGCGCATGTGGCCAGACCATGCAGTGTTGGCTTGCCGGATTGCTGGTGAGGACCGGTGGTGTCGACGCTGCGGATGCCAGGGCGAGTCGCGTGACACGGTGATCAGGCGCTTGGCGCACGAGCCTTACGGGTGGCGCCCCACGATCTTGCACGTGAGCGTGCGCCGCTACCGGTGCCAGGAGTGCGCCCATGTGTGGCGTCAAGATATGAGCCAAGCGGCCGATCCGCGCGCCAAGCTCTCGCGTGCGGCGGTGCGCTGGGCGCTCACTGGGCTGGTCGTTCATCATTTGACGGTGGCGCGTATCTCCCAGGCCCTCGGTGTGTCCTGGAATACCGCCAACACCGCTGTCCTGGGTGAAGGCCAGCGTCTACTGATCAATGATCCAACTCGGTTCGATGGCGTGCGTGTCATCGGGGTGGATGAACACGTGTGGCGCCACACCCCCTACGGAGACAAATACGTCACCGTTATCTTGGACTTGACACCCATCCGAGAACGCAGCGGCCCCTCCCGACTCTTGGACATGGTCCCGGGTCGCTCCAAGCAGGTCTTCAAAACCTGGCTGGCCTCCCGCCCCGACACGTGGCGAAGCCGCATCGAGATCGTCGCGATGGATGGATTCACCGGGTTCAAAAGCGCAGCCACTGAAGAACTCCCCGGCGCGAGGGCGGTCATGGACCCCTTCCACGTCGTGCACCTGGCTGGCAACGCCTTGGATGAGTGTCGCAGACGCATTCAGCAAGAACTCCACCACCGGCGCGGGCGTGCCACCGACCCCCTGTACAAGGCCCGCAGGATGTTACACACCCGCTCATGCCTGCTCACGCCACGCCAGCAGCACCAACTACTCAACCTGTTTTCCGGTGAGGAGCACGTCGCGCTCGAGGTCACTTGGAGCGCCTACCAGAACATCATCGACGCCTACCGCGCGCCCGACACGGACGCGGGTAAGGCCCTGATGGAAGCCGAAATCAACACCCTGACCTCCACGCGTGTACCGAGGGGTCTGACCGAGCTCATCACGCTGGGCAGGACACTCAAACGCCGAGCCGGGGACATCCTGGCTTACTTCGACCACCCCCACACCTCCAATGGCCCTACCGAAGCCATCAACGGACGCCTCGAACACCTACGCGGCTCCGCCCTCGGGTTCCGTAACCTCACCCACTACATCACCCGCTGCCTCCTCGAAACCGGCGGATTCAGACCCCAACTACACCCCCAATTATGAAGAGCCCGTTTTCTGTGGCACCGGTGATAGTAGTTCCTAGTTTTGCGGTGCGGCAGATGGTATCGACGATGACATTTCCGTTAGGCTGCACAGTAGGTCCTTAGTTTTGTACGGATGGATTAGATACCTTTTTCCTACAAAGCCAAGGACCCCAATATCTTGTGCCACGCCCGAACCCCCGGCGAACTAATCAATGCACTCTAAAACCGGAAGAGCCCTTTTAGTACTACTGGTGGATTTCGGTTTTGGTGGGGATTAACGCCGCCGGCTTCGGTTTTTCCGTTGAGGAGGTCGTTGACTACTTCCCGATGGTGAAATGGGTCGATGGTGAGGTAGAGAGGAACCAGTCACCTGGAAGAGATCGATCCAGTCGTTGGTGTGCAATCTGGGAGGTAGGGTCGCGGGGTCGATTCCTCGCGAGCGCAACCATGATTGTGTTTCTGAACGTGATGAAAACAACCCTGCCCTTCGGAGAATTTCCCCTATCCCGCGTCCCCGGGCAGTGAAAACGGTGTGCACCATCGCCTGAAAGGCTTTGCGCTGCTCTATCGGAATCTTCGGGTCACCCACCCGGCGGATCACTAAGATCCCCCCGTCAACGTTTGGCTGTGGCCGGAAAGCAGGCCTTGGTACCCGAGAACCCAGGTGAAATGTGAACCATGGGGACCACTGAGCCGTCATCATCGTGCTTGCGCCTACCCCGGCCCGGCGGCGAGCGACTTCCCACTGCATGAGGAGTACAGCGTCAGTCCATGCTGGCGCATGCAGCAACTTTCGAAGAATGGCAGTGGTGAGGTGAAAGGGAATGTTTCCCACAATGACGCAGGGAGTGGCGGGTAACCGGAAGTTAAGGAAATCATCATGGACCACTTCGACCGCCGCCGAGGAGGTTTCTTGTGTGATTTTGGCAGCTAGTTTTGCGTCCACTTCAACTGCCGTTATCGCCCTCCCCAAGTGGGCCATCGGGTGAGTGAGGGCACCGCTTCCTGGTCCGATCTCAATGATGGGGCCGGAGGTTTGTTTCACAAGGTCGATGATGGAGTTGATGATCTTGTGGTTGGTGAGAAAATTTTGGCCATGCTCGTGACGGCCGTGTCCGTATGCAGACATCAGGTGTGCTCCTTGGATTTGAAAGGGAGCCGGGCATGACAAATAGCCGCCCGGCTAAAGGACCGGAGCGGTTTTTAACCTACGGGGTAGGAAACCGCCTTAGCGGTTGGTGCGCAACCGCAAGAAAGCGGTACCTGAAATCAACATGGGTCTAATTATATCCATTAAAGGGTTAAGGGTCAAAATGTGTGTCTGGCTCGGCGTGTCGCGGGGGTTAGATTTGGCCTTTTTGAATGCCGATTGAGTGGGTGTAGTCGGTGTCGATAGCGTTGTCGTAGAGGGCTGGGCGTCCTGTTTCGTGGTCGGCTTGGTTCTCGGTTTGGGTCAGGGTGGATACTTTGGCGAGTTGGCCCTGGCCCCAGTCGGACTGCCTGGCGATTCGTACTGGATCGTCAGGCAGTTCCGTTTTTAAGTAGAGCCACCAATCCAGCATGCGGCGTTGTCGTTCGCCTGATCTGCCGCGGTGGGTTCTGGCGAGCAGTTTGAGCTGGGCGTTGATGCCGCCTTCTAAGCTGTTGGTGGTGGATTTGATCCGCTCGGGCGCAAGGACTCCTGCTGGCGGGTTGAGGTAGACAAACAGCATCTCGGACCGCCAAAGATGGTTGAGGCTGTTGTAGGCCTTGCGCACGTTGTGGTGGGTCCACACGCGGGTCCATGCACCTGTTTTGGGGTCTTTGATCATGGTTTTCTCGTTCATCCATTCCCGGTAGATCGTTGAAAACTCGTGCAGTTGCACACCCCACGCGGCGGCTTCATCCAGTGTGGTGATCCGGGTCAGTTTCAGCGCAAGTCGGTAGATGGTGCGCCCGGCATCGGTGCGTGGGTTGGTGGTGGTGTAGCGGCGGACCACGCGTTGGGCGTGGACGAGGCAGCGTTGAATTTTCGTAGTCGGCCAGCACTTTTTGATTGCGCTGTATGCGCCTTGGCCGCCGTCGATGACGGCGATGAGTGGGGCTTCGATGCGTTCAAGCAGCAGTTGGTAGTCGCGGGTGGTTTCGTGTTTGCACCAGTGCCAGGCGATCACGTGGTCGATGGTCGCCGCGACGATCAGGCAGCCACCGGCGGTGTAGGTGCCATCGAGAAATACCTGGTCGTAGATCCGCTTGTGGTGGCCGGCGGTGGGGTCAGGCACATCAACGAGCCAGCACCACTTGAAGCGCCGCTTCATGGTGGCGCGGCTAACACCGTTTCGTTTGGCTAGGTCGTCGAGTGATATTGCGGTGGTGCAATGCTCGATGAACTGGGTGAACACTGCCGCGTTGGTGATGTCGTTTCGACGTTTGACGCTGGAGGCGCCGCATTGTTTGCAGCGCCATCTGGTGGTGCCTTTGCTGGTGGTGCCGTTGCGTTTCATTTCACCGCCGCAGTGGCAGCGTGGTTGGTTCTTCGACATTGCGACACCACACCACGCCGCGCATAGCACATCACGGCTGCCACACCGAGGATTTCCCGTCGGGGGCTAGATATATGCTTCCGGAGCATATACTTTCCGGAAACCTACAGGTCAATCCGTGAAAATCCGCGATTCCGGACACACATTTTGACCCTTAACCCTGGGTATCGCCACCGGCCC
>NZ_CAXOMR010000038.1:0-7706 GCF_964210535.1 Rothia mucilaginosa
GGGCCGGTAGCGATACCCGTTGCGCCTGGTGTGACGCTGCGGATCTTGTTGACCCCACTGGGCCCCGCACACCGCATCAGCGTCCGCTGAGAGCAACGCGTTGATCACGTGCTGGAGCAGGGAACGCATCAAATCTGGGGATGCCTGGGATAACGCCTCGCCAAGCAGGCCAGCAGGGTCGATAATATGAGGAGCGGTCATCGTTGTGCCTCCAAATCGTTTCGAGTCAGAAGTAGAGAGCTTTCTCGAAGGATCACACGGTGACCGCACCCATATCAAACGGGCCGATCACCACACGGTTACACCACTATGCGGGACGCTACTCTTTCAAACCGCTTAGTTACCGCCTGTTTGAGGCTAAGCGGTATATCGAAAACGTTGGTATATCAGTCAAAACATGGTGTGTTGCCGCCTCTACCGCCTAATTTCTAAAAAGTGTACACGCGAGTGTTCATCTTCCTACATATGCGTGTGTATATATAAAAGTTTTCGGTTTTAGGCGGTGAAGGCGGTAAAGGGTTGGGATTCGGTTGAGATACGAGGGAAAATGCTATACCGCTTTTGCATTTTCAGGCGGTAAACAGCCGGTATCAACGCCGATTAGGCGGTGAAAATCCTCCTCTGCAACCTCCCTCCCACGAGATCATGCACGAGCGAAGATAGTCATACGCCCCGAAGGGGCGTTGGATGATAGTCCTCGATGTTGGGTGATAGTCCCCCCTCCCCCCACCTCGACGACGGGCCTGAGTTTGGCTGAAAGGTAGGGAATAACATAGGGATTCGGTCTCGTCAGGGCAAAACAAAACCCGGTATCTCAGCGACTTTTCGTTGAGATACCGGGTTTTTCTGGTTGCGGGGACAGGATTTGAACCTGCGACCTCCGGGTTATGAGCCCGGCGAGCTACCGAACTGCTCCACCCCGCGGCGACTCATACAACTATACAGACCCCAAACCGGGCATGCAAGCCAAAAACGCGATTTGTAACCAAGCACACAAAAATAGGGGCTGTTGGGTAGAAAGCAGTTGGGTAGAAAGCAGTTGGGTAGGAATAGGGGCTACGGGGCAGTGCCAGGGGTAGAACATACAGGAACGGGGTGGAAGCGATACACTTCCACCCCGTTCCGTCAGAGACCGCTAGAGGTAGTCAGTAGGAGCCGTATCCAGTGCAGGCCCCGGTTCTAGAGCGAGGACGCTAGACCCGTGGACATCCGATCCGTGAGCATCCGGTATGCGCTACTCCCCCGCCGCCTCAGGCATCCTAGTGAGAAGTCGAAAGGCTCGCGCTGGGCTTAGCGCTAGCCGCTGCGCTCGGAGCCGCCGAGGCGCTGGGCGCTGCCGATGCAGAAGCCTTAGCGGAAGCCGCGCTCTGCGCCTCCTCAGCCTCCAGAGCCTTCTTCACGGCTGCTTCCAGACGCTTCTGAGCCTCACCGTAGGCGGCCCAGTCACCCTTCTTCATTGCCGCATCAGCATCGGTCATCGCCTTCGAGGCATCCGTCAGAGCCTGCTTCAGCTCCGAAGACTGCGAAGTCGACGAACCGCCGGTCGAACCTCCGGTCGAAGCGCCCGAAGAACCAGAAGCCGAGGGGCTGGCCGACGCCGAACCGTCCAGCTTCGCGCCCGAAGAGCCACCGAACACCTGGTTCAGCGCCTCCTCCAGAGTCGGAGCGAAACCGACCTTATCGCCGAAGCTCACCAGCACACGCTGCAGACGCGGGTACTTAGCGTCACCGCTCGACTGCACGTACACCGGCTGAACGTACAGCATGCCGCCGCCCACCGGCAGAGTCAGCATATTGCCGTTAATAACCTCAGACGAACCGCGGCGCAGCAGGTTCAGCTGGTTCGACACCTCAGCATCAGAGTTGAAAATATTCTGAGCCTGGCCCGGGCCCGGAACCACCGAAGAACGCGGCAACTCCAGCAGACGCAGCTTGCCGTAATCGGGGCTACGCTCGCCGTCCTTACCGGTACCGGCATCACCATTAGCGGCAAGGAAGCCGTACATCACGTTACGAGAGTTCGAGTCGCTCTGCTGAGGAATGAACGTGGTCGTCAACGAGAAGTGCGCGCGAGAATCACCGGGCATCTGCAGAGACAGGTAGTACGGCGAAATCGGCTGGTTACGATCATTAGTCGGGTCATTCGGAATCGACCAGACATCATCACCGGCGTAGAAGCTATTCGCGTTCGTCACGTGGTACTTATTCAGCATGGTGCGCTGAATATTGAACATGTCAGTCGGGTAACGCACGTGGCTCATCAGCGACGCGTTCATCTCGCGGTAGCTCTTCACCGTGCCAGGGAAAACACCCTGCCACGCCTTCAGCACCGGATCCTCCTCATCCCACGCGTACAGGGTCACCGAACCGTCGTACGCGTCCACGGTAGCCTTCACCGAGTTACGGATGTAGTTCACCGAGTTAGAACGCTGAGCACCCGCAGCGGTTGCCGCATCCTGGGAGCTACCCTGCGCGTAGGGGAACTGATCGCTCGTAGTGTAAGCATCCACAATCCACTGCACGCGGTTATTCACAATCGCCGGGTACGGCTTAGAATCCACGCTCAGGTACGGCGCCACCTTACGCACACGATCGAGCGGGTTGCGTTCGTACAGAATCTGCGAACCCTCACGCACCGCGTCCGAAAGCAGAATGTCAGAGGACTGGAACTTAATCGCGTAGGACAGACGAGCCAGCAGCGAATCAACGCGAGGACCACCATAACCGGCGAAAGTGTACTTCGCATCGGAGGTGTTGGTTTCCTCAGCAGAGAGCGGACGGTCCAACTCCAGGGTGTCGCCCTTACCGCCCACAATCGAATACTCCGGCGAGCTCATGCCAAAGTAAATACGCGGCTCATAATCCTCGCTCAGGGTACCGGTCGCCTTAATGCCGGACTGCAGGAACTTCGGGTTACCCGCAGAATCCACCTGGTTACCGTACGCGGCAATCACGCCGTAACCGTGGGTGTACACCACGTGGCGGTTATACCAGGAATCACCGCTCGTCTGCGCCGGGTTCAGCTCACGAGCCGCCAGCACCGTATCCTGCGTGGTGTTACCCACCGCATAACGGTCCACCGACAGCTGCGAATCGAAACGATAGTACGGGCGGAACTGCTGCATCTGCGCAAACGCCGAGGACACAACATTCGGATCCAACAGACGAATATTCGCAATAGTCGCGCTCGAAGAGCTCAACGCACCCGCACGAGTATCAATCGTCGCGTCATACGGAGTGGTCTCAATCTTGTCCAAACCGTACGCGTAACGGGTCGCATCAATATTGCGCTGAATGAACTTCGACTGAGCACCCTGCTCATTCGGAACCACCTGGAAACGCTGAACAATCCACGGGTACAGACCGCCAGCAACCAGAGCAACAACCACCAGCATCGCGGTGCTAATCAGCGGCAGGCGCCAACGATTCATCGAAGCCGCCACCACAAACATGACAGCCACCAGCAGAGCAGAAATCGCCAAAATAGCGTTCACCGGAATTGACGAGTTCACGTCCGTGTACATTGCGCCAGCCCAGCGGCCTACCTGCTGCTGAGTCGACGAATAGCGGTCCAGCCAGAAGCTCACCGCACGAGTCAGCAAGAACGCAGCCGCCACGATCGCAGCGTGACGACGGAACGCCACAGTAGTGCTCACACCACCCGGCTGCACCTTAATACCGCCGTAGAAGTAGTGCATAAACAGACCCGCGAGCGCCGACAGCACCACAGCGGAGGTCACCAGGGTTACCACCATGCGGAAGAACGGCAACGCAAACAGGAAGAAACCGTAATCCAGACCAAACTCCGGGTCCGTCTTACCGAAGGACTGCTGGTTGAAAAACAGTGCAACCGTGCTCCACTGGGTCATCGTCGCCGAAGCAATGAACAGACCCAACAGCAGCGGAACCGCAATCAGCAGAACCTTACGCGCCTTATCCACGCTCTCGTGGTAGCGGCGCATGCTCTCCTCAGCACGCTGCTGGCCAAACACGTCACGCAGCATCTGCTCGGCAGCATCCGTGCCGCTGGTCGGCACGCTCTGATTCGGGTTCGGCGCCTCCTGCGGCTTCTTCTCGGACGCGGGTGCCACATCAGCATGACGGACCGCATACGACATCGAAGCCCACAGCGGCACAGAAACCACCAGGGCAGCCACCACAAACACGGCGGCCTTCAACAAAATCTGGGTAGTGAACACAGTGCTATAACCCAGCTGATCAAACCACAGCCAGTCCGTGTACACCTGAGACGCACCCACAAAAGCGGCAATGAGCACCGCCACCACAGCAATCGTCACCCGCAAGGGGCTACGACGCTTAGGCGTGGACTTCTTCGGCTTGGGATGCGCGGTGTTATTGGTCGACTCAGACACAATTCCTCGCTCATCATACGTTCAGAGAAAATAACTGCCTTTAAGTATCTCAGAGGTACAGCAGAAGGGCAGAACCTCGTAGAAGCTTGGGGCGAAATATGACCGGGTTGAGAGGTTTTGGGATGCGAAATGCTGAGGTGAGAGGTGCTGGCGAGGATTACGGAGACGCAGACGAGGACAGAGAATAGGGTGCAGAACAGCCCCGGTACCGTAAAGTACCGGGGCTGACTTCTACGCTATACGGGTGAGAACCTCGCGGAGAGAAACGTTACGTTAGGAGCCGCAGCGGGGCAGGGAATCATCCGGGGTGCCGGACTTAATCGCCTCCACCGTCTTCACCGCCTCATCCAGGGTTGAGACAGGGATTACCACCATCTCGCCCTTGACCTGGCCTGCGTGATAGTAGTTGAACAGTGCCGGGTCCTCAGCCTGCATCTTCACAATCGAATCGCAGTTCTCCTTCGGTGCCAAGAAGTAGCGCGCACCGTAACGGCCCGTCGCCAAAATCTTGTACTTAATGCCGCCAATTGCGCCGACCTTACCGTTCGCATCAATCGTGCCGGTACCCGAAATGTAGCTGCGGTACGGGTCGCCTCCGGCATCCTCATCGGCGAGCAAAGTACCCTCGCTCAGCTTATCGACCGTGCCCAGCGCCAGCATCAGACCCGCGCTCGGGCCGCCCACACCGTCCAGGTTGTACTGCACGTGTGCCGGCAGGTCGTAGCTCTGCTTCAAACCCGCGCCCAGAATCCAGCGGCTATCGTCACTGGAACGAACCGGGGTCAGCTTGAATGTCTGCTGCTTGCCGCCACGTTCCACGGTCACATCAATCGGCGAGCCGTTCGAGGCGTTTACCGCCTTCGGAACATCGGTGAGGGTCTCAATCTGCTTCTCCCCCACCTTCACGATGCGGTCATCAGCCTTCAGCGCGCTCGCCGCCGGGGAACCCTCCACCGTGGAAAGCACCTGAACCTTCTCGGTCACCGCCATCTTCAGCTGACGCATCGCCGCGACCTTCGCCTGAGTCTGTGAATCAGCCATCTGCGCGCCGGTCGCCGCCGTCGCCTGCTCATGGCTCACGTGCGGGTACAGGGCATCGGTCGGCACCACGAGGCTGCGGTTACCGTCAAACGCCAACCAGCCGTAGAACGCCTCCGCACCGGACAGCTCAGTGTAGGGACCACCCGAAACCGACACCGTGGTCATGTTCATCTTGCCGAACGTCTTATAGCTCGGCGCACCCGAGACCTCAATGACGTCCTTCTCCTGGTAGGTTCCGAGCACGTCAAAGAGAGGGCCGGGGCCCTCCTTCACATAGGAGCTGGGCAGCACAAAAGCACCAGCCAGCAGGGCGCACGTCGCCACAGCGCTCACCGAACGCAGGTTCACACGGCGCGGCGCAAAACGCGAACGGCGCTTAGCCGCCTTCTCATTACTCTTCACGCTCGCGGAGGCGGCGTTCGGCTGCTGCTCAGCATCGGGGGTGGACTTAGTCATGGTTTCTACAGTACCGGATAAACCTACTTTTCAACACGCGCGCGGGCACCCTCACCCAGCTAAAAATAGAGCAACCACGGGGCGTTTACTCTCTTGCCCCCGCTCTTGCCCCCGCCGCACTGTGTCAGCACCCCGAGGTTACAGCGGCACGAAAAAGCTCCCAAACCCCGGCGCCAGAGACAAGCTTGTGAGCCCTCAGCTGATTAAGCCGCATCCACAGCGGTGGCGCGGGAAATTCTCAGCAAAAATCGGTAGGCTGGACAGCGAGCGGGCCAGCTACGCCCACCCCCGGATTACGAAAGGCTTCACATGTCTGAGAACCCCACCGGCGGCGCCTCCAACGAGCGCGACCCCCTCGAAGAATTCCTTAAGAAGATGCAGGAGCAGGGCTTCGACCCCTCCGCAGGGGCAACCGGCCAGGGCGGCAAGGGCGCCTCCAACGCGCAGAACCCCTTCGGTGCGCTCTTCGGTGAAGGCGGCCAGAACCCCTTCGGCATCAGCATCGACCCCGAAGACCTGAAGAACATGGGCATGAGCTTCGACCCCGCCATGATGCAGAGCATGTTCGCGCAGGTGCAGGCAATGTTCTCCGGCGCGGGCGCATCCGACAGCCCCAGCGGCGTGAACTGGGATAACGTGAAGAACCAGACCCGCCAGATGCTCGCTTCCATGGGTGAAGACCCCTCCGTACCCGAAAACCTCAAGCGTGCTGTAGAAGACGCGGCGAACCTCGCCGACCTCTGGCTGGACGCAGTGACCACCATTGAACGCCACAACCACCCGGTGCAGGCATGGTCCAAGGCAGAATGGGTTGAGCATTCCTTCGACTCCTGGCGCGAAATGGTCGAGCCGGTCGCAGCCGAAGTCACCCAGTCCATGGTCATGCCCGGCGCACCCGAAGACGTACCCGAAGAGATCTCGCAGATTCTCAACAGCGGCTTCTTGAACAACATTGGTTCCGTAATTTTTGGTGCGCAGATGGCTCAGGCGCTCGCGCAGCTCGCCGGTGAGGTGTATTCCTCCACCGACGTGGGCTTCCCCCTCGCGCCCGGCTCCTCCGCGCTGCTGCCCAACGGCTACCAGCAGCTCGCCGACAGTATCGAGGTGCCCCCGCAGGAGGTCCTGCTCTACCTTGCCGTGCGTGAATCCGCGCTGATCCGCCTGCACAAGGCAAACCCCTGGCTGCGTGAAGACCTGGTCCAGCTCGTGGCGCGCTACGCCCGCGGCATTCGTGTGGACATGAACCGCATGCAGGACGCCGCATCCCAGGTGGACATGAGCAACCCCGACGCCGTACAGGAAGCATTCGAAGGCGGCATGTTCAGCCCCCAGCGCACCGAAGACCAGGAACTGGCGGTACAGCGTCTGGAGGGTCTGCTCGCCCTCATCGAAGGCTGGGTATCCGTCGTAACCGAGGACGCGACCCGCAACCTGCCCAAGGCACCGCAGCTGACCGAAATCATGGCGCGCCGCCGCATCGACGGCGGCCCCAGCGAGCAGGTCTTCGAGAACCTGGTCGGCTTGGAACTGCGCCCGCGCCTGGTGCGTGAAGCACAGCAGTTCTGGCGCTGGTACGAAAACGCCCACGGCATTGAGGCACGCGACGGCCTCTGGGACACCCCGGAGACCCTACCCACCCCCGCCGAGCTGGAAGACTTCACCGCATACGATGCGCGTATGAACGAAATCAGCCTGGACGACGTGGACTTCGACTCGGAGCTGCAGAAGCTGCTGGACGGCGGCTTCGGCGACGCGCCCGAAGAGAAGTAAAGCTGAGCAAAGTAAAGCTGAGCGAAGTAACGCTGAGCGGCGAAAGTTAACAGCTGACACCTCGAG
>NZ_CAXOMR010000039.1:0-5320 GCF_964210535.1 Rothia mucilaginosa
CCTATTAGTACCAGTCAACTCCACGAGTCTTCAGTCCCCGCTTCCATACCCGGCCTATCAACCTCATCATCTATAAGGAGCCTCACACACCAAAGTGCCAGGAAATCTCATCTCGAAACAGGCTTCCCGCTTAGATGCTTTCAGCGGTTATCCCTCCCGAACGTAGCCAATCAGCCATGCACCTGGCGGTACAACTGACATACCAGAGGTTCGTCCGTCCCGGTCCTCTCGTACTAAGGACAGCCTTTCTCAAATTTCCAACGCGCGCAGCGGATAGGGACCGAACTGTCTCACGACGTTCTGAACCCAGCTCGCGTACCGCTTTAATGGGCGAACAGCCCAACCCTTGGGACCGACTCCAGCCCCAGGATGCGACGAGCCGACATCGAGGTGCCAAACCATGCCGTCGATATGGACTCTTGGGCAAGATCAGCCTGTTATCCCCGAGGTACCTTTTATCCGTTGAGCGACGGCCGTTCCACAACGTACCGCCGGATCACTAGTCCCGACTTTCGTCCCTGCTCGACCTGCCAGTCTCACAGTCAAGCTCCCTTGTGCACTTACACTCAACACCTGATTGCCAACCAGGCTGAGGGAACCTTTGGGCGCCTCCGTTACACTTTAGGAGGCAACCGCCCCAGTTAAACTACCCATCAGGCACTGTCCCTGAACCAGATCATGGCCCGAAGTTAGACATCCAGATTGACCAGAGTGGTATTTCAACAACGACTCCACACAAACTAGCGTCCATGCTTCACAGTCTCCCACCTATCCTACACAAGCCAAACCAAACACCAATACCAAACTATAGTAAAGGTCACGGGGTCTTTCCGTCCTGCTGCGCGAAACGAGCATCTTTACTCGTACTGCAATTTCGCCGAGTTCATGGTTGAGACAGTAGGGAAGTCGTTACTCCATTCGTGCAGGTCGGAACTTACCCGACAAGGAATTTCGCTACCTTAGGATGGTTATAGTTACCACCGCCGTTTACTGGGGCTTAAATTCTCAGCTTCGCCACAAAGGCTAACCAATCCTCTTAACCTTCCAGCACCGGGCAGGAGTCAGTCCGTATACATCGTCTTACGACTTCGCACGGACCTGTGTTTTTGATAAACAGTCGCTTCCCCCTGGTCTCTGCGACCCATACACGCTCCAGGCAGCAAGTGCCCATCACGCTCAAGGTCCCCCTTCTCCCGAAGTTACGGGGGCATTTTGCCGAGTTCCTTAACCATGATTCTCTCGATCGCCTTAGTATTCTCTACCTGATCACCTGTGTCGGTTTAGGGTACGGGCGGCTAAAACCTCACGCCGATGCTTTTCTCGGCAGCATAGGATCACCAAATCCCCCAAAAACGGGGTCCCATCACGTCTCAGGCACACAGCCGGCGCATTTAACAACCGACAACCCTACACGCTTAGACCACGACAACCATCGCGTGGCTTGGCTACCTTCCTGCGTCACACCTGTTAATACGTTTACCTCCAAAGATCGGGTCCCACAACCCACACAACACACAAACAAAAGCCTGCACATCATGCTTCGCATGGTTAGCATCACAATATCAGTATGGGCGGTTTTTCACCGGTACGGGAATATCAACCCGTTATCCATCGACTACGCCTGTCGGCCTCGCCTTAGGCCCCGACTAACCCAGGGCAGATTAACTTGACCCTGGAACCCTTGATCATCCGGCGGATGAGTTTCTCACTCATCTTTCGCTACTCATGCCTGCATTCTCACTCGCATAGCCTCCACCACTGGTTTACACCGCAGCTTCACTGGCTACACGACGCTCCCCTACCCAACAACCCCAAAGGGTCATTGCCACAACTTCGGCGGTGTACTTGAGCCCCGCTACATTATCGGCGCAGAATCACTTGACCAGTGAGCTGTTACGCACTCTTTCAAGGATGGCTGCTTCTAAGCCAACCTCCTGGTTGTCTAAGCAACTCCACATCCTTTCCCACTTAGCACACGCTTAGGGGCCTTAGTTGGTGGTCTGGGCTGTTTCCCTCTCGACAATGAAGCTTATCCCCCACTGTCTCACTGCTACGCTCTCACTTACCGGCATTCGGAGTTTAGCTGACGTCAGTAACCCGTGAAGGCCCATCGGCCATCCAGTAGCTCTACCTCCGGCAAGAAACACGTAACGCTGCACCTAAATGCATTTCGGGGAGAACCAGCTATCACAGAGTTTGATTGGCCTTTCACCCCTATCCACAGCTCATCCCCTCCATTTTCAACTGAAGTGGGTTCGGTCCTCCACGACGTCTTACCGTCGCTTCAACCTGGCCATGGATAGATCACTCCGCTTCGGGTCTAGGTCATGCCACTCAAACGCCCTATTCAGACTCGCTTTCGCTACGGATACCCCACACGGGTTAACCTCGCGACATAACACTAACTCGCAGGCTCATTCTTCAAAAGGCACGCTGTCACCCCAAAAGGCTCCAACGGCTTGTAAGCACACGGTTTCAGGTACTATTTCACTCCCCTCCCGGGGTACTTTTCACCATTCCCTCACGGTACTGATTCACTATCGGTCACTAAGAAGTATTTAGACTTACCAGGTGGTCCTGGCAGATTCACACGAGATTCCACGAGCCCCGTGCTACTCGGGTGGCCACACCACGGACAGAACAATTTCGATTACGGGACTCTCACCCTCTACGGCCGACCATTCCAAGTCGTTCACCTACCATCCTGAACATCATGCCGGCAGCCAGTTAGAACTGCCACTGTGACTCCCACAACCCCCATGATGCAACGCCTAACCGCTATCACACACCACAGGTTTAGTCTCTTCCGCTTTCGCTCGCCACTACTCACAGAATCATTACTTTATTTTCTCTTCCTGCGGGTACTGAGATGTTTCACTTCCCCGCGTTCCCCCCAACCAGCCTATACATTCAGCTGGCGGTAACTCACCATGAAGATGAGCCAGGTTTCCCCATTCGGAAATCCTCGGATCACAGCCCAGTTATCGGCTCCCCGAGGCTTATCGCAGATTCACACGTCCTTCATCGGCTCTTAGTGCCAAGGCATCCACCGTGTGCCCTTAATAACTTACACACAATCAAGAAAAATAAGAATCTAAAATCAACAATCAAACCAACACAAAAGCATTGATTCAACGCAAATTCCAGAAGATGCTCGCGTCCACTATATAGTTCTCAAACAACAACCCACAACACAACAACAACACAAAACAATTTCTGCATCATCACCATGCCAGGCAAACAAAGGAACAACACACACGTGTTACCCCAAAACCCAACAATGCGCCTCATCCAACCCAAAACCAACATTCCACCCATGAGCAAAACCACCCATCCGACACTCGCGGACAGCATGGCCAACTAAATGTGCTCCTTAGAAAGGAGGTGATCCAGCCGCACCTTCCGGTACGGCTACCTTGTTACGACTTAGTCCCAATCGCCAATCCCACCTTAGACGGCTCCCTCCCCGAAGGGTTAGGCCACCGGCTTTGGGTGTTACCAACTTTCGTGACTTGACGGGCGGTGTGTACAAGGCCCGGGAACGTATTCACCGCAGCGTTGCTGATCTGCGATTACTAGCGACTCCGACTTCATGGGGTCGAGTTGCAGACCCCAATCCGAACTGAGACCGGCTTTTAGGGATTAGCTCCACCTCACAGTATCGCAACCCTCTGTACCGGCCATTGTAGCATGCGTGAAGCCCAAGACATAAGGGGCATGATGATTTGACGTCATCCCCACCTTCCTCCGAGTTGACCCCGGCAGTCTCCTATGAGTCCCCACCATAACGTGCTGGCAACATAGAACGAGGGTTGCGCTCGTTGCGGGACTTAACCCAACATCTCACGACACGAGCTGACGACAACCATGCACCACCTGTATACCAGCCCCGAAGGGAAACACCATCTCTGATGCGGTCCAGTATATGTCAAGCCTTGGTAAGGTTCTTCGCGTTGCATCGAATTAATCCGCATGCTCCGCCGCTTGTGCGGGCCCCCGTCAATTTCTTTGAGTTTTAGCCTTGCGGCCGTACTCCCCAGGCGGGGCACTTAATGCGTTAGCTACGGCGCGGAAAACGTGGAATGTCCCCCACACCTAGTGCCCAACGTTTACGGCATGGACTACCAGGGTATCTAATCCTGTTCGCTCCCCATGCTTTCGCTTCTCAGCGTCAGTTACAGCCCAGAGACCTGCCTTCGCCATCGGTGTTCCTCCTGATATCTGCGCATTCCACCGCTACACCAGGAATTCCAGTCTCCCCTACTGCACTCTAGTCTGCCCGTACCCACTGCAATACACGGGGTTAAGCCCCGGCCTTTCACAGCAGACGCGACAAACCGCCTACAAGCTCTTTACGCCCAATAATTCCGGACAACGCTCGCGCCCTACGTATTACCGCGGCTGCTGGCACGTAGTTAGCCGGCGCTTTCTCTGCAGGTACCGTCAATCTCTCTTCTTCCCTGCTAACAGAGGTTTACAACCCGAAGGCCGTCATCCCTCACGCGGCGTCGCTGCATCAGGCTTGCGCCCATTGTGCAATATTCCCCACTGCTGCCTCCCGTAGGAGTCTGGGCCGTGTCTCAGTCCCAGTGTGGCCGGTCACCCTCTCAGGCCGGCTACCCGTCGTCGCCTTGGTGAGCCGTTACCTCACCAACAAGCTGATAGGCCGTGAGCCCATCTATAACCACTACATAACGCTTTCCACCAACACCCCATGCGGAGATTGGTCGTATCCGGTATTAGACCCAGTTTCCCAGGCTTATCCCAGAGTTAAAGGTAGGTTACTCACGTATTACTCACCCGTTCGCCACTAATCCACCTAGCAAGCTAGGCTTCATCGTTCGACTTGCATGTGTTAAGCACGCCGCCAGCGTTCGTCCTGAGCCAGAATCAAACTCTCCGTTGAAAAAATAGAAAAGTTCGATAACCTGATCTCAAACAGCGAATCACACACGGGGGTGCGTGACTCAAGCTGACTTTTTTGAAACCATTTGATGATTATCAAATAAATAAATATTTGGTATTAGTTTCAGTTTCCATCACCATATTTGGTGATTTTATTGAACAAAGCACACTATTGAGTTCTCAAGCAACACACCGATTCAACACCTTGACTCCTTCATTCGAAGGATGTCTTACCATTGAACGGTCATTCATGTTATTTTCGTCGTTACCGCGTTCCCGCGACAACTCAATCAACTATACCAGCGTTTCGCTTGCCATGCAAATCTGTTTTCCGTGATTCGCACCACAATGTCTCTTTCCTAAACTCTTCCAACATCACCAACCGGCAACCCGAAATTCCTTCAAGCAAGAAACC
>NZ_CAXOMR010000040.1:0-4223 GCF_964210535.1 Rothia mucilaginosa
CCCGCCCCACGAAGCGGGTCATCCAGGCCGGTGGCACGGTACTGCTGGCAGGTGCCATGGTGTGCGGTAGTGTTCCGGCGTATGCTACCGGGCATTTGAAGCCTCATGAGGTGACCCCCATTGTGCAGCCCAATGAACCGGCAGTGACCTGTAACGACCGTGCAGAATATGAGTACTATCGGCAAGATGGTGAGTTGGGGCGTCGCGTTATTTTTAGTTGGGCACAGTGTGTCGGTCTGATTTCTGAGTATCAGAAGCACCAAATGGTCAAGAAAGATAGTGTTATCTCTCGTGGCCAGTTTGTGGAGTATTTGTATCGCCTGTCGGGTTCTCCTGAGGTGAAGAATCTTCCGGCGCAGTCTCCGTATGGTGATATTAAGACTGATGACCCGCGTTTTCCTGTGGTGATGTGGGCTCGTGAGCGGGGCATTACCTGGGGTTGGAGTGATGGGAATTTCCATTACGATACCCCTGCTAGTGAGTCTTCTACTGCCTTGATGGTGTATCGGTTGGCGGGCAGTCCAAAAGTAACGGTAGCTGCATATGACCCTGAGAAGTATTTCCCCCCTACTCCTTGGAAGGAAAAATGGCCGAATATGCCATATAATTCGGAGCTTCATAAGGCATACACCTGGTTACACTATGGTCTTCAGAATCCAAATAATGAAGATTCTATTGAGAACGTATCGTATCGACGGTATGGTATCGTATCGCCTAACGATGAATTTGAATGGTTGGCTTACGCTACTTATGAGCAGGCTATCGAAGTGATTCGTCTAGCAGATAAATCTTTCAAATTTAAATAAACTATGTGCGCCTCACCTAATGTTAGGTGAGGCGCACATTTTAGTAATTTTTATTCAGTGATTGGAAAATCTTTTTTATTAGAAATATCTGCTGAATCCTCAGTAGATTTATAGACATACTGATTAATTTCAATCTTGTAGGGTGGTTTCAGGGAATTTTTAATAAAAAACTTCCATGCACCTTCCAGCGCCTTGGGTTTAGGTTTGTTATCGTCTTCGTAGTCCATGTGGCATTGGTCGTATGCATTGGCGCCAATAATATTCAAACGCCTAACGCTACCTTCAAGATAGAAGCCCCACAGCGAAGCAAGGATTGTTTTTAGTGGTACTTCTTTGCTTGGCCCGTAGGGGTTGTCTGAGCGTACTCCCGTGAAAGTGCAGTCGCTAGCCCATGAGCTGATATACCAGTTCGCTGCCTCATGATTACCCGCTGTACCTGAGACTGCGTCATGCCAGCTGGAGGATTCACCGATACAGCCTACATAGTTATTCCGTGGCATTAGGGCGAACCATCCGTGGCCGCCATTCTCTTGAGCCGTGCATCCCTTTCTTTCGCCAAGATACAGAGCAAACCGACACAGTTTCATTCTCTCCTTCAGCTTCAGTGCAATGTTAAAAATCTTTAAAGTAATAGATTTTATACGCCTCATTAATATGTTGAAGAAAATTAAAATATTTACGTAAAACTTGAAACGAATTTATGTAAAAATCATAAATTTTCTTGCAAAGAGAAGAAAAAGCGATACACACTAGAGATACCTTCTGCAGCGCAGCACGGTGCTACGCGCAGAAGATAGCCGCCCACTAACGTCACTTCGTCGTGATGAAGGGCGAATAATTCACTCACCTCTAGGAGACATCGATGTCTGAATACCATGCGCCATCGCGGCGCGCCCTTTTGGCAGGAGGAGCTCTTGCCGCAACCACTGCAGGAGTCTCAGCTTTCTCCCCAGCCCATGCGGAGCAAGCAAATAAGACTGAAGAGTTCATGACTCGCGCCCCAGAATGGGTAAAAAATACCCAGAAGCGGCTAGACGAGTTCAATAAGCGTCTGCAATATCTCACGTACACTGATACTGCGAGGGAGTACACAGCCCATAATCTTGCGAAGAACGGCCTTCATGTTAATGTTCTGGATTACTGCGTAGACCCCACGGGTGTAGAAGACTGCACCGATCAGCTGAATAAGCTGGCGGAGCGGCTCTATTGGCTCGGTGGAGGGTCAATTGAGCTACCTGCCGGTATTTACAAGGTGTCGCACCCCTTCATTCACTTGCTCGATAAGGTGGAGTTTTTCGGCCATGGAATGTCCACCCGAATTATTGCGACGCCCACAGATAAGCTTGATGAAGCAGTTCGTAATAAAAATCGAGATGAATGTTTCGGTGTTTTCCATACGGGAACTTATCAGGAGCGGACATCTATGAAGGTGACAGATAACCGTCCGATGCGTTTCGGAGTGCGTGATATGTGGATTCGCACGAGCCCTCAAAAAGGGCATATCAACGTACAGCAGCTTACGGATAATATGCATACTAGGGCACCGCTAGCCCATGTTGCAGGCATTATTCTACACACTGAGTTTACGGGTAAGCCTAATGACCCTGAAGCTGTCCCTTCCCTCTCTAACCTAGAAATTTGGGATGTAGATATGGGCGTTGCGATTTTGGGGCTTCATGACCGAGGTATGAAAGTCGATAAAATCCGTGTCCGCAAGTCTTTGCGCCAAGGCTTGCTGGTTGGCAAACCTGTCGGTCATCCGTTACGCCGCAAAGATGGCAATAATCCTGGTGGCGCAGATAATAAGTTCCTTACAGTAGATATCTCTGATGCCAACCTTTCAGGGAAAAACTACGCCGGAATTGAAATCTATGCCTCCCAATGCAAATTTTTTGGGTCAACCAGCTGGTACAACCGCCGATCCGTGCTACAAAATTCTATCTACGTAACGCGGAAAAAGGACCAGTTCGACGATCAATATACTGCCAAGACCGGTGCTGGATGGTATGTCGCTGGAACGCGTAATCTCTTTCAAGGATGCACGGCTCAAGAGAACGGCGGCCACGGATGGTTCGCCCTAATGCCACGGAATAACTATGTGGGTTGTATTGGTGAGTCCTCCAGCTGGCATGACGCAGTCTCAGATAAAGCACATAACCACGAGGCAGCAAACTGGTATATCAGCAAGTGGGCTAGTGACTGCACCTTTATAGGAGTGCGCTCTGATAATCCTTACGAAGATAGTGACAAGCCAGAGGATAAATTTCCACTAGATAAGGCTCTCGCAGCACAATGGGGGTTCTATCTTGAAGGTGGTGCAAAGCGTCTTAGTATTATTGGCGCAAATGCTTTCGATGCTTGTCAGATGAGTGATAAGACCAGAACTGCGGCCCAAAAGAAAATTATGGGGGATAAATGGGTTCTTAAAATCAACTCTGAGCTTTATGAGCTATTAAGGATCGAAATTAATAATTTTAAATTTGAGGGAAAGCTTGTAGCGCCGAGAATCCCTAAAGCCGAGAATGAGTCCACAGAAAACTAGAAAATAGTTTGGTCCCCTGCATAGAAGAGCAGGGGACCAAATTATTTTTATAATCTCTTAAAATACGCCTCGAGTATCTGCCATGCGCAATACTTCAAAAGCCTGTTCATATGTTGCCTGGAAAGTCCATTGGCTCACTCGTCGACCTTCAGAGTCCATGCTCGCGACGTCATGGTACCTAACCGATTCGTGGAAGCCAGTGTACTTCTTATCAGAGCCAGCTCCAGTGTATTTCAACCAAACATAGGCCCGATGCAACTCTGAGCCGTAAAGAAGGTTGGGGTTCCGCTTGGTCCAGGGTTCTTCCTCATTCGGAGGATTCATATCGGGTAGCTTGACCGCCGGACTACCAGCTAGGCGGTATGCCATGATTACTGTCGTCGTTTCATTCGCGGGGGCATCGTAATGGAAATTCCCATCACTCCAACCCCAGGTAATGCCCCGCTGACGAGCCCACATCACCACAGGAAAACGCGGATCATCCGTCTTGATATCGCCATACGGAGACTGAGCCGGAAGATTCTTCACCTCAGGAGAACCCGACAGGCGATACAAATACTCCACAAACTGGCCACGGGAAATTACGGTGTTTTCTTCGATTAGCTGATACTTCTGGTATTCAGAAATTAGACCAACGCACTCAGCCCAGTCGTAGATAATCTTGCGACTGTAAGTCACATAAGCATTCGGAAGGTACTTATATTCGTAGATTGCGCGGTCGTTACAGGTCACCGCCGGTTCATTGGGCTGCACAATAGGGGTCACTTGGCGAGGTTTCAGAACACCAAGAGAATATGCCGGCACGCTACCGCACACCATGGCACCAGCCAACAGTACCGTACCACCGGCCTGGATAGCCCGCTTTGTGGGGCGGG
>NZ_CAXOMR010000041.1:0-4096 GCF_964210535.1 Rothia mucilaginosa
AAAGACCCCGTATCGAAAGATGCGGGGTTTTTTGTTGTATTCGCCGAAGTTGTTGTATCTGCTGATGTGATGCGGGGGAATAGATGCGAATACCTCGCGAAGTTGATGTGCTGCGTGCGCCGCGGGTATAGATTCAATTCTTCGTGATATTCGAATGTGCACGGCTGTAGGAAACCCCTACTGTGGAGAATGTGCTCCGCAGAAAGCCCCGCGCCGTAAAACCCACAGGGGTGTCCCGTGTGGGTAGCTCGGTGACCTAAATGAGGTCTGAATAATAAAGGTGTGTCACAAAAAGAAAGCTGGGAGGTTCCTGAAAGTGAACACTTGGTGAACACACTTTAGCCTCTTGATGGATATAATCACCCCTCTCCCCCGCACTCTCGCATAAGCCACATAAACCAACTTAAGCATTCCGATAGGTGCACCCTTTTTTCCGCGGAATATCGGGAGAGTTTCCCCTGAAATATGGGCTCTATAGTAAAACCCTCATAAAAATCCGCTCAATGCCGTGGGTTTATCTGTTATTTCGTGTTAATTCGGAATACTTTAGATTTCGCGAAAACCGACAGATAATTTTCTTGTGACTACAGAACTCATTATTCTCGTGATCGTGGTGCTGACCGCGCTCGCCTTCGACTTTACGAATGGCTTCCACGACACCGGCAACGCGATGGCAACCTCCATCGCCACCGGTGCGCTGAAGCCTAAGACCGCCGTGGCGCTGTCTGCGTCCCTGAACCTCGTCGGCGCGTTCCTCTCTGTTGAGGTGGCACGCTCGGTTGGTAGCGGCATCGTGAACCTGGATCGTATCGATGTAACAACAGACGGCCCGGCGCTGATGCTTATCGTCTTTACCGGCCTGGTTGGCGGCATCCTCTGGAATGTTTTGACCTGGCTTCTGGGTCTTCCCTCCTCCTCATCGCACGCTCTGTTTGGTGGCCTGATTGGTTCGGCTATTGTCGCGATCGGCTTTGACGGCGTGCAGTGGATGGGCGTTCTGTCCAAGATTATTGTTCCCGCGGTCCTCTCCCCCGTCATTGCGGCTATTGTGGCGGCAACCGGCACTTGGCTGGTCTACCGTATTGCTGCTCCGGTTGCTGACGACCGTAAGCACGGCGGTTTCCGTAAGGGACAGGTTGCAACCGCATCCCTGATGTCTCTGGCACACGGTACCAACGACGCGCAGAAGACCATGGGCGTGATCTTCCTGGCTCTGGTTGCTTCGGGTACCCTGAACAACGATGATGCGATCCCCCTGTGGGTGAAGGCTTCCTGTGCTGTTGCTATTGCACTGGGTACCTACCTGGGCGGTTGGCGCATTATCCGCACCCTCGGTAAGGGCATCGTTGAGGTGGACACCCCGCAGGGTGTTGCTGCTGATGGCGCTTCCGCTGCGATTATTCTGACCTCGTCCCACTTCGGTATGGCACTGTCCACCACTCACGTGGCATCCGGTTCAATCCTGGGTAGTGGCCTGGGTCGTAAGGGTGCTGAGGTGCGCTGGTCTGTTGCTGGCCGCATGGTGGTTGCTTGGCTGATTACCCTGCCGGCTGCCGCTATTGTGGGTGCGCTGACCTGGTTGATTGGTCACGGCCTGAACGCTCTGACCGGCACCCAGTTTGTTGGCGAAATGACCGTGTTCGCGCTGCTGATTATCTTCTGCTTCCTGATGTGGCGTCACTCCCAGAAGGACAACATTGACGCTTCGAACGTGACTGGCGACTGGGATGAAAAGGAAGGCGCTGCAGTCACCAGCGCTGACGCATCCGCAGATCAGACTCTTGCTACTGAGAAGGCAGGTTCGTAGCCGTGGAATATCTGATGGACATTGTGAACAAGGTTATTCCGGTGCTGATTGCCGGTTTGTTCTTCGGTGCGGGCCTTCCGGCGCTGTATGCGTTCGGTCTGCGTCTGCTGGCTGGTCGTACCGAGTACACCGCGGACGGCAAGCTCGTTGAAATTGAGCCTCCGGGAACGGTGGCGAAGATTGCCGCGTCCTGCATTTTTGCTATTATCGTAGCAATCGTAATCATCGGTATTCTCTGGGTCGCTAAGGACTTTATCGACCACACTTTCGGCTGGAATATCTTCGGCGTAACCGGTGGAGGCCACTAATCCCGTGAACACTAAATTGCATATGATGACTGCTTCGAAGGAGGGGCTCGATGCCTGATAAGAGCATAATCTCTCGAGTAATCGACTGGCTGAGCGTCGGGTATCCCAAGGATGTTCCGGTGCAGGACCGCGCGGCAGTGATGGCTATTTTGAAGATGCGTCTGACCGATGAGCAGCTGCAGGAAGTTGTTCGCCAGCTCATGCAGTCTCGTGCTGCTCGTGGCGAGGCGTACGTGAGTGACCAGCGCATTAACGAGTACATTCGTCGAGTGGTGGATCATACCCCGACCCCGCAGGATATTGACCGCGTCGCTAAGATTCTTGGTGCGCACGGCTTCCTGATTGCGGAGAACCACGTGAACGAGGACGCTGAGCCTACGGCTGGCGGTACCGAGTACGTGACCTACGATGATCCGACGACCGGTGAGATTCGTATCGCTGAGTTGGCTGCCGAGTCGGCTAATATTCCGGCTCCGAACGCTACTTTGGCTGAAGACGCTTAATGATGTGTGGTGAAAACTGAGGCTTTCACAATTGACCTGTGGGGTGGACGCTGTCCGCCCCACAGGTTTTCTTTATGCCCTCCGATGGATGCGCCGCGGGTTGTCAGCTCACCCATAGGTGCGGGCGGTATCCTAGAGAGACTCACTCCCTCAAACTAATGGCGGGCTTTGTGCTCGCCCTAAAACTGGAGAATCTGTGTCTTCTTCACCTACTCCTGAACCCGAAAACTCTCACCTTACGTCCACTCAAGAACCCTCTCAAGGCGTTTCTGAGGCGGCACCCGTCGCCGCTGAGGAATCCTCCGCTAAGGGCTCTTCAACCCGTGTAGATGCCGCTAAAGAGGCTATTGCCGAGCAGGCGCGCCGCCTCGTGGTTCCTCGCCGTTCCCTGCTTCTGACCGGTGGCGTGATTGCTGCCGCCGGGGTGCTTGCCGCGATGCCGCAGATTGCCGCCACCGGTGTGCTGGGTGAGGACGCCGCGGTGGTGGTTTCAAACGAGAAGCTGCTGGCGCGCCGTGAGCGTCTGGTTCGCGAAAACATCGATACCCGCTACCTGAAGATTGAGTCGCTGGGGCGCATCTATGTGGGTCAGGGGCGTACTGAACAGGATCTGCGTCTGGTGGGTTCTTTCTCCCTCACGGAGGCTGCACAAGCCGATTTGACGGCGGCAGCTACGGCTCTGACGAACCTGTCTGTCTACGGTTCTTTGCACCGGCTGAGCGTCACCTATGGCGGCGTGGACTCGGCGAATGACCCGCAGAACGTTGCTAACACCGCTACGGATGCGCCGGTGGGCCCGCTGCGCGTCAATGATTCGGCAACTCTGAAGGAAGATCAGTGGCTGAAGGTGCTGACCGCTAACGCGGCGCTGGGTACTAATGCGAGCTACGCTCAGGTGAGTCTGCTGGCGGATGAGCTGCGCCTGAACGCCGTTGTGATTGATGAGAACTATGAGTCCCTGCTGAAGCGCTTCCGTGCGCTGGCTGAGCTGGATCTGAAGAACGAGCAGGTGCAGCAGATTCACCTGAATATTCAGTTGGCTCCGGATAAGGCGCTGACCCTGCCCTCGGGTGCGCAGTCGAAGATCTCGGTGAGCGTTGCGGAGTCTTCACGTGTGGCAACGGTGGCTGATGTGCTGTCGAAGGCCGCCACGAGAAAGGAACTAAATACCCTGGCGTCGTTCTCGCTGGTGTGGAATGCCCGTGAAAAGTACCCCTCGGCGAGCCAGTGGGATGCGTTCAAGCTGGGTTTCAAGGCGCCGGAATCGAAGGAAGAATCTGCGAAGGAGGCGCAACGCACCGCGGTTCGTAAGTATCTGCAGGAAGTGAGTGGCTCCCTGCAGGCGATTTCGAAACGCGAGGCGACGGTGCCGGGCGAGGTTATTTCCTAACCCTCTCGGGGTGTGATGGGTCTAACTAAAAAAATGTGCCTGAGGATTTGGTAAAGCTACAAAAGGTGTTATAGACTAGTAGAGCACC
>NZ_CAXOMR010000042.1:0-2762 GCF_964210535.1 Rothia mucilaginosa
CTAACGACCGACCCCACATCACGCTTCAGGAAGCTCTTCGCCTCCCAACTGGAGGGGAAATAACCACGCAACATACCCGCACAACGTAGAGTTAAAAACATGGAACGTATTGAATCCCCCGTCTACCGCAGGCTCGGCAACTCCGGCCTCGTCGTACCCAGCGTCGGCATCGGCTGCAACAACCTCGGCCGCCCCGGCACCCCCACCCGCACCCAGGAAGGCACCAACGAAGTCATCGCCGCCGCAGTCGACGCCGGCATCAGCTTCTTCGACATCGCCGACCTCTACGGCGCCGAACCCGGCCTCTCAGAAACCATGTTCGGCACCGCCCTCACCCAGCTCGGCCTCGATCGCGACGAACTGACCATCGTCACCAAATTCGGTCTGCCCGTCGGCGACCTCAACGGCAACGACCGCAACGCCCGCGGATCCCGCCGCTACATCATGCGCGCCGTCGAAGGGTCCCTCCGCCGCCTCGGCACCGACTACATTGACCTGTACTTCTACCACAGCCCCGACCCCAACACCCCCATCGAAGAAACCCTCAGCGCCCTCGACCAGCTCGTACGCGACGGTAAGGTCCGCTACCTGGGCCACTCCAACTTCTCCGGCTGGCAGCTCGCCCACGCCGAACACTGCGCCCGTGAACTCGGCACCGAACGGTTCATCGTCGCTGAAAACCACTACAACCTGCTCGACCGCCGCGCAGAACTCGAAATCCTGCCCGCCGCACGGCACTTCGGCATGGGTGTGCTGCCGTACTTCCCGCTCGCTAACGGCCTGCTGACCGGCAAGTACCGCCGCGACAACATTCCCGCCGGTTCGCGCCTGTCCCACTCCAAGAAGAACGTGCTCGACGCCGCCAACTGGGACCAGCTCGAAGCCTTCCACACCTTCTGCACCGAGCGCGGCATTACCGAGGTGCAGGCGGCGTTCTCCTGGCTCGCACAGCAGTCGCCGGTCACCTCCGTCATTGCCGGTGCAACCAGCGCCGAGCAGGTGCGCGCCAACGCACAGGCGGCATGCCTGCGCTTCGACGCTGAGGACCTCGCCGCCCTGGACGCCATCTTCCCGGCACCAGAGAAGATCGCGCTCTTCTAAATGCGGGCTCCTTCTCAAGGGGCACTCAGGCGGTCACATATGGCGGCCGTAAAATATGCTGAAAAATGTGCGTGGTGAGAAATAAATATCACCCGCCGAGCGTTTTCGCTAGGATTAGGTGAGGTGTGTCTAACCTGACGCACCTCACCTAGCCCACTGACAGTGCTGAAGAACCACCAATGTCGGTGTACTCTCCCCCTAACTCCTCGGCATCAAAGGACACCATGAGCGCACAGAGCACCGCCTCCACCCTGCCCCCTCTGGGCACCGGGAAGCACAGCCGATACCTCGGCATCATCGCACTCATCGCCACCTTCGGCGGTCTACTCTTCGGCTACGACACCGGAGTGATTAACGGCGCGCTCGAACCCATGAGCCGCGAACTCGGCATGGACTCCACCGCCCAAGGCTGGGTCACCGGATCGCTCGCCTTCGCCGCCGCTATCGGCGCACTCGGATGCGGCCGTATCTCCGACCGGTTCGGCCGCCGAACCACCATCATTGGGCTCTCCACCATCTTCTTCATTGGTGCCCTGACCTGCGTATTTGCACCCAACGTCGCCGTACTCATCACCGGACGCACCCTGCTCGGCCTGGCGGTCGGCGGCGCCTCCGCCGTGGTGCCCGTATTCCTCGCGGAGCTCGCACCCTACGAAATTCGCGGCTCCCTCTCGGGTCGCAACGAACTCATGGTCGTGGGCGGTCAGCTCGCCGCGTTCATCGTGAACGCCCTCATCGGCAACCTGTGGGGTGAGCATGACGGCGTGTGGCGCTGGATGTTCGCCATCTGCACCCTGCCCGCCATCGGTCTGTTCGTCGGCATGCTGCGCGTGCCCGAGTCGCCGCGCTGGCTGCTGCGCGTCGGTAAGCGTGAGCAAGCGCTGGCGGTTATGAAGCGTATTCGCTCCGCCGAGCGTGCCGAGGCCGAGATTGCCGACATTGAACGCACTCTGCAGGCGGAGGCGACCACCCAGAACACCGCGGCGGGTAAGGACAGTGCGGGCGTGCGCGGCTGGTTCGTGCGCATCCTGCTCGTCGGTATTCTCGTTGGCGCGGGTCAGCAGCTGACCGGCATCAACTCGATCATGTACTACGGCATTAAGGTGCTCAAGGAAGCTGGTTTCAGCGAGTCCGCGGCGCTCATTGCGAACATTGCGCCGGGTACGATTGCGGTGCTCGGCTCGATTCTGTCGCTGCGTCTGATGGAGCGTGTGCCGCGCCGAGTCATGGTTATTACTGGCTATAGTTCGACCGCGTTTTTCCACGTGCTGATTGCGGGTGCATCCCTGCTGCTGCCCGCCGATAACGAGGCGCGCCCCTGGATTCTGCTGGTGCTTATTGTCTGCTTTGTGGGCGCGATGCAGACCTGCCTGAACGTGTCGACCTGGGTGATTATGAGCGAGCTGTTCCCGCTGCGTGTGCGTGCGGCGGGCATGGGTATTTCGGCGTTTAGCGGATGGATGATGAACGGTGCGCTGTCGCTGGCGTTCCCCATGATTCTGGGTGCGGTCGGTCTGACTGGCTCCTTCATCGGTTTCGCCGTGGTGAACGTGGTCATTGCGCTGCTGATGTTCCGCAACCTGCCGGAGACTCGCGGCGTGAGCCTGGAACAGGTGGAGCGCGGCGTGATGGACGGCAGCATCTACCCCTCCGCAGGCAAG
>NZ_CAXOMR010000043.1:0-1794 GCF_964210535.1 Rothia mucilaginosa
AAAAAAAATGCACCGCGGACCGAATCCGCGGTACATTTTTATTTGCTTACAAATCTAAAAAAGATTTGAGCCAATCATAGCAGAATGGGCTCAACGTTGGGAGGAGGATAACCCAACGGTGTGGGGAAGACGACCACAGAAGCGACAACGCCGCCGGGCTGACCCCCCGGGATTACCCCGTCAGATGGGTGCAGGTTTCGCGAGCAACGAGCTAACAGCCGCTTCCCTGACGGGTGACCGCAGGGCGTGAAGGAGCGCCGAGGCTGAGGACCTGAAAGGGCCTTCTGGATACGTAAGCTGATTCCAGATGAACGCCGTTGCACATGCCGCCGCTGCGGGACGTAATGACCCCGCCTGTGTGACCGACCGACGCGACCGACGCGACCGACGGGTCGATGAATCGTCATCATCAATCACCTGCCTACCAGCTCTCAGAGAGAACCTAGACCCACCCCGCCCGGGTGGGTTTTTTGCTCCCTGAGAGCCACAAGGGCAGGGCTCCCTCCCTCTGCTCCCTCTGCTCCCTCCGAATCGATGGGCGGCGGCTCACCTCTCCAGTCGGAAGCCTCGGAGGTTGAGCAGAGAGGCAAAGAGGGAAGGGAGAGAGCAGAGCACGAACGAGCGAAGCGAGAGAGTTCCGCTCGCGCCGCAGGCTCCACAAGCTCCAGAAAACCTAGAGGATTCGCGAGAACTTGAAGACGATTTAGGGGCGGATTGGGTGGGATAAGAACTCCCGTTAGACCCTCTGCAGCCACTCTCTTTAAGACCTGCACCCTGTATTTTTGGGTGTATCTCAAGGTGTTTTCTGAGCTCACCACCCCCGCCCCCGCGATTCCAAGCCAAAGCCACCCGACCAAAACGACACCTCTCTCACTCTTCGTCCCTCAGAGCAAGAGAGGTGTCGTTTTCATGGGTTTTTTGGCATATAAGCGGGGGCGGGGGTGAGTGTTGAGGGGGGTTTGGGTTGGTCAGGTAGAGAGGTTCTAGAGGTGGTGCAGAGGGTCAGATGAGGGGGTGTTAGGGGGTGATTGATGATGATGACTGATGAGGGTTTGAGAGAGCAGAGAAGGGGCGAAGAAGTCGGATTGAGGGGCGAAGAAGTCGGATTGAGGGGCGAGGTTCAGGGGCGGTTGAGAGGGCTGTCAGGCGGCGGTGTGCAGGTGCTGGGGGCGTGAAGGTCTAGAGGGTCTGTGATTGCGAAGAAGAGCTTAAGACGATGGGTGAATTGGTGGTTGAGCAGGTGCGGAAGGTTGAGATGATCGCGGAAATTTTTCGGTTTGGGGTGAAGCTGCGGGAACAGATTTGTGGTGCGGTGGTGGAATGGTCGAGCGGGTGAGGCTTAGGGCGTTGTAGAGCGTGTCAGAGGTCTGAGAGAGCGGCAGGAGGCGCGGCTAGCGGGAATTGTCATCCCAGGGCTTGCAGATGGGATGTTTAGCCGCGCTAGGGGGTTTCCTTCGCGAGTGCGGCAGGTTCTTCGTGATTCCACAATCGACGCGCTGGCAGGCAGCAGGAGTCGCGCGCTTCGCTTGATTCGCGACTCCTGGTGCCTTGGCGGTCTCATGATGGAATCTCGCGCACTTCGTGCGGACATCCGGGCGCATTTTTGGCGCGAAAAAATTCGCCTCACGGTCGAAAAATGACGCCCCCGGATTTGCCACACCTCTTGCACCCAGTGAGTCCGGTGCATATTCTGACCAATTCGGAATAAGGAAATGGATTAAAGCGCCGCGCGTTTGAGACACCAAAAAATAGGAAGAAATGAATTTTTTCGCGGGTTTTTTCGAGAAATTGGGC
>NZ_CAXOMR010000044.1:0-1321 GCF_964210535.1 Rothia mucilaginosa
CTGCTGAAGGCAGAGGGAAAGTTTATGGAAATTTTCAAAAATCAGATCTCTGAAGATTCTGCAGGGCGCAAAACTTCCGCTGAAAGGGACTATAAAGATGCGTAAGATTATGGCTAATACTGTTTGGTCCGTGGTTTATGCTTTCAAAAATCACCCCGTATGGACCGTTTCCTATCTAGTGTCTGTTGTGTGCCTATCACTATTCCCTGCTCTGCAGATGGAGGCTGTCACTAGACTTGTTGAGCATTTGGGCCAGAGCCAGGATGAAGTGCTCCCGCTAGCGCTGGGGGTTAGTTTTGTGCTGGCAGGATACATTGCCCTGGGACAAGCATCAGACTCTCTGCGTATGATTCTAAATTCTCGAATGTCAAGTACGGGTATTCAGAACGTATCTTCTCGTCTGGCGACTTGTTCCTCTCAGGAAATCGCGAGCGGTGATTATGCTCGCTCATCAAGGGCAGCTCATGAAGCTGTGACAGGGGGGAGCCTGGGGTCTCAAGTTTCCACTATGGGTGCTCTGATATTCATCATTTTTTCGACGGGAGCTCTTAGCTATTCTGTAGGAAAGATCAATGTATATGCTTCACTCTGCATGCTTGCAGGCATGATTCCTGTTGCCTTGATGTCACATCTCTATTCGAGTAAGAATGCTGAGGCAATGGAAAAAATATATTCATATAGCTACAACGCGTGGCATAGCACTAACCAGATTGCACAAATAACTACTGCTCGTGAGCTTGCAATTCTTAATGCTCGGTCGTTCTTTGCGCATCGTGCTAATCAAGAACGGAAAAAATCCGGTGAGGAGGAAATTGGCCTAGCTCGTTACATCCTCAGAATATATACAATTGTTGGTTTTATAAGCGCTGCATTGCTAGCTTTAGCCCTTATTTTTCTAGCGGCCTCGGTGCCGGCTCCCGGTGCTCTTGCTGGAGCTGTTATAGGTATTACCTCGGCTATAGTCTCGCTTGGCTCGATGGGAAGCGACCTTAGCTCGATGGCAGCGGGGTCAAACGCAATTGATATATATCGAAAGTTTATTTCTAGCGCACAGCCCAAGCAGAAAAATTCGGTTGCCGATACCTACCTCGAGATTTCCAGCGTTTCCATTAGGAATCTTGCTATCCAGTATCCAAAAGCTGATTCTTTAGCTCTTAAAAACATCAATCTCACTTTTGGTCCCGGGCAGATGATTGGTATTGTCGGGCCCAGCGGATCGGGAAAGACAACCCTAGTAAATGCACTCATGGGTATGCTTAAGCCCTCCAAAGGAGACATCCTCATGGGAGGTAAGTCGGTACAGGACATATCACCTGATGAT
>NZ_CAXOMR010000045.1:0-876 GCF_964210535.1 Rothia mucilaginosa
CTTGCCTGCGGAGGGGTAGATGCTACCGTCCATCACGCCGCATTCACTCTACAGGCCACGATAGACTTCTCGCCGATGACCGACCCGGAAAACCTCAACAACAACCGCGCCGTTATCAATGGTGTATAGAATGCGGTAATTTCCTACTCGTGCCCTGTACCCTTCTTCACCCTGTAGCTTCTTGACTCCCGCCATATATGGGTCGTCACCAAGGGACCGGAGGCAGGCGATAATTTTCTCAAAGACAGCCCGGTCTTCTCGTTGGATTTTCTTCAGTTCTTTCGCTGCTTTGCGCGT
This sequence comes from Rothia mucilaginosa, assembly GCF_964210535.1. Taxonomy (GTDB): domain Bacteria; phylum Actinomycetota; class Actinomycetes; order Actinomycetales; family Micrococcaceae; genus Rothia; species Rothia mucilaginosa_F. The sequence continues at coordinate 298 of NZ_CAXOMR010000045.1, forward strand.
CAATTCGACCCGGTACGCGGGGCTTGAGACATGGTTTGCAGTCATCTGCATCCTTCAGGCAGAGCTTTAAATCTTAACCTCAACCTTAGCAGAAAAAGTGTACACTTTTTACACACTTTACATTGTTGTACTATGTAAGTAGCTCCCCTGGATGGAATCTGCACAGGAACTATCCTCGGAGCTAACGCATCAACCCCAGAAAGGAACCAGTCATGACTGTCACCACTCACCGGACTCGTTCCAATGTCACGACTCTTAAAGAACTCCGCGACAACCTCGGAACCAAAGTCAACGAAGCCGTGTTCTCCGGCGAACGTCCCCTCATCAGCCGCAACGGAAAGACTGTTGCCGCGCTCATCTCCTACGAAGATTTGAAGCTACTTGAAGAGTACGAAGAGCTCCTCGACATTGAGGCTCTTCGCAAGGCACGCGCCGAAGATGACGGCTACCGCATCGACCTCGACGAGTTCCTCACAGAGAACCCTGCAGACTAATCTCTCAGCACATATTGCGAGGCGGGCGGCACCTCCACCGGGGAGGGGCCGCCCGCCTCACTCATGCCTAAAAACCCGCCGGGTT
>NZ_CAXOMR010000046.1:0-727 GCF_964210535.1 Rothia mucilaginosa
CCCTGTGGGAAAGCCTCGTGGGAAAGCCTCGTGGGAAAGACACGAGGGAAAACCATAGATGCTTTGATCCACGGGGCGGACTGCGTGACACTGCTGCTACCGCTCTGGAGGAAAGCGCAAGTGCATGCCCGCATTCGAGACGAGGACTGACTCCCCTGGGGAGACTCCAGAAGTACCCCAAGATCCATGTCAGCACTGGAGAGGAATCCTCAGGTTCCGGCCCTGAGTTCACACAAGGTCTTAGGCCCCGGCATCAGCGGGAGAGGAATTCCGAAAGGCCCCCGAGGAACTCGCATGGGGACTGGCCTTTCCTGAGGCCACCAGAGCGGGTCCCTGAGGGCCCCGTCGTAAGTCGAGAGCACCTGCCGCAACTCGAGAAAATCCAGGAGGTTTTGCCCTCCAGGCGAGATGAGGCCCATTTCCGCTGAGGCTTCTCGAGGCTAATCACATCTAACCCCTGGAACTTCCAAAGGGTCCTTCACACCCTTTCTGCAACTCAAGAAGTTCCCGACACACCCGTCTCCACTCGAGAGGAAGCACGAGGGTCCCGAACACATCCAGGGGAGCCCCGTTTCCGCCTCCGAGCTCGAGATGAGGGATCCTTTCCCTGTTTCGTAGGGAAAGAATTCCCGGCGTTCCCGTCGCATCTCAAGAGGAGGCGCTCTCCACAGGAAAGGCGAGAGGAACTCCAGGGTCGTGCCACCATTCCAAGAGTCCCCCAGATGTG
>NZ_CAXOMR010000047.1:0-659 GCF_964210535.1 Rothia mucilaginosa
GGGCGCTCTGCGCCTCCTGCAGGTCTTGGCTCAGGGGCTGCTTGCCCTGAGCTGGGGCTGTGGGCGGGAGCCCAGGCACGCAGGGGCAGGCCCCAACCAGCTGCACACGTCTCTGCTGGGGAGGAGAGCGCTAGGGAAGCTACGTGTGTGAGGCAGCTGCTGGGCGCCCAGGGAGTCAGCCTCCGGGTGTGTGGGGCTGCAGACCCCAGCCAGGGACCCTGGGAGCCTGGTGCACTCCGTGCAGCGCTGAGTCTGGGCGGCCAAGCAACGGCTGGAGGAGCCCTGCACTAGCCCTTTCCTTCGCTCACACAGAGCTCTTCCTGCTGGAGCCCTTGGCAGTGTGCAAGCCACCGTCCCCTAAGCCCTCCCCAAGGACGCCTGGGGCCTAGGTGCAAAGGCAAGGCAGGAGCGGAGCTGAGGTCAGGAAGGCGCCAGTGGCGTCTCCCAGCCGCGCGCAGCCTGCTCCTTCCTGGGAAGGAAGCCTAGCTGTGAGGCAAGTCTGGGCAAGGCTCGCCCAGGGCAGAGCAGCCTCGCGCCAGCAACTCTGCCAGATCGGGCCTCTGAGCAGAGCTGGAGCTCTGCCGTCCTGGAGGCGCACTCGGCTCCAGCCAAGTAGGGCTTGAGCCAAACGAGGCTGGGCTGCCTCTTCTTCCCTCGAG
>NZ_CAXOMR010000048.1:0-448 GCF_964210535.1 Rothia mucilaginosa
TCGACGTGGCGATCCCCAAGCTGCGCTCAGGCACCTACTTCCCAGAATGGTTACTGCAACGGCGCAAACGCTGTGAAACCGCGTTGATCACAGTGGTCGCTGACTGCTACCTGGCAGGAGTATCCACGCGCCGTATGGACAAGCTCGTCAAAACCCTGGGGATCACAGGACTGTCCAAGTCCCAGGTCTCACGGATGGCAACAGACCTCGACGAACACGTGGACCAGTTCCGCAACCGGCCCCTCCACGATGCCGGGCCTTTCACCTTCGTCGCCGCTGACGCACTGACCATGAAAGTACGCGAAGGAGGACGCGTCGTCTCGTGCGCGGTTCTGGTTGCCACCGGAGTCAACAATGACGGACACCGCGAAGTGCTGGGGGTGCGCGTGTCCACCAGCGAGACCGCTCCAGCCTGGAAGGAGTTCTTCGCCGACCTGGTCGCCCGAGG
>NZ_CAXOMR010000049.1:0-424 GCF_964210535.1 Rothia mucilaginosa
ACCACACACCCACCATCCAACACCACCACAGAATCAACACCACGCAACGTCCACGCACGATGAGACACCAACACCACCAAACGCCCCACAGCAGCCACCTTCAACCGAGCAAAAATCTCCTCCTCAGTCTCAGCATCCACAGCACTGGTCGGCTCATCCAACACCCACACCGGCGCATCCCGAAGAACCACACGCGCCAACGCCAAACGCTGCCACTGACCACCCGAAAGACCAACACCACCAAACGACTCACCCAACTGAGCATCCAAACCACCCTCAAGACCACGCACAAAATCATCAGCACAAGCCACCGACAAAGCCGACCACAAATCAGCATCACCAAGACGCTCAACAGCCTCCTGCGGCAAACCCAGAAGAAGATTTTCACGCACAGTCAGTTCATAACGGCCGTAGTCTTGACTCA
>NZ_CAXOMR010000050.1:0-404 GCF_964210535.1 Rothia mucilaginosa
ACCAGTGATGCCCATCTGGGCCTGGTCGAAGCCATCGCCGCCAACCTACCCGGAGCCACCTGGCAACGATGCCGTACCCACTACGCCGCTAATCTCATGTCCGTCACCCCCAAAGCACTATGGCCCGCCGTCAAAGCGATGCTGCACTCGGTGTACGACCAACCCGACGCCGCCTCAGTCAACGCTCAATACGACCGACTCTTGGACTACGTCCACGACAAGCTCCCCGCCGTGTGTGATCACCTCGATCAAGCCAGGGCAGACGTCCTCGCCTTCGCGTCCTTCCCCACCGGGGTATGGACCCAGATCTGGTCCAACAACCCCAACGAACGCCTCAACCGCGAAATCCGCCGACGCACCGACACCGTGGGAATCTTCCCCAACCGACAAGCCATCATCCGCCT
>NZ_CAXOMR010000051.1:0-404 GCF_964210535.1 Rothia mucilaginosa
ACCAGTGATGCCCATCTGGGCCTGGTTGAGGCCATCGCCGCCAACCTACCCGGAGCCACCTGGCAACGATGCCGTACCCACTACGCCGCGAATCTCATGTCCATCACCCCCAAAGCGCTATGGCCCGCCGTCAAAGCGATGCTGCACTCGGTGTACGACCAACCCGACGCCGCCTCAGTCAACGCTCAATACGACCGACTCTTGGACTACGTGCACGACAAGCTCCCCGCTGTGTGTGATCACCTCGATCAAGCCAGGGCAGACGTCCTCGCCTTCGCGTCCTTCCCCACCGGGGTATGGACCCAGATCTGGTCCAACAACCCCAATGAGCGCCTCAACCGCGAAATCCGCCGACGCACCGACACCGTGGGAATCTTCCCCAACCGCCAGGCCATCATCCGCCT